>CAWIUD010000040.1:0-9767 GCA_963839185.1 uncultured Alphaproteobacteria bacterium | reverse complement strand
GAGGGGCCGCTCGCGCCGCGGGAGACTCGAAACGCGTGAGGGGCGCCTTCTCCCGCAAGCGAAAAGGGCGCGCTAGCCGCCGGGTGTCGACGCGCGCCAGATAGAGGCCGCACGCCGGCGCGACCTGGCCGCAGCGACTACGGTCGGCGGCGTCGAGGGCGGCCTTGAGATCGGCCGAGCTCCAGCGCCCCGCGCCGACGTCGACGAGCGAGCCGACCATCGAGCGCACCTGGCGATGGAGAAACGACCGCGCGCTCGCTTCGATGCGGATTTCGTCGCCCTCGCGCGTGACGTCGAGCCGATCGAGGGTGCGGACGGGCGATTTCGCCTGGCATTGGGAATCGCGAAAGGTCGAGAAATCATGGCGGCCGATGAGCGCGCGCGCGGCCTCGCGCATGGCGCCGGCGTCGAGCCGCGGCTTAACCCGCCAGGCGCGGCCGAGATCGAGGGTCAGCGGCGCGCGCCGGTTGACGATCCGATAGAGAAGCAGCGGGCGATCGCGCTGCGGCGCGCGTCAAATCCGCCGCCGCCCGCTCGGCCTTGACGACCCCGACGCGAACCGCGGCGAGATGGGCGTTGAGCCCCTCGCCGAGCCGCCAGGCGTCCCGGTCCCGCTCCAGATCGACATGGGCGACCTGGGCGAGCGCATGCACCCCGGCGTCGGTGCGGCCCGCGCCGTGGACGGCGACCCGCTCGCCGGTCATGGCGAAAATGGCGGTCTCCAGCGCTTCCTGAACCGAAAGGCCGTTCGCCTGCCGCTGCCAGCCGACAAACGGCCCGCCGTCATATTCGAGAGTGAGCTTGAAGCGCGGCATTCGGCTTGGGTGCGGCGGCGCGTTGTCGCCCGCCGCCTTCTAGTCTACCCGCCGCAAAGAGGGAACGCGCGGATCTCGCCCTCACCCGGTCCGCTTCGCGCGTCCAGCTTCCCTCCGGAGAGCCGCCTGACGCCGGTCAGAACAGGCTGAGCTGCGCGCCGGCCTCTCGCGCCGCGAGGTGAGGCCGGCGGAAGAGGTCGGTGCGCAAAGTTCGCCGCGACTCCTGGTAGCCGAGGCGCCGCGCCGCCATTTCGAAGCGCCGCCCGACCATCCAGGCGTAAGGGCCAGAACCCGCCATGCGCCGGCCCCACTCGGCTTCGTAGTCCTTGCCCTCGCGCATCGACTGCATCAGCGAGACGGCGCGCTTGAGCCGGTCGGGATAGTGGACCTGCAGCCATTCGCGGAACATGTCGCGCAATTCGCCGGGCAGCCGCAGGACGACATAGCTCGCCTCCCGCGCGCCTGCGGCGTAGGCGCGGGTCAGGATCGTCTCGATTTCCTCGTCGTTGATCGCGGGAATGATCGGCGCGGCCATGACGCCCGCCGGCACGCCGGCGTCGTTCCAGCGCCTCGATCGTCTCGAGCCGTTTCTGCGGCGTCGGCGCGCGCGGCTCCATTTGCCGCGCGAGCGCCCGATCGAGGGTTGTCACCGAGACGAAAACCTTGACCAGATCTTCGCGCGCCGCCGCGCTGAGGATGTCAGATCGCGCAGGATGAGGTTCGATTTGGTGACGATGGTGAACGGATGGCGGGCGCGCTGCAGCGTCTCGATCACCGAGCGGGTGACGCGATATTGCCGTTCGATCGGCTGGTAGGGATCGGTGTTGGCGCCGAGCGCGATCGGCGCCGGTCGGTATTTGGGCGAAGCGAGTTCGCGTGCGAGCAGTTCCGCTGCGCCCTGCTTGACGAACAGGCGGCTCTCGAAGTCGAGCCCCGCGGACAGGCCCATATAGGCGTGGGTGGGCCTTGCGTAGCAATAGAAGCAGCCATGTTCGCAGCCGCGATAGGGATTGATCGACCGGTCGAACGGGATGTCGGGCGATTCGTTGCGGGCGATGATCGCCTTCGGCTTTTCGAAGATCACCTCGGTCGCCAGCGGCTCGGGCGCCTCGTCGCGCGTCCAGCCGTCGTCGAAATCCTCGCGCTTCTGGAGTTCGAAGCGGCCGGAGGCGTTTGTCGCCGCGCCCCGCCCGCGCCGCCGCTCAGAGGGCAGAAGCCGCTCCGCGATCGCCGCAGGATTGTTGCGCGCCTCGCGCGCGACACTGTGGGTTATGGTCTGGGTCATCGGCCGTTTCCTGTCGGCTCGGAACAAATCATGAACAAGCAGATAGTCCCGGATTAGGATTGCGTCAAGTCCGTAAGGCACGCGGAAGCGCCGGTGATTGGAATCGGCCGCCGCCAAGGCGAGGGTCAGCGCCGCCAAAATGACGCCATCGACCGGCGCCAAGGCAATTCGCTTTGAGTTGACCCGGCCGTCGCCTCGGCGACCAGATTCTGGAAAAAATAATATTTTGTTGCCGATCCAACCGGATTGTTCTATAATTCAGAATGAAGCCATGTCGCCAAACGGGGCGCGCCAGTTCGCCGAAAGGAAGTAATCCGATCACTAATTACAAGCTGAATATCGATTTGTCGACGCCCGGGGCGTCCGGAGGTCCGGGCGCAACTAAACGCTTGAGATCACTCAAATCGGCAATGGGCGCCCCTTGCGAGGAGTTGGCATGGATTTGGGTCGGCGCCGCGTCTGTTTGGGCTCGGCGGCATGGCGGCTTGGGATTGGCTTTCGAAGACAGCTATTTGCGCCGTTTTCATCCGGTCGCACCTTGCTTAAAAGCGCGGCGAGGCGCCGCCGCGCATACGGCGGCGGCTGTCGTGCGGCTCGACGGCGAGAGCCGAACCCCGACGCTGGACCCGAACTCAGTTCGAGAACGTGTTGCAGGAATTGATGTCGCCGCTCTTCAGGCCGGCGGTCAGCCATTGCTGGCGCATTGCCGATGAGCCGTGGGTGAAGCTGTCGGGGACGGCGTAGCCGCGCGCTGCGGTTTGCAGCCGGTCGTCGCCGATCGCCGACGCAGTGGCCATCGCCCGGTCGATATCGCCGGGTTGGAGGACTTTCCACTTCTCGTTCGCGTGATTAGCCCAGACGCCGGCGAGGCAATCGGCCTGCAGCTCGACCCTCACCGAAAGCGCGTTGGCCTGGGTCTGGCCCACCTGCTGCTTCAGGTTGTCGACCTTGTCGAGAATGCCGAGCAGATCCTGCACGTGATGGCCGATTTCGTGCGCGACGACATAGGCGTAGGCGAATTCGCCGCCGCCGCCGTACTTCGTCTTCATGTCGCGAAAGAACGACGTGTCGAGATAGACCTTCTTGTCGATCGGGCAGTAGAACGGGCCCATCGCCGACCGCGCGCCGCCGCAGCCCGATCGGGTCGCGCCGTCGTATATGACGAGCGTCGCGGGCGCGTATTGGACGCCGGTCTGCGCCGGCAGCACCTCCTTCCACACGCCCTCCGTTCCGCCGACCACGCGGGAGAGAAAGTTGCGCGTCGGGTCATTCGGATCGACCGAGGCGTTCGATTGCGGCGGCGCCTGGTTTTGGGACCCGCCGACGCCGACCATCTCCGCGCCGCTCATCAAGACCTGGGGAGAGATGCCGGTGAAATAGCTGATGGCGAAAATGACGATGATCGCGCCGATGCCCAGACCGCCCCCGCCCATCGCCAAACCGCCGCCGCCCCTGGCCGCGGCGATCCTCGATATTCGAGGACTGAGGCATGTTTTCATATTCCATGTCCTGCTCCCGGCGATCGAGTATCGGTTAACGCATTTCAACCATCCTAGCAGAACCGCCGCCAGCCGAGTAGCCGCGTAGCTCGACCGGCGGCGCAAAGTCTTTCTTTAGGCCTTTGCGAAACAGTGTCGGGGTCTCGCCGAAAAAAGACCGCCCCGCAATGCCGCCAACCTACTCCCTCGTTGTGCCGATCTATAACGAGGAAGCCGTCGTCCCGGTCCTGCTTCGGCGGCTCGATGCGCTGCTGGAGGCGCTGGACGCGCCGGCCGAAGTGATTGTCGTCGACGACGGCTCGCAGGACGCCGGCCCGATCGTCATCGAGGGGAAGGCGCGCTCTGACAAGCGCTACCGGCTGATCAAGCTTTCCCGCAATTTCGGACATCAGATCGCGATCACCACGGGCATGGACTACGCCGCCGGCCGCGCGGTCATCGTGATGGACGCGGATCTGCAGGACCCGCCCGAAGTCGTTCTCGAGCTGATCGCCAAATGGAAGGAGGGTTACGAGGTCGTTTGCGCCGAGCGCGCCTCCCGCGACGGCGAAAGCCGGTTCAAGCGGGTCACCGCCGAACTGTTCTACCGGCTGATCGGCAGGCTGAGCGACACCGCAATTCCGCGCAACGCCGGCGATTTCCGGCTGGTTGACCGCAAGGCGCTCGACAGTTTCCTCGCGATGCCGGAGCGCGACCGGTTTGTCCGCGGCATGTTCGCCTGGGTCGGGTTCCGCCAGGCCGTCGTGAAGTTCGATCGGCCGCCGCGCGCGGCCGGCCGCTCCAAATATTCGCTGCGGAAGATGATCGCGCTTGCGCTGAGCGGCCTCGTGTCCTTCTCAGACGCGCCGCTTCGCCTCGCGCTCTGGGCCGGCGCCGCGGTCTCGGGGCTGGCGATCATCTATGGACTCGTCGTGATCGGGCAATGGACGGCCGGCGACCCCGGCCTCACCCGCGGCTGGAGTTCGACGATCGTGGTTGTCGCCTTTCTCGGCGGCGCGAACATGCTGATGACCGGCGTCATCGGCCTCTACGTCGGGCGTATCCACGCCGAGGTGAAGGGGCGGCCGCTTTCATTGTCGAGCGCGCCGTAGGATTCGAAGACGCGCCGTCGCGCGCCAAGGACTCGCCCAAACATCTGGCGCGGGTCTGAGCGGGCGCAGCCACCACACGGTCGAAACGGCGGTCCTTGCGCGCCGATGGGCGCGAAGCCTAGACCAGCGAGGCCAATAAGAAGCATTGCGAACCAGATCGCAGGCTCGGGCACGAGCGTCGCCTCGCCTGTGGCGACGTACCGGATCGGGGGACCGCCGATCACGCTAAAACAAAGGGCCCCTGGATCGGGGCCCTTATTCGCGGCTACCCGCGCCGGTCCGGAGGACGCTCCGGCCCGTCCGGCCGCTCAAAGCGTGATCGCAATAGCCTCACGGCCCTTCGGCGTCTCGACGACGCGCATCGTCACCGCTTGGCCCTCGTAAAGTCGGGCGACGCCAGAGGCGCCAAGGGTCGAGCTGTGGACGAACACGTCCTTGCCGAAATCGTCGCCAGCGACAAAGCCGAACCCCCGCACGCCGTCGAACCATTTGACCTTGCCGGTCAGGTCGACCGCCGTGGAAGCATCCGCCGCAGGGCGGCGCGCAGGCCGCTCGGCCCTTTCGACGATGCTTGAGGCGTCGACATCAATGATCTGAGTCACTTGCGCGCCTCGCGGGCCGTCGCCGATAACGGCTCGAATTCTCGCCCCCGAAGGCAACGTCTCACGCCCGGCCGGCCGCAACGTCTTCAGATGCAGGAACGCGTCGCCCCGGCCGCCAGTCATCTCGACAAACCCGTAGCCCTTGTCGGCATTGAACCATTTCACCACCGCCTCGACAGTCGCGCCAGCCGGCGCCGCCTCGCCGTTGGTTGCCGAGCCGCCGAAGACATGGACCGCCCCCTCTGGGCCGCCGAAACTGCGAGAGCCAGACTGCCCGACACCGCCAGACATCGGCTCAGCGTCGTCGAACGCCCGCCTGCCATCCGCCCATAACTCCTGAACCTTACCCATCGCGCCAATCCTCCTTGACCGTACTTTATCGGACCGCTTCCCGACCGGAGAAACGCTCCAATTCGCGCCTTCGAAGCTCAGAACCCGGTTGCCTCCAGAGCTCTCGCCGAAATCGAAACAGTACCGCTGCGGCATGACCGATTGCGCCGCTTCGTCCGTTTGATCACGTCTCAGGCGTTTCGCTTGGACCGTGTTTTCTCTTCTGTGCACTCCCTCCGAGCGCCGGCGAGCCGCCGACCCCCAACAAAAATCCTCTAGATCAATGGCGTCAGGCGCGCTGTGACGCGCGTCACACTCCCAACGAGTTGCATCGAGCGGAAGTGACTGCGGCTCCCCCGCAGAACGCCTCGCGGCCGATCGTCGATCGGCGACGCGGAGTGCAGGGTCACGAGAAGTCTCCGCGGCGAGCACGGCGGCGCGCGCCGCAGAGCGATCCAAAGGCCGCGCGGTAATGGACCTCAGGTCGTCAGGCCGTCGCCGCTGCGCGCGGATCTTTGCGAGATCTGGCCCGGCGAAGCGCCGCTAAGCCGAGGCCGCCAAAGCCGGCGAGCATGAGTACCCAAGTCGACGGCTCTGGAGCCGTGGCGGTGATCAGCATCTGGTATGGCCCGTCGGAATTGGGCACCAGTCCATTCGAGTTGATGTAAAACTCGCTCGCCACCCCAATTCCCGCGGTGCTGGTCGCCGACTCAAATTGCACGGAACCGGGGGAAGTGAGGCCGATCCAATACCGGGTGTCGGCGCTTAGGCTCAGGGTGGGGAAGAACGCTTCGGGCGTTGGAGTGGTGGACAGAATCGAGTCGCTGAACGCGCTCTGCCACAAAACCGTGCCCGGGACGCCCGAATTGTTGGTGAGCACCAACACCCCGAAGCTGTCCCCATCCATCGGATTTGCAGCCGAGAGCAACAAGTCGACTTCACTCAGCGTGACGTTCGAGCCTCTGGTCGAAAAGGAGGCGAACAAGGGTCCGAGCGTCGCCGTCGGATCAAAACCGGTCGAAAGGCTAGGCGACAGGTTGCTGTAGAGGACTTCGGTGCCCGCGTTCGCCGGCGCCCAAGCCGACGCCAGAAGGACCGCGCTGACCGCAGCCAGAGTTGATTTGAGTTTCATGGCATTCTCCCCGGTTGACAAGGCCGAACGCAGGGAGCGATCGGCCTTGGCCGGGAGTCTGAACACCCACCGACGCTTTTTATTCGTATCGCCAATAACACTTTGGCATTAGGCCACTTCGGCAAGGGCAATCGCGCGCGAGCCACGCGCGATGCGCGGCAGTGTGACAAGCGCGACGGCGCCGTCTCCCGCTCTCGATCCAAGACGCAACGTCCCCCCGTGCAATTCGACGAGGGAGTTGGCGATAGCGAGGCCGAGCCCTGATCCTTTCATGCCGTTGGCCATGACGACGTCTCCCTGCTCGAAGGGGCGTCCGAGCCGCGCAACGTCCTCGGGCGCGATGCCCGGTCCGTTATCCTCGACCCAGAAAAGGATTTTCTCGCCGATTGTCTTCGCGGCGATGCTGACTTCGCCGCCTTCGGGCGCAAACTTCACCGCGTTGCGCATCAGCGTGGTGAGGATGCGTTCGACGGCAAGCGGGTCTGCTTCCACAGTAACCTCGGCGCCGACGTCGACGCTCACCGCGACGCGCTTCTCGCGCGCGGTCGGCGCGATATCGAGCACCGCGCGTCCCACCGCCTGTTCCGCGCGAAACCGCGCATAGTTCAACCGTTCGCGCCCGGCCTCGAGTCGCGCCATGTCAAGAATGTCGCTGACAACGTGGAGCAGGTATTCGCCGCTGGTCAGGATGTGCGCGCAATAATCGCGATATTTCTGCGATCCCAGCGGCCCGAAGGTCTGGCTTCCCATCAACTGCGAGAATCCGATGATGGCGTTGAGAGGCGTGCGCAATTCATGACTCATGTTGGCGAGGAATTCCGCCTTGGCGCGGTTGGCGGCTTCGGCTTGCGCCTTTTGCTCATGATAGCGCTCCGCGAGATCGGCGAGCTGCTGGGCCTGCTCTTCGAGCGAGCGCCGCGACTGTCGAAGCTGGGCGACGGTGGCCAGGAGCAAACGCTCCGAGTTGACGAGTTGCTCCTCGTGCTGTTTCAGCGCGGTGATGTCCGCGCCAACCGACACATAGCCGCCGTCGCGGGTGCGTCGCTCGCTGACCTGCAGCCATCGGCCGTCGGCAAGTCGCGCCTCGTAGGTTCGCGAGCGCGCGGGAACGTTCGTGGCGGCAAGCCTGTTATCGGCGACGAGCGGCGGGTCGCCGAGCGCGGATGATCCGACGCCATGCGCAGCGGGACCGAACGCCTCGTCGGCAAGATTGCGCAGGCTTAGATATTTCGAATTGCAGAGGACAAGCCGGTGGCCCGAATCCCACAAAACGAAGGCCTCCGAAATCGCCTCGATGGCCTCGCGAAGCCGCTGGTCGGCGGTCGCCGAAAGTTCCGCCTCGCGTTTGCGCTCGGTGACGTCGAACGCGATGCCGATGAGGCTCGCGGCGCCGGTCTCCTCGTCCTCGACGATTTCGGCGCGCTTGCGCAGCCACACCCAACGCCCGTCCGCCGCGCGCATGCGAAACTCGATGTCCACGCAATCGCCGCGCCGCGCCGCGGCGCTCCGCGCTATCGCCTCCAGGCTTCCATCTTCCGGATGCATCAGGGTCTGGAGATCGGCGATCGTCCAATGCCCGGGACGCTCGCTGAGGTCGAGAACGTCAAACATCGAGGCCGACCAGACGATGCGCCCCCGCTCGAGATCCCAGGTCCACAACCCGCAACGGCCGCGATTGAGCGCGAGGTCGATGCACGCGCGCCGGGCGCGCTCCTCGCGAATGCGCCTGCGTTTGCGACGGGCGTCGATGGCATAGAGGCCGCCCGCGGCGATCGTGAGCCCAACGGTGGACGCGAGCAGGAAGGCTGTCACCAGAGCTGTGCGGCGCCATGCCGCGAGATGCAGATTGACAGGCGAAGCGAAGGCCACTTCTCCCGACGTCGCCGAAAGGGCCCGGACAGTCGCGAATTCTTCGCCATCGCTGTCCGTCTGGATGCGAACCACCTCGGGTTGACCGGCGCCTCCGGCCGACGACGCTGGGCTCCCGACCAAGCTTGCCAGCGTCGAGACGATTGCGCTCGGCGGCCGATCGATTCCGATCAGTCGCCCGTCGCGGTCGACGAGGACCGATTGGGCGAGCCGCTCGTCAGGATAAGCGTCAAGCACGCGGCGGAAGATTTCGGCCTGGGGCGCCTTTGGCGCCGCCGCCAGCGCCGCGTTCAGCCGCGCCGCGATGAGCGACGCGCGCATCGCCACCTCATGTGCGGCAGCGCGCAGCGCCTGGTCTCGTTCCAGCCGCAAGTGCTGGAAGGTAAGGGCGACGACGACGATGACGGCGAAACCGACCCCGCAGGCCGCCAACGCGAGCGGGGACCTACGAACCGGGACGCGGAAAGATCGATCTTGCCTTCGTCCGAAGGCGTCAGTCAGATCGGGCGCCCAGGCGAAGCCCGATCGCAGCGCGGCGCTCCCACCCTGCGCTTGGGCTGGCTCGTCCGAACAAACGTCCCCGTTTGCCGCGCTCACACGCGTCATCGCCCTTCCCAGACCCCGTTACATGGAACGCTCGGGCAACCGCCGCCACGCCCAAATCACTTTGATGAAATCCTTGTGCGAATCTTTGTCCAGCCCCTCCGCATGAGGCGGAAAAAATTTTGAAAACGAAGGCGGAACAAGAGGGGTGCTGGCTCTCGGCGCCTCAACCGAGGCTTCGGGTCACGATGTCGCGGACGTCCGGCGACAGCGTGGAGCGCGCGGCAATCCGCCTCAGCATCTCTTCAGCCTGGCGCCGGCGCCCCTCCTCGAGCGACCGCCATGACCGCATCGCGGTCAAGAGGCGGGCGGCGATCTGCGGATTGGCGGGGTCGAGACCGACGACCATCTCTTCGAGCAGCGCGAACCCCGCTCCATCGACGCGGTTGAACTGCGAGTGATTGGCGGTGAAGCCGCCGATGAGGGAGCGCACGCGGTTCGGGTTGGCGAGCGAGAAACCTCGGTGACGCATGAGGGCGCGAACGCGGTCCAGCGTCTCGCGCTCGGGTATTTGCGCCTGGAGAGCGAACCATTTGTCAAG
>CAWIUD010000039.1:0-21703 GCA_963839185.1 uncultured Alphaproteobacteria bacterium | reverse complement strand
GCCGGTTTGCCCGCGGCCTGAATCGCCGCCGCGAACTCGCGGCTCTGGCGCTGGAATTCCGGCGTCTCGAAAGTGCCGTAGGTGACGATGACCGGCGCGAACAGCTTGTCGATGTGACGCTGCGAACTCATCGCGTCCGCCATCGCGTCGGTGAAACTGACATAGGTTCGGCGAAACGAGAGCCGCACCGGCGCCATTTCGTACATGCCGCTCATGCATAGCCCGCCTTTCACAAGGTCCCGGGGCAGGCCGAACAGCTCCGGCCAATCGGTGACCAGCGCCACGCCGCAGAGATGCCCGCCGGAAGAATGGCCGCCGATGTAGACGCGCTCCGGATCGCCGCCGAAGCTCGCGGCGTTCTTGTAGACCCAGGCGATGGCGCTGCGCACCTGCGCCGCCATCGCGCCGAGGTCTCCGCCGGCTTCTTTCACGGAAATGAAGTCCAGGGCGACGTAGTGCGCCCCGGCATTGACGAACATCTCGGCGGGGTAGGCGGCTTCCTTCGCCGCGCCCCTCAGCCAGCCGCCGCCGTGGATGAAGACGAAGATCGGCGCGTCGCGCGCGATCGGTCCGATAAACATCGAGCGCTTCGATTTCCGTCGGCCCATAAGCGAGGCGCTTGGGCGGGCCGATCCGAGCCCGCACGGCTTCGCTGTTCGAGGCGAGGCGCTGGACCACTTCGCCGAGAAGCGGTTCGTAGGCCTCCTGGTTATACGCGGCGTCGAGCTCGACCTGATCATAATCCATGAACACCAGCGGACCTTTTTCGTGCGGCGGCGGCCCGATGCGGCATTCCTCGGCCATCGCCGGCGCGGCGGCGATCGAGGCCGTCGCGCTCAGCATGGCGCGGCGGGTGATGATTCGGCGGCCGGATTCTGCTCCTCTGCGTCATCGAGTCTCCTCCTGAATCCGGCTCAGGCCGGCACAATCGGCGCCTTGGTCTTTCTGAAGGCGTCGGTCACCTGCCGGTCCAGATTGAAGTGCGCCTTCAAAAGGTCCGGCGGGGTCAGCGCCAGCCACTGATTCAACGACAGATCGGCATAATAGCTGCTCTTGAACATCTCCAGGAACCGCAACGTCGTCGAGCCGGTGTTCTCCACGTAGTGGCCCATGGCGAACGGGACATAGCCGACGTCCCCGCCCTGGAAATCGAACGTCCGCGCTTGACCGGACGCGGCGAAGACCCCCATGCGCGCCTGGCCGCTGATGTAATATTGCCACTCGTCGGTATTGGGATGCCAGTGCAGTTCCCGCATTCCGCCCGGCTCCACTTCCACCAGCGCCGCGGCGATGTTCTTCGAGGCGGGAAATACGCTGGAATCGGTGATCCGCACCGTTCCGCTCTTGGTCCGGATCGGGTCTTGCGCCATCATCCGATGGCTGAAGCTTCGCGCCACGGGCTCGGCGCCGAGCAGCTTGTCGGGACCGAGCGGCTCAGGAACGGGCGCCTTGAAGATATAGAGGTCGCGCGGATCGGTCGTATGGCCGAACAGCGTCGACGGCACGCCGAAATTCTTGCCCAGCACCTCGGGAGGCGTGTGCTTGAACCAGTCGCTCAACAGGAATGTGCTGTCCTCGTCGAAATCGCCATCGTCGAAGACCAGGAGGAACTCGCACCCGTCGGGACCGAGCCCCTGGATCGAATGCGGAATGCCGCCGGGGAAATACCAGAGATCGCCGACGCCGACATCGTCGACGAAATTCCGGCCCTGCGGCGTCAATCGCGGTGATGCGGGCCGTTCCGTAGAGCATGTAGGCCCATTCCGCCTGCTTGTGCCAGTGCAGCTCGCGCACGCCTCCCGCGTTCAGGCGCATGTTCACCCCGGCGATGGATTTCGAAACGCCGAGCTCCCGAGCCGTCACCTGGCGCGTCCAGCCGCCGCTCGACTGCCGGACATGCGCGTCGGCGAAGGAAAACCGGAGATTGGGCGTTGTCCCGGAATCGGTCGCCGGCGGGTTCAGCATGTCCGGATTCTGGCGCTCGCGGACCACGTCGCCCGGGACCGGGTCGCTCCCGCCGATTCCCGGCGCCCGGCTCGGGTGCGGCGCCTCATCCGCCGTCTGCGCGATGGACGCGGATGCTGCGGTCAGCGCCCCGCCGGCGATGGCGGCGGTCGACAGAACATCCCGTCGTGAGAGCTTGCCCGTGAGTTGTTCCGTCCGGCGCGCCATGTCTCACTCCCGTTTTGTCGTGCGGCTTCATCGCCAGAAGGCCGCGCGATAAGCTAGCAGGGGCCATCCCTTCCGACGAGTAGGGACCGGGGACCGGGGACAAGCCCCGCCGCGGCGGCTAAGCTGACGGCGCGGAAAAATGGTTCGCGCGCCAGCCTTTGCGATCCCAGAATCGCGAAGGGGGAGGCCTCGATGCTGCAGACATGGCGCTGGTTCGGTCCGGACGATCCCGTGAGCCTCGAAAACGCGCGCGCAAGCGGGCGCGGCCGGCATCGTCACCGCGTTGCATCACCAGAATCGCGGCGAAATCTGGAGCGAGGACGAGATCCTCAAGCGTCGCGCCGAGATCAAGCGCGCCGGCCTTGAGTGGTCGGTGGTCGAGAGCATCGGCGTCGGCGAAGAGATCAAGACGCGGACCGGCGACTTCCGGCAGAAGATCGACAACTACAAGCAATCGATCCGCAACGCCGCGCGGGCGGGGGTCAAGACCTTCTGCTACAATTTCATGGCGATCACCGACTGGACGCGCACCAATCTCAATTGGCGCCTCGCCAACGGCGGGACGGCGTTGCGCTTCGACGCCATCGACTACGCGGCCTACGATCTCTTTATTCTGGAGCGCGAAGGCGCCGAGGCGGATTACGCCCCCGATCGGATCGCCGCCGCCAAGGCGCGGCGCGAGGCGATGAGCCCGAGCGAGGCCGACGAACTCGAGCGCACGCTGATCGACTGGCTGCCGGCGCGCGACTTCGCCTACGACCGGCAAAGCTTCAAGCGCGTCCTTGCGCTCTATCGCGACATCGGCGTCGAGGATTTGCGCGCCAATCTGATCGCGTTCGTGCGCGAGATCACCTCCGTGGCGGAGGAGGAGGGCGCGCGGCTCGCCATCCATCCGGACGATCCGTCCTTCCCGATCTTCGGCCTGCCGCGCGTCTTCTCCACCGCCGACGACGTCCGCAAGCTCTTTTCCCGCGTGTCGTCTCAAGCCTGCGGGCTTACGCTCTGCGCCGGCTCGTTCGGCTCGAACCCGAAGAACGACCTCATCGCGATGGCGCAGGAATTCGGCCCGCGCATCCATTTCGTCCACTTGCGCAACGTGAAGCGCGAGGCGGACGGTTCGTTCTTCGAGGCCGATCACCTCGCGGGCGAGACCGACATGGTGCGCCTCGTCGCCGCGCTGATGGCCGAGGAAGAGCGCCGCCGCGCGGAAGGGCGCGCCGACGCCATCCTCCCGATGCGGCCCGATCACGGCCACCTGCTCGGCGACGACGGAAAAAAGCGCGTGAACCCCGGCTATTCGTTCATCGGCCGCCTCAAGGGCCTCGCCGAACTGCGCGGCGTCATGCAGACGGTCGAGGCGTTCCGGGCGGGAAAGGTGGCGTGAACATCGCGCTCGCGCTGAGCAACCGGGGGTGAGGGAGCGCCTGCTTTCGGGCGCGCTTCAGCGAAGCGCCGAGCGCCTTATTCAGCGCTTTGCGCCAAAGTCAGAATCTTTAAGGGCCGCGTAGAGCCGCGAGGTATGTTCCGGACGGGCGTCGTTGGATGTTCGGGCAGCGCGCTTGTGGACCGGCCGCGCGGCCGCAAGGTCGCCTTGGGCTTGAAGCAGGACGCGAGCGCGTTGAGTCGTTCTGCTATGCCGGTGCGTTCGCAGCGCCATCCGCCTCGCGCACCGTTTCGACGAGGCTGGCGCGGGCCGCAATGTCATAGTCTCGTACGATGGCGCAGGTATTGCGAGAAATTCAGCAAAACTCACGTCACGCAGCTTAGAAACGGAACGCGCCAATAAGCGCTCATAGTTCGCGCCTCGAATTTTTTTTAACCACTTATTGCCAACGTACACTGCATCCGCGTATTGTCATTTTGGGGCAGCACCCCGCCAAAAGGAGGATACGTGCCATGAAACTAAAGCTTCTCCCGCTTCTCTTACTGTCTACCCCCGCCCTCGCCGGGGGGGCACAGAAGATATGTTTCGATAACGGTGGCGTCGCAGACTACCGAGCCGACGGCAGCTACGAATACAGCGGCGGCGGCCAGACCTATACCGGCAAGTGGAAATCCGCCGGCAAACATTCGTATCATGTCAACTTCGATAACGGTAACTCCCGCACCGACACCTATGACGATCTCGGGGGCGGGAAAGTGATGGACCACGCTCCGCAGGGCCAGTTCGCCGGTCACGCGTGCTAATTTTGGAGAGCGGCTCTGCGTTCAGGGCCGCTCAGGGGTGAGGGGGGCACGCCTTACGGGGCAATTAGCGAAGCGCGAACTTGCGGGATTACGGTGAATGCGGATTATATGGGGCCGCCTATGCCGCAAGGCTTTTCCGATCTTTTCGACGTTGCTGTGACAGGAGGGAGTCCTTCCTGGACGATGACCTTAGAGTTGCGGCGGTAAACACCGGTCTCCGCCTCGCCATTAATCACGGTTATATTCGGATAAATATCAGCGCAGCCAAAATACCATCATATTTACGTGGATAGGCAGCCCGATCGAACCCTTCGCGCCGCTCACTTTTATACAGCCAAGCCTCTGAAATCGCTCGACGCCAGACAAAGGCGACGCTTCCCTCAATGCGCCGTCAAAACCTGGCCGCGCCGCTCCGGGCTGAAGCGGATGACGATGATGATGGCGACCGCGACCATGCCCGCCACCAGCGCCAGCGCGAACGAATAGTCGCCGCCGTTCGCTTCGGCGAGTCTGGGCCTGGAACGGGCCGTTGTAGGAGGCGAGGAAGTTGCCGGCCTGGTAGACGAAGGCCGGGATGGTGGCGCGCGCCGCGCCGGGCGCCAATTCGTTGAGATGGGCGGGGATCACGCCCCAGGCGCCCTGCACCGCGACCTGCATGACGAAGGCGCCGAGCGCCAGCAGAACCGGCGTCGAGCCGTAGGCCCAGAGCGGCAGCGCCGGCAGCGCGATCAGCGACGCGATGGTGATCGCGTTGACGCGCCCGATCTTCTCGGAAAAGTGGCCGAAAAACAGGCCTCCGACGATCGCGCCGAGATTGGCGACGATGATGATCCAGCTCACCGTGCCGGGATCGAACTTGTGCTGCTTCTGCAGGAAGGTCGGATACATGTCCTGCGTGCCGTGGCTGAACAGATTGAAGCACATCATCAGCACGACCATGTAGACAACCAGCCCTTTGTGCTCGTTCAGCGTCTCCCACAGGTTGGGCTTGGCGTGCGCCTTCGAGGCTTCGAACGCCGGCGATTCGGGCACCGAGCTGCGGATGAACAGCACGACGAAGGCCGGCAGGACGCTGAGCAGAAACATCCCGCGCCAGCCGAACGTGTAGTCGCCGAACGTGCGGCCGTAGAGCAGGCCATAGACGATCGCCGCGAGCAGGAAGCCGGTCGGATAGCCGCATTGCAAAATGCCGGACACGGTCCCGCGCGCCTGCGGCGGGATCGACTCCATCGCCAGCGAACTGCCGAGTCCCCATTCGCCGCCCATCGCAATCCCGAACAGCGCGCGCAGCACCAGGAAAATCCACAGATTCGGGGAGAAGGCGGCAAGCGCCCCGATCAGCGAATAGCAGAGGATATCGAGCATCAGCGCCGGCCTGCGGCCCCAAAGATCGCCGATGCGGCCGAAGATGAAAGCGCCGACGAACCGCATGGCGAGGGTCAGGAACAGCGCGTAAGCGACCGCCGACACTTCGACGCCGAACTCCTTGGCGATGTCCTTGAGCAGGAACGTCAGCAGGAAGAAATCGAACGCATCGAGCATCCAGCCGAGAAAGGCGGCGATCACCGTCTTTTTTTGCTCCGGCGTCAGGTTCATCGCGGCGGCTCCCATCCCGCAGGCGGCCGCTCCGGCCCCCGTTTTTGTCATCCTAGCTCAGACCGGCGAAGGCGGCCATGCTTGCGCCGCTGTGGTCCAGAAGATTTGCGCGAGCCTCGACAGCCGCAGCGCCGCCCTCTAAGAGCCCTGGAGGGCAAGAGACCCCGGGGTGCGGGCGCGCGGGATGATCATCGCCATCGACGGCCCCGCGGCTTCGGGCAAAGGCACCATCGCACGGCGCCTGGCCGCGCACTACGGCCTGCCGCATCTCGATACGGGACTGCTTTACCGGGCGACCGCCGCGGCTTTGATGGCCGAGGATCGCGACATGTATGACGAATCGGCGGCGGTGGCCGCCGCCCGCGGGCTCGGCCTCACCGATTTTGACGAAGCCGCGCTGCGCACCCGCGAAATGGCTGAGGCGGCGTCAGTGGTCGCCGCGATGCCCGGCGTGCGCGCGGCGCTGATCGAGGCGCAGCGCGCCTTCGCCGCGCGTCCAGGCGGCGCGGTCCTCGACGGGCGCGACATCGGCACCGTCATTTGTCCCGGCGCTGATGTGAAGATTTTCGTCACCGCCGCTCCGACCGCGCGGGCGCAAAGGCGCGCGCTCGAACTGGCTCAGCTTGGCCAGAAGGCCGACTACAGTTCGATATTGGCCGATATCGTCCGGCGCGACGCCCGCGATTCCGGCCGCACCGCCGCGCCGTTGCGTCCTGCGGACGACGCGGCGCTGCTTGATACGACCCATCTTGGAATCGACGCCGCCTTCGCAGAGGCGTAACGAATCGTCGAAGCCGCGCGGATCAGGGCGTAGAGCCAAGCTGGAGGCGATGGCGCTACGCCGGTCGCGGACCCCTCAGGCTGCGGCGCCTTGGGACAAACGGCTGTGAGTCGCCCGAAGCCGCTCGATGGCGCTCTCGATCTCGCCCCGTTGCCGTTCCAGGTGACCGATCTGGGTGACGATCTGTTGGGGATTGAGCTGTTCCTCGAGGTCAGGCGTTTCGTTTGCCCCCTTGCCGCCGATCAGATCCTGGATTTCCGTAAGAGTGAAGCCAAGTTTCTTGCCCTTCAGGATCATCTCCATGCGGACCCGCTCCGGCCCCCGGTAGTAGCGAGCGTTCCCCTCGCGTCGTGGCTTGATGAGGCCGCGATCCTCGTAGAATCGCAACGTCCGCAGGCTGACGCCGAATATCCGCGACATCTGACTGATAGTCATTTCCGACTGCGCCGGATCCGGCGCGGCACGGTCTTCTTCTTCGAGCGCCGGGCTCGAAGCCTCAGCTGCAGGCTGATTTAGGGACAACATCCGGCTCATGGCCTCTCCTTTCGTCGGCGCCGTTGGGTTCGCGCCTTGGTGATTTGCGCGCCGCTGCGCGATTCGCCCATTTATGCCGTGCGAAAATCGAATTGCAACTGAAAGTTGCTACACGTGCACATGCAACTTGAGGAGGCCGAGCGTAGAGCATTGTACTAAAATTAGCTGTGCTTAACCGTTTCTTCACCATGACCGCGGAAACATTCGCGCGGCGCCGTCGCCCTCCGAAGACGCGAGGACTCGCTGTCGCCAGCGATGGTCGAAGACATGAATAAAGCTATGCCGAGGAATATTGCGGACGCCGAACGGCGAGCGCGCTTTGTCGCCGAAGAATCCGCTCGCTGCGCCGGAACGCGCCTCGACGACTGGTTCGATGAACCGATTGCCGATGAGCCCGACCACGATGCCGACGATCGCCTCAGCGCAGTCAGCGGGCGGCTGGCGCGCATTTCGGGTCGGTCGCAGAGCGCCCAGGAAGGGCGCGCGGCTAGCGCTCGCGAGCTTCTGAGGTCGACGATCGAACGATTGGAGACCAGGATCGGCCGCAGCGAAGAGCACGCGGCGCGCGCCTTTGAATCCGTCGCAGATATCCTCGAGCGCACAAGTACGGCGCGAGACGGTGACAGGCGGGCGCTGCTCGAAGCGTTGCGGAAGCTGGAGGCGCGCAATGGCGTCGTTCCGGCCCGCGGCGAGGACCGGCCGGCGGCGAGCGCCGCTCGGACGAACGCATGGAGGAAATCGCTCGGCGAATTGGATGACCCGGAATCCCTGCGGCGCGAACCGACCTCCGATTCGAACCCGAGCAAGTCTCGCCTCGATCTGAAGGCTGCGCTCTCCCAGATCGCGATGCGCAGTCAGGAGGTTAACGGCCGCGGAGGCAACGACGCCCGCCGCACGGCGAACCGATTCCGGAGCGACCGCCCTCGGAGCTAACCGACAGCGGCCAGCAGGAACTCTCCTCGACAAGCGCTCCGCGTGACCCAGTCTCCGATCCGGGCTCGAGCGATGTCGACCAGAATTCTCGCGGCGATGAGCGAAGTCAGCCGCCGGCCAGCCGAACGGCCTCTCTGGCTTCCGAGCCGTCGAGCGACGACATCCGGGTCCTGATCGGCAGGCTCGACGACATACGGCGCGAGCAAGCGGAACGGCGTGTCTGCGCGGTCGATCTCAGCGCAATGCGAGCCGAGATTGCGGCCATGACCCGCAGCCTTGCCGATCTTGCGCCGCGCAATGCGGTCGTTGCGCTTGAGGGCGCGATCGCCGACCTGATCCAGCGGGTCGAGATGATGCGCCAAAGCGGTCATGTCGAATTGCTCCTGGCCCCGCTCGACGCGACGGCCGCAGAACTTCGAGCGGCGATCAAGGCCCACGACCCGCAAACGATCGCCGCGGGGCTTGAGCGAGAGATCCGCGCTATCGGCGGCAAGATCGACGGTCTGGCGTCGACGGCGATCAACCCCGAAACCTTCGAGCGCATCAGGCGACAGACCGAGGAAGTGCGCGACCTGATCGCGTCGGCCGCCTCGCGCACTGCGCCTCTCGAGAGGCTCGAACGGCAAATCGGCGAACTCGCCGATCGAGTCGAGCGGCTGGGCGCGAGCCCAGCGCCGCATTTCGAATCGGCCCAGATGGCGGCGTGGCTTGACGAAGCGCGCGAACAGATCGAACGCTCCACGCCCGCTGACGCCCTGATGTCGATTGAGCGGCGCCTCGAACAAATCGCCGCGAAACTCGACCAGGAGATCGCTCGCCCCGCGGCGCCGGCCGCGCTCGATTCAGGGCCCTTCGACGATCTGGCGCGGCGCATCGACGAGGTGCGTCAGTCGCTGGAGACGCGAACGCAAGCGTCGCTCGACACGACGCCGATCGAAAAGCTCTTGCGCGATCTCGACGCGAAGCTCAACGCCGCAGGCGTCAAGGATGACGAGGCGCGAGACCTGATATCGATGCTCGCTGGAATCAGCGACAAGCTCGATCGGCTGCCGCGACGCCGAAGTCGGCGAACGAGTGGCTCGAAACAGCGCTCAACGATCTGGGCGCGCGGCTGAATGCCGCAGCCCCGCCGGTCGTCGACCTTGGGCGCATCGAGACATCTCTCGGCGCGCTCCACGCCAAAGTCGATGCGAGCGGCGCGCCGAGTGTGGACCGGCAGGTCATCGAGCAAGTCGCCGAGGAAGTCGCGAGGCGCCTGCAGCACCTCAGGGCGGCCATCTCGACGCCGATGCGCTCGCCGAGCAGATCGCCAATATCAACGATCGGATCGACGCGCTGACGGCGAAAGCCGGCCGGGCGGACGAGCCCGACCCCCTCGTGACGGAACTGCTCGACAGATTGCGGGAACTTGGCGCCGGTCAGATTGACGGCGACGCGCTTGCCGGGAAGATCTCGAATATCCAGGATCGTATCGATGCGCTGACCGCGAAAGTCGCTCGAGCCAGCGAACCCGACCCGCTCATGCGGGAACTGATCGATAGACTGCGGGAGTTCGGCCCGCCGGCGCCTGCCGCCCCCGCGCCATCGGTCGCACTTCAGGCGGGTCTCGCCGCCGAGCTGACCGAATTGAGGGCCGAACAGGCAAGCGCCGACCGCCGCACGCAATCACGGCTGATGGGTCTTCAAGACATTCTGGAGAAACTCGTCGCACGCCTCGCCGCTATCGAGAGTGAGATCGCTGGCGACGTCGACGAAGCGCTGCGCCCTCCGGGACGGGCTGCTGGCTCGGGCGCCGCCGGCGCAGCAAATGCGTTGCGTGGCCTTGAGGCGCTTGCCCCGGACATCGCGCCACAACGTTCAGCCTCGGGCAGGCAATCCCTGGAAGCTGAAGAGAACTCGCCGGCGCCATTGAATGCCCAGGAATTTCTGATTGAGCCTGGCGCTGGCGCCCCGCAACGCGCGCGAGAGGCGCGCGACCTTGCGCAGGTCATTGGATCGAAGACCAGTCCGGCGGTAAGCGCCCATATCGCTGCCGCGCGACGTGCGGCGCAAGCGGCGGTCGCGGAAAACGGCGGCGACGCAGACGCTTCTGACGGCAAAGTCATCCGGCAATCCGGACCCAGCGCCGCTCGCCGCCCGCGGCGCCCAAAAGGCGAGGGCGTTTTACTCCAGCCATCGCAGGAGCCTCCTGCTCGGCGCCGCCCTCCTGATTGCTGCGACCCTCGCCGTTCGGTGGGTCGGCGTACGAACGTCTTTGTTGCAACGATCGGAATTGGACGGGGCGGCGGTAAGGACGACAAAAGCCGAAACGCCGCCGGACCTGGCTCGGCGCGATCAAGTCGATCGGACGCGCCATTGACGCCGCTCCGACCGGTTCAATCGCTCCCGCGGCGACCAAGCCGGAAGTTCCCGAGTCTTCACCGGCCGCCACGCCCTCGCCGATCGGACTCCCGGCCGCTATCCCCGCTGGGATATCGCAGTCTCTGCGCGACGCGGCCGTTGCTGGCGTTCCAGGGGCGCAGTACGAGTTGGCGCAGCGCCTTTACGAAGGTCGTGGCGCGCCCAAGGATCAGCAGGCCGCGGCCCTCTGGTTTGAGCGCTCGGCGTCGCTCGGCTTTGCGCCCGCGCAGTACCGTGTTGCCGCGATGTACGAGAAGGGAACCGGCGTCCCGCGCGACCCGGCTGCCGCCAGGCGCTGGTATCTCAAGGCGGCCGAGGCTGGAAATGCGCGGGCCGCGCACAATCTGGCGGTCATGAACGCCGAGCCGGTTGACGGAAATCCCGATTACGTCGAAGCGGCCAAGTGGTTCCGCGTCGCTGGCCAACTCGGCGTCCGCGACAGTCAGTTCAACCTTGCGATCCTCTACGCTCGGGGCCTGGGGGTCGGGCAGGATTTGGAGCAGTCGTGGATGTGGTTCTCCCTCGCCGCCGAGCAGGGCGATCCGGACGCCGGCAAGAAGCGCGATGAGGTCGCCGCCAAGATGGACCCCGCATCGCTGGTTGCGGCCCAGGACATGCTGGCGAAGTTCAAGATCGCCAAGCCAGATCCTGCCGCAAATGAGGCCGTAGCGCCGCTTGGCGGCTGGGACGCAGGCGCAGCCCCGCTGACCCAGACGCTACCCGCGCCGGGCGGCGCGCGATCGCAGACGCCCAATTGAATGGATCGCGTCGGAGGACGCCCCCGCTCGCTTGCCCGCCGCGAGGTCGCTGACATAACCCTTCGGCGCTTGCCGCGCGAGGACGACATGGACCCAGAGCACGCAGGCGCTTCGCCGCGCCTACGCCTGCGCCTCATCGGGCTGACCGATCTTCACGCCAATCTTCTACCCCTACGACTACTACCGCGACCGTCCCGACGACCTCGGTTGGCCTTGCGCGCGCAGCCTCCCTGATCGCGCAGGCGCGCAAGGAAGCGCCAAACTGCCTGCTATTCGACAACGGCGACATTCTTCAAGGCACGCCGCTCGGCGACTACGCCGCCGCCGTCTTAGAGCAAGGACCCGGGCGCCGCCCATCCCGTGATCGCGGCCATGAATTCGCTCGACTACGCCGCAGCGACGCTTGGCAATCACGAGTTCAACTACGGCCTCAAGGTTCTCGAGCGCGCTTACGCCGGGGCGCGTTTCCCAGTTGTCTGCGCCAACATTCGTCGGCGCGACGGGTCGGATCTGGTTCCCGCCCTCGGTGGTGGTCGAACGCATGTTTGTCGATGAATTCGGGCGCGGCGCACGGGCTGAGGGTGGGGGTAATCGGCTTCGCGCCGCCCCAGATCGCCCAGTGGGATGAGACTTCATGTTCGCGGACGATTGATGATGCTTGATATCGTCGAGGCGGCGCGGGCGGGGGTGCGCGCGCTCAGGAGCCGCGTCGATCTCATCGTCGCGCTGTGCCACTCCGGAATTTCTCGGCTGGCTTCGAAACCCGGAGAGGAGAATGCCGGCTTGGACCTTGCGAGGATCGAGGGCATCGACGCGTTGTTCCTCGGCCATCAGCATTTATTGCTCCCCGGCGACGATTTCGGCGGAATAACAGGCGTCGACGCTGCACGGGGATCCATTGGCGAGAAGCCGGCTGTCATGGCCGGCTTCGGGGGCGGCCACCTCGGCGTCATCGATCTCATCCTGAGGTCGGACGGAGGAACGTGGGGAGTCGTTGACCAGCAGGTCGCGGTCCGGCCCATCGCCCGGCGCGACGAGGACGGCGCCGCGGTCGCGCTCGTCGATTCGGACGCTTCGGTGCTTGAGGCGGCGAGGGGCGCGCACGCGGGCACGCTCAGCTATGTGCGCTCGCCCGTGGGAACGCTTGCCGCTCCCCTCCACACCTATTTGGCGCTGATCGCCGACGATCCGACAGTGCAACTCGTCAATGACGCCCAGCGGGCCTATGCCGCGCCGCTCGTCGCCGCGCGGGCGGACCTCGCGTCGCTGCCAATTCTCTCCGCCGCGGCGCCGTTCAAATGCGGCGGGCGCGGAGGGCCGGATTTTTACACCCACGTCGCGAGCGGCACGATCGCGATCAAGGATGTGGCCGATATTTATCCCTATCCCAACAGTCTGCAGGTAATGAAAATCGACGGCGCGACTGTCAGCGAATGGCTCGAACGGTCGGCTTCGATTTTCCGCCGTATCGATCCGAGTTCGCGCGACGAACAGCCGCTGCTCGGTCCAGCTTTCGTTTGCTACAATTTCGACGTGATCGACGGCGTCGAATACGCCATCGACGTCACCAACCCGCGCGTTACGACGAGTCGGGCGCCCTTGTCGCGCCTGACGCGCGCCGCATCCGTGACCTCACTTTCGATGGCGCGCCAGTCGATCCGAATAAGAGCTTCCTGATCGTCACCAACAACTATCGGGCGAGCGGAGGCGGCGCCTTCCCCGGCTGCAGCGCGCGAACGTGGCGATCGAGGCGCCGGATTCGAATCGCGACGCAGTCCTGAGTTCATATTTCGAGCGCTGGCGAGATCGCGCCTAAGTCAGACGGCAACTGGCGCTTCGCGCCCTGGCCGCGAACTGTCGTCGCGACCTACCTGACATCGCCGGCGGCCGCGCTCTTTCCGCCGCCGCGCGGACTGAAACTGACCTCAATGGGCCGAGCGACCGGCGGGTTCGTGAAAGTCCGGGTCGAGGCGGCGTGAACCCGGATTGTGGCTTCGCGCCGGCGATGCCGAGACATACATCGTTATTTCTTATTGCCAAAGCCCCCACGCCGGAGCAACCTAAGTCTCGTTCTGCAGTTGCGCCGACGGGAGAAAAAGCCATGACAACCACAGTCATCGACACCGGCACCGTCAGCGACATCACCGACGGCTTTGACCTGCGGCGAATGGCGACACCGTCGTTGTCGCGCCCAACGCTTTCCTCGGTTCGGAGGTCGCACAACGGCGCCAGCGCAGTAGGCGTGGCGGCTACGTCATCGATGACGGCGACATCTTCGGCGCGCTTACGGGAGTCGATCTCAATACAGTCGACGTTCTCCGACTATTCCGAGGTCTGGGTTGCCGCCCAGGGGATCGTAGAAGGCTCAAACTGCGCATGGGGCATCGATATATCGGCGGGCTCATTCACGATTCAAAATTATGGCCAGGTGCTGTGCGCCGGCGGCGGCGGCGATCGCGTCGGAACGGGAGGAGCCGGGAACTCTGGTCAATGATGGCACGATTTCGGGCACAGCGGTCGGGGTTCAAGACGTTGATGTCGTATCGACGGACCACTATTATCTGCAAAACTATGGATCGATAATCGGGACGCGCGCCCGTGCGGCGATGCGTTCCTCGGTCACGGATCGGATATCGAATTCGATCCTGAACTCCGGGACCATGAACGGCGCGGTCGTTTTGGGCAACGGCGCCGGCGACGTGTTCAATTCGACGCTGGGAACGGTCGACGGAACCATAACCGCCGGCTCGGGCGGCGACACGATCATCGCCGGCCAGTCGGGCGGCTCGGTCGTCGGCGGCGTCCGGCAACGACATCCTCTACGCCAACCCGACCCAGACCGCGGCCAACAATGCGGCGCAGACGACGCTCGACGGGGGCGCCGGCAGGAACGCCCTCTACGGCGACGGCGCCTACACGACCTTCCTCTCCGGCGATACGGACGGAGGCTACAATCAGATCTGGGGCGAGGCCTCGCAAATGGCCGGCGTCGCCGGCTACGCCAACAACACGCTGTCCTACACGGACGCGACGACCGGGGTTTACGTCGATCTCGCGACCAACGACGCCTATGTCAATTCGACGGCGGGCAAAGCCTGGAAGGGGCCCGGGACGTTCGAGGATTCGATCGAGCATGTCCCCAATGTGATCGGCTCGGCCTATGGCGATCTGATCCAGGCCGACAATGGCGTCGACCGGATCACCGGCGGCGGGGGCGCCGACGAGCTTTACGCCGGCACGGGCGCGTCGAGCCAGGACACGTTCGTCTACACCGGATATTCCGACAGCAACCTGATCACCGGCTACGACACGATCGAGGGCTTCAAGATCGGCGTCGACAAGATCGACGTTTCGGCGATGGACGTCAGCGCCGCCAATCTGGTGATCTCGACCAAGGGCCTGTCGAACACCGTCTATGTCGAACAGACGCCGGGGGTCTACAACGCCAGCACCAATCTGGCGCTCAGCATCAACACCGCGGCCACCGGCGGCCTGCACGCCTCAGACTTCGTGTTCTAAGCCTTTGCGGGACAGCAACCGGGAGGTTCGCCGGGCGTTGCCCGCTCTCCGTCGGATACGACAATGTTTCATCGTTTCGCACGGTGAGCCAAGGCAAATCCTTGAGGGCCTTGAGGGCAGGGATTTCGGGATGGGTGGCGCACCCGAACGGCTCGGCGCGCCGATATCTCGTCATCGGAACCCCACGCAAAGGCAAGCCGTCGGTGGGCAAGTCTATTGATAGCAGGTCCGGGTCGCGCCCTCGATCGGCCGTCAAAGCAAGAGTGGCTTTTTCCGCGCGCGTCGCTTAGGCTCGCGTCAAAGGCCGAGTGGCGCATTCAAATAAGAACTCAATTTTCAAAGTCCATTCCAAGGGGAGGTTCGTGTGAAGAAGAACTTTCGGCGGCGGTTTTGGATCGAAGCCGCGTTGGCGTTGCTCACCGGCTTCCTCGCCCTCATCACCCAGATATTTCCGGACTGGATCGAGCTCATATCGGGCTGGGACCCTGACCAGCATGACGGGTCGGTCGAACGGCTGATCGTCATTGGTCTGTTCATCGTCTGCGCCGCGCTTTTCGGGCTCGCCTTCACGGAGTGGCGGCGCACTCCCGCCGTGACATCGGCCTGACCGGCTCGCGTCGGCAGCGTCGCGGCGCAGTCCTGTTTGGTCGGCGGCGATGCGCTCGCAAGCGTAAACCGGAAAGCTTGGATTAAACGATGCGATAGGCCCTTGAGGGCTCAGAAGCCTTGAGCGCACCCGCGGCGGCAGGAGGGGAACGCGATGGTCAAATCCTTGCTCTGGCTTATTGAGGCGATCTTCCTCGCGATCACGAAGGACCTGATTCCATCCCTGATCGCGATTTTCGGCGCGCTATTGGCGCTTCTGCGGTGGGTGTTGAACAAGAAGGGGGACGGCGAAGAGCCGTTCACCATGTCGTCTTGCGTGCCGATCAATCACCCCAACTTCAAGCGGCCCGATCCGCTCATCTACGACCAATATTATTTGATGAGTCTGGGCCTGGCGGTGACCTGGCAAAATCCCGACATCGAGATTCTCCAGGGCGGCGTTCCCGTCGCCTCCACCTTCGAGCTGCAACCGGCGACGACCTACACCGTCAGGGCGCGTATCTGGAACGCCTCGACCGGCGGCGTCTGCGGCGACATGCCGGTCATCTTCTCCTACCTCAGCTTTGGCGTGGGAACCCAGTCCCATCCGATCGGTCAGACCAGCGTCAATCTCGGGGTGAAAGGCTCGGCCAGTTGCCCCGCCTTCGCGACGATGAACTGGACCACGCCAGCGGTCCCCGGCCATTATTGCGTTCAGGTGTCCTTCGCCTGGCCCGACGACCTCAACCCGTTCAACAATCTTGGCCAGGAAAACACCCAGGTGGTGATGGCCGCCTCGCCCGGGGTGTTCAGCTTTGCGCTGCGCAACGCCGATACGGCGCGCAAGGCGTTTCGGTTCGCGGCGGATGTCTTCGCGATCCTGCCGCCGCCGCTATGCTCCGACCCGCGCGTCAAAGCGAGGAGCGGCGCCCAAGGGGGCGTCCCGTCCGTCGCGAGGTCGCGCAATTCGCGCGCCTCCAATCCCTTCCCCGCGGGTTGGGCGATCGCCTTCGCGCCCGATGCGCCAACCCTCGACCCCGGTGAGCAGATCGACGTGACTGTGACCGTCACGCCCCCAAACGGCTTCACCGGGGATCAGCCGATCAACGTCCACACGTTCTCCGGCTCGACCTTGATCGGCGGCGTGACCGTGACGCTGCGACGCGCCTGACAGGAGAGTTTCATGTCATTCACCGATCACACGCAATGCGTCGCGCCATCCAAATACTCAGGGCCATTTCTTGGCAGCGGCGCCATGACCGCGGTCATCGTCGCAGCGATTGTCGCCGCGCTCCTTGATCCGGGCGCGTTGACGCTCACCCTGATCATCGGCGGCATCGGCTATTGCCGGTGGTGGCTGTTCGGCCGGCTGGTCTGCCTGGGCGGCAATCGCTGCATCATCGGCCTGCCGCTCGGCGTCTATGGGCAGGCCAACCAGGTCGGGTTCCTCGGCAAATTCGACACCGACTTCAGCGCCGACATTCTGCTCGCGCCGAGCCTGCTGACCGATTCCATTCAGCAAGTCGCCGCCAAGAACAGCGTCCAGGGCAACATGCTCCAGGACCAGCGGTTCGCCAACAATCCCGTCAACCCATTGTCGGGCGACCTGCAGACCATGTACCAAAATTTTGACAATCTGTCGTTCACCGGCGAAGCGGAAAGTCCGGCCGATCTGTCGGCGCCACCGGGCAGATCGATCAGGACGACAACCTCAACATCGCAGGCCAGGGCATTCTGACCCCGGAACAGGGAGCGTCGCTGGGACTGGCTGCGCCCGGCGCTCTCAATGCTCAGGGCCTGGTGGTTCCCAACCAGTGGGCGGCCAACACCTTTCACATCCCCGGCGACCAGATCAGCGACAGCAACGGCAACCTGCAGATGTGCACCTCCTACAGCGAGGGTCTGTCGGGCGCCTCGGAACCCGCCTGGGCGGGTCTGGTCAGCATCACCGCCTGGACTTTGTCGTCGCCCGGCGGCACGACGTTCACCTTTACCGCCAACAACTCCAACGCCGTGGGCGACACGATCCTGCTCTCCGGCTTCCGCAACAGCCTGTTCTTCAACAATCAGACCGCCAAGGTCACCGGGGCGACGTCAACCGGCTTCACGGCGACCCTGACGCCGCTCGCTGTCGGGTCCGAGACGCCGGCCGTCGGAACCACCAACGAGAGCGGCTCCGGGCTGACGCTCGGCGCCCTGACAATGGACGACAACATCCAATGGTCGGCCCAGGGCCCGCCTCCCGCCGGCTCCGGCACGTTCGAGATCGAGTTTGAAGGCTCGGGCGTCTGGGACCTCTATCAGGCCCTGTTGGCAGCCTCTGTGCCGGCCGCGATCGGCGCGGTGGTCTGCGTCATCCCGCTCATCGGCTGGGCGCTGTGCCTGATCCTGTCGCTGATCGCGCTGGCCATCGTCGGCATTGGCGCGCTGATTGCTCAGACCGACAGCAGCCCCGACGTCACCGTGTCCGGGGGGACCATCCATCCCGGCCAGGACGTCCTGTTCGTCATGGGCCGCTGGGTGCTGGATTCAGCGCATACCGGCTGGAACGAACTGCATCCGGTGATCGCCGCCCAGAAGATCGGCTCGGTCGACCACGCCAACGTCGTCACTGGCAATCCGTGGATCGGCACCGACTTTGCCGACCCGGTCAAGCTGAAGACCAAGCTCGACGCGATGTGCGGCCTCACCGGCGAAGCTGGATCGGCGCTGACCGTGGCCGCTCAGGGCGAGCCGCAAAACCAGTGGTCGATTCACCCGCTTGTCGACGGCTGCACCCCGGCGCCCGCGCCGCCGAACATCCAATAGGCGCGGTCCTTGCCCGTGGCCTCCGCCGGCGTCCGGCCCGCGCGCAGGAGGCGGCGGCCACCGACCCGGCGCGCCACGGCGGGGCTGATCGTCGCCCTCGTTCTGGGCCTCATGGCGTTCGTTGCGGGGGACGTGATGGCGCATCGATACGGCTTGGCGCCATGCCCCTGCGGGACAGCGAAATAGGATCATCCCCTACCTCCGCAGCGCCTCCAGCACCTTCGTCGACGCCCGCCCGTTGACGGGCAGGCCGTTCTTCCCTTCGAAGTCGGCGATGGCTTCCCTGGTCTTGGTCCCGATCGCCCCGTCCGGCTCGCCGACATCATAGCCGTGCTTCGCGAGCAGCGCCTGCAACTCGCGGCGCCCGGCGCGCGACAGGCCGGGATCGTCGGTCGGCCACGGCGTGACGATGATGCCCGGCCCGCCCGCAAGGCGATCGGCGAGCACGCAAGCCGAGAGCGTGTAGGATTCGGCGGCGTTATAGGAGTAGACGGCGTCGAAATTGCGCGTCACGAGGAACGCCGGGCCGTCCGGGCCGGCCGGCAGGAGCAGCCCCGCATCGCCCTCGCCAAGCGCGCGCCCGTCGATGCGGGTCAACCCGCGCGCCGCCCAGAACGACATCGATTGCTTCGCCCTGCGCCCCGAAGGGCCAGAGTATCCCAGGCGGCAACTTCACTTCGAAGCCCCAGGCGAGTCCCGTGCGCCAGCCGGACTTCCTCCAGATAATTCGCTGTGGACGCCAGCGCGTCGGGCGTCGAATCGACGATGTCGCGCCGCCCGTCGCCCTTGAAAATCGACCGCGAGCCGCAGGAACGTCGAGGGCATGAACTGCGTCTGCCCGAACGCTCCCGCCCGCACGATCCGGCGAGCTTGTCCGCCGGGATGTCGCCGCGGTCGATGATCTTCAGCGTCGCCATCAGTTCGGAACGGAAATAGCCCGCGCGCTCGCCGAAGCAGGCGAGCGTCGACAACGACTGGACGAGCGGGCGCTTACCCATATTCGCGGCGAATTGAATTCCACGCCCCAGATCGCCGCCAGCATCGTTGCAACTCCAGCCGTAGGTCTCTTCGGCGCGGGCGAGCGCGTGGGCCTCCCGCGCCATCGCCGCCTTGCCGTCGGCGACGCGCTGGTCATCGACGAGGCCCGCGACATAGTCCCAGATCGGCGTCTTGAACTCCGGCTGCTCCTTCTGGAAGTCGAGCACTTTCATGTCTGGCGTCAGCCCGCGGAACGCCGTGTCGAGCGTCGCCTGCGAAATCCCGGCGCGGGCGCCGTCGGCCCGCAGCGACGCGACGCAATCCGCAAAATCCGCAAACGCCGGCCCGGCGAGCGCGAGGAGCGACGCCCACGGCTGGGCCGAGCGAAAGAGCGATGCAATTCATGGCCCGATCATCGGCAATTCTGGCGCGTGCGTCGAGCGATCGGAGAGCGCGCGGACGCGCGCCTTCCGTTTCCCACGAAAGCGGCCGACTTGGTTCGCGATCTTTCGTGGCAAAGCCTGTAGAACAGCAATCGCCGCATCCTCGGAATAAGAGGGCGAACGGCAATATTCGTCAGGAGGGAGGTTTGTATGGCTCTCAATCCAATTCCGATCAGCTTCGCTCCAGGCTCATGGGCGCGCCATCGTCAACGGGCAGGTCGCCAATCTCAACAACGCCCTGCCTTTTTCCCGAGCGCCCGAGCCGGGCAATTTCTGACCATGATTTTCGACGGGGGCGGTCCCCCCGATGGCAAGAGCGGCGACCCCTTGGGCGCGCAGGTCAGCGACCCGACGGCAACCTGCTCGACGCCACCAATCCGCACGGCCCATCCCGGCCTGACCGTCCAGCTGCCGAAGACCGGGACCTATCAAATCCTCATCGGCCTCGACAACATGGAGACCCAATGGTCGGGGACTTTCACCTTATGCGTTCTGGTTGTGAACGGAGAGCGCGCGGTTCAGAAACTGAGGCTGTTTGGACGGAAAGCCTGTCCTCTGCCAGCGAAGCGGAGCAATCGGGGGAAACGGCTGCGTACCGATGCTGCGTCCCGGCTATGCGGAGATAGCGGGTTTCTCGTCTCAAAAAGCTAATGTCAAAGGCACCCCACCACTCCCTACCCAAATGGTGAGGCCCTTGTAAGCGTGCCGCGAGAGCGTCTCGCACGGCCGCAACATGATAGCGCGCACGGGACTCGGACGCTTGTCGATTTTCAAAAGCGTTTATTCGCGGACGATCCTTGGGAGTCGATCGCGGAGGCGATCGCCCGTGCGCTGCCACCCGGGAAAAGTAGAGACATTGCTCAGTCATTTCGACGGCAGGCAGAAGACTACTTCCGCGTCGCGACCGCCGCCCACGGAACAGCTGTGCGTCCAGTTCTTTTTATACAATGCGTTTTTAAACCTCTCCAAAGCGTATGGGGTGGCAAACGGAATAAATCGACTAACTGGCCGAGTCACTCACGGTATTCAGGTACAATCCAAAGCCGCGCACGGACAGTTGGCGCGACTATCTCCTTTAACGCAGGGACAAGGAACAACAGAAGTCTGCGTTTAGAGAATTACTCGTATCACTGAACCGGTCACCGTCTTCAATTGGCGCTCCGATGCGGATCGGCCACCTTATCCCTGCAGATTCTAGCTGGACATAAGATACTGTGGTGTTATGCGACAAAGAAAATCCGAAAAGTATTTGTTTCTATTGACCGTATCTTTTTCCGCCACTCGCCCCGAGATCGCACGGTATGGGTCATTCTAGATGCAATCCGAAGTATGATTTTCGGTAAAATTAAATTTATCCATGCGAAAATTGCTAAGTTACGCTCATTTGAACGATTTCGAAATACTTGTTCCTCAATCACGCAATTTCCATCTATTCGATTGCGGCAAATTACTCCGACTACGTATACATAAGTTCCAGAAACTGCCGCTGCAGGAGATAGTCAGCAAGTTACGCAATGCACTTTGGCAGACCGTAAAGGTTGGTTCACCTTATCGAAAGCAATACTTGTATTGCTCACCTCCAAGCCGAGCGCAGCGCACCATTACCACAAATTGCTTCAATATATCTTCTTATGTTCACGCTAAGTTCTGTCACAAGATACAATCCATCCTATTTTGACGATCTTCTCGATTCAAAAATACGGGGCTTTTTTTTCTGACGTTCATATCGGAATCGCCGATGCAATTCCTCTACCTCATGGCCTCGGAGATTTTACAGTGCGAAGTCAGCAGGCCTGCAATTATCTAGGTGTGGTCGGTAGCAAAACGCAACCATTCGAATTCGTGCGGGTCGGTATTTGCTCTAAAATCTATTTGGGTGTGTTATTTCTGGATCGGAAAAATCGTGCTACTCTCTTTTTTCAGAATGAGCGGGGGCCCATGACCCCTTGGCTCACCTACCCTCCTGGGTTCGAACCGTTAGGGCCGGAAGCAGATGGATGCGCCGCCAA
>CAWIUD010000038.1:0-43955 GCA_963839185.1 uncultured Alphaproteobacteria bacterium | reverse complement strand
TTGGATCAAACTGCGCCTCGGCCAACTCGCAAAAGTCGCCGCCTGTCCTCATCCTGAGGCGCCGTTTGCGCAGCAAATGGCCTCGAAGGATGTTCCAGATGGCGCAGTCGTTCGTGCGGACTCATGCGTCCTTCGAGGCCGCTTCGCGGCGCCTCAGGACGAGGTCGCGGGAATGGCGGCCAGTCGCGACGCCTGTCAATCCGTCACCACAGCATCGTCCAGGACAGGGCGGCGACCTCGGGGTTGCGCTCATACGACTCGACGGACTTTTGCCAGTCGCGCATCAGCCGGCGGAACCCGTGTCGTTGGGGGTCGGCGCTGGCCATCAGGTCGTTCATCTGGCGAAGCCGCCTGACCAGCGTTTTCATGAAGCCGACGGCGCGTTCCGGGTGGTCCTCGATCGCCGCGATGAACTCCTCATAAGACGTGGCGAGGCATTCCACGTCGGTCACCGCCTTGACCGTGGCGGAGCGCGGCCCCGGCTCAATCAGGCACATTTCGCCAAACACTTCGCCGGTCGACAGCGTGCCGACAGTCTTCGCCTTGGCGCCCTGACCGATCTCGACCTCCACCGTCCCATCCACGACGTAGAACGCGGTATCGCCCTGGTCCCCTTCGGAGATGATGATCTCTCCGGCCTTGAACGTCACGGGTCGCATGCCCGCCTCCCTGAAGCAGCCGGACGGACCCTGCCACGTTGTTAACGAAGCGATAGCGGTTGAGGCTTGCTGGACAGCGGCGGTCGTGATAGAACAAAAAAGGAACAAGCCTTGCAATCGGCGACGCCGAATGGACAGCACCGTCATCGCGAGCGTAAGCGAAGCGATCCAGGGGATGAAGGGCGCAGGCGACGGCGCTGACGATCCCGTCATAGCGCGGCGCGCTTGGGCGTCGGATGCGGGGGCGGCGTGGGGATGACCAACCAGCTCTACTATGGCGACAATCTCGACGTACTGCGCGCCAGCATCGCCAGCGAAAGCGTCGACCTCGTCTATCTCGACCCGCCGTTCAACTCGAACGCCTCCTACAACGTCCTGTTCAAAGCGCCGGGCGGCGCGCAGTCGCCGGCGCAGATCGAGGCGTTCGACGACACGTGGCACCGGACCGACGACCGGCAGACCCGGCTTCTTTAGAGAACTATAACGTTATGTTAATACGTCATCGCGAGGAGCGAAGCGACGCGGCGATCCAGAGCCGCTGCTTCCGCTCTTCTTTCCTCGCGATGACGGATTTGTTGGGGCAACCCCTTGAAATCGCTCAAAATGGCAATGGGGCGGCACTTGGAAAAAGTTGGCATGGCTTTGCGGTCGGCGCCGCGGCGCGCTTGGGTTCGGCGCCCTGATCACACCACGCCGATGCGCATCAGATCGTGGAAATGCACGATGCCGACCACGGCGCCGCGCTCCACCACCAGGAGCGCCGAGATCTTGTGGCTGATCTCCTCCAGCGCCTCGGCGACCAGCGCGTCGGGGGCGATGGTGCGCGGCTTGCTTGGTCATGACGCTTGCGACCGGGGTGTCGAGCGAAAAATCGGCCTTCAGACGCCGGCGCAAGTCGCCGTCGGTGATGATGCCGGCGAGCGTTTGGCCGTCGAACACCGCCACGCACCCGAAGCCCTTCGAGCTCATCTCGACGATCGCCTCGGCCATCCGCGCCTTGACGTCGACGCGGGGGATGCGCTCGCCGGTGTGCATCACCTCGCGCACATGGGCGAGTTTGGCGCCGAGCTTGCCGCCCGGATGAAGGGCGCGGAAATCGACGCGCGGTGAAGCCGCGGCCTTCGAGAAGCGCGATCGCCAGCGCATCGCCGAGCGCGAGCTGCATCGTGGTCGAGGTGGTCGGGGCGAGCCCGTTGGGGCAGGCCTCCGGCGCGCTCGGCATGGTCAGGCAGACGTCGGCCTCGCGGCCGAGCGTCGAGTCGGCGCTTGGCGGTCATCGCAATCAGCGGAATGGCGTAGCGCTTGGCGAAAGTGATGATCGCCGCGAGTTCGGCCGTCTCGCCCGACCAGGAAATGGCGAGCACGACGTCGCCGTTCTGCACCACGCCAAGATCGCCGTGACTCGCCTCGGCCGGGTGGACGAACGACGCCGGCTGGCCGGTCGAGGCAAGCGTCGCCGCGATCTTGCGCCCGATATGCCCCGACTTGCCCATGCCCGAGACGATGACCCGGCCGCTCGCCGCCGAGATCGCCTTCACCGCCTCGGAGAACGCGGCGCCGAGGCCGCCTTCGCCGGCCGTCCGGATCGCTTCCTCAAGAGCCTGAAGACCCTGACGCTCGTTGTCGATGGTGCGGATCGCCGAGTGGACGGCGCTCGTCTGTTCCTGAATCATGGGCGACTTTTATCATCCGCCGTCGCGGTTGAAAAACGCGGGCAAACGGCCGCCGTTCAGGCGTCCTTGTGAACGAAACCGAATCGGCGCAGTTCGTCCATGAGGCGCGGCCCAAGATCGGGGCGGTCGAGCGCGAAGGCGATGTTGGCGGCCAGGAAGCCGAGCTTCGAGCCGCAATCATAGGTTCGCCCGTCGAAACGCACGCCGTGGAACGACTGAGTGCGGGCAAGCTCGACCATGCCGTCGGTGAGCTGGATTTCGCCCCCCGCGCCCTTCTCGATCGCTCCAGAATTTCAAAAATCTCCGGCTGAAGGATGTAGCGCCCGGAGATGATCAGATTGGACGGCGCGGTGCCCTCCTTCGGCTTTTCGACCATGCTGGTGATCTCGAAGGTCGCGCCATAATCCGCGCCGACCGCGACAATCCCGTATTGATGGGTCTCCTCGGGCGGGACTTCCTCAACTGCGATGATGTTGCCGCCGTGGCGTTCGTAGGCGTCCACGCATTGGGCGAGGCACCGCCCGCCGCGCGGTCCTTTCCTCGTGACCATGTCGGGCAGGAGCACCGCGAAAGGCTCGCTCGCCGACGATTTCGCGCGCGCACCAGACGGCGTGGCCGAGGCCGAGCGGCGCCTGCTGGCGGGTGAAGCTGGTCGCGCCCGGCGGCGGGCAGGTCGGCCATCAGGCCGCGTATTCGTTCTGCTTGCCGCGCTTCCGCAGCATGTCCTCGAGTTCATAGGCGGTGTCGAAATGGTCCTCGATGATCGCCTTGTTGCGGCCGGTCACGAAAACGAAATGCTCGATGCCCGCCTCGCGGGCCTCGTCGACCACATGCTGAATCACCGGCCGGTCGACGATGGTCAGCATCTCCTTCGGCACCGCCTTGGTGGCGGGCAGGAAGCGCGTGCCGAGGCCGGCGACCGGCAGAACGGCCTTGCGGATTGGCTTGTCCATTGATGCTCCCTTCCTGAATTGTGAGGCGACCGGCGTCAGGCGACCGCGTCGATTTCCTGATATCCGACTATCACGTTAGGCCGTAACCGTTCCATCGCGCGGCTTTCGGCTCACGCGTACGCGAGACGAGTCCACGGGGGAAAGCAATGACAGTTCTGGTCACCGGCGGCGCCGGATATATCGGCGGCCATATGGCGCTCGGACTCGCGGACGCCGGGCGAGAACGGTCATCGTCTCGACAATCTCTCGACCGGCTTCGCCTGGGCCGTGCCGGCGACGGCGCGACGCTGGTCGTCGGCGATTTCGGGCGACGCGGACTTGATCGCGCGGCTGATTGACGAGCATGAGGTCGACTCCATAGCCCATTTCGCGGCGAAAATCATCGTGCCGGAATTGGTCAGCGATCCGCTCGGATACTACCTCAACAACACTTGCAATGCGCGCACCTGATCGAATGCGCGGTCAAGAACGGGGTCGCAATCTTCATCTTCTCCTCGACCGCGGCGGTCTACGGCGAGACGTCCTCCGAGCCGGTCGCAGAAAACGCCGCCCTCGATCCGATGTCGCCCTACGGGCGCTCGAAGCTGATGGTCGAATGGATGCTGGCCGACGCCGGGCGCGCCCACGACCTCCGCCATGTCGTGCTGCGCTATTTCAATGTCGCCGGCGCCGACCCGAAGGGACGTCTCGGCCAATCGACGCCGAACGCCACCCATCTGATCAAGCGCGCCGTGCAAACCGCGCTGGGGCGTCACGCCGCGCTCGACATGTTCGGCGAAGACTATCCCACCCGCGACGGCACCTGCGTGCGCGACTATATCCAGGTCACCGACCTGATCGACGCGCATCTGGCGGCGCTGGCCTATCTGCGCGGCGGCGGCCCGAGCCTCACATGCAATTGCGGCTATGGCCGCGGCTATTCGGTCCGGCAGGTCGTCGAGGTCGTCAAACGCGTGTCGGGCGTGGATTTCAGGGTCAACAGCGCGCCCCGCCGCGCCGGCGATCCCGCCGCGATCGTCGCCAAGGCCGATCTCGTCCGCCGCGAGCTCGGATGGCGACCGCGGCGCGACAATCTCGATGAGATCGTCAAGCAGGCGCTGGACTGGGAGCGCCGGCTGCATAACCGGGTGGATTGACCGCGGCACCTGCGGGCTACGCCGAAAGTCGGGACCGAACGCCCAAAGATTGGCCGTACAGTCGAGGCTGACGTCAGCTGGAATTCCGACCGGGGTTGCCGTTCGGGACGAGGGAAGCGGGACATCGGGAGGGATGAGCGATGCTTGCGACCGGACTGGCCGCAAACACGCAGGACTATATTCTCGTCACCGAGGGCCTGACCAAGGCGTTCGGCGGCTTTCCTGCGGTCACCGACGTCAATCCCTAGGTGCGGCGCGGGTCGATTCACGCCCTCATCGGCCCCAATGGCGCGGGCAAGACGACCTGCTTCAACATGCTCACCAAATTCGTCGATCCGACCGGCGGCCGGATCCTCTTCAACGGTCGCGACATCACCGCGACCCGGCCGGCGGACGTCGCGCGCCTCGGCCTCGTGCGCTCGTTCCAGATTTCCGCGGTGTTTCCCCATCTGACGGCGCTGGAGAACGTGCGGATCGCGCTGCAGCGCAAGCGCGGCGACTCGTTCGACTTCTGGCGCTCGAAAGCGGGTGCTGGAGCCGCTCAACGGCCGCGCGATGGAACTGCTTGCCGATGTTGGGCTGCGGCGATTCGCCGAAGTCGCGGCGGGCGAAATTTCCTACGGGCGCAAACGCGCGCTCGAAATCGCCACGACGCTGGCGCTCGATCCGCAGATGCTGCTGCTCGACGAGCCGATGGCCGGCATGGGCCACGAAGACATCGAGCGCACCGCCGCGCTGATCCAGCGCGTTTCGGTGAACCGCACCATCCTGATGGTCGAGCACAATCTTCAGGTGGTCGCCAACCTCTCGCGACACGATCACCGTGCTCACCCGCGGGCGGGTGCTCGCCGAAGGCGACTACGCCGCCGTGTCGGCAGAACGAAGAGGTCGAGCAGGCCTATCTCGGAGTCGGGCATGCTTGAGGCGCCTGCCGCGCGAGGGCCGGCCGCGAGCGGGCCGCCGTCCTCGACGGTCGCGGGCCTGCAGCCTGGTACGGCGAATCGCATATTCTTCATGGCGTCGACTTCGACGTGCGGCGAGGGCGAAGTCGTCACGCTTCTCGGACGCAATGGCGCGGGCAAGACGACGACGCTGAAATCGATCATGGGCATCGTCGGCAAACGAATTGGCTCGGCGAAATTCGCGGCCGGGAGCGATAATCTCGCGACCTCGACCGCATCGCGCGGCTCGGCATTGCGTTCTGTCCCGAGGAACGCGGCATTTTCGCGCAGTTTCAGCGTCAAGGAGAACCTGTTGCTGCCGCCGCAAGTCGCCACGACACGGCGGCCTGACGCTGGAGCGCATCTTCACGCTTTTTCCCAATTTGCGGAGCGGCTCGCCAGCGGCGGCAGCAGCCTTCTGGCGGCGAGCAGCAGATGCTCGCCATCGCGCGAATTCTGCGAACCGGCGCACGCTTCCTGATGCTTGACGAACCGACCGAAGGGCTTGCGCCCGTCATCATCCAGCAGATCGGCCGCACCGTGGCGGAGCTTGAAGAGCGAGGGCTTCACCATCCTGCTGGTCGAGCAGAACTTCCGTTTCGCCTCGACTTTGGCGGATCGTTTTTTTGTCATGGAGCACGGCAGGATCATCGACTCCTTCGCCAGCTCCGAGCTCGCCCAGAAGATGGACGCGCTGCACGAAGCGCTGGGGGTGCTGATGTCGATATCCCCTCGACCCCGCGACGCCGGAGGCGGACCTTGAACGTGTTCGGTCACGCGATCAGCATGCCGCAGCTTTACGGGCAGCTGCTGATCGGCCTCATCAACGGCTCGTTCTATGCGCTGCTGAGCCTCGGCCTCGCCGTCATTTTCGGCATGCTCAACATCGTCAATTTCGCCCACGGGGCCTTCTACATGATGGGCGCTTTCGGCGCCTATTTCCTGCTGAAGGGCGCGGGGCTCGACTATTGGTGGGCTCTCATTCTCTCGCCGCTTGCGATCGGCGCGATCGGGGCCGCGGTCGAGGTCTTGTTCCTGAAGCGGCTCGCGGGCTTCGATCCGCTCTACGGCCTGCTCTTGACCTTCGGCCTGGCGCTTGTCTTTCAGGGCCTGTTCCAGAATTATTACGGCGCCTCGGGCCTCCCGTACTCGATCCCGAAGCAGCTTGGCGGCGCCTACAATCTCGGCTTCATGTTTCTCCCCGTCTATCGCGGGTGGGTGATCGTCGCCTCGGCGGCGGTGTGCTTCGGGACCTGGCTCATCATCGAGAAGACCAAGCTCGGAGCCTATTTGCGCGCGGCGACCGAGAACCCGATCATGGTTCGCGCCTTCGGCGTCAACGTGCCGCGCATGGTCACGCTGACTTACGGTTTTGGCGTCGCGCTTGCGGCGTTCGCCGGCGTTCTGGCTGCGCCGATCAATCAGGTTCGCCCGGGGATGGGCGCCGACATCATCGCTGTGGTGTTCGCGGTGGTGGTGATCGGCGGCATGGGGTCGATTCTCGGCTCGATTGTGACCGGCTTTGCGCTTGGCGTCATCGAAGGCCTGACGAAGGTGTTCTACCCCGAAGCGTCGAACACGGTTGTCTTCGTGATCATGGCGATCGTTCTCCTGATCCGGCCGACGGGTCTCTTCGGAAGGGCTGCCTGACATGAGTGTCGAGGCGCCCGTTGCGGCGACGGACAGGGGCGCGCACAACCGCCGCGCCGATGCGATCGCCTTCGCCGTCATGGTCGCCGTGATCGTCGCCGCGCCGTTCGTCGCCTATCCGTTCTTCGTCATGCAGGCGCTGTGCTTCGCGCTATTCGCCTGCGCGTTCAATCTTCTGATCGGCTACGCCAACCTCCTGTCGCTCGGCCACGCGATGTTCCTTGGACTTGCGAGCTATGTGTGCGCCCACGCCGCCAAAGTGTGGGGATTGGAGCCGGTCTCGGCGATCCTGATCGGCGTCGCCGCGTCGACCGTGCTCGGCCTCATCACCGGAGCCCTCGCTATCCGCAGCGTCGGCATCTATTTCGCGATGATCACCGTCGCGTTTTCCCAGATGGTGTTTTTCTTTTGCGTCGAGGCGCCGTTCACCCACGGCGAGGACGGCATCCAGGCGGTGCCGCAGGGGCGCGCGCTCGGGGTTCTCGATCTGTCGAATCCGTGGTTGCTTTATATCTTCGTCGCCGCCGTCTTCCTATTCGGGTTTCTGGCTATCCATCGCACCGTCAATTCGCCGTTCGGCGAGATTCTGAAGGCGATCCGCGAAAATGAGCCGCGCGCGGTCTCGCTTGGCTATCGCACCTTCCAGTACAAGCTCGCGGCGTTCACTCTGTCGGCCGCTTTCGCCGGGCTTGCCGGCGCGACCAAGGCGATCGTCTCGCAGAACGCATCGCTGACCGACGTCTCCTTCTCGACGTCGGGCGAGGTTGTGCTGATGACGCTGGTCGGCGGCATGGGCACCTTCTACGGGCCGGTCGTTGGCGCGATCATCGTCGTTTCGATGCAGAACTATCTCGCCCAATTCGGCGAATGGGTGACGGTGATCCAGGGCGTGGTCTTCGTCGCCTGCGTGCTGGCGTTCCGCCGCGGCATCGTCGGAGAACTGGCCGCGCGGGCGAAGATCTCGCTGTGAGGTCGGGGGTTGCTCCCAACGACGGCGGCTCGCGGAACGACCAGAGCAGTTGATTCGGACGCGTCATTGCGAGCGAAGCGAAGCAATCCAGGAGAACATGGGCGCCTTACGGCCTCTGGATTGCTTCGTCGCTGCGCTCCTCGCAATGACGGCGGCCGTTCAACTTAATCGCATCATATTCTGGCCGGCGGTCGGATCCCGGAGCGGCGCGGCTGTCCCTGCCCGGATTTTTTGTCGACATTTTCTTGCACAAAATTGATGTTCACTGTATGTTCAGGACACCGCTGTTTCGGGCGCCTTAAAGCGCCGACGAAAGCGGCCGCATATCCGCCTTCGGGCGGCGAATTATGGATGGCGCTCAAGATAGAGAGGCGTTGTGAGAGTGCCGGGCGGGCTCAAGGGCTGGCGCCGCGTCCGCGACAAAGTTCGAGACCGGATCGAGCTGAAAGCGGACGTTTTCTGCCGGGTGTTTCCGCAACTCTCCCTGTGTGGCTCTTGGAGCGATCCGAGGGCGGGACGCTCGTCATGTTCGCGCTCATTGAGGCTCGCGGCCGGACAAGTCGGAAGCGAATGGCGCCGCAAGCGTTTGAAAAGACGCAATCCGCGGCTGATCAAAATGGCGCCAGCCCCTCGCTTATTCGAGGAATGGGAATGCGAGAAACAAAGGGCATCGGATTTGTGAGCCAAGCTTCCGGCGGAGCCGGCCGAGAACAGCATCGACGATAACCTCGAAATCCCGCAACGAGATCGGCGATCCAAGATGGAAGGGCTTGCGAGGCGGCGAGGCGACGCTAAACCGGGTCATAACGCCCTGAAAAATCAGGGGGCGATACGATATAAATGCGATACGCGCATTCTCTATCGTTTCGCCAGCCCGCGCAGATCGAACGCCGGGTCGGCGGCTTCTTCGGGCGTCAGCGTCTTTGCGGTGCCGATAATGCGTTTGGCGGCGGCGTGGTCGCCGGCGCGGTTCACCGATTCGACGACCGCGAGCTTGCCGTCCTTGAAACCGAAGGTCGAGAACGCGCGCGTCGCAGGGTCGCCGCGCGTGACCCATGTGTCGACGCCGTGCGGCAGGCCGGCGATCATCAGCTTCAAATCGCCCTGGTCGCTCCAGAACCAGGCCAATTCGTCATAAGGCTTGGGCTTGCCCGCGAGACGCGCCGCGACTGTGCGCGCCTGATCGACGGCGTTCTGCACCGATTCGAGCCGCGTGCGGAGGCCAAGCTTGGCGTGGGGGAAATCGGCGCAGTCGCCGATCGCCGAGATGGCCGGGTCCGAGGTCGTCAGATGTTCGTCGACGACGACGCCGTTGGCGCATTCGAGCCCCGCCGCGCGGGCGAGCCTATCTTCTGCGGTGACGCCGACCGCGACGATGACGAGATCGGCGGGAAGGACGCTGTCATCGGTCAGCACCACCCTTTCGGCGCGGCCATCCCCTCGATCGCCGCTACGCCCAGTCCGAGGCGGAAGCGCGCGCCGAACGCCATATGACCCTGGAGAAAGAAATCCGACATCGCCGGCGACACGGCGCGCCCCATGAGGCGGGCAATCTCGACGACCGTCACGTCGCCTCCGAGGCTTGCCGCGGTCGCCGCGATCTCGAGGCCGATGAATCCCGCGCCGATAATGACGATCCTGCGGCCCGGCCCGATGCGTTCGCGGATCGCATTGGCGTCGGCGATGCTCCGCAATGCGTACACCCCCGGAAGATCGACGCCGGGAACGTTGAGCACGCGCTGTCGCGCGCCGGTGGCGAGGATCAGGTGTTCGTAGCCAATGGCGCCATCGCTTGTCTCGACGACCCGCGACGCCCGGTCGATCGACTTCGCGCTGACGCCGAGCTTGAGGTCGATGCGTTGGTCGCGAAACAGCGCTTCGGCTCTCAGCGGCAATCCGTGGACGTCCATCTCGCCCTTGAGATAGGCCTTCGACAGGGGCGGGCGTTGATAGGGCAGGTCGCTCTCCGCGGACAGAAGAACGACCTCGCCCTGGAAGCCTTCGTCGCGCAGGCTCGTGGCGGCTTGCACGCCGGCGTGGCCTGCACCGACGATTACGGCCGAGGCGGGAGGCATGGCCTGGATGTCCACTGTTGCAACAACGATCCGCCGGCGGGTCGGTCGTCCTCATTCATTGGCGTAGAGCCGGAAGCCGCGGCGCCTGGCCTCCGGCTCCTCCGCTGGACCCGGATCATCGGGCGCCATCGTCGCCGGATCGATGATCAGGGCGGGGCGCGGCGCGGGCGCAGGCACAGGAACGGAAGCAAGCGCCGGCAGGGTTTCCGTTCCGATGGCGTGCGGCGGGGGCGGAACGGCAGGCGTCGTCGCAAGGGTCTCTGCGCCCGTTGGCGGGACCTCGGGCGGAGGCGGGGCGCGAACGGGCTCGACTGGCGCGGCGATGCGCTCATCCGGCGTTCGCCAGACAAACGCATCGAGCGCGCCCGACGGTGAGACGGGCGCCCAGCGATCGCTGATCACGCCGTCCGCGACCCACGCTTTGTCGCGCGGCGCGCGGGCGGCGCGGCCCAGCCATTCTCGCACCGCGCCAAGATGGCCGTCCGTCTCCTCGATGTCGGCCATCAGCAAGCAGACCCGCCGCGTTGGACGACCATGGGGCGAACCCGATTCGATCAGCGGGGCGATCGCCGCGGCCGCCGCGACTGGGTCGTGCGCTTCGAGAGCCGCGCGGCCCAAGGTCAACAGCGTTTCAGGGTCGCCCGGGGCTACGCGCGCCAGGGTGCGCGCCCTGCTGAGACGGTCTTCGACCGAGTTGCCGTGGCGGACGTGCAGGTAGGCGGCGGCGAGGTCGGGATGTGGCGTCTGCGCGTACGCGGCCTCGAGGATCTTCGTTGCGCGGCGATAGTCGCCGGCGCGCGCCATCAGATTGCCGCAGATCGCAGCGGCTGGGACGAGCGTCGGGGCAAGGCGGCAGGCTTCCTGCGCGAGGGCGAGCGCACCCTTCGGATCGCGTTCCACGGCTTCTTCGGCCATCGCGGTCTTGATGACGGCGCGCCAGCGGTTCGCGGTCGGCTTGTCGATGAGGCGCGCGGCGGCGTTGGAATCGATGGTCGCCAGCGCGCCCGCCCAGTCGCCTCTCCGGACGCGATCGTCCAGCACTGCCTGGCCCGCCCAAGGCGCGGGCGCGTGAGCGTTGGCGCGCATGGCGTGCCGGAGCGCGGCTTCATGATCGCCGCTGCGCCGAGCCTCGAGATGCAGGCCGCGCAGACCAAGTCCATGCGTCTCACGATGCTCCAGCATCGCATTGTAGGCGGCGACCGCGCCATGAGGGTCGCCGGCGAGCTGCGCCGATTGGGCCTGCAAGAGTTTGGTCAGGGGCTCGTGCGCGATCAGGCGGCTGGCCTCGGCGGCGTGTTTCGCCGCGGCGCGCTTGTCGCCCGCGCCGACCGCGATCATGCCGCGCGATAGCGCCGCGAAGCCCTTCTCGCGCTTTTTGGCGCGGGAGGCGAGGGAAACGAGCGAGGGGATGCGAAATATCAGCCGCAGCAAGCCCCAGACAATCGATAGCGCAATCGCCAGCGCCGCGACGCAACCGAGCGCGAGGATCAGCGAGACCTCGTATTCCTCGCCACGCCAGGTCAATGTCACCACGCCCGGATTGTCGGCGAGCCATGTCAGGCCCCATGCCGCCAACGCCAGCGCCGCGAGAAATATCAACAGACGCGACATCTCGTCTCCGCTTCCCTATCGTACACATGTCTCCGCGGAGGCTCGACCTCCGCGAGTTAGGGTTTCGCGCCGCCGGAGAGCCGCCCGATCGCAGCGTCGCGAATTGCCTGGAGCGCGGCGTCCGCCGCCTGCGTCGCGCGCGCCTGGGTCGCCCAGCCTTCGGCGGCCTGACGCGCTGGTTCGGGCAACTTGGCGAAGGCGTCAAGCGCGCCCGCTATGTCGCTGCGCCGGGAGTCCGCCACGATCTGCGAGACCAGGGCCTCCGGATCGTCGCCGGGGGTCTCATTCAGGTCGCGTACCCGGACAAGGCCGTGAATATGAGCGAGAAAACGGTCGACAACCCCGCCCTTCTCCTCATGCGAAGCTGCGGCCAATACCTTCGGCGCTATCGCTTCGAACGAGGCCGCAAGCGCGGCGCCCGTGGGCGCCCCGTTGACGACAGTCTGCAGGGCTGCAAGTCCCCCCGGTTCGACGCCGAGCCTTTGCAGCGCCGCGAGCTCGGGCTCCAAGGGCTCGCCGGCCGCGAGCCGGTCCTTCATCGCGGCGCCGACTATCGCGATCGCGCCAGCGTTGTCCGCGGCGTGCGGGCTCTCCGCGGCGACCCTTGTCTCGCTTTTCGGCGCCGCGAGCGCCGCCTCAATCTTGTCGATACGCGCAACGAGCGCGGAAACATCCTGGCCGCCTCCGCTTGCCAGCGAGGCGCCCGCTTCAAGCTTCTTGATCCGATCGCCGAGGCCGCGGAGTTCCCCGCGCGCCGCGTCGATTTCGGGACGCAAATCCGCTTCGTGCGCCATCGATTGCCGGCCCGCCTCGGTCGCTGCAGCAATCTTCTGGGCATTCTCGGCGTTGGCCGCCTCCAGCGCGCTGATGCGCTTGTCGAGGCTTGCGATTGCGGCCGCCTGACGCTTGGCCTCTGATTGCATCGACGCGCTGTCGCTCTGCGCCGCGCTTTCCAGCGCGCTGATCCGCTTAGCGTTCTCCGCGGCAAGGTCCGCATTCGGCGACAATAGGCTATAGCCCGCGCCGATGGCGAGCGCAGCGACGATCAGTCCGCCGAGCGCCCCGGCCGCGATGACGCGGGGCGCGACACGGATAGGCCTCGCAGCAGGCGCCTCGCGCGCGCCCTCCCTCGGAGGCGGATTGGGCGCTGGGCCCCCCCTTCTCCTCGCTCCGCTTCGCAGCTTCGCCTTCAATAACGCCGGGATCGCGCCGGGCGTCGCGATTGACGGGGCGCTGCCGGCCCAGACGCAACAGTTTGTATGTCTTCGTCGACCATCGCCTCGCGCCTTTGAACTCCTGCGCACTATATACGAGAGGCTTTCAGCGAAAGAAACCCGCGCGCCTCGCGGCATAACGTGCAAAAAGCGCGGGTTCGTCAGGCGTTTCGGCGATCGCCAAGTGAGCCACACCGATTGCGCTGAGCGGCGCCGCGACGTCGCTCGACATGCACACATGTCGCATCGCCAGGAAGCAGCCTTCTTGGCCTGAGACCCTGGCGAGGCTCACAGCGAGCTCTGCCGATCGGCGAGAATAATGCAGCGCCGCCACGCACGATGATAGGGCGCGCGCCTCCGCCGGACGCCAGGAGGCGCGCGCCTCCGCTGCGTAGGTCTCGATGACCTCAAGGGCGAAGCCTTCGCGAAGATCTGCCTCGACCAAGCTCTTGCGGTCGCGCCCGGCGAGATAGAGCACCCTTGCGCCTGGCCGAAGGCGGTTCTTGAGCGTCTCGACGAGTTGCGCCGCATGGGACATTCCCGGCGAGGCGACCCGCCAGCCCCGCGCTTCGGCGACGCGAGCCGTCCGGCGCGCCAACGACATAAAGAGCGGAGGCCCGGTCCGTCGCGACGTCGCCAAGGAAAGCCTTGTCGCTTGTGGCGACGACCGCGTCATAGGAGGTTCGGTTCGGCTGACCGGGCAACGCCTTGATTTCGATCACCGGCAGACAGGCGACAGAAAACCCGAGGAGCCGCAGCCGCGCCGCGCTCGCTGCCGCGTCGTCGCGAGCACGAAAGAGCGCAACCTTAGCCCTCATGACCTCTTCTCATTAGCATGATTGGCAGTATGGGCGCTGGCGGCGGACGGACAAAGCGCGAGGCCGCCTTGCCGAGCGGCGCTAGCCGATTTACCCCGTCGCGGCAAAGGTCGGCAGGCCGACCGGCCGCCCCCGACAGGACCAACCATTGGACAAAGCCCTCGACACGCCGGACCTGATCGCAGCGCGAGCTGGGGCCGAGCTCGATTTCCGTAACGACATCAATGGGCTGCGCGCCCTCGCAGTGCTAGGCGTCGTCGCCTTCCACGCCGACCGCGCCTGGGTTCCCGGGGGCTTTGTCGGGGTTGACGTCTTTTTTGTCATCTCTGGCTTTCTCATTTCGCGCATCATCCTGGCCGAATGCGCGGCTGGCCGTTTTTCGCTGGCGATGTTTTACGCCAAGCGCGCCAGACGCATCTTGCCGGCCCTGCTCATTGTCGTGGCTTTCGTCTGGATCGTCGGCTGGCGCCGAGCCGCTCCTACGGAGTTTCGCGACATTGGCGGCGCGATCCTAGGCAATTCGTACTTTACCGTGAATTTCTGGCTCCTGCGGCTTGCTGGCGTGAGCGGTTATTTCGGCCCCGATTCGGCGACGAAGCCCGCTGCTGCATTTATGGTCGCTCAGCATCGAAGAACAATTCTATCTCGTCTGGTCAATTCTTCTCCTGGCCCTATTCAAGATACGGCGAAATCTCGTCCCGTTCCTCATACTCGGCGTTTTTGTCGCTTCGCTGAGTTTCAGCGTGGTCCTGACCCCGATCGACCCAATTGCCGCATTCTATCTGCCTTGGACCCGGGGATGGGAGCTCGCGCTTGGCGCGCTGTTGGCCTATCGCGAAGTTTTTTGGCTAGAAACTTTGCCCTATCCCTCGCGGCGGTTCGCGAATGTCGGCGTAGCGCTCGGTCTCGCCCTGATGCTCGGCGCCTATTTTCTGATGAACGAGACGCACCCTTTTCCAGGCTGGCGCGCAGGTATTCCGACAGCCGGCTGCGCGCTGGTCATCGCCAATCCGCGCTCGCTGGTCGGCGACATCGCGCTGGGCAATCGGGTCGCCGGATTCTTCGGCGTGATCTCCTATCCGCTCTATCTCTGGCATTGGCCGCTCTTCGCATTCGCCCACATCTGGCCCGGCGTGATTCCGACGACGGGGCTGTTGTTCGCTCTTGCCGGGGTGGCCGTCGTCCTCGCCGCACTCACCTATCGGCTGATTGAGTTGCAGGCCGCGAAAATGTTTCGCCGGCGCCCGTTCGCGCTCGCGCTTGGACTTGTCGCCCTGTTGGCGCTGACGGGGATCGTCGGCAAGCGGACCTACGACGCGAAAGGATTCCCCGATCGTTTCCCTCCGCTGGTCACGCGCATCTTCGACTTCAACTCGAACGGCGCCGAGCGCACGCCTCTGATACGCTGCTTCTATCAGCGCGACGAGGCGAGCTATTCGCTCGACGAGGAGCGCAAGCGCGCGGCGCGCTTCTTCGAAGACAATCGCTGCACGGCGATCGCAGACCCGCTGAAGCCAACAATTCTGGTGGTCGGAGACTCCCATGCCGCGCATCTCTTCGCCGGCCTCGGCGAGGTCTATGGCGGCCGGGCCAATCTTCTGACGCTCTCCTCGGTTTTTTGTGCTCCGCTCGTCGAGAACGTCGCCATGGACGAAGGCGTCGCCGGCACGCCCCGTTGCCGCGCCATCAACGACTATGTGTTCGATGCAATTCGCAGGATCAGGCCAGACGTTCTCCTCGTCGGCGGCTACTTCGCCCAGTACGCCCACGAGGCGAACTGGCGCTATCCCGGGTATCTCGACGCGCTTGTCGCCGGCGCTCGCCGCTTGCATGGGGATGGCGTACGCTCGATCATCGTCGCCGGACAGGTTCCGACTTGGTCCCCCATTCTCCCTATACTCGTTGGCCGCGACCTGCTCGAACGCGGAGAGGCATCGGAGTTTTCCGGCATTGGCGTACGCCCCGATTCGCTCGAAACCGACCGTGCGCTCGTTGCAAAGGACTGGGGTGAGGGCGTCCTCTACGTATCACAGGCAAACCAACTGTGCCACGCGGACGGCTGCCGCCGGCTGATCGGCGCCGATCTGCCCGACGACCTGCTCGCCGTCGACTATGGCCATTATAGTCGGAGAGGGTCGATCTTCGCAGTAAAGACAATCTTGGCGCCGCTCATCGACGCGGCATTGGCGAAGCCGGGCCCGCATTGACCGCACATGCCGCGGTTAGGCTCGCCGCGCTCAAGAATTTAAGGCAACGGGGTCACTTCGCGGCCACGGATTGCGGAACTGCGTGCGACTGAAGGACCGGTTGCACGCGCGTCAACCGTATGGCCGCCATGACGTCTGAATTGACCGGCGCATCTTCCGCATAGTCCTGAAGGCGCAATAAGGAGAGACGCCTCGCGCCAGTTGTTTCGTCCGGACTCCAATCGTCAAAAGCGAGGAACTCGAGATCGGTCACGCCGATCGCCTCTTTCACCCACAAAGCCGAGGCAATTTGCAAAGCATCGCTCATTGACATGGAACGTGGCTTTTCATCGGCATGGCGCAGGGCGGCGGGGCGCTGCCATTTTGCGTCCCGGAGCCGCGCCACCCGAAGCATCGTATTCGGATCGGGGGTCACGAGCGTCGCGATTGAACGGAGATAGCGCGTCATTTCCACGAGAGACGGGAAGCGTCCGGCCACGAAACAAGATGGCCTCAACTCGGCAAACAGGATGCTGCTAACCCAGATTCGGCGCTTGGCGACCGCGGCCTCGGTCAGGATAGTCTCGATATGGCTCTCGGCCTCGCCTGTGTCGCCGGCCGCGTGGCGCAGCAGCACATTCGTATGGAGAAAGTGTCTGTCGCTACTGGATGTAATCAAGTCCGTCGTCCCAATATGAATGCGATTTGAGGCGCAGCGAACCTCGGATGTCGATCGCCGCCCTGACGTGGGCCCTTTCTTCGATCCCTAGCACTTCAATTCTTTCCGGAAGCTGGCTATCGCCGGTGTAGATTGCTCGTCCGGTAATGGAAACATTCTTATTGCCGAAGGGATTCAATGCATCTTCTCCCTGCGATTTGTCGAACACGCATTCAATATGAGTCGTACCGCCAGGAAGTGTCAAATCTCCGGTCCATACTGCACCGCGATAGTCGATTTCGTCCAGTCGTCCGTCAAACGTCATCATCGCGCTACCCGAAAACCAAGCATCTGCCTGCGAACTCCCATCGTCGGTCAGGCCGACGCGATCGACTTGGCGGCAGAAGAAATCATCAACGGGCAGCTCTGCATCGTGGAACTGAGCCAGGACGTGAAACCCCGGATCGACCGCCTTGACAATCCGGATGAATGCTCTCGTCAGCCGCGGAAACCGAACGACGGTCTGATAGTCGCTGCGATAAACGCCCTCGGCGCATCGCCTGAACAAATCAATCGCGGAGGCGTATCGCTGGGAGGCCAGCTTTCGCTTTTCCACGATGCCGAACTCGTAGGACCCGAGGGCCAAATGGGAGATAAAAAATTCCCTAGAAGCCGCCTTGGGCTGCAGTTCGGCGTCGGCCGCTTTGAGCGCGGCGAAAAAGGCGTCGAAAATCCTCTTGAACAGCTCCGCCGAGATCGGTTCAGGCTGATAGTCCGGCAACTCGACCTGTCTGATCACAACTCGAACTTCATTTGGCCCGATTGGGCTGCCCATGGCCCCCTCCATTGATCGAGCTTATCACAGCGAAAGACGAGGCGACAGGGCGTTCAACGCCTTGAATCGCTGCTGACAGGCGGCTCAGCGTCCCGGTTCCCTCCGCGGGGCGCTCACGCTATGGAGTTTTCAGGCCTGAAGCCGAATTTTCGGGCCATTGGAGAAAAGCCGGCGAATGAAGGTTCTGGGTATCGAGACGACCTGCGACGAGACGGCGGTGGCTGTGGTGCGGCTGCGTTCGGACGGGTCGGGCGAAATTCTGGCCGACGAGATCATGAGCCAGATCGCCGCACATGCGCCCTTTGGCGGGGTCGTGCCGGAGATTGCCGCGCGCGCCCACGTGGAAATCGTCGATCTCCTGATCGCCCGGGCGCTCGGGCACGCCGGCCTTTTGGCTAACGACGTCGACGGGGTCGCCGCCGCGGCGGGACCAGGGCTCATCGGGGGGGTCATGGTCGGCCTGATGGCCGGCAAGGGAGTCGCCTTGGCGTGCGGCAAGCCTTTCATCGCCGTCAACCATCTGGAGGCGCATGCGCTGACCGCTCGCCTCACGGCCAATGTCGCCTTCCCCTATCTCGTGTTGCTCGCCTCCGGCGGCCACACGCAGATTCTCGCGGTCAATGGCGTTGGCGACTACGACCGTCTTGGCGCGACCATGGACGACGCGATCGGCGAGGCCTTCGATAAGACCGCCAAGTTGCTCGGGCTGCCGTTTCCCGGCGGTCCGGCGGTCGAAGCTGCAGCTCAGGACGGCGACCCGGACCGCTTCCCGCTACCCCGACCGCTCATTGGCCGGCCGAACGCCGATTTTTCCCTCTCGGGCCTGAAGACAGCGGTGCGGCAGGCGGCAGAGTCGGCCGCTCCGTTGCGCCCGCGCGACGTGGCTGATCTTTGCGCCTCGTTTCAGGCGGCGGTGGTCGACGTGGTCGAGGACCGAATCCGGATGGGACTGAAGCTTTTTCGCCGCCGGGTCGGGGCCGCCCCTCGCGCGGTCGTAGTCGCTGGAGGCGTCGCGGCTAACGTAGCGCTTCGCGCGGCGCTGTCGCGATTCTGCGCGCAAGCCGGCTTGCCCCTGGTTGCTCCGCCCCCGAAGCTCTGTACGGACAATGGCGCAATGATCGCGTGGGCAGGCGTCGAGCGGTTGAGGCTTGGCATGACCGACGGGTTCGATTTCCCGGCGCGAGCCCGGTGGCCGCTCGATCCGAAGTCCGAGCGGGCCCTCAACAACAAGGCGTAGAGCGCATCCGCCGGTCGCGGCCCGAAGCCGCCGCTTTCCGCCGGTTTAGCGGGACGGCTCAATGCTTTCAGGGCTTTGCGACCCGTCTTAGCGTCGTGATCGGGATCGGAGGCTTTTTTGTCGCCTTGCGACCCCGCCGGTGTTATACTCGCAAATACTGTATATTGGCTCGGGTCCGGCGACCGGGCTGGGCGACCTTCAACATGTGGACGAATTCAGTGATCTTCGCACGGGCGGTTTCGATCTGATGGATGTCAATGCACATAACGGGGTTACTGCGGATTCTGCTGCGCTGGAGGCGCCGCCTGCTGTTGCTCCTTTGCTTTCTCGTGGGCCATGTGATGGCCGACAACGCACCCGCCGATCGCTCCAAGAACGCCGTGATGGCCGGCGTAGTGGCCGGCGACGCCGCCCACCATCGCGCCCTTCAAACAGCCCTTCGCCTCGGCCGGAGGGGCCGAGACGATGGGGCCAAGCGTCAAACCAAACGCCGCGAGGGCGATCATTGCGCGGTTCATGACAGATTTCCCAGTGAGAGGCCGAGGGCAGTTTGAGACGCCGCAAAGCGGCAAAATCACATCGGGATTTGGGGTCGGCGGCGTCTGGCGGCAAGGACGTGACGGCATTTTTCGCGTTCTCCGGCGATCGAGCGCTCGCGATCATTGCAATCGGGCTTGCTCGCGCCTATAGAAACGGTTTCCCTCGATTTTTGATCCTTTGAGGCTGCGGCTCCTCCAGGCGGAAAGCGGGAGCGCGCCCATCGGGTCTTTTAGGAGCAATCTCTCATGACCGACGCGCCGTTGATGCCAAAAGCGACCGCCGTCTGGCTGGTCGAAAACACTTCGCTGACCTTTGATCAGATCGCCGAGTTCTGCAAACTGCACCCACTCGAGGTCAAAGGCATCGCCGACGGCGAGGTTGCGACCGGCATCAAAGGCTATGATCCGATCTCGACTGGCCAGCTCACACGCGAGGAAATCGCCGCCGCCGAGCAGGATTCCACCCACCGCTTGCATCTTTCGACCTCGAAAGTGCGCACGCCCGAGTTCAAGAAGCCGCGCGGCGCGCGCTATACCCCGCTGTCGCGCCGCCACGACCGGCCGAACGCGGTTCTTTGGCTTTTGCGCAACCATTCCGAACTCAAGGACGCGCAGATCATGCGTCTGGTCGGGACGACCAAACACACGCTTCAGTCGATCCGCGAGCGCACGCATTGGAACTCCGCCAACCTTCAGCCAATGGATCCGGTGACGCTTGGCCTCTGCTCGCAGATCGACCTCGACTTCGAGGTCAATCGCGCCGCGAAGGATCGGCCCAAACCCGAGGAGGATCGGAGTCAAACCCTGGTCCCGGCGGAAATCAGCACGGCCCGGCCGGCGGCGTCGAGCCAACTCGAAGTGTTCGGCGCCGCCGTGGCGAAGCCGAAGGCGAAAGACGAGAAAATCGACGTCGATTCGGTATTCGGCAAATTGAAGGACAGGGCGTCGCCAGCCGACGGGTGAGCCGCGACCTTTCGCAGCGATATCTAGCGAGGCCGCGCGCGCTGTCGCCTTGCGCCCGGCCAGGCCGTGAACCCATAAATCTGTTGGTCGGCCGGCTTGCTAGAGTGCGCTATGCCCCAACGGCGGCCGAATTCCGCAACACAGCGCCTGGCGCTTGAGGAGGTGAGACGCAAGAACCACGGCGGTCGGCGCGTCGAAGGCAGCCCCATCGGCTCCGATCTGCGCCACGAGCTCGGGGCGGCCGCTAAAGGCGCTTCCGCCGACCATGATGCCGACGTGGGGGTTCATCGACGCGGAACGAACGGCCGCGATGGTTTTCGCGGCCTGCTCGAGCTGCGAGGCGAGATTGACCGTCAAGCCAATGACGCCGATCCATTCCTCCGCTACAGTGTTCGCGTTCTCCTCCGCGGGCCGCTCTTCTTCCAACGTCACGCGCCATCCGGTCGCTTCGAGAAGCTTGGCGACCATACGAACGCCCAGGGAGTGGGTTTCGCCGGGCAGAACGAGCAGAACGGCGCGGCGGCGAAAATCCAAGCCGGGCGCGGCTTCGGGCAGATCCAGGCGATCCATCAGCGCCTGCAATCGGCCGACGCCGATCGTCACTTCGAAGAAGTCGCAGAGGTCCTGTTGCCAAAGTTCGCCGAGATGCTCGGCTGCCGGAGCCAAAAGGAACGTCAACAGCGTCGCGAGGGAATGCTCTTGCGCCCTTATGCTCTCGAAATGCGCGACAGCCGCCGCTTCATTGTTCCCGATCGAAAGGGTCGCGAGGGTTTCAATTTCACGTCGCGTTGGCTTTCTTTCCGGCGGCGACGCGAGGCAATCCTTGTGAAGGAGGACCAGTTTCGGGCCAATTTCAGCCTCGACGAGCTTTTCGAGGCGGGACCGGACTCGCGGCGGTTTGGCCTGGATCGTCTGGCGTCCGAGCGATCTGAGGGTCGCGCTCGACGCGTCATGCCGTAAACATACGTCTTCGATTTGACCCGAGGAAAATCCCCCTTCGACCGCCATGGCCATCTCCCCAAACTCGTCTCGGCTGGGTCCGCTCCGCATCGGGCCGGGACGCGATTTTGAGATTATTGAACGCGAAAATTTATTCGTTGTAAAGTCAGATTGACGGTCAAAACCCAACTGTAAAGTCCATTTGACGATGCGCTATACCGCTGGGTCCGAAAACAGGGGCGCGGCGATCCGGATTACAAAGGGCGGCTCGCTTTTGTGGCTTTCCAGCGGGTCGCGAGATCGATCCCATGTGCGCTCAAGGCGAGCGCGAGCAACGCGGCGATAGTCAGAGCGGAGGCGGAAATCAGGGCCTCACGCAGCGTAAGCAACAGGCAAGCGCCAGCGGACAGGTTGGCGACCGTGCCCGAGACTGGCGGCCCGCCGCCGGTTCGAAGGCGCCAGCCGACAAGGACCAAGCCCTCGACCGCAACGAGCACGAGAATCGCCTCGACCGCCCTGGGATCAAAAAAAAGCGGCGTCATCGACGCTGCTCTCCCGCGGAAGACTTGGCGGTCGCCCCGAACGGTTTGTTCAGCTGGACGATGCGCCAATTGAGCCACCCCGCGAAACTGACCCATGCGAGATAGGGGGCGATCAGCCAAGCCGCCAAGCTTGAAATTCGCGCCAGCTCGACAAGGAGAGCGAGAATCGACAGCCAGAACGGCAGCAGCTCATAGAGCGCCCAATCGGGTCTCCGCAGCTTGAAGAACAGCGGGCTCCACAGCATGTGCAAGACTGCGTTGATCGCGAACAGAGCGATCAAACGCGCGCGGACGTCCCAACTTTCGGCGGACTCCCAGCCGATGACTCCCGCGGCCGCGATCAAGATGAAGATGACTGTCCAGGCGGGACCGAACAACCAGTTAGGGGGCCGAAGGCGCGGAAATTTCATGTGCTCGTACCAGGGGCCAATCTCGGTCAATAGGCCGCCGATGATCGCGACTGCCGTCACTGCGGACGCCGCGACCGCAATTTCGAGGGCCCGTGCGGAGAGCAGGCCGATCAAGGCGGGACGAGCCTCAGGAGATGAGCCAGGTCTTTGAGGAAAATTCGCACGTGCGCCATCGGATCGCGGCGTGGAAGCGCCTTGTTCATGTATGCTTCCCAGGTGAGCCGCTGGACGTCCCGGTCCTTGCAGATGCTGACAAAGCGCTCGCGGCGCCGATCGTTGCGATACCAGAAATATTGCATCACCCCGAGAACCCAGAACACGCGGCCGTGTTCCCGCATGAAGGCCTTGCGCGCTTCTCCGAGCGCTCGCGCGTCTCCGCTTACAAGCGCTTTCTCGGCGGCCTCGGCCGCCAGCCGCCCGCCCAGCATCGCGTAGTAGATCCCTTCGCCGGAAGCCGGCGCCACAACGCCCGCGGCGTCGCCCGCGAGCACGACGTCGCGACCGTTATCCCAGCGGCGCAAAGGCTTAGCCGGAATTGGCGCTCCCTCGCGGCGGAGCGTCGCGGTGTTCGACAGACCGGCGAGGCCGCGTAGAGACTGAACCGAGCTTTTCAGAGAGAAGCCCTTGCAGGCGCTCCCCGAGCCCACGCTCATCGTGTCGCCGTGCGGGAAAATCCAGGCGTAGAAGTCTGGGCGAGAGTGTCCCCCGGTAATGAATTTCGCACCGGGAGTCGGCCGATTGGGTGGCTGCGTCGAGCGGGGCGGCAATGACTTCATGGTAAGCAAACACAAAGCGCCCGCGACCGGCGCCGCGCACTTCCTGTCGTCCAACGGCGGAGTTCGCGCCGTCGGCTCCGATGACGAAGCGCGCCTTGAGAGACTGCGACGGCGCATCGCCCGACCTTGGGCGGAAATGGACGCGGGGCAGTCCGTCGCCGTCACGAGTGATCCTATCGTAGCGGCCGACGAATCGGGCGGCGCCCGACTCTGCTGCGCGAGCGCGAAGCCACTCGTCAAATTCGTCGCGGTCGACCATCCCAACGAAGCCGCCCTCGATTGGCATGTCGACAGACTTGCCCTTGGGCGAGACCATCGTCGCCAGTTGCACACGCGCTTTCAAAAGGTGCTGGGGAATAGCAAAATCGCGGATCAACCGCGGCGGGATCGCGCCGCCGCAAGGCTTGATCCGTCCGCTCCTGTCCAAGAGCGCCACCTTGCGTCCACGACTTGCAAGATCGTTCGCCGCGGTTGCGCCAGCGGGACCGCCGCCGATCACGATAAAATCGAAGACTTCCTCATACGCCACGATGCGCGCTCCTCATGAGCCCATCGAAAAGGCGCCGGGCGCGGCGAACGCCGGCGTGCGCCCCTCGTGCGATCGGCGGCTGACCGTGGATGCGAGAACCGCGGACAACAGGAAAATGAGAGCCTCGAGGGCGAAAACACACACGTATGCGACCAGCGGCGTCGCGGAGAGCGCCCTCGCGAGGTCGATGGACGCTGTCGCCGCCACGCCGCCCAGTCCGAACGCGATGGCCTGAGACGCGCCCCAAAGGCCAAGGCGCGTGCCTTCACGCGAACCGGCTCCTGTCCCAGCGAGACCCATCATCGAACCTAGAGCCGCGACCGCGAACGCACCATTCGAGACGCCGAGCACGAACACTGAGGTTCGGAACGCATTCGGGGCGAGGGAAAAAACGCCGCAGGCCATGACGCCAAAAAGGGACAGGGCCGAGGCGACGCATCCGCCGATCGTCCAGAGCCGCAAGGAGCCAAGAATGCGGCCTCCAATCGCGGAAGCAGCGATAGCGACCCCGACCATCCCGGTCAGCACGCCCCCGTGCTGGAGCCCGGCAAGTTTTGTCGTCGATCCAGGGGACATGCCGAACACGAGTCCCGCGAAAGGCTCCACCAACAGCTCTTGAGCGCCGTAGGCGAGCATTGAGACGAAAATAAAGGCCGTGAACCGGCGCGCGGCCGGCTCTCCGCCATACTTCGGCCAACGCCGGCAGAAGGCGGGGCCTCGGGGCTGCGGGAATGGCGCGGCCTGCCTCCCCCGCGGGCTTGGTCTCAACGCCCCAAACCGCGAGCGTCGCAAGGAGGAACGCGGTTGCGCTGACCGTCGCGGTCACCGCAATGAGGCGCCGATTCGAGAACGGGTCCAGGAAATACCCGGCGAGCGGGGCGGAGATGGCGAAGCCGAGGATCATCATCATCCAGACGGCGGAGGCCGCCGCCGCGCGCCGCCGCGGCTCGATCCGCGTTGCGAGCAGGGCGAGGACCGACGTTCCCGCCGAACCGGCGCCAACGCCGATCAACAGAAACGAAAGCGCCGCCAAAGCGACGCCGAACAGGGTCGACGTCGCGGCGACAGCCGTTCCCAGCGCCGCCCCGACGGCTCCCACCGCCAGCGCGGCCATGCCTCCGATGATCCAGGGCGTCCGCCGCCCGCCGACGTCCGACCCGTAGCCCCAAGCTGGCCGCAGGATCTGAATCGCATAGTGCGAAGCGATCAATAGGCCCGGAACCAGCGCGGGTAGAGCAAGTTCGACGACCATCACGCGATTGATCGTCGACGTCATCAGGACGATGATCGCGCCCAGCATCGTTTGAACGAGGCCAAGCCGTGCGATCCTGGTCCATCCAAACGAGGCGGGCGTCATACAGTCCCCCCGACGATGGACCGCAGGGCAAAGGCGCTCGTCAGCATGCCGAGCACGTAGAGCGTGGTTCCGGTCGCGTTATAAAACGCCGCCCATCTGTTCGGGTTGGCGAGCAGCCGAGGCATCAGCGCGAGCTGGCCCAACAGAAGCGCGCCGACGATTCCCGCGGCGAGAGGGCGTCCCCAGGCTAAGAGCAAGCCGATGACGGCGACTTGCGGCGCCGCCATCACCACACAGGCCAACCGGACGGCGCGATCGACGCCGAGTTGCACGGGGAGCGAGCGGACGCCGAGACGGCGATCGCCCTCAATCGACTTGAAGTCGTTCAGGGTCATGATCCCATGGGCGCCGACGCTGTATAGGGCGGCAAGGGAGATGATCCTCGGATCCGGCAAGGTCGCCGCCATGACCGCGGCGCCGGTAAACCATGGCAAGCCTTCGTACGCGACCGCGACCGCTGAATTGCCCCACCACCCGTTTTGCTTCAGGCGAATTGGCGGCGCGCTATAGGTCCAGGCTAGAACAAGCCCCACGGCCGCCGCGCACAGAACCCATTGCCCGAGCGACCAAGCCCAGAAGAGCGACGCGATCGTCCAGACGCAGGCAATCCAAAAGCCCCACCGTCCGGGGATTCTGCCTGAGGGAATCGGGCGATTCGGCTCATTGATGGCGTCGACGTCACGGTCATACCAGTCGTTCACCGCCTGACTGGTCGCGCAAACGAGCGGCCCGGCCAAGGCCACGCCGGCGAGGACCACCATCCAGCGGGTCGTGGCCGGAAGTCCGCTGGATATAACGCCGCAACCGAAAGCCCACATGGGCGCAAACCATGTGATCGGCTTGAGAAGCTCGAGAACGGCCGCCGGCTCAGGACTTCGCATGCACCGGAGCGTAATCTTGACACCATAAAAGTGTCAAGATGAAGTGACACTCAAACGATCTTGCGCTTAGTGCGTCTCTTCGGCCTCGCCGCCGTCTCCCAGACCGTATCGCCGCAATTTGACATAAAATGCTTGCCGGCTCAGGCCAAGCATTTCTGCGGCCGAAGCGCGGTTCTCACGCGTCAATTCGAGCGCGGCCTGGATGCAAAGGCGCTCGATCAGGTCGGTCGTCTCGCGCACCAGATTTTTCATCGGCACCCGACCGACAAGCTCCGTGAATTGTTCGACCGTTCGCGGCAATTCGCGGCCGCCGAGCTTTTCGCGACCGCCTCGCCACCCTGCCGCGCGGATCGCCAGGCCAAAACAAGGCGCCTGCCCATGAGCAGCCGAGCAGGCGGCGATCTCAACATCCTCCGTCGCGCCGAATTCGCCACGTGCGATCGTCGAGAAATGGCGAACGCTGCCGTGGGCGCGAAGGTTCGAGAAAAGCACGTCGATCTCGACGCCCGGGCGTCCGATCCATCGATCGATAGGCTCTCCCCGCACCTGAAGCGAGGGTGGTCGCCTGGACAAGATCGAGAAACGCCGCGTTCGCCGTCAGGACACGTCGTTCCGCGTCGGCGACGACAAAGGCTTCGGGAATGGCTTCGACGAGGCGCAGCATGTTGGCGTCGTCGTTCGACATGGCCGCTGCGCCATCGCCGAGCCGTGACAAGAGGACAACCAGATGGGACGCTCCGTCCTGCCGGTAAAGCGTGCCGGTCAGCAGGACGCCGCTCTGGTCGCGCCCAAGTTGAACGTGAACGTTGTCGACGCGCGGCGCAACGCGGGTCGCCGCCAAAAAGGACCGGGCCGCCTGGCGGCTGGCCTCGGCGAATAGCTCCTCGAAGGCGTGCCCGACCAACTTTTTTGATTCGACGCCAAGTAACCCCACGGCGGCGGGATTGGCTTCCAGGACCCGCGCTGTGTTGGAGTCGAGGATCAAGACGGCTTCTGAGGCGAGCTGAAACAAGAGGCGGTAGCGCTTCTCTGCGTTTCGGATCCGAGTATATTCGCGCTCCATCTCCTGCTGCGTTTCGGCGAGCCGCTGCTGAACCGCCGCGAGCGGACGAAGGTCACGACCGACCGCGAGAATGCGCCGCTCGGGTCCAAAGCGGATCGCGCGGTAGCGGATCGGGATGTCCGCTCCCTGGCCAGCGGGATGGTTCACTTGCCGCCAGCGGGTCGATGACCGCTGCGTTGCGTCGCGAAGCAGCTCATCGACCTTCTGTCGGCTCTCGACGGTCACCGTGTCGACCCATCGTCGGCCGATCCAGCCCTGACGAGCCTCATTGGCCAGATCGGTTTCCGAGAATGCCGCATCGAGAATCGACGCCCTCGCTGTCGACGACAAGAGCGACGTCCGCCGCCGAGGCGATCAAGGCGCCCGCGGTCTCGGCGTCAAGGGCGCCCAAAATCTCGGCCGGAAAGGAAAACCGCGCCGAGGATGCCGGGCTTGCGGCTTCGATCACGAGTTCTCCCCGCAGGCTATGACCACTCTGGCTGACATGAATTCCGGCCTCGCCCGTTTACAAGCGGTCACCTCGCTTTACCAACTCTCGTCTCAGAACAACAGCCTCCAGCGGGTCGACGACGCCGATGTCGGCTTTGGTTTTATGACACGTTCGGGCTCAGGCGCGCTGGGCGGACGCCAAACGCTAATGAAGGGGGCCGCGGGCTCGCTGGCGCTTTGCAACAACTCAGAAGCAGGGACCGCGCAATCTCGGCCTCAACGAACATCGCGCGCGCCGCGCAATCCCCGCCCGAGACGTATTTGTCATCGTTGAACGCAGCCGAGACCGTCGTCACGGCCAAGCGCGCGCGTGGCCGGGAAATTGGGTTCCACAGATTACGGTCGAGGCCCCGCACCGACGCCCTCCGCGATCAAAGGCCGGCGAAAGCCGGCCTGGCGCGGCCGGTGATCCCATTCTGCCAACATTAGTGTAATCTAAAAATTACGTCAATCTCGATTGACAGTCTCATCGCGACTGGCTCTACATTCGTCGCCATCGACGGCTCTCGACTTCAACCGAGAGACGCCGGGCTCGAGAACCGAGGATGAGGGCCGATGGGCGGAGGACGCCCGGAGTCAGCGCGAATACGGCCTCTCTATTCGGCCGAGCAGCGCGCAAGGCGGGACCGGTCCCCGTGGACGCTGGTGCAGGGCGTGCTCGCCCCCGTGCAGTTCGTGATCTTCCTTGTCAGTCTCAGTCTCGTTCTGCGCTTCCTCGTAACCGGCGCGGGCAAAGGCGGCCGCGATCGATTCGGTCGTCGTCAAGACGATCGCCCTTTACGCCATCATGATCACGGGATCGATCTGGGAAAAGGACGTTTTCGGGAAGTATTTATTCGCGGCGCCGTTCTTCTGGGAGGACGTATTCTCGATCCTCGTTCTCGCGCTTCACTCGGCTTACCTGGCCGCGCTTGCTTTCGATGTCCTCGAGGCGCACGCGCTCATGCTGCTAGCCCTCGCCGCCTACGCCGCCTATGTCGTCAACGCCGCACAATTCCTGCTGAAGCTGAAGGCGGCGCGCCTTGAGACCGGAGCGGACCCCGGCTTCCGCTCCACCGCCCAGCCCGAGCCCGCATCATGACCGTCCGGGTTCCGCCCCAACTGGACGCTCGGCCGGCGGCCGCGGCTGTGAAGCTGCGCCCGTGCTTCGCGAGCGTGGCCAGCGCGAGGTGTTTTGCGGGCTCACCGGCATCGTCTGGTTGCACCGCAAGATCCAGGACGCGTTTTTCCTCGTCGTCGGCTCGCGAACATGCGCTCATCTTCTGCAATCGGCCGCGGGGGTCATGATCTTCGCCGAGCCTCGCTTCGCGACGGCGGTCCTCGGCGAGCGGGATCTCGCGGGCATTGCCGATATCGATGACGAGCTCGATCGCGTGATCGGCCGGCTCCTCGATCGTCGGCCCGACGTCAAGCTTCTTTTCCTCGTCGGATCATGCCCCTCTGAGGTCATCAAGATCGATTTGAAACGCGCGGCAGCTCGACAATCGCAGAAGCGCGCCCCAGGCGTTCGGGTCGTCGCCTATTCTGGCAGCGGGATCGAGACGACCTTCACGCAAGGCGAGGACGCCTGTCTCGCCGCGCTTGTCCCCACGCTGCCGCGATGAAGACGCAAATGCGAGCCCCAGCCTCATGGTTGTTGGCGCGCTCGCGGACATCGTCGAGGACCAGTTCGCGCGGCTGTTTGACGCGCTTGGGATTGCGCCTGTCCGATTCTTCCCCATGCGCCGCGCGCAGGCCGATATCCCGGTCGGTCCGAACACGGCGTTTCTATTGGCCCAACCCTTTCTCGGGGACACGGCGCGCGCGCTTGAAGAGCGGGGCGCAAAGCGCCTGCCCGCGCCGTTCCCTCTGGGGTCGGAGGGAACGACGCGAGTGGCTGCGCGCGGCAGCATGCGCTTTCGGGGTTTCGCGCGACGCGCTTCGATGCGGCGACCGCCGAGGGCCGAGCGCGGGCGGACGCGTCGGTTGCTCGCCATCGAGACGCGCTCGCCGGCAAAAGAGTCTTCTTCTTCCCCGATTCCCAACTCGAGATTCCGCTGGCGCGCTTTCTGTCGCGAGAACTGGCCATGGAGCTGGTCGAGGTCGGAACGCCGTATTTGAACCGCCAGCTGTTGGCGCCAGAACTCGCGCTTCTATCGCGACAGCCGACCCTCAGCGAAGGCCAGAATGTCGACCGGCAACTCGCGCGCTTCCGCGCCGCTCGCCCGGATCTCGCAGTATGCGGCCTCGGTCTTGCCAATCCATTGGAGGCTGAGGGTTTCGCGACCAAATGGTCGATCGAACTCGTGTTCACGCCGATCCACGGTTACGAGCAGGCCGGCGACCTCGCCAATCTGTTTGCGCGCTCGCTCATGCGCCGCGACAGACTGGAGGTCTAGGCCGATGGACCTCACGCTGTGGACTTACGAGGGGCCACCCCATATCGGCGCCATGCGGATCGCGACCGCGATGGAAGGCCTGCACTACGTGTTGCATGCCCCTCAGGGCGACACCTATGCGGACCTGCTGTTCACCATGATCGAGCGCCGCGATTCGCGGCCTCCGGTGACCTACACGACATTCGAAGCGCGCGACCTCGGCGCCGACACCGCGGAGTTGTTCAAGACTGCGGCGCGGGAAGCCTATGAGCGGTGCGCGCCGCAGGCCATGCTCGTCGGCGCATCGTGCACGGCCGAACTCCTCCAGGACGACCCCGGCGGTCTCGCGCGGGCGTTGAACTTGCCGATACCGGTCATCCCCCTCGAGTTGCCCGCCTATCGCAAGAAGGAAAACTGGGGCGCGGCGGAGACATTTTATCGATTGGTGAGAGCGATGGCGGGCGCTTCACGGGCGCGAATCCCGGGCCGCGCGTCCCCGCTGCAACATTCTGGGACCGACCGCGCTCGGCTTCCGCCATCGCGACGACGTGCGCGAGGTTTCGGGGCTCATCGCGCGGCTTGGCGTGGACATTTGCGTGACCGCGCCGCTCGGCGCGACGCCGAAGGACATTGCGCGTCTCGGCGAGGCCGACTTCAACGTCGTCCTCTATCCGGAGATCGCCCTGCCGGCTGCGCAGTTGCTGGAAAAGACCCACTCGCAGCCGTTCACGCGGACAATCCCCATCGGCGTCGGCGCAACGCGCGACTTCATCGAAGAGGTCGCGGCGCTCGCAGGCGTCGACGCCTCGGCGGCGCTGCGAGACGAAACCTCACGCCTGCCCTGGTACTCGCGTTCGGTCAATTCGACGTATCTCACCGACAAGCGCGTCTTCATCTTCGGCGACGCGACGCATGCGATCGCCGCCGCCCGGATCGCGCGAGCCGAACTCGGCTTTAAGGTCGTCTGCCTCGGAACGTACTCGAGGGAATTCGCGCGCGAATTGCGCGAAGCCGCCCAAGCCTGCGGCGCGGAACCGCTTGTCGCCGACGACTATCTCGAAGTCGAAGCCAAAGTCGCCGAACTGCAGCCGGAACTCGTCCTCGGGACGCAGATGGAGCGCCATATCGCCAAACGGCTGGGGATTCCCTGCGCCGTGATTTCGGCGCCCGCCCACGTTCAGGATTTTCCTGCGCGCTACTCGCCGCAAATGGGCTTCGAAGGCGCCAACGTTCTGTTCGATTCCTGGGTTCATCCGCTGATGATGGGCCTCGAAGAGCACCTGCTGACCATGTTCCGCGAGGACTCCGAGTTCCACGACGGAGCGGCGCCGTCTCATCTTGGAGTCATTGGGGACGCGCGGACTGCAGCGGCGGCCAAACCCTTACGTACACGAATGGAGCGATGACGCCGAGAAAGAGCTCAAGAAGATTCCGTTCTTCGTCCGCGGCCGCGCACGCGGAAACACGGAGACTTTTGCGCGCGAGCATGGACTGACGACGATAACAGTGAGCACGCTCTATGAAGCCAAAGCCCACTTCGGCCGCTGAGCGCACGCCGCCTGCGCTTCGTGATCGTCACGCTCGATAACCATCTTGCGGGTGCGGTCGATCGCGCGCGCCGATTGCTCGCAAGTGAGATCCCTGGGCTCGATCTTGCCTTTCATGCGGCGGCCGAGTGGAACGATCCGGCGGCTTTGCAGCATTGCCTCGACTCGATCGGAAGGGCCGACATCATCGTCGCGACGATGCTGTTTATGGAGGACCACGCGCAGGCCGTTCTCGACGCCATTCGGGCGCGCCGTGACCAGTGCGACGCGGTGCTCGGATGCATGTCCGCGCCCGAGATCGTCAAGCTGACCCGCGTTGGACGCTTCAATATGGATGGCTCCAAACGCACGGCGCTCGATTTTCTCAAACGACTGAGAGGCGGCGGCAAACCGTCCGATACCGGCGGGGCTGGCCAGCTCGCGATGCTGCGCCGCATTCCTCGCATTCTGCGCTACATCCCAGGGCCGGCGCAGGACGTCCGCGCGTATTTCCTGACGCTGCAATATTGGCTCGCCGGCTCGGACGAGAATATCGCAAATCTCGTGCGCTTCCTGACGAACCGCTATGCGGGTGGGGCGAACGCCGGCCTGCGCGGCAAGGTGAGCGCGGCCCTTCCGATCGAATATCCCGAAGTTGCACTTTACCATCCTCATGCAACCGAGCGGCTGAGCGCTTCTGTGGACAGATTGCCGCGCCCGCCTGGCGGGTCGCGAGGCACGGTCGGCCTTCTGTTGATGCGCTCCTACGTCCTGGCGAACAACACCGCCCACTATGACGCGGTTATCGCCGCGCTCGAGGCGCGCGGACTGCGAACGATCCCGGCGTTCGCCAGCGGTCTCGACTCTCGCCCGGCGGTCGAAGCGTTTTTCAAACGCAATGGCGCGCCGTCGATCGACGCACTGGTGTCTTTGACCGGCTTCTCGCTGGTCGGCGGCCCGGCCTACAACGACTCGAAGGCCGCGGCGGAGATGCTGGCGGGCCTTGATGTTCCTTATGTCGCCGCTCATGCCCTGGAGTTTCAGACGATCGAGCAATGGGAGGGGTCGGATCGCGGGCTGTCGCCGGTTGAGGCGACGATGATGGTCGCAATTCCCGAACTTGATGGGGCGACCGCGCCAAGCGTGTTCGGCGGGCGTTCCAGCACCGCGCCGGCCAGCGCGGCGCGCGACATCCGGCCCCACCCGGAGCGAATCGCGCGGCTTGCGGACAGAGTGGAGCGGCTCGTTCGCTTGCGGACGACCGATCGCGCGAAGCGCAAAGTCGCGATCGTTCTCTTCAATTTTCCGCCCAATGGCGGCGCCACGGGCACGGCTGCGTTTCTTGGCGTCTACGAGTCGCTGCACCGCATGCTGAAGGCGATGCAAGTCGGATGGCTATGCTGTCGATCCGCCCTGACACTGTCGACGAACTCCGGGACCGAATCCTCAACGGCAATTCCAGACGCTTCGGCGTCAATGCCAACGTCGTCGCTCGCATCGCGATCGACGATCATATCCGCCGCGAGCCTCATCTTGGGGAAATCGAAGCCCAATGGGGCCCGGCGCCAGGCCGGCATCAGACCGACGGCCGATCGCTGTTTGTGCTTGGCGAGCGGATCGGAAACGTGCTCGTCGCAATCCAACCGTCGATGGGCTACGAGGGCGACCCTATGCGCTTGCTGTTCGAGCGCGGGTTCGCTCCCACTCACGCGTTCTCGGCCTTCTACCGTTACCTGCGCGAGGATTTCGATGCGGACGTCGTCCTGCATTTCGGCATGCACGGCGCGCTCGAGTTCATGCCCGGCAAGCAAGCGGGGCTCAGCGCTTCGTGTTGGCCCGACCGCCTGATCGGCGCATTGCCCAACGTCTATCTCTATGCGGCGAACAACCCGTCCGGAGGGAGCGCTCGCCAAGCGCAGATCAGCCGCGACGCTCGTGAGCTATCTCACTCCGAGCCTGGCCCATGCCGGACTTTACCGCGGTCTTGTGGATTTGAAGGCGTCCGTCGAGCGCTATCGCGCCTGCGAGCCCGAGACAGACCGCGGGCCAACTGGCGGAGCTCATCCAATCGCAGGCCGCGGCCGTCGATCTCGCCCGGCCTGAACCGGGCTGGGGCCCGCGCGCGCCTGACGAAATCGGCAAGCTCACCTTGGCGATCCTTGAGCTTGAGTACACGCTTATCCCGCACGGCTTTCACGTCCTCGGCGAACCGCCGGGGCCGGAGGAGCGCGTGGAGACTTTGTCGGCGATCGCCGAGAGCGCGTTCGGTCTTCACAATGCAGGCGCAACCGTGCGCGCCCTGGTCGGAGCTGGCTCGATCACCGCCGCCCTCGAAGCATCCGGAAGCCCGCATACGCGGGAAACGCGCGAAGCGTTCGATGAACTTGCGCGCCTCGATCGGTTGCTCGCCGAGGACCACGAAATCCCAAGCCTCCTGCGCGCCCTGGATGGCCGCTTCATCGCGCCGGTCGTCGGCGGCGACCTCATTCGCACGCCAGCGATCTTGCCAACCGGCCGGAACCTGCACGGGTTCGATCCGTACCGTCTCCCGACCGCCTTCGCGGTTATCGACGGCGCGAGGCAGGCCGAGCGCGTGCTTGCGCGTCACGCCGCTGATGGACATCCTTTTCCTGAGTCGGTCGCAATTGTCTTGTGGGGAACAGACAACCTCAAGAGCGAGGGCGGCCCGATCTGCCAAGCGCTCGGCGCTCCTTGGCGCTCTGCCGCGCTTTGACGCCTATGGGCGATTGAGCGGCGCGACGCTGGTTCCCTTGGGAGAGCTAGGACGACCGCGCATTGACGTCGTCATTACGGTGTCGGGAATCTTCCGGGACCTTCTGCCGTTGCAGGTCAGGCTGCTGGCCGAAGCGTGTTTCCTCGCCGCGGCGGCGGACGAACCCGAGGACAGGAACTATGTGCGCAAGCATGCGCTCGCGCATCAGGCAAAGACCGGTTGCGACCTCGATACCGCGGCGCTGCGCGTGTTCAGCAACGCCGAAGGCGCGTACGGCGCCAATGTCGGGATGCTCATCGACTCGGGCGTCTGGAGCAATGAGGACGAAATCTCGCCAGACCTTCGCCCGCCGGAAATGCTTCGCATATGGCCGCAACGGCGATTCCTCGCCGCGGCTCGACTTGCTCGAGAGCGTTCTCGCCCAGGTGGATTTCGCCTATCAAAATCTGGACAGCGTCGAACTCGGCGTGACGAGCATCGATCATTATTTCGACAGTCTCGGCGGCATGGGCCGAGCGGCGGCGCGCGCACGAGGCGGATCCGTCGCCCCAATCTACATTTCCGATCAGACGCGAGGGGGCGCTGGCCCGGTCCGTTCGCTCAGCGAACAGGTGGCTATCGAGACCCGAACGCGAGTCCTCAATCCGAAATGGTACGAGGGAATGCTCAAGCACGGCTACGAAGGCGTCCGCCAGATCGAAGCCCACGTGACCAACACCGTCGGATGGTCGGCGACGACCGGCCAGGTCGATCCCTGGGTTTACGATCGGATCACCCGCACTTTTGTTTTGGACGCCGAGATGCGCAGGCGCCTCAGCGAGCTCAATCCGACAGCTTCCTCAAAACTGACGAACCGCGTCATTGAAGCTCAGGAGAGAGGCTACTGGACGCCGGACAAGGAGACGCTCGCCGCGCTGCACGAGGCGGGCGACGAACTCGAGGATCTTATGGAGGGCGTGAGCCCGGGGATTGCTGCATGAACATTCCAATCAGAGCCCAGCGGACCGTTGGCTCTTGCCAGGTCGAACTTGATCCCGGCGTCACGATCGGCTCTGCGAAGGTATTCGCAATCTACGGCAAGGGGGGCATTGGCAAGAGCACGACCTCTTCCAATCTCTCGGTCGCCTTCGCGAAACTCGGGAAGCGAGTCCTTCAAATCGGATGCGATCCAAAGCACGATTCGACGTTCACGCTGACCAAACGCTTGGTCCCAACCGTCATCGACGCCCTGGAGGCAGTGGACTTCCATAGCGAGGAACTGCGCGTCGAGGACTTCGTCGCCACAGGCTTCGCCGGCGTCATGTGCGTCGAAGCGGGCGGGCCGCCGGCCGGCACCGGCTGCGGCGGCTATGTCGTGGGCCAGACGGTCAAGCTTCTGAAAGAGCACAGGTTGCTCGAGGACTCCGACGTCGTCATCTTCGACGTGCTCGGAGACGTCGTTTGCGGAGGATTCGCCTCGCCGCTTCAGCACGCGGAACGGGCGCTGATCGTCACCGCGAACGATTTCGACTCTATCTTCGCCATGAACCGCATCGTTTCTGCGATCGACGCCAAGGGACGCAATTACGACGTGCGCCTCGGCGGCGTCATCGCCAACCGCAGCGCCAACACGGACGAAGTCGATCGCTACAACGCCACTGTCGGGTTGAAGCGTCTCGCGCATTTCCGCGACCTCGATGTGGTGCGGCGCAGCCGATTGAAAAAATCAACGCTGTTCGAGATGGAGCCATCACCCGAACTCGAGGCGGTCCAGAACGAGTATCTCTCGTTGGCGGAGCGACTTTGGGCCGGGGTCGAAGCGCTTCCGGCCAAACCGATGAAGGACCGCGATCTCTTCGAATTTCTGGGGTTCGATTGATGACGAGCGCGACCTACCTCGTCCGGCGGGATCAGCTCGAGCGGTACTTTGACCGCACGGCGGCCGAAGCATGGAAGCGAATGACCTCGGACGAGCCGCTGGGGCGCATTCGTCAGACGGTTCGCGCGGGGCGCGACGCAATGCGCGCGACAATCCTCTCCTGGCTGCCCCCAGGACATGCGAGACGCGCGTGTTCTCGATGCTGGTTGCGGCGCCGGCGCTCTGGCGTTCGATCTAGCGAAGCGCGGCGCGTCCGTCATCGCGGTCGACATTTCCCCGACACTGATCGCGCTCGCGCGGGAGCGCACGCCGCGCAACATCGGCCCTGGCGACGCTGCATTCATCGTCGGCGACATGCTCGATCCGGCTCTCGGCGCCTTCGACTTCGTGGTCGCGATGGACAGCCTGATTCACTACAATGGCGCCGATATCGCCCGCATCGCGTCGTCGTTTGCATTGCGCACGCGAACGGCGATCGTCTTCACCATCGCCCCGAGGACGCCGGCGCTGTCGCTCATGCATGCCGTTGGAACGCTTTTTCCCCGCCGCGACCGCGCGCCCGCCATCGCGCCAGTCTCAAAATCGACCCTCGAGCGTCACTTCGAGAATCGACCCGGAGTTCAAGAGCTGGAGCATCGCGCGATCGAATCGGATCGATAGTGGGTTCTATGTGTCTCAAGCGCTGGAGGCCAAGCGAAAATGAACCGCGCCTCCGCGGCAATTGTTCAGGGATTCCTGCGGCTCGGTCCGCAGGTGCTTCCTTTCGCCGATGCGGCCACGCCGGAACTGCCGCTGCCGCGTCTCCTACGGCTGTCGCTCTTCCAGGTGACGGTTGGCATGGCGGCCGTTCTCCTGATCGGCACATTGAACCGGGTGATGATCGTCGAGCTCGCCGTGCCCTCTTGGATCGTCGCGGGCATGCTGGCGCTGCCGCTCCTGTTTGCGCCCTTGCGAGCGTTGATCGGCCACCGTTCGGATCATCATCGCTCCGTCCTAGGCTGGCGGCGTGTGCCGTTCATCTGGTTCGGAACAATGGCGCAGTTTGGCGGCTTCGCGATCATGCCGTTTGCGCTGCTCATTCTCTCCGGCGACACGACCGGCCCGATCTGGATCGGCCAGGCGGCGGCCGCGCTGGCGTTTCTTCTTGTCGGGGCAGGTTTGCACACGGTTCAAACCGTGGGCCTCGCGTTGGCGACGGACCTTGCGCCGGAGCGAGCGCGCCCGCGAGTCGTGGCCCTCCTCTGCGCGATGCTGCTCGCCGGCATGGCGGTCAGCGCCGTCTTTTTCGGGCTGCTGCTCAAGCATTTCAGCGAGGTTCGTCTGATTCAGGTCGTTCAGGGCGCTGCGGTGGTGACAATGGTGCTGAATTGCGCGGCGCTTTGGAAGCAGGAGCCGCGCAACGCCAAGTTCTCGGCGGCGTCTCCGATGAGATCGAGCTTCTCCGAAGCCTGGAAGACGTTCTCGACCGCCGGACGCACGCGCCGGCGCCTTGTCGCGACCGCGCTCGGGACCGCGGGCTTCAGCATGCAGGACATTCTGCTCGAGCCCTATGGCGGCAAGATCCTGCATCTGCCTGTTGGCGCGACAACCGCTTTTACCGCCATGCTCGCCCTGGGCGGCGGAGCGGGCCTGATGCTCGCGGCGCGGCGCCTGAATCGCGGCGCCGACCCGCACCGCGTCGCCGGACTGGGAGCGCTCGTCGGCATCGTCGCCTTTTGCAGCGTCATCTTCTCAGCCCCGCTGGAACTCGTGGCCGATGTTCGGCCTCGGCGTCGCGTTGATCGGATTCGGCGGCGGACTTTTCGCGCACGGAACCTTGACGGCCTCGATGGCGCTCGCAAGACCCGAAGACCGGGGCCTTGCGCTCGGCGCATGGGGCGCGGCGCAAGCAACGGCCGCCGGTCTCGCCATTGCCTTCAGCGGCGTCGTCAACGATCTTGGCTCCTCGCTCGCCGTCCGCGGCGTTTTCGGCGACGCGCTGGCGAGTCCGGTGACGGGTTACACGATCGTCTATTCCGTTGAGGTCATTCTTTTGTTGGCGACCCTGGTCGCCATCGGCCCCCTCGTGCGCGGTCGCAACGACTCACTCAGCCCCAAGCCATCTGGCTTCGACGCGGTGACGCTTTCCGCTCGGTTCAACTCTGGAGGTCTCCCATCATGAGGGGCGCCATCAATAATCTGGATGTCGCGCAGATTGTGCTCTACGCGTTCTGGCTTTTCTTCGCCGGCCTCCTCTTCTATCTTCGGCGCGAGGACCGCCGCGAAGGCTATCCGCTGGAAAACGAGGCGGGCCGAGGCTTCCGATCGCGCGACTTTCTTTGGATCCCGTCGCCCAAAACCTTCCGGCGCTCAGATGGTCGCGAGGTTTCGGCGCCGAATCTCCGGCCTGACACGCGCCCGATCAGCGCGACGAAAACGGAGCTGTGGCCGGGAGCGCCGCTCGCGCCGAACGGCGATCCGATGCTGGCGAATGTCGGCCCTGGCAGCTACGCCGAGCGCGCCGACGAGCCGGGCAAGACTTTCGACGGCCATGACCTCATCGCTCCGCTGCGCTTGGCGACAAATTTCGCCGTCCCGGCGGAGAGCGCCAATCCGATCGGTTTTGCGGTCATCGGGGCCAATCGCGCCCAGGCCGGCATCGTTCGCGATCTCTGGGTCGATAGGGCGGAATCCATTCTGCGCTACTATGAAATCGAGGTCGGCAAGACCGGCAAGAGAGTGCTCCTGCCGGTGACTTTCGCGAACGTCGACGTCAAGCGCAGGCGCGTCAAAGTTTCGGCTCTGCTCGCCGCTCAATTCGCCGACGTGCCCGGGACGCGGAATCCTGACCGGGTCACGCTGCTCGAAGAAGACAAGATCGCTGCTTACTACGGCGCTGGGACGCTCTACGCGACGCCGCGGCGCACGGAGCCCCTGCTATGAAGGCCGTCAATCTCGAGAAGCTGTTGCCCGGAGACGTGCCGCCCGGTGAACAGATCCTGTGGCACGGCCGGCCGAGATGGATAAGCCTCGCGCGGCGCGCGTATCGCGGCGATTTCGTCGCCGCCTATTTCGTCGCGCTGACGGTCTGGAACCTCTATTCGGTCGGGACCGACTCGGGCTGGGGCGCGGCCGCCCTGGTAGCCGCGAAGACGCTCGGCCTTGGAGCTGCCGCCCTGGGGCTGATCGCGGTGCTGAGTTTTCTGGCCGCCCGGTCGACGCTCTACGTCGTGACCTCGCGGCGGCTGGTTCTGAAAATTGGCGTCGCCCTGCCGATCTTCATGAACGTGCCCTTCCAGCGAATTGTCTCCGCGGACGCGCGTCTCTACGGCGACGGGACCGGCGACATTCCAGTCGCGCTCGCTTCAAGGGATCGCGTAAGCTACTTCGTCCTGTGGCCGCACGCGCGACCGTTCCATTTCGCGAAGCCCCAACCCTCTTTGCGCTGCGTCGGGAACGCCGCTGATGTCGCGGACACGATCGGACGGGCTCTCCGGGAAGCAGCAGGCCAACCGACCGAAACGGAAGTCCGGGCAACGCCTGGGACCGCCGAACCGCTTGCCGGCTCGCTGACGCTTGTGAATCAGGCCGCGGCGTGAGGAGGGACCCATGAACGACGTCGCTCTCAAGCGTGCCTCATCAGGTATGCCGAAAGAGGTCCTCCTGAGCGCCGCCGCGCTGATGCTGGTGACGATCGTCGGAGCCGCCGCCGCCAGGGTCTCGGGTATCGGTCAGATGCACGCGGCGGTCGCGCGCCCTGTCGAAAGCCTCGCGCTCCGTTTCGAAGATCAGGACAATGGCTCGGTTCTCGTTCGCCGCGCTGAGGACGGCGCCCTCATTTATACGATCGCTCCGGAGACCAACGGGTTCATGCGCGCGACCTTACGCGGCCTTGCTCGCGAGCGCAGACGGTCGGGCCTTGGCGACGCAACGCCATTCCTGCTAACGCACTGGGACGACGGCCGCATGTCGCTCGATGATGTGACGACCGGACGGCATGTGGCGCTCGAAGCCTTCGGAGAGACCAACGCGGGCGCGTTCGCCCGGCTTTTTCTCGCTTCTCGAGGTCAACGATGAGCCTTTTATCATCCATCAGGCGGCGCAGTTTTGAGGCGCCTTGCACCGTTGAGATCGAGCGTTCGGCGGAGACCTTTGAGGCGCACGTGGTGATTGACAGCGACTATGGCATTCGCCCTGGCGACCAGGTCCTTGTACGCGATCCCCCAACCCAGGCCCCGTTCGGCGAGCGTATCGTCGTGAGACGCATGGCGACAATCACTCGAGCGCGGCTCCCCGAGCGCATGTGGACGCGGGTCGCCGGCAATTTCGAGCTCGCCGAACTCTACGACGTCAGCTTCACCGAGAGGAGACGCCTATGACCGCTCCCGTCCGCCCGGAGACGCCGGCCGACTCCACGCGCGTGGCGCAAGAGAACACGGTCCTCAGTCCGCGTTTCTATACGACCGATTTCGCCAAGCTCGACCGGACGAACGTCGATCCCGTTCGCGCCGAATGGGACGCGCTCATCGCCGAGATGCGGTCTGACCCCAACAAGAAGCACTTTGTCCGCACCGAGGAATTCGACGCCGATTTCTCGAAACTGCCACGCGACCTTGACAAGGAGTTCCGCGACTTTCTCATCAGTTCCATCACCGCCGAATTCTCCGGCTGCGTCCTTTATGCAGAAATGAAGAAGCGCGCTACAAACAAGGACATTCGCGACCTCTTCACATTCATGAGCCGCGACGAGGCCCGACACGCCGGGTTCATCAACGATACCCTCAAGGACTTCGGCATCGGAGTTGATCTCGGGTTTCTCACTAGGGCGAAGAAATACACCTTCTTCCGCCCGAAGTTCATTTTCTATGCAACCTATCTTTCCGAAAAGATCGGCTACGCGCGCTACATCACGATCTATCGGCAACTCGAGAGGCATCCCGAGCGGCGATTCCACCCCATTTTCAAATGGTTTGAGAAGTGGTGCAATGACGAGTTCCGCCATGGGGAAGCGTTCGCTCTGCTGATGCGCGCCAACCCGGAAGTGATCTCCGGCCTGAATGTCTACTGGATCAAATTCTTCCTGCTCGCGGTGTTCGCGACGATGTACGTTCGTGATCACTTCCGGCCGGCGTTCCACGAGGCGATCGGCGTCGATCCGACCGACTACGACTTCACGGTCTTCCGGCTGACCTCGGAGATTTCCCGCCAAACATTTCCCCTCACCCTCGACATCGACGATCCGCGCTTCAAGCGAGGCCTGGATCGACTCTGCGCGATTGCGCGATTGAGCGAGGAGGCGAGGGGCCAGCGCGGCTTGACCAGCAGGCTCGCGCAGGGCATGGCTCGCCAGCGCGGCGGCGCTCGCTTTTGCCCGGCTCTACGCACTGCCTAGCAAAGCCAACCCGCTGCCCGCCGATATCCGCCTCGCGCCTGCCTGGTAGGACGAAAGCGATGATCGCCTATGGACTGCCGATCCTTGTGACTCTGATGCTCTGGTGGGCTTCCACCGGCCTCATCCTGCATCTCGACAGCCTGAACCGGCGGACGTTTATGACGAGCATGTCGGGGGCGAGCGCCCTTCTCGCGCTCTGTCTGTGGTTTGTCGCGAAAACCTCCAGCGAGACGACTTCGGAGGCGGCCTACGTCGCATTTGCATGTGGCCTCATCGCCTGGGGATGGCAGCTCCTGGCTTTTTACACCGGCTTCGTCACAGGTCCGAGAAAGACCGCCTACGCCTCGGAACGCGGACAGCTATCGCGCTTCGTCCAAGCCGCGAGCGCGAAGTCTTTATCACGAACTGGCGGCGATCCTGGGCGCGTTCGCGCTGTTCGTCTTGACTTGTCATAGCCCAAACATGCTTGCGTTCTGGACCTACTTTGCACTGTGGGCGTTGCACGCGAGCGCGAAGCTGAATGTCTTTCTGGGAGTTCCCAATCTCGGCGAGGAGCTGCTTCCTGACCATTTGGCCTATCTTACGAGCTACATGAAGCGCCGGCCGATGAACGCATTATTCCCCGTGTCCGTAACTGTCGGGACAATCGTTACGACCCTTCTTTTCCGTCATGCTGTCAACCCGGGCGCGACGCCTTTCGAGGTCGCGGGCTGTAGTTTGCTCGCAGCCCTGGTGGCGCTCGGAGTCGCGGAGCATTGGTTTCTTGTCGCCCCGGTCGACGCAAACGCTTTATGGCGTGTGTTCCGCCGACGGTCCGCTGCCGATGGGCTTGATGGATCCGTGCGGGTTGAGCTGGAGCTTGCCGCGAGCGATGAATTATCGCGGCAGGCGAACGCCGGGCATTCGAATGACGGGACGGAACAGCTGCAATTGCCGTCCGCCTGGAGCGCCGTTCCTCCCGCGGTATGCGATCCGCTCAACGTCGAACGTCTGCTTGCGCTGATCGCCGCCGGAAGCTTCGGAGAGGTCGATTGCGTGCAGGGCCTCGTGCGCACGAAGGCCGATTGGGTTTGCTTCGAGTTGCGTGGAGGGCGGGCGTCGATTGCGCGCGTTCGCTCCGCTGCGGCTCCATCGACCGCTGGTGATCGCGAGAGGACGCCGGTTCGACCAGGCGCGCCTCCAGGCCGCATTCGACGGCTGCGCGGCCCTTGCCTGACGCATTGGAACAAGGCGCTTGTAGACGGAGGATTCGATGTCGACGCTCAACCAGGATCACCGCGTGCATTTCGCGAACGCGATCCAGCGTCTGAAGGACGAGCGGCGCTACCGGGTCTTCGCGGACCTCGACCGGGACGCGGGGCGATTTCCGGTCGCGCGTCTGGCGGCCAGAGGGCGCCCAGGAGCGCCGGGAGGTTATGATCTGGTGCTCGAATGACTATCTCGGGATGGGCGGTCATCCGACGGTGCGCGACGCGGCGATCGCCGCCGTGACGCGCCACGGCGTAGGCGCCGGCGGCACCCGCAACATTTCCGGCACGCATCACCGTATTGTCGAACTCGAGACGGAACTCGCCGATCTCCATGGCAAGGAAGCCGCGCTCGTCTTCACTTCGGGCTGGGTCTCAAACCTCGCAGGCATCTCAACGATCGCCTCGTTGTTGCCCGACTGCCTGATTCTCTCCGACGCGCTCAACCACAACTCGATGATCGAGGGCGCCCGCCGGGCCGCTTGCGAAAAGAAGGTGTGGCGACACAATGACGTTTCTCATCTCGAGCAACTGCTCGTTGAGGCTGGTCCCGACCGGGCCAAGCTGATCATCTTCGAAAGCCTCTATTCGATGGATGGCGACATTGCGCCGATACGGGAGATCGTCGAACTCGCCGAGCGGCACAACGCGCTCACCTATATCGATGAAGTTCATGCGGTCGGCATGTACGGCCCGCGTGGTGGAGGCGTCGCCGAGCGCGAAGGCCTCATGAGCCGGATCGACGTCATCGAAGGCACGCTCGCCAAAGGATTTGGGTCGCTCGGCGGATATATTGCCGGCGACGCCACGATCATAGACGCCGTACGCAGTTACGCGCCGCAGTTTATCTTCACCACGACATTGCCGCCAATGGTGACGGCCGGCGCGTGCGCGGCGGTCCGCCATCTCAAGGCCTCCAACACGGAGCGTAGCCGGCATCAGTATATGGCGGCTCTTACCAGGCATGCGCTCCGCGCAGCGGGCCTGCCGGTTCTCGCGAACTCGTCGCACATCGTTCCGCTGATGGTCGGCGACGCGGAGCGTTGCAAGGCGGCGAGCGACCTTCTTCTGCGTCGTCATGACATCTATATCCAGCCGATCAACTATCCGACGGTCCCGACGGGAACCGAGCGCCTCCGGATCACGCCCACGCCCCGCCATACCGAAGTGCACGTCTCCCATCTCGTCGAGGCTCTCGTCGATGTTTGGAAGACGCTCAAGCTTCCGTTCGTCGAAGCGCAGATCATTCCTCTGCGCGCGACGAGGCCGAGGATCGAGCCCGAGTGCGTCTATCCCGAGCTGCGCAAAGCGGCAGAGTAGGGCGCGGGGGTTTTGGTCGTTCAGGGTTCGCCGGCTACGGCGCGCTCCCGCGAGGGAAAGCCCGACAGCCCCTGGGCTCGGCCGGCCGGCGAACAGCGTCGGCTTCCGCCATTTTAGCGTCGCGCCTCAATTGCTTCAGAGGGTTGCGACCCGGTTTAGCGTCGTCCCTCGGATCGACGACCTTTCGCGGCATAGCTGCGACCCGGCGCCGTCAGCGACCGGGACGGGGGCCAAGCCATATTACACTTATAAAACATGTTAATTAAGGCCGTAGGGTTCCGACCCAGCGGCAAAATCCGAAGCCGCGCGATCGCGGCCCCGGTCGACAATCTCAGAGATCGCAGCGCTTCAAGACCCGGTTCCGGCGCCGATACTCCGCCGCTCCGGATACGGGCGGGGATGCGCGCGGCGCGCCTCGTCAGGCTGCCTTCTTTAGCC
>CAWIUD010000037.1:0-93469 GCA_963839185.1 uncultured Alphaproteobacteria bacterium | reverse complement strand
TCGGACTCTCACTCCGACCACATTATTTCCGATGATATTGGAATCGGGACGATTCTGTGATTGTGAAAACAGTGGTACCCTTTCACAGCGAGGACAGGGGTTCGAATTCCCTTGGGAGCGCCAGTTAAATCAGGTAGATATATGGATTTCTTGCCCTAAGAACTTATCTGCACGAGATGCTAATGCCGAACAGTCGCGGTTGTCCGCGAACAAAATCGGCAAGTTTGGCTTCGCTTCGGCAAGCGTTCGGATTCTTGGCGCAAGGCAAAGTCGTGGCGAGGATCGACGGCCGCTGTCCGCGCAAATAGCGGTCATCGCCACCGCGGGACAACGGGTCAACTCCAGCTTTGGTGATGCTCGCCCGCGCCTACGTAAAAGTTGCGGGTCGAAGTCGACGAAAATGTACGACCAAAACGTACGTACGTCTCGCCGATGTTCGATCCTGGGGTCGCACAGCACCACCCCAACTCGCCTAGACTAAACGACAGAAGCGCGCTCGTGGCCTAACGCGCCACGCCTCAGCGGCTACCCCCATCCAGTTCATGCAGAAGCCGTTTCGCCTGGACGAGATCCGCGGTCTCGAACTGGCGGCCGAGCTTGTGGCTCTGCTTATCGGCAGGTTGATCTGGAGTGGCGCGATAGGGGAGATAGCCGTCCGATTTGACCTCAGGAACAAACCGCTTTTCTCTAGCCCTCCAATGAAATGGGACAACACAGGTTTCGGGGAGAAAGCCTATTCCGCAGCCAAGATAGCCGCGGTGGTCGATCTGCTGGTCAGTGAAGGCGTCGCCCCGCACGACGCGTTGAAGGGTGCAGACCTGAGCTTCGAGGCCCTGCATGTTGCTTCAACGCGCATTTCCAGGAACCAGCTGATTTAATGCTATCTGAACGCCATTGCATTGTCGCGGGATCCTCATCTCGCTTACACGATCGGTTCCAGCGTCCACCTCTCAGCCTATGGAATGTACGGTTATGCGATGCTGTGCAGCACCGATTTCCGTCGGACGATGGACTTCTCGGTCCGATACCATCAGCTGGCGACGCCTTTGGCGACCATTGCTTTCGAGGAGCACAATCCGCTCGCCACATGGACCGTCGAGCCGCTGCTGCACCCGAGAATTGATTCTCGACTTTATCGGTTCGTGACCGAGTTGCAGATCGCGACGCATATCTCTTTGCATCGCGACATCATGGGCGAATCTTTCAGGCCAAATGAGATCCGGCTTGGTTATCGCGAGGCCCGAGATTTCAAGATCCCTACCGCGCTCGCCGGCTGTCCCGTCAGGTTCGAACAAGAGGCTAATCGGATCGTGTTCAATACGGCCTTCCTTGATGCCGTGCCCAGGCTTGGCAACCGCGCCACCTACCCTTCCGCGATCGCGCTTTGTGACGCGATGCTCGCCGAGCTCGAACTTCGGACCGGCGCCGCCGGCAGGATTCGAAGCGTGCTTCTGCGCGATGTCGCCGATCGGCCAACCCTCGCCGCAGTCGCCAAGCTGCTCAAGACGACACCGCGGACGTTGAGGAGACAGCTTCGATCCGAGGACACCTCGTTCAGGCAATTGTCTGACGAGCTGAGAGTTCACGTCGCGTTACGATATCTGCGTGAGACGCAGATGACGACGGAAGACATAGCTTTCGCGTTGGGATTTAGCGACGCGGCGAACTTCCGTCACGCCTTTCGACGGTGGACCGGCAGGACTCCCCATGAGTTTCGTCAAGAAACCTCGCTCGTCCTTTAGCGCAGGCTCGATGGCCGATTTGCACCCGAAGTATGGCCGAATTGAACCTTGACCTACCGAGGCCCCGCGCGAGAGTTTTCCCAAGTAAACCGCTCGGCCGCGGCTCACGATTTTGGATGGGAGGACGCCGATGGATGAAAGAAAAGTCGTCGTTACCCCCTCGGCCTACGACTATCCGCTGCTGATCAAGCAACTGCTGCACACGCCGCTTGCCCAAACCCCTGGTCAAGAGATCGTCTATCGCGACCTGAAGCGTCTCACCTATCTCGAACTTCGCGAACGCATCGGCAGACTTGCAAGCGCTCTCGAGCGGATCGGCGTACGTCCCGGCGACACCGTCGGAGTTCTCGATTGGGATAGCAACCGATTCCTTGAAGCCTTTTTTGCCATCCCGATGATGGGCGTTGTCTTGCAAACGGTCAACGTGAGGCTGTCGCCCGAGCAGATAGCCTACACGATCAATCACGCGGGTTCGTCGACTCTTCTCGTCAATGACGAGTTCACAGACCTCGTGCAGTCGCTTTTGCCCCAACTGCCCAACGTCAAGAGGTTGGTCGTCCTGACCGACCGTAAAGCCCCAGTGACTGGCGGACTCGAGTTGGTGGGCGAATACGAGGAGCTTCTCGCGGCGGCGTCGCCAGATTTCATGTTTCCCGACTTTGACGAAAACGTCCAGGCGACGACGTTTTACACGACTGGCACTACCGGCCTCCCGAAAGGCGTCTACTACAGCCACCGCCAATTGGTTCTGCACGCGATGACCGAACTCGCCGCGTTCGGCCTCTGCGCCCGACCAGGGCAGCTTTCATCGCAACGATGTTTATATGCCGATTACGCCCATGTTCCACGTTCATGCGTGGGGATTCCCGTGGGCCGCGACCCTCGCCGGCGTAAAACAAGTATATCCCGGCCGTTACGATCCATCGCTGCTTATCAAGCTTATCAAGACGGAGGGCGTGACCTTCACCCATTGTGTGCCGACGATCCTGCAAATGCTGCTCGATGCGGCGGCGAAAGCAAAGGTCGATCTTGCTGGATTGAAGATGGTGATTGGGGGTTCGGCGCTACCGAAGGCGCTCGCGAAACAGGCGATGGACCTCGGCGTCGACGTGTTTGCGGGCTACGGCATGTCTGAAACGGGTCCGCTGCTGACAGTGGCGCACCTCCAGCCGAGCGACCTCTCCGGCGATCCCGAACAAGAAGTGACGATTCGCACCAAGGCGGGTCGAGCTTGTCCGCTCGTCGAACTGCGGATTGTGGATCCGGACATGAAGGACGTGCCTCGCGATGGCGCAACTTCCGGTGAAGTCGTCGCACGCGCCCCCTGGCTGACGAACGGCTACTTCAAGAATCCCGAGGCTTCGGAGCAATTATGGGCCGGCGGCTATCTCCACACGAATGATATCGGGGTGATCACCCCCGGCGGCTATCTCCAAATCACCGACCGAATCAAAGACGTCATCAAGACCGGAGGGGAATGGATCTCCTCACTCCAACTCGAAGACATCATCATGCATCGGGCTGGGGTGGCGGAATGCGCGGTGATCGGCGTCAAGGACGCCAAGTGGGGGGAAAGACCTCTCGCGCTCATCGTGCGCGATCCCAAAGCCGCGCCGCCCGTGAGCGCGGAGGAGATCAAAGCTCACGTATTGGCCTACAGCGAAAAGGGCGTGATTTCGAAATTCGCCGTTCCGGAGAAGATCCTCTTCGTCGACGCTTTGGCCAAGACGAGCGTTGGCAAGTTCGACAAGAAAACGCTTCGTGCGCAATACGGCGACGCAGCATGACCCGCGTCCCATCGCCCGGACCCGACGCGGAGCCGCAGGCTGGAACTCGCTATCGGACGAAGCAGCCCGCAACACCCTGGCGCTGAACCCGCTTATTGGTCTTCGCGGCAAAGATTTGGTGGATAGCGCCGCTATTTTGCTGAAGGCCATGGTCAACGAGCCGACTGTCGCCGGCGGCCAGTGGTTATCGTTCCTCGGCGAACTCGGGACAATTGGCGCCGGCCAATCCAGCCGCGCGCAGCAGCCGGGAGACAAACGCTTCGCCGACGCGACGTGGAAGAATAGCGCAGTTCACCGCGGATTGCTTCAGGCCTATCTCGCCTGGGGCGACGCTCTGAACGGCTTTATCGACAAAACGAGCCTTAGCGACATCGATAAGAGTCGCGCCAGGCTGATCGCCGGCATATTTCATCGACGCCGCTTCGCCGACCAACAATCCGGTGACCAATCCGGCTGCTGTGCGACAGTTCCTTCGATACGGGCGGGGAGAGCCTTTGGCGCGGATTCAAAAACTATCTCGCCGATCTTGCCGGGAATGGAGGATTGCCGGCGCAGGTAGACAAGGCGCCCTTCAAGCTCGGAGTGAACATAGCGACGACGCCCGGAGCCGTCGTCTTTCGCAATGAGGTTCTGGAGATCATTCAATACCAGGCGAATGCGCCCGACGTACGCAAGCGCCCGCTTGTCATCACGCCGCCCCAGATCAACAAGTTCTATTCGCTCGATCTTTCCCCTGAGAAGAGCCTTGTTCAATATCTTTTGAAAAGCGGCATCCAGGTGTTCTGCGTGAGTTGGCGCAATCCGACCGCCAAAGAGCGCGACTGGGGTCTCGACACCTATGTCGAAGCGCTTGATGAGGGAACCGACGCCGTTAGCGAGATTACCGGCTCGGATGACGTGACGATGATGGGCGCTTGTTCCGGAGGGATCACCTCCGCTGCTTATGCAGGATGGCTCGCCAGTAAGGGCGAACCGAAGATCAAGAATATTGTCTGCCCTGTCTGCGTGCTGGACGTGGCGACCGCGGGCGATATGGCGTTCGGACCCCTGGTGACGCCGGAGACCCTCAGCGCGGCAAAAGAGGCGTCACGCTTGCGTGGCGTGCTCGACGGTGAGGACCTGGCGCGCGTCTTCGCTTGGATGCGGCCCAACGACCTCATATGGAACTATTGGGTGAACAATTATCTGTTGGGCAATCAACCGCCGGCCTTCGATATCCTTTTCTGGAATGCCGATACGACCTCGCTGCCGGCGAGATTGCATCACGACTACGTCGATATGTACTTTGCGAATCCCTTCGTGAACGCAAACAAACTGAAGTTAAGCGGCTTCGACATCGACATGCGCCGGGTTAAGCTCGATGCTTACGTCGTTGCGGGAATGACCGACCACATCACCCCCTGGAAGTCGGTGTACCGGACCGCCAAGATATACGGCGACAAGACCACTTTCGTCCTCTCAAACAGCGGGCATCTGCAAAGTCTTATTAATCCTCCGACCAATCCGAAGGCGTCCTTTATTGTCGGAACCGCAAAGGCTCCCGATGGAGACGCGTTCGCGGCCACAGGCGAGAAAAGAAGCGGCAGTTGGTGGCCGCACTGGCGCGACTGGCTGTTCGAGCGTTCAGGGGCGGAAGTCCCCGCGCCAACGAAACTCGGAAGCAATCGTCATCCCGCCGGAGCGGCTGCGCCCGGAACATACGTCTTTGAATGATGAGCAAAGCTTTCGCAAATCCCAGGCCGGGCGTCATGTCTGGCGTTGACTCAGACCCCGCCGAGATCGACGTGAGGATGATTGATGTCGGCCGGCAAACATTGCGCGTCGCGGTCAAGCGCGGCTTGAACGGCCGTCCCCCGCTCCTCTTGTTCAACGGGATCGGCGCAGGCCTTGAGCTTGCAATGCCGCTGATGCGCGCGCTGAATCGCACCGAAACCGTCATCTTCGACGTGCCTGGGGTCGGCGGGTCTCCGGCGCCGTCCGCTCCCTACCGGCCTTCGACGCTCGCGCGCCTGGCTGCTCAGCTCCTGACTCAACTGGGGTACAAGCGCGCCGACGTTTGCGGCGTGTCCTGGGGAGGCGGAATCGCGCAGCAATTCGCACACCAGCACTACGCTTTTTGTCGCAAACTCGTGCTGGCTGCGACGTCGCCAGGCGCGCTGATGGTTCCTGGCAACCCGCGCGTATTGTGGAAAATGGCGACACCGCGCCGGTATGTCGACAAGGATTTCATGCGCCGCGCCGCGCCGGAGATCTACGGCGGCGCATTCCGCAGCAATCCGGACCTCCTCGCGGACTACGGGCAGGCCATGACCGGACCGAGTGAGCGAGGCTACCTTTATCAGCTGCTCGCGATGGCCGGCTGGACGAGTCTTCCCTGGCTTTGGACGCTGAAGCAACCAACCCTCATATTGGCTGGCCGAGACGATCCGATCGTTCCGCTCGCTAACGCGCGCTTGATGGCTTGGCTGATCCCAAACGCCAGGTTGCAGATCCTCGACGAGGGCCATCTGTTTGTGGTGACAAGCCCTGTTGAGGCGGCGGCAATCATCGAGAAGTTTCTAGCCGAATGAGAGCGATGCCGATCAAAACGGCACGACCAGGAGGTCGCTGGTGACCGAATTCACGCTTTCGGAGATTGCCCGCCTTGTCGGAAAGGAGCTCGGCGTTTCGAGCTGGGTCACCGTCGATCAGTCTCGTATCGACCAATTCGCTGAATGCAGCGGGGATCGCCAATGGATTCACGTCGACGTTGACCGTGCAAGGCGCGAGAGCCCTTACAAGGCGCCGATCGCGCACGGGTACCTGACCCTGTCCCTCGTCGCGCCATTGCAGATGGAGATCGGCGCGGTTCCGTCCGACGCCGCGGCCGCATTCAACTACGGGCTCGACAAGGTGCGCTTCCTTGCGCCGGTAAAGGCGGGCGCTCGCGTAAGGCTTCGCGTGGCAGTCCTGGATTTCGAGGAAAAGAGCGGCGGCGTGGTGCTGAAAACAAGCAACACGCTGGAGATCGACGGGTCGGACAAGCCGGCGTTGATCGCCGAATCTCTCGCGCTCATCACTCCGCGCAAAGCGGATTGAGCATGGAAGGACCCGCGGTAGCGGTGTCAATCTAGAGGAGGAAAGAATGGCGACGGAATCGTTTTTGGACCAGATCAAGGAGTTTGGCGCTCGCCTTGGCTTGCCAAAGGTGGATGTCGATAAGCTCGTCGACCTGCAGCTCAAGAATATCGACGCGATCGCGCAGTCGGCTCACGTGGCCGGCGAAGGCGCGAAAACTCTCGCCGCCAAGCAGCGCGACATCATCGATGCAGCGTTCCGGGAAACATCCGACATGGTGCGCGAATTCCACCCGTCCGGGGACCCCCAGGAGGTTCTGGCCAAGCAGAAGGATTACGCGAAGAAAGCTTTCGAGCTGGCTGTACAGAATACGCGCGACGTCGCCGATTTGACGAAGAAGACGACAACCGACGCGGCGGCGATTATCCGAGACAGATTGCGCTCAAACCTCACCGAATTGCGCGACAGTGTTACTCGCATGGGAAACGGTCCGGAGACCAAGAAGTGACGCGGTCCCCATCGAGGGACCTGGATATGGCGAATGCGCCGCGCCCCTGAAAGTGAGCGGGCGCGGAGCCTAGCACGTCGAGTAGGAGCGGCCGGCATGGGATCCGTAGGCCATGGGAGGATGACGTGACCCTTGCGTCGACTGAGCGAGCACGCGCCAGGGAAAAAGCTTCTGGCCCGCCCCCCGTGAACGGCGACTTCTACAGGATCGCCGACTTGCTCGATCCCAACGAGCGAGCCGTCGTCAACCGCGTCCGCAGCTTCATGGAGGCGGAGGTCGCGCCGATCATCGAGGACTATTGGGCGAGAGACCAGTTTCCACATGAGATCATCCCAAAGCTCGCGGCGCTCGACGTCAACATCGCGGGCGTCGGTTATCAGGGATATGGGGCCGCCGGCGGAAGCTGGTTGTTGAGCGGCCTCATCGCTATGGAACTGGCGCGCATCGACTCGTCGATCGCCACCTTCTGGGGCGTCCACACCGGGCTCTCCGCCGGCTCAATCTATCTCTGCGGGGATGAAGCTCAAAAGCAGCGCTGGCTGCCGCCGATGATGCGCTGGGAAAAGATCGGGTCCTTTGGCCTGACCGAGCCGTTGGTCGGCTCGGCGACATCGGGCGGTATGTTGACGACGTGCCGCAGGGACGGCGAGGCGTGGATCCTCAACGGACAAAAGAAATGGATCGGCAACTCCACATTCTCTGACTTCAATGTCATCTGGGCGCGCGACGAAGCTTCGGGCCAAGTCAAAGGCTTCGTCGTGGAGAAGAACAATCCGGGCTTTTCGGTCGAGAAGATCAGGACCAAGATGGCGCTCCGGGTGGTCCAAAACGGGCTCATCACCCTTGACAAGTGCCGAGTGCCCGAGGCGGACCGCCTGCAGAACGCCAACACGTTCAAGGACTGCGCGAAGGTTCTGCGGATGACCCGAACGGGCGTCGCCTGGTTCGCGGTGGGATGCGCCATGGGGGCCTACGAGCATGCGCTGCGTTACGCGCTCGAGCGCGAGCAGTTCGGAAAGCCGATCGGCGGCTTCCAACTCGTCCAGGACTTGCTCGTGCGCATGCTCGGCAATGTCACGGCCTCCCAAGCGATGATGCTGCGGCTCGCGCAGCTGCAGGACCAAGGGCTGATGGCGGACGAGCATGCATCGCTCGCCAAGGCCTTCACCACGGTCAAGTGTCGGGAAACGGTGGGCTACGCGCGCGAGCTGTTGGGAGGCAATGGGATCCTGCTCGAGAACCATATCGGGCGTTTCGTCGCCGACGCCGAAGCCATATATTCGTACGAAGGCACCCGCGAGATGAATACGCTGATCGTCGGCAAAGCCATCACGGGACTCAGCGCCTTCGTCTGAATCAAAGAGCCTTTCAGTCGCCGGACGGAAGCTTGTCGCTGGCTAGACTTTGGGTTCCTCGCGGCCGGACGGACAGGCGAGGATGACAGAATATGAGCGAGGAAGAGAAGCGCGCGCAGCTTAGGCGTATGCGCCTCGCAGCCTTGGCGGTCGTGGCTTTGATGCTTGCAGCCTTTGTCATAAGTTCGATATGGCGCTTTCCGGCGGCTCAATGGCTGCGCGCGTTCTCCGAGGCGGGGATCGCCGGCGCGCTCGCGGACTGGTACGCGGTGGTGGCGTTGTTCCGTCACCCGCTCGGCATACCTTTTCCGCACACCGCGATCATCCCCAAGAACAAGGACAGAATCGCGGATAGCGTTGGTGCGTTCATCGAGGCGAATTTTCTCACCACGCCGAATGTCGTCGAAAGGCTCGGTCGTCTCGATCTCGCCGCGACGACATCCGAATGGCTGCGCGAACATTCGAACAGTCGCGAGCTCGCCAGCGCATTATGCGATCTTATTCCCGCAACCCTCGAGGCGATCGATGACGCCGAGGTCCGTACGCTTGTCGAGGGCCTAATTGCATCGCAGATGGAGTCGTTCGATTGGGTCGCGGTCGTTGACCGCTTGATGACCGTGGTTGCCGATCTTGATCTGGATCGAGCCGTTCTGAAGAGAGCACTGATTTGGCTTCGGGATTGGGTGTCCGCGAATTGTGAGGCGATCAAGGTCGAATTCGGCCGGGCGTCCCGATACACGCCGGGTTTCCTCGACGCTTATATCGTCAACCGCTTCGTCGATGGTGTGGCCCGCCTTCTCAACGATGCCGCGGAAAATCCTGATCATGAAATTTGGAGCGCAATCGACAGCTCGATCAACGAGCTCCGCGAGAACGTGCGGACCTCGCCGACTCTCCGCGAGCAAATCGCCGCCGGCGCGAAGCAAGCGCTTAGCGCAGTTGCGCGCAGCGACCTCGCCAGGAACTTCTGGAGTGAAATTAAACGCAATGCGATCGCTGACCTTGCCAATGAAGGTTCCCACATCCGATCCTGGATTACTGAAGCGTTCCAGCGGATTGGAGCCGCCATTGCCGACGACCGAAACGTGCAGCAAAAGTTGAATGCCTGGCAACTCGCGGCGATCGAAAGAGCCTTGCCTGGCGTGCGGCCGGCGATAGGACGCTGGATCGCTGATATCATAAAGAGTTGGGACACGGACCAAATCGCCAGCAAATTGGAGACAGAGATCGGCAACGACCTGCAGTACATACGCTTGAACGGCGCGATCGTCGGAGGCCTGGTCGGCCTCGCGCTTCACGCCGCGGCCTGACGTTGCATGAGCTGCTTTACGATGCATCTACGCTCGGTCGAAGCGCTCGGTCCTCGACCCTTACCGCGAGGCTCGCCTCGCGACGTTCGCTGGAGGGCAAGGGGGCGACCGATCGCAGCCGGGTGTCGCACAATCGGAGCGGGTGTCGTTTCCAAGGCGCGGTCGGCGACCGCGCTCCGAGTTCAAATAATCGTGTAAAAAGGCCATCGCCGCTGTGAGAAGTCTTTGATGGTGGAAGCACAACGAAGCCGCGAGACGCCCGGCCCCGCCGAGGTCCCCAAGCCTCCCGAGACCGTGAAGTCCTCAGTACGGTCCGCGGTTCCGGCCGCCCTGATCGTGGCCCTGCTTGTGGCCGGGATTGTCGGGCTCTCGGTCTGGTATCTCCTCCAGCCCCAGCCGTTGCTCGTTCAGGGCGAGGCGGACGCGCGGCGCATAGACATTGCCGCGCGCGTCGACGGGCGAGTTGCCGCCCGCCCAGTCGACCGAGGGCAGAATGTGACGGCCGGCGAGCTTCTCGTCTCGATCGACAATCCCGAACTCCTCACCAAGCTCAAGGAGGCGGAGGCGGCGCGCGCCGTCGCGGCCGCCGACCTGGCCCGTATCATGGTCGGCACGCGTCAGGAAGTGATCGCCGCGCGCCGCGCCTCGCTCGCTTCCACGGAGGCCAATCTCACCTATCAGGAGCAGAGTTACGACCGCACGCGCCAACTCGCCGCCAAGGATTTCGCCTCGGTGCAGAAGCTCGATGAAATGACCGCCTCTCTTGATGTCGCGCGCCGGTCGGTCGAACAAGCGAAGGCGAGCCTCGACGAAGCTGTCGCGGGCTATACGCAGGAGGAGCGCAAGGTCGCCGAGGCGAGCGTCGGTAAGGCGGAGGCCTCGATCGCCACCCTCAAGGCCCAGGTCGGCGAGCTGACCGTTACGGCGCCGACGTCGGCCCAAGTCTATCAAGTCGGCGTCGAGGTCGGCGAATATGTCTCCCCGGGCGTTCCGCTGCTGTCGCTCGTCGATCTCAGCGATGTGTGGCTGCGCTTCGACCTGCGCGAGGATCTCGTGAAACGGCTGAAGGTTGGCGACCGGGCCGCCGTGAAAGTGCCGGCGCTCAACAATCGCGAGATCCTCGTCGAGGTGCGCACCATTGCGACGCGCGGCGAATATGCCGGATGGCGCGCGACCCGGGCCACCGGCGACTTCGACCTGCGCACTTTCCAGGTTCGCGCCTATCCGGTCGAGCCCGTCCCGGAGCTGAGGCCCGGCATGAGCGCCTATGTCGACGTTGGCCCGAGGGGTTGAATGCAGCGCACCGGAATTGCCGCTGTAGCCGCGCGAGAGGCCGCCTGGATATGGCGCGACCCGGTGGCGTTGCTGCTCACAATTTTCGCGCCGCTTTTGGCCTTCGCCCTGCTTGCCGGCGCCTTCAGCAATGCGGTGATACGCGGGCTGCATATCGATGTCGTCGACGCCGATCGTTCCGCAACTTCGGCGGCGCTCGTCCAGGCCATCGATGCGGCGCCGGGCGTCACCGTCGCGCTGCGCTCGACGGACCTCACCAGCGCCATGCACGCCATTCGCTCGGGCGCGGCCATCGCCGCGGTCTATGTCCCGGAGAATTTCGAGCGAGACCTGCTGGCTGACAAGCGTCCCCAGATCGTGAACTTCTACAACAGGCAGTTCTTCACCCCCGGCAACATCGCCGCCGCCGGCGTGCAGGCCGCGACCGCCGCAGCCGTCGCCGCGTTGCCAAAACGCTCGTTGAGCCATTCCTGGGCGCCCGGGCCGCTGGTCGTCGAGCAATATGTCCTCAATAACCCGGCGCTCAACTACATTCAGTTCCTCGCCCGTGCGACCATGCCCACGGTCCTGCATGTGATGATCGCCGTCGCGGGCGCCTTTTCGGTCGGCTCGGAATTCGGGCGGCGGCGGAACATGCGGGAGTGGCTCGAGACGGCCGGGCGAAGCACGCTTGCGGCGCTCGTCGGCAAGTTTGCGCCCTATTGTGCGATCTTCCTCGCGATGATGGTCGTCGCGTCGGGCATCCTCCATGCCGTCTATCAGATCCCGTTTCGCGGCGACCCGGTTCTTGTCGCGGCGAGCGCTTGTCTTCTGATCGTCGCCTATTTCTTCCTGGGAGCGTTCGCGGTGCTGCTCGTCCGCAATCTTGCGGTCGGGCTGTCGCTGACCGGCATCATCTGCTCGCCTGCTTTCGGCTTTGCGGGAGTGGGCTTTCCGGCGATTGCAATGGGCGGTTTCGCCCAAGCCTGGGGTTCGGCGCTGCCGCTGCGCTGGTATATCCAGATCCTGTTCGATCAGGGCGCGCGCGGCGCCCCGCGCTCGATTCGCTTCCCGCGTTCTGGCGGCTCGCAGCTCTCGCGGCGGTGCTGTTCGCGCTGGCGTGGGCAAGAGCGAGGTTCGTTTTTGTGGCAGGTCCGAAACGTGAGGAACAGCAGCCGGCCCCCCAATACGCGGGTCCCCTGGTCTCGCGCGCGTTCGCGGGCGAATATATGCGCGTGTTGCGTGACAGCGGCGCCTTTGGCCTCATCGTCCTCGGGCCGCTCATCTACGCGGCGCTCTATCCGCAACCCTATATCGGACAGCTTATTCGCGACATTCCCATCGGCGTCGTCGATGACGACAATACGGAAATCAGCCGGATGATCGTGCAGGCGCTCGATGCGCATGAGGCGACCGCGGTCGCGGCGCGGCCCTTGAACCTGAGCGAAGCTCAGGAGGCCATCCGGCGGAGGCAGATATTCGGGGTCGTGCAGATTCCGGCCGGAACCGAGCGGGACGTGCTGGAGGGTCGTCAGGCGCGCCTTCCCGCCTTCGTCGACGCCGCCTACTTGCTGCTCTACAACCGCACTTTGCAGGGGATCACCGAAGCGGTCGGCGCTGCTTCGGCCGACCTTCAGGCGCGCTCTGCACGGTCCGACGGCAGTCTCTATCGCGCGGCGCTGATTAATACCTCGCCGGTTGAATTCCTGAGCGAGCCCTTGTTCAATCCGACTGGAGGCTATGCCGCCTATGTCGTGCCCGCGGCCTTCATCCTGATCTTGCAGCAGACGCTGATGATGGGCGTCGCGACGCTAGGCGGCGTGGCCTACGAGACCGGCGGCCCGAGCGCGCGGCGGATACGCGGCAGGCCATCCGCGGTTCTGGGACAGGCGCTCGCGCATCTGGCGCTGGCGCTGCCGGCGTATGCGCTCTATCTGATCATCCTTCCGCGCGTCTACGGCTACGCGTCGAATCCGAGAATCCTCGATCTTTTGGCGTTCATGATCCCCTTTGTGCTGTCGGTCAGTCTCCTCGGCCAGTTTGCGGGGGCGGCGGCGAAGCGGCGGGAGACGGCGGTGATCGTGCTCATCGCCTTCGGTCTCCCGTTGTTCTTCCTGGTCGGCGTCGCCTGGCCGCCGGAGGCCATTCCCGCTGCTCTGCGCGTCGCAAGCGCTGCAATTCCATCGACCTTCGGCATCGACGGTCTCGTGCGGATCAACCAGATGGGCGCTACTCTCGCCGACGTGCGCAACGACTGGCGGTCGCTATGGATACTCGTCGCCGTCTATGCGGCGCTGACCCTTCTGGCGGCGCGCCGCCGCGCTGGAATGGCGGAGGCGCGGCCGTGACCGTCTGGCGCCGGCCCGTCATCGCCGTTGCGGCGCTGCTTTCCATGGGATTCGCGTTTCCCTGGGCGAGCGACGATGCCGATTCCGGCGCGGTCGTCGGAATGGCGCGGCGGACCGAGATTCGCATCGCGCCCGAAGTCAACGGGCGGCTTCTCAAAGTTCTTGTCTCCCCCGGCCAGCATGTCGAGAAGGGCGGCTTGCTCGCGGCTCTCGACAATCCCGATCTCGCGGCGTCGCTTGGCGAAGCGGAGGCGGCGCTCGCCAATGCGAAAGCCAATCGAGATAACGTCTATTCCGGCGTCCGAGCCGAAGAAATTGCGATCGCCGAAGAGGCGGTCAAGACGGCCGAAGCGAACCTCACGCTTGCGCAGCAGGAGAATGCGCGTGTGACGGCGCTCGCGGGCAAGGGCTTCAACAGCCGCGCGGAGCTCGATGAAAGCAACGCCGAACTCGCAAAGGCGAGGGCGGATGTCGAGCTGAAGCGGTCATTGTGGGACGAGGACAAGGCCGGCCCTACAACCGAGGAGCGCGAGGTTGCGGACGCGCAGGTCGCGCTTGCCGCCGCATCGGTCGAGGATCTTCGCGCCCAGTTCGACAAGACGCGGCTGATCGCGCCGGAGGCGGGCGTGGTGGGCATGCAGGCGGGAGAGATCGGCGAGGTCGTCACGCCGGGCAAGCCGGTCCTCACGCTCGTTCCGGACAGGGGCCTGTGGTTCTCCTTCGCGGTGCGCGAGGACCGTCTGCGCGGGCTTCGCATTGGCTCCGAGGTCACGCTCCATACGGCCGCAGGCGCCCGATCAGGGCGCGTCTTACCGAACTGAGGCCGCTTGGCGAATTCGCGACCTGGCGGGCCGCTCGTGCGGTCGGCGATCATGACCTCAACACCTTCCGCGTCCGCTTTGACCCCATTGGAGACGCGAACGGGATCGAGCCCGGCATGACCCTGTTCCTCACCCCGCCGCCATGACGTTCCGCGGAATCGACCGATAGGCTGGTTGGTCGACTTTCTTGGACGCACGGACTTGGTTGCGATGATGCGACCGCCGACTGTCCGAGGCGCAGCCCGATTTCGGACCATCGTGCGCCGAGAGCCTCGCCGGTTCGCGTCGCTGTCAGAATGCAAAACGCAAGTGCCTGCGCGGCAATCGGACTCTCACTCCGACCAATCAACTCACAATTTGAGTGCTGTCACGGGCCGGCGCGCGCCCCGCGCTTGACCGATTCGTCGGGTTCGGCCAAATCCTGTTCGTTCGATCGCCCGCGTCGCGCTCCGCGGAAACATCGGTTCCGCGGGAGGGTAGCGCCAAGCGCATCGAGGCAGGGCATGTTCCCTCAAGAGCGCCGCGCCGGCGACCGCAAGCGCGACGACAACGAGGCGGTTTCCATGAACGTATTGGTCATCGACGTCGGCGGCACCCATGTCAAAATCCTCGCGACGGGCGAGAGCGACAAGCGGGAGTTCGACTCCGGACCTAAGCTGACCGCGCGACAGATGGTCGCCGGAGTCCGGCGGCTCGCCGACGGATGGAGCTATGACGTCGTGTCGATTGGCTATCCCGGCCCGGTCCTGCACAATCGGCCGGTGGCGGAGCCAAACAACCTCGGGCGTGGATGGATGGGCTTCGACTTCAGAAAAGCATTCGCCCGGCCGGTCAAAATCGTCAACGATGCGGCGATGCAGGCGCTCGGCAGCTATCAAAAAGGCAAGATGTTGTTCCTCGGCCTCGGAACCGGGCTCGGTTCGACGTTGATTATGGACGGAATCGTGGAGCCGATGGAGCTTGGTCATCTTCCCTACAAGAAGGCCACCTATGAGGATTATGTCGGCGCCCGGGGACTGGATCGGTTGGGCAAGAAAAAGTGGCGGAAGCACGTTTTTGACGTGGTTGATCGATTGGTCGCCGCGCTCGAGCCAGACGATATTGTGCTTGGAGGCGGCAACGCTAAAATCCTGAAAGAGCTGCCGCCAGGGTGCCGGCTGGGCGACAACGCGAATGCATTCAGGGGTGGATTCCTCATGTGGGACGACGCCATGAACTCCAGCAAGTCGCCGGCAGTCCAATTCGGTCCCGCGGGCGCTGCGAAGCCGCGCGCATCGGCAAGCTCGAAGCGATCCTAGCGCGACGGGATCATTCAATCATCGGAAGGAGCCGCTCATGCAACTTGGAATGGTCGGACTGGGGCGGATGGGCGCCAACATGGTCCGCAGACTTCTGACGGGCGGCCACGAGTGCGTGGTCTTCGATATGTCTCCCAAGGCCGTCGAGCAGCTCGTCGACGAGAAGGCCGTCGGCAGTTCGTCGCTTGCGGAGCTGGCCAAGAAGCTGGAAAAGCCGCGCGCGGTCTGGCTGATGGTTCCCGCCGCGGTCGTCGACCAGACGATCGCCGAGCTTTTGCCGGCGCTCGAGGCTGGGGATACGATCATCGATGGCGGCAATTCCTACTATGTCGACGATATCCGCCGCGCCCATGAATTGACGCCGAAGGGCGTCAACTATGTGGACGTTGGCACCAGCGGCGGCGTCTGGGGGCTCGAGCGCGGCTATTGCATGATGATCGGCGGCCCCGAGAATGAGGTGCAGCGTCTCGATCCGATCTTCAAGACGCTCGCCCCCGGGGCAGGCTCCATTTCGCGCACCGCCGGTCGCAAGGGCGCCCCACGACGGCTGAATTCGGGTATCTCCACTGCGGTCCGAACGGCGCGGGCCATTTCGTCAAAATGGTCCACAACGGCATCGAATACGGGATCATGGCGGCCTACGCGGAGGGACTGGACGTCCTCCGGGGAGCGAACATCGGCACGAAGACGCACGCGATCGACGCCGAGACGACGCCGCTGAACAATCCCGACCATTACAAGTACGACATCAATCTGCCCGACGTCGCCGAGGTCTGGCGGCGCGGCAGCGTGATCGCCTCTTGGCTCCTCGACCTGACGGCGACGGCATTGACCGAGGATTCTGGGCTGTCGAAGTTCTCCGGGCGGGTGTCCGACTCCGGAGAAGGCCGCTGGACGATCAAGGCGGCTATCGACGAGGGCGTGCCGGTGCCGGTGCTGAGCACCGCCCTCTATGAGCGGTTTTTTTCGCGCGGCGACGCCGACTACCAGAACAGGCTGCTCTCGGCGATGCGCTTCCAGTTCGGCGGACACCTGGAGAAGCCGCAGCCGAAGTAGCGCGGCCGCCGCGCTTCGAACCGTTGCAACCCGCGGAACGCGGGGCGCGCCGAAACTCAATCCTTGACCTCGGTGTCCGGGCGATCGGTCCCCTTCGCCTCTTCCTCATGCCAATGGCCCGAGCGGTCCTCGTATTCGATCGGGCCGCCTTCGCCCGGCGCGCGTTGCTCGCGCGCCGCCTTGGCCGCCGCCGCGTGAGCCTGCTCGTGGGTCGGAAACGTCTCCGAGAAAACATCGCCGACCTTGTAGGCCCATCCGCCGTCGTGCTCGACGACAGTGTAGGTGACATGGCTCATTGCTGAAACCTCCTGTCGCGCTCCGCCCGGCTCGAAACGAACTCGGGCGCCTGATCGGGCCGGATTAGCCCATTCTTGCGCTGGCGTCATTCCGCCTCTTGCCTCCTTCGCCCTGTCATATTTGGATGAAAGGCGCCATCAGTTCGCCTTCGATGCCAGCCTCCGGGCTTTGCATCAGGGACCCGGCTCGGAGCGTCGCATGTTCAACGGCCTGACCGAATGGTTGTTCGATTCGTCCGGTTTAACGCCCCACGGATTCTGCCTGCTCTGGCAGCCCGGTCTCATCTGGACCTATGCGCTCTCCGACGCCGGTATCGCGCTTGCCTATTTCTCCATCCCAATCGCGCTCGGCGTCATCGCCCGCCGGAGGCGCGACCTGGTGTTCCGGCCGCTCTTGTTCCTGTTCGCGGCCTTCATCATGCTGTGCGGCGCGACCCATTGGCTCGATGTGTTGACCCTATGGATTCCGGTCTACGGTCTGCAGGCGGTCGTCAAGGCGACGACCGCGCTGGTGTCGATCTTCACCGCGGTCGCGCTCTGGCGATTCATTCCCGCCGCTATCACGCTTCCCTCGGTCTCGCAGTTTCGCGAAGCCAACGCGGCGCTGCGGGCGACCGAGGAGCGTCTCCAGCAATCGCAGAAGATGGAGGTGGTCGGCCAGCTGACCGGCGGGATCGCGCATGACTTCAACAACATGATCCAGGCCGTGTCGGGCGGGCTGACCCTGGTCGAGCGCCGGATCGCCAGCGGCCGCGTCGACGAGGTCGGGCGCTTCGTCGAGGAGATGCGCCGCGCCCTCAACAGCGCCGCGGGCCTCACCAACCGGCTGCTTGCGTTCTCGCGGCGCCAGTCGCTCCAGCCCAAGCGGATCGAGCCTGACAACTTCATCGCCGGCATCCGCGAATTTCTCCAGCGCACCCTCGGTCCCGAAGTCCGGCTCATGCTGCATTTGGGCGACGGCAAGTCGGATCTGATCTGCGACGCCCATCAGCTGGAAGGCGCATTGCTCAATCTGGCGATCAACGCCCGCGACGCCATGCCCAACGGCGGCGAACTGACGATCGCGGTGTCCGACGTCAAGGTCACGGCAAAGGACCTTTCCGGCCAGGACGACGCCAACCCCGGGGACTACATCGAGATCCGGGTGTCGGACACCGGCGCGGGCATGACCGAGGAGGTGTTGGCTCGGGCGTTCGAGCCATTCTTCACCACCAAGCCGGCCGGCCAGGGGACAGGCCTCGGCCTGTCGCAGGTCTATGGCTTCGTGCGCCAGTCCGGAGGATTTTCGCGCATCGAGAGCCGGCTGGGGGAGGGAACGACCTTCCGCGCATTTTTGCCAGGCACGCCGCGGGCGCAGGGCGAAAGTTCGGAACGCTCGGATGCGGCGGAGGCGGCGCCCTCATCGTCCGCGCGAGGCATTGTTCTGGTGGTCGAGGACCAGGACGACGTGCGCGCGCAGATCGTCGAGGTCCTGACCGACATGGGCTGCGAGGTCATCGAAGCCCCGGACGGGCCGAAAGGCATGCAGATCGTCGATCAGCGCCAGCGTCTGGACCTGCTGGTGACCGACGTCGGCCTTCCGGGCGTCAACGGCCGGCAGCTCGCCGACGCCGCGCGCCTGGCGACGCCCGGCCTGCCGGTGCTGTTCATCACCGGCTACGCGGGCAACGCCCTCGATAACATTCAGCTTACCGACGGCATGGAGATTTTGCGCAAGCCCTTTTCGCTTGAAGACCTGGCGGCGCGCGTCGCGGCGCTGTTGAAGCGATCCGGCGGGTCGGCGAAGAAATGGTCGCGATCGGCGGTCCCCGACGTTCCGGGGTCCAGCCCGTGAGCTGCAGACGCCGGGATTCTGCGAGCCTACGCCGGAATAAATTACAGGCCCAGCTCGCTATGCGACCCGAGACGTATCAATTCGAGGTTGTCGGCGTCAGGCTTCCGGTAGATCAGGACGAGATCCGGGCGGATATGACAGTCCCTATGATCGTTCCACTCCCCCGCGAGCGGATGATCGGCGTACCGCGCAGGCAAAGGCTCGTCGGCGGCCAAGAGATTAACCGCGTCCCTTAGCAGCGTGTCGAGCTTCTTGCCGAGGACGCCCGATTTCTCGCGCCGATAGTCGCGTTTGAAGCTGTGGGTATAGCTAATCGCCCGCATTCAGGCTCGCCAGCAGAGCGTCCGGCGAGCCAACTTTAATAAGCTCGCCCCGGCGAGCGGCCTTCATCGCCTCAATCGTTTCGGCGTTGGGAACCAGCGGTTCGAACGGCAAGGCCTTATCCGTCGCGATCCTGATCATCATCAGGCGGAAAGCGTCCGACACCGTGAGGCCGATGCTCGCCAGGACGGCGGCGGCTTCCTCTTTGACCCGCGCGTCGATGCGCGCGCGAACGATGGCATTGGGCATGAGCAGCCTCCTTGAGCTACAATGTAGCACAATCGTCAACTGTTTCGAGAGCTATCCCGCGATCGAATTGGGCGGGGCGTAAAAACTTCTGCGATTCGCCGCCGGCTCGGCTTCGCGCTTAAGATGGCCCGCGGGCTTCCGGGAGGCATGAACATGCGCGTTGCGACGCTTGCGGCTTTGGCGGGAATGCTCGCCCTCGCCTCCCCTGCGCTGGCTCTGGACAAGGTCAAGTTCGCGACCAACTGGTCCGCGGACCCTGAGGCCGGCGGCTATTACCAGGCGCTGGTCGATGGGACTTACGAGAAATACGGGCTCGACGTAACGATCATTCCGGGCGGCCCTCAAGCGAACGGCGGCCTCATGCTTCTGTTCGGCAAGATCGACTTCTTCATGGGCGGCGACATGATCGGCAATCTCTTGTCGGCGGAGAGCAAGCTCCCCCTCCTCGCGGTCGCCGCCGACTTCCAGAAAAGCCCGCAGATCCTCATGTCGCATCCCGGCGTCGGGCTCGACAAATGGGCCGATCTGCCGAAGGCGAAGCCGGTCTTTGTCGGCGCCGGCGCGATCCAGACGTTCTACGCCTGGCTCCGGCTCGCCTACGGCTTCAAGGATGAAAACATCCGGCCGTATAATTTCAATTCCGCCCCGTTCATCGCCAGCAAGACATCGATCCAGCAAGGCTATCTCACCGCCGAGCCGTACGAGATCGAGAAGCAGGGCGGGTTCAAGCCGAACGTGTTCCTGCTCAACGATTACGGCTACGACACCTATTCGACCCTGATCGTGACGCGCCGCGAGATCGTCGAGAAGAGTCCCGATCTCGTGCAGCGGTTCGTCGACGCCTCGGCGATCGGCTGGTACGATTATCTTTATGGCGACAACGCCAAGGCGAACGCCATGATCAAATATGAAAATCCGGACATCGCCGACGACCAGATCGCCTTTTCGATCGCCAAGATGAAAGAATATGGCGTCGTCGATTCGGGCGATACGCTGAAGCTCGGCATCGGCGCGATGACCGACGCGCACTGGAAGGATTTCTTCGACAAGATGGTGGCGATCGGCATGGTCGCCGCCAACACCGAATATAAGAAGGCGTACACCCTGCAGTTCGTCAACAAGGGCGTCGGGCTGGACTTGCGGCCGAAGTGAGCGGGAGGTCGCCATTTGTTTCACCCCTGCGGGGATGCGGGGATCGAGACCGCGCCCCTTCCCCGGCCCTTCGCCTATTGCGGAACGCGCCGGACACATGCCGCTATTCGGTTTCAAGGTCGTCCAGTCTCACCCCACGTCCCCGCGTAGGCTTATCCGCGCTTGTTCGATACGCCGCAGGAAGCGGGCCTCATGTGATTGCGGTATTGCGGACGGATTGCGGATTGCGGATTGCGATCCGGATTGACGGTGACAGGATTCCGGTGACACTTTACTCAATCCCCAATTTCTCGGATTTCGGAGATACGCTAGTGATCGTCCTTCGATTTCGGGGACAGTTTGCCTCAACTCATCAACCCTAAGCTCGACATGGCATCATGGGGATAGAGTACACTGTCACCGTAATCCTCGACGGTCGCGCCCGGAACATCATAAAGTACTCACTGTCACCGTAATCGAGCCGTACCGTAATCGCAGCCCCGGTAATCGAGGCCACCCGCGCAAGTTTTTACGCGCATTTCCTTCCTGAAAATCAGAATTTGTGGTAGGATCGCCGGAGCCGACAACGCGCCAATCGATCGAGCAACGTCGTCTCGGACGGCGGCGCCTGTAGCCGCGATCGCTGATCGCGGCTGACGCGGTCATCGACCGCGTCCACAGCGGCGCGGCGCCTTGCGAACGCCGCCAAGTCGTTGAAATCGCTCAAAACGACAAGGGGCTGGACCTTGTCAAAAGTTGGCATGGGCTTGGGGTCGGCGCCGACGTCCGCTTGGCGCCCGCGCCATGGCGCGGCGCGCTCAAGCCGCCTTGCGTCCCCGCTTCGCCGGCTTGGCCGGCCGGACCGGGGCTTCCGGCTCGGCGTTCTCGTCGAACAGTTCGGCGAGCTTCTCGGTCATCGCCCCGCCCAGTTCCTCCGCGTCGACGATGGTCACCGCGCGCTTGTAATAGCGGGTCACGTCGTGGCCGATGCCGATGGCGATCAGCTCGACCGGCGAGCGGGTCTCGATCTCCTCGATGATATAGCGGAGGTGCCGCTCGAGATAATTGCCGGGATTGACCGAAAGCGTCGAATCGTCGACCGGCGCGCCGTCCGAGATCATCATCAGGATCTTGCGCTGCTCGTGGCGCCCGAGAAGCCGCTGGTGCGCCCAGTCGAGCGCCTCGCCGTCGATGTTCTCCTTCAGGAGCCCCTCGCGCATCATGAGCCCGAGGTTCTTGCGCGCGCGGCGCCACGGCGCGTCCGCGGACTTGTAGACGAGATGCCTGAGATCGTTGAGGCGCCCGGGATTGGCCGGCTTTCCGGCCTGAAGCCAGGCCTCGCGCGACTGCCCGCCCTTCCAGGCGCGGGTGGTGAAGCCGAGAATCTCGACCTTGACCCCGCAGCGCTCCAGCGTGCGGGCAAGAATATCGGCGCAGGTCGCGGCGACCGTGATCGGGCGCCCGCGCATCGATCCGGAATTGTCGATCAGCAGCGTCACCGTCGTGTCGCGAAACGCCATGTCCTTCTCCTGCTTGAAGGAGAGCGGCTGCTGCGGGTCGATGATGATGCGGGGCAGGCGGGCGGTGTCGAGGATGCCCTCTTCGAGGTCGAACTCCCACGAACGGTTCTGCTGCGCCATCAGCCGCCGCTGCAGCCGATTGGCGAGGCGCGCCACGACGGACGACAGGTTCTGCAACTGTTTGTCGAGATATTCGCGCAGGCGCTGCAACTCGTCGGGGTCGCACAATTCGTCGGCGTCGACGACCTCGTCGAACCGGGTGATGAAGGCTTTGTAGTCCGGTCCGCGCTTCTCCGGCGCTGAGGGCTGCGGCGGGCGACTCTCTGCCGCCTCTTCCGCTTCGCCTGCTTCGCCCTCGTCCTCCAGTTCCGACGATTGCGCCTCGACTGTGTCCATCGCGCCTTCGTCGGCGTCGTCGGACGTTTCGTCCGCCGCCTCGCGCTGCATCGAATCCTGGGACTGCTGCTCGTTTCCCTCGCCTTCCGACTCGTCGGCGTCTTCAGGCGGCGTCTTCTCCTCGTCCTGCTCCTCCGAGTCGTCGGCATCCGCTTCGGAATCGCTCGTCATGCCGAGCGAAGAGAGAAGCTTGCGCACGAGCTTCGCATAGGCGCGCTGATCGAGGAGCGCGTCGCCCAGCCGGTCGAGGTCGGCGCCCGCCTTTTCTTCGATGAAGGGACGCCAGAGTTCGACGAGGCGCGCCGCGCCGCGAGGCGGTTCGAGACCGGTCAGACGCTGGCGCGCGAGCATCGCGACCGCGTCTTCCAGCGGCGCCTCCTCGCGCGTGCGCGCCTCCGCAAACGGGCTGCGGTGATAGCGGTCGTCGAGCATGGCGGCGAGGTTGGAGGCGACGCCCTGCATGCGGCGCGAACCGATCGCCTCGACCCGCGCCTGCTCGACCGCGTCGAACAGGGCGCGCGCCGGCGGGCTCTGCGGCGCATGACGGCGGTGGATCGCGTCGCTGTGACAGGCGAGCCGCAGGGCAAACGAGTCGGCGAGGCCGCGAATGATCGCCGCCTCGCGCGGATTGGCCTTGCGGGGCGGTTCCGGCAGCCGGGCCTTCGCGCCCTCCGGTCCGGTGACCAGGGTCGGCTTGTCGGCAGAATAGGCGACCTCGAGCTCGGGATGGCGCGCCAGAGCCCGCGTGCAGGAGGCAAGCGCCCGCTTGAACGGCTCGTTCGGCGTCTCAGCCTTGGCGGCGGCCTTGCGGTTGGTTGGCTTGACGTCGACGCTCGACATTTCCGGCCTTCATCGAGAGCGCCGCCCTCGGGGGCGCGTCAAAATATTCCTATAGGCCGCCCGCGCGGGCGGCGGCAAGGCGGCGGGCGAACCGGCGCGCGCAGGCCCCGGCCGCCTTGACGCGCCCCAATCGCGCCCTAGATTTTCGCCTCGCACAGCGGGGGCCGAGAAGCCCCCGCAGCGCCCCATTCGGAAGGGTAGCATGAACGCCCCCGCAGTTCCTCCCCTCGAACTGGCGATGCCCGTCAGAATTCCAGTCCTGCTTCGATTCCCAGCGCGCCGCTTATCTGAGGGCGCCCGATGCGCGACTACGCGGAACGCCTCGCCGACTTGAAGGCGCTCGGACGATTGGTCCGCGACAACCAGTCGGCGATTGTCGCCGCCATCAGCGCCGACTACGGCAATCGCAGCGAGATCGAGACGCTGTTCGGCGAAGTCTTCCTCGTTCAAGCCGCGATCCATGACGCCCTGAAGCGCCTGAAGGCGTGGATGAAGCCGCGCCGGCGAAGCGTCGATCTCCTGGTTTATCCCGGCGCACGCAATCAGGTCATTCCGCAGCCGCTCGGGGTCGTGGGCGTGATCGTGCCTTGGAACTTCCCGCTTCAATTGAGCTTTTCGCCGCTCGTCGGCATTTTCGCCGCCGGCAACCGGGCGATGGTCAAGATGTCGGAGAATTCGCGCCGCCTCGCGGAACTGCTGATCCAGGTCTCCCCAAAATACTTCCCGGAAGACAAGCTCGCCTTTTTCGAGGACGGCGGAGGCCGCGGCCCGGCCTTTTCCTCGCTGCCTTTCGACCACCTCTTCTTCACTGGCTCCGGCGCGACGGGACGGGCGGTGATGGCGAGCGCCGCGCGCAATCTGACGCCGGTGACTCTCGAACTCGGCGGCAAATCGCCGGCGATCGTCGCGCCGGACTTCCCGATCAAGACCGCCGCCGAGCGCATTCTGTGGGCCAAGACCTTCAACGCCGGGCAGGTGTGCATCAACGTCGACTACGCCTTCCTGCCGCGGGGCGCGGAGGCCGAGTTCGTCGCCCATTGCCGGCGCCTGTTCGCCAAGCGCTACCCGGACATCAACGGTCCGGACTTCACTTCGATCATCGATCAGCGGTCCCATGACCGCCTTATTGCGGCGCTTGAGGACGCGCGCGCCAAGGGCGCGACGCTGGTCAATCTCGCCGAGGGCCAGACGCCTGACGCAACGAAGCGCAAGTTCCCGCCGCATCTCGTCCTCAATCCAACCGGCGACATGGAGCTGATGCGGCGCGAGATATTCGGCCCGATTCTTCCGATCCGGGTCTACGATCGTCCGCAAGAAGTCGTCGATCTCATCAATGCCGGCGACCGGCCGCTGGCGATCTATCCCTTCACCCATAGCGCCGGCACGCGGGACTTTTTCATCTCGCGCACGATGTCGGGAGGCGTCGCGGTCAACGAACCGATGCTGCATATCGCCCAGCACCATCTGCCGTTCGGCGGGGTCGGCGCGAGCGGCATCGGGCACTATCATGGCCGGGAGGGCTTCGATACGTTCTCGAAGCTGAGGCCAGTGTTCCGGCAGGGGCCATTGTCGACCGTTCAGCTGTTCTTTCAGCCGCCATATTCGCGACGGGCGAAGCTGCTGATCGAGATCATGCTCAAACTGCGAAGTTGAAGCGATGCGCTCCTAGCGGGCGCGGCCTGCGCCAGGAGTTCGAGCGACCACGGTCCTGGACCAAAGACCGCCAAAGTCAGAAAACCGCCGGCCATGGCGACGTTCTTCTGCACTTCAATCATCTCTCCCGCGCGCCAATGAATGAGCAGCGCGGTCACGAGACAGAATCCGCCGAGCGCGACGGCCGCCCACCGAGTCTTCAGACCGACGAGCACGAGCACGCCCCCGCCGAACTCAGTGAGAATGACAAGCGGCAACAGGCGCGGATCGACGCCGTTCGTCTGCATGTAGCCGGCGACGTCGCCGTAACTCACGATCTTGCCGGCGCCCTTCGACGATGAATATCGCGGCCAACATCACGCGCGCGACCAGCCATGAGCGGTCCCGCCCACCGGGTCAGGAACGCGAGGTCCCAATCCAACGCCTGGCCGGCGGCCGGCCAGGCGTCGTCCTGTGTGGAGCGCGGGCTCGAAATCGTGCGACTCCTTCCGACACCGCGAAATTAGAGCGCGTGCGCTTCCTCCAGCGCCTCGGCGAGATCTTCGTAATATTCGCATGCCTTCGATCCGCAAAGCTTTTCGATCGTCGACAATTGGTCCTTGGCTAGATCGTACCTGCCCTGAATCACATAGGCCTCGCCAAGGTATTCCCGCACCTGGGGATAATTCGGATCGAGCTCGACCGATTTCAGATAGTAGGCGATGCCCTCCTCAGTACGTCCGAGCTTCCGCGTGGCGTAGCCGCGATAGTTGAGCGCGCGCGGGGTATTTGGATTATCGAGCAAGTCGAGAACGTCGAGGGCTTCCTGGAATCGGTCCGACTTGGCGAGCGCATACGCGTATTCGGTCATCTCCGCGTCTGGGAGAACGCCGCTGCGCCTCTGAGACATCGGTGGTGCTTGACGTCCCAGACTTGGCCGGGCAAGCACGTTGTGAGGTCCTCCTCCACGTGAGTTTTGATTCGCCGCCCCACCCGCTCGCCCCGGCTGCGCCCGTTCCGCCCCCGCCGGCGCCCGCTCCTCCTCCGCCACCGCCTCCGCCTCCGCCCCCTCCCCCGCCCCCGCCGGCGGCGAGCGCCGCAGGCGCCGCGAGCGCGAGGCCAAGGGCAAGAATTCCGCAACGGAGCGCTGAGGCAAGACCATGGCCCTTTTCGTCACGCGATCGAAGAAAAGCACGCATTGCTTGATCCTTCTTGTTGGCTGCCGAGCCTCAGAAACACTCAGGCCGCGAAATTATTCGCATCCACGGGTTTGGCTTTGGTCATATCCATCGATATAAACTGCGCCGCCCCCGTTCACGAGCGGCGCGGTCATGATCTGATAGAGCGATGAGCGAAGCGAGCCGGCGCGAGGTGCGGGCTGGGCTTGAACCCTCCCTTGGGCGACTTTGGCGTTATGCGCTTGTGCTGTCGCGGGCGCGCGACGTGGCCGACGATCTCGTGCAGGCGACCTGCTTGCGCGCGATCGAGCGGGCGGAGCAATTCACCCCAGGAACGAGGGTGGACCGTTGGCTCATGGCCATTCTGCGATCGATCTGGCTCAATGAGGTTCGCGCCCGGCGTATCCGCGAGGGGCAGGGCTTCGTGGATCCTGAAGACGTCCTGTCGACGGACGGCGCGCGCGATGTCGAAACGAATATTATGGCCGCGCAGGTGTTGAGAGCAATTGGCCGGCTGCCAGAGGCGCAACGCGAAACCGTCTTGCTCGTGTACGGGGAAGGTTACAGCTATGCCGAAGCGGCGGCGGCGCTTGCCGTTCCGATAGGCACGATCATGAGCCGGCTCGCCGCCGCGCGGTCGGCGTTAGCGGAACTTAAGTAGGAGGGTGTAACAGGACGATGACAGAGGACGACGCTGACCTAGTCGCTCTGATCGACAACGAACTCGACGACGCCACCAAAAGCGCCCTGTTAGCGCGCTTGGCGACGGACGAGCAGTTGCGGCAGCGCTACGACGAATTGCAAGCGGCTGGCGCGCCGATCGCCAATTCATTTGCGGCGCTGCTCGGACAAGCGCCCCTCGCGCGTCTGCGAACCGCCCTTCCCGTCGACGGTCTGGAGCTCGGGCCAGCGAGGCGACCGGCGCAACTCGCGCTGCGAGAGCTCGCGGCGGGCATTCGCGATCGGTCTGTTGGCGGCGGGCATCGCAGCGTGGGTAGCGCTCAGCCTTGGATTGCTTCAGGAGGAGGACAATTGGCGCACGGCGGTGGCCGGATACATGGAGCTCTATACAAATGAAACTTTTGCTCCCCTGAACCCGGATGCTTCGCTGCAATCAAAGGAATTAAGCGCGTTGGGCGCGAAGGTGGGCGCAAACCTGACGCCCGATAGTGTCGCCCTTCCCGGGCTTCGCTTCACGGCGGCCATCATTCTCGTTTATGACGGCTCGCCGCTTGGCGAGATCGCTTACGTCGACGATAATGGAGCGCCAGTGCTGTTTTGCGTTATCGACGACCGGAGACCGGACGCCCCGGTGCGAACGGAGAAACGGGAGTCGTTTTCACTCACGGAATGGTCGCACGGCGGACGCGGGTTCCTGGTGATCGGCCGCATGCCCGAAGAGCGGGTCGCCGCCCTTGCGCAGACGCTCGAAGCGCGATTTTGAAATGCGCCGCAAACGGCTGCGTTGGCGCAGGCGTTCGAAGTCGCCGAGTCGAATAAGCAGCGGAGCTGAAATGTTCAGGGGCGGAGGCTGACAACGACAGGTGGAAAGCCATGACGACCCGCAACAAGTTTCGCTGCGCCGCGCGCCTTCTTTGCGCGGCGCCTGACCCTCGGCGTTTTTGCCCAGTCGCAGGGGCGCGCCGTCGCCGCGGCAAATTGGCGGATCGATCCCTCACGAACGCATATCGCCTTCGCTATCGATGCGGTTGGGTATCCCCGCACGCAAGGAGAGTTCCGGCATTTCGACGGCCGCATCTCCGTCGACCTCAATAATCCCGACAAAAGCAGCGTGGCGTTTCATGTGCAATCGCAGTCGGTGGACGTCGGCTCAACGTCCTTCGACGATTACCTGCGCTCAGTGGCTTTCCTCGACGCAGCCCACTTTCCATCGATCGATTTCGTCTCGAATTCGGTCGAAAAGATCGACGACCACACGGTTCGGGTGAGCGGTGAATTGACGCTGCTCGGGGTGACCAAGCCGCTCAGTGTTGATGTGACGGTTCGCCGCGACAGCGGCGGCGGCCCGCACCGGCTTGATTTCATGGCGAAAACAAGCATAGACCGGCTCGCATTCGGCATGAATTCGGGCTTTCCCCTGGTCTCGCGTGAGGTCGAACTCGTGATCTCGAGTGAAGCGGCGGAACTTTGATCGGAAAGCCCCGGCCCGCGCGCTGGACCGGGTTCACGATCGCGCTCCATTGGATGGGGGCCGCAATCATTCTGGCGCTGATCGCGCTCGGGTGGATGATGGTTTATGGCGGTCTCGGGGCCGCCCGGACATTCGACCTATATCAGTGGCATAAGTCTTTCGGCTTCGTAGCGCTCGCTCTGACGGCCGCGCGGCTCGGTGGACGCATCGCCGCCGTCGCTCCGGCTCCTCGGTTTTCCGGCTGGGAACGTCGCCTCGCCACCATCATCCAGGCTTCGCTTTACATCTTGACGATCGGCGCGATCGTCTCCGGGTGGCTGGTCGTCTCGGCGTCGCCCCTGCCGATCCCAACTCGATTCTTCAATCTATTCGTCGTTCCGAACATCGCTCAGCCCGACGCCACGCTTTTCGCGGCGGGGGCGCTCGCTCACAAGCTGACGGCGTGGTCGATACTATTCCTCGTCGCGCTGCATACAGCCGGCGCACTGAAGCACCATCTGATCGACCGCGACGACGTGCTCACGCGCATGTTGCCGCGCTGGCCCGGACCTAAGCCGCCGCGCCGCCCGGGCTCACGCTAAAAGTCAATCTACGTCCTCGACCGCGACCGTTCGGCCGGACAGACGCTGCGCGAGCGAAGCCTCCATGAATGGGTCGAGATCGCCGTCGAGCACGTCGCGCGGGCGAGCCCGAGACGTGGCCGGTGCGCAAATCCTTGACCATCTGATAGGGTTGCAACACGTAAGAGCGAATCTGATGGCCCCAGCCGATATCGGTCTTGGACGCCGCATCGGCGTTGACCTTGGCCTCTCGCTTCTCCAGTTCAAGCTCGTAAAGGCGTGCGCGCAGCATGTTCCAGGCCGTCGCCCGGTTCTTGTGCTGGGAGCGTTCCGATTGGCACGCGACGACGATTCCGGTCGGCAAGTGGGTGATGCGAACGGCTGATTCGGTCTTGTTGACGTGCTGACCGCCCGCGCCGGAGGCGCGATACGTGTCGATGCGGCAATCGCTTTCGTTGATGTCGACCTGGATGCGGTCGTCGACGACCGGATAGACCCACACCGAGGCAAAGCTGGTATGCCGGCGAGCGTTGGAATCGAAAGGCGAGATGCGGACGAGGCGGTGCACGCCTGACTCGGTCTTCAGCCAGCCGTGAGCGTTGTGGCCCTTGACGACGATCGTCGCCGACTTGATGCCGGCTTCGTCGCCCGCAGTCTCCTCGACGAGATCGACCTCGAACTTTCGCCTCTCGGCCCAACGCGCGTACATTCGCAACAGCATTCGCGCCCAGTCGCAGCTCTCGGTGCCTCCGGCCCCCGAGTGGATTTCGACATAGCTGTCGTTCGCGTCCGCTTCGCCCGACAGCAGCGCTTCGAGCTGTCGCCGCTCACCTTCGGCGTTGAGCGCCTTCAGGGCGGCTATGCCCTCGGCCTCGGCGCCCTCGTCGCCTTCAGCCTCGCCGAGTTCCACGAGCGTGCTCGCGTCATCGAGATCGCGCTCCATTTTTGCGAGTGAGCCCAGACGATCCTCGAGGATCGTGCGCTCGCGCATTATGCTCTGCGCGGCCCCCGGATCGTTCCAGAGATTTGGATCTTCGGATTTGGCGTTCAGTTCGGCTAGACGTCGCGTCGCTGTCTCAACGTCAAAGATGCCTCCTCAGCAGTCCGATGGACTGCCTGATCGTCTCGACCAGTTGCTCGGCTTCGGCGCGCATAATCTAACCTGCTAATCCGTTGGCCCGACTGATCGGGCGATTCGGAGGCGCCGTAGCGCGGTAGGCGAGGCGCCGCATGGCCGCTTCCTAATAGAGCCCGCCGGTCCCGGATCCAACCGATTGCTCGCTCTCGGACCTGGCGGAAGACTGAACCGCCTCGCCGCCACCGCCGCCGCCGTTGTAGGTGTCGGGCGGCCCGGTTCCGGGCTTGAACGCCTCCATGATCGTGCCAGGCCCTGTTGCGCGCATCCCGGAGTGGACATCAACCGAGATCAGCTTGATGCCTGGCGGAATACGGAACGGCGTATCAGGCGTATCCTTGAGCGCCATTTTCATGAAGTCGCGGAAGATGGGCGCGGTGTAGAGCGCCGCCTGCGCGCTGCCGCCCAAGGAACGTGGCTTGTCGTAGCCCATGAACACGCCGAACGCGAGGTTCGGCGAGAATCCGACGAACCACAGATCCTTCGCATCATTGGTGGTGCCGGTCTTGCCGGCAAGCTGCTTGCCCACCTCCTTGATCGCAATGCCGGTGCCGCGCTCGATCACGCCCTGCATGATCGAAGTAATCTGATAGGCGGTCAGCGGATCAATCACTTGTTCGCGCTTGTCGATCAGCTGCGGCTCGGGCTGATTGTTCCATGTCGGCGCGTCGCAATCTTCGCAGATGCGTTCGTCGTGCTTATAGATCGTATTGCCCCAACGGTCCTGGATGCGGTCGATCAGAGTCGCCTTCACGCGCTTGCCGCCGTTGTCGAACATCGAATAGCCGGTGATCATGCGCAGGACTGTGGTCTCGCCGGCGCCGATCGACATCGACAGGAACGGCGGCAAGTTGTCGTAGATGCCGAAGCGCTTGGCGTATTCGACGATCAGCGGCATGCCGATGTCGCGCGCCAGCCTGACCGTCATTTGGTTGATCGAATGCTCGACGCCGAATCGCAACGTATGCGCCCCGCTGGACTTGCCTTCGAAATTTTCTGGCGTCCAGATTTGGCCGTTGCCTACGTCAATCGAGACCGGCTCGTCGAGAAGAGTTGAGGACGGCGTATAGCCGTTGTCGAGCGCCGCCGCGTAGACGAAGGGCTTGAACGAGGAGCCCGGCTGCCGCTGAGCCTGCGTCGCCCGGTTGAATTCCGATTGATCGAACGAGAAGCCGCCGACCATAGCCAGGACGCGGCCGGTGAACGGATCCATCGCGATGCATGCGCCGGACACTTCGGGAATTTGGCGCAGCCGATATTCGCTAGCGCGCCCGATCACCGGCTCGACGTAAAAGACATCGCCGGGTTTGACGAGGCCTCTCGGCCTGCGCCCCGTCCAGCGCATCCCGTCGAGCGTGACGACTCCCGTCTGGCGATCGGCGACGATCGCGCCTGATTTGTCTCGCTCGGGCTGCAACCCGATGCGAATCGCCGTATCGTTGACGTCGAGCGCCACCGCCAGAACCCAGGGCTTGATATCGCCGTATGCGGGAATATCGGCCAGCGGAACGCCCCAGTCCTGACCGAGGTCAATCGACTTCACCTGACCGTGCCACCCGTGCGCCTCGTCAAACCGGACGAGGCCGTCGACCAGCGCCTTGCGCGCCATCAACTGGATTTTCGGGTCGAGCGTCGTACGAACGGACAGGCCGCCCTCGTAGAGCTTCTGCTCGCCATAGCGCTCCGACAATTCGCGCCGGACCTCTTCGGCGAAGAACCCGGCGGCGATCGAATTGGGCGTGAGAACGCGCGGATTGACCCCCAAGGGTTCTGCCCGGGCCTGCCGCGCCTGATCGGCGGTGATATAGCCATCCTCCGCCATGCGCCCGATGACGTAGTTGCGCCGCTCGATCGCGCGATCATGATCGCGAAACGGATTGAGTGAACTCGGCTCTTTCGGCAACGCTGCAAGATAGGCGACCTCGGCGATAGTCAGCTCATGCACCGACTTGTCGAAATAATTGAGGGCCGCGGCGGCGACGCCGTAATTTGAGAGTCCGAGATAGATCTCGTTGAGATAAAGTTCGAGGATTTTATCCTTCGAATAGGCCGACTCGATCCGCATGCTCAGCAAAATTTCGCGAATCTTCCGGTCGAAGGTTCGGTCCGAGTTGAGGAGGAAGTTCTTCGCCACCTGCTGCGTGATGGTCGAGGCCCCTTGAATGTGCCGCGAGCCCTGCAGGTAAATCATGCCAGCGCGAATAATCCCCTCGGGATCGACGCCGTAATGGGTATAAAAGTTTTTGTCCTCGGCCGATATGAAGGCCTCCTTGACGAGGTCGGGAATGGCGGAGGACGGCAGATAGAGGCGCCGTTCGCGGGAATATTCGGCGAGCAGGCTGCCGTCGGCCGCGTGAACGCGGGTCATGACCGGCGGCTCATAATTCTTGAGCTGGGTGTAGTCCGGCAAATCCTGCTCGTACTTCCACACGACGCCGGCAAAGACCGCGGCGACCAGCACGAAGACCATCGCGCCGGTCGCGAATGCGAAGCCGATTATTCGGGCGATTCCTCGCATCTGTCGATCGAAGCCTTCCTTAGCGCCCGTCAGCGAGCGCTCGAGGCGCCGAGACGAACTTTACCAGAGGGCGCCCTGTCCGAAGGCGCGTGCATGACAATCGTCGGACCCTCTCACAGCCGTCGCCCGGTTTCTCTTCAACGCGCGCCGACTTGACCCCTGTCTATCTCGACTAAGGCAAATCTATGATAGGCGCGCGGATCCCACGCCGAAGCCGGACGTCGCAATAGCCCAGGAGAGTCATTTCGCGCAAGTCTCAATGTCCCGCTGGCGCGCCCTCTTGCCCGCTTGTAAGCGCCACCCCAGCCTCGTTCGGCGAAGCGTTTCCTGGCTTCGCCGGCCCGGCAAAGAAGGCGTCGATCGCCTTGACCATCGCCGCGGCCGCCTTGGATCGCCATTCGGCGGAGCTCAGAGCCCGGACGTCCTGCGCATTCGAGAGGTAGCCAAGCTCGACCAGCACCGACGGAAATTCGGGCGCCTTCAGCACCACGAATCCCGCTGAGCGTTCCGGATTGCGATTGAGCTTGGCCGCGCCGCGCAGGCTGTCAACGAGGCCACGCGAAAAGATATGAGCGTAGGCGCGGGTTTCCCGGCGCTTCAGGTCGAACAAGATGTCGGCGACGCCCGGGTCGTCCGCTTGCTTGCCCTGGGTCGGCGCCCTGCCGGCCGCATTCTCTCGCGCGGCGATACGAGCCGCCTCGGCGTCGGAAGCCCGATCGGCGGCGGTATAGACGGTCGAGCCGCTGACCTCAGCCGCGTCGCTCAATGTATCGGCATGGACGGAGACGAACAGCGATGCGTTGGCCACCCGTGCGATCTGGACGCGATCGTCGAGATCGACATATTGGTCGCCGTCGCGAGTCATCGTGATTGTGAAGCGCTTCGTGGCGTCGAGCTGGCGCTTGAGTTCGCTGCAGAAGTCATAGACCAACGTCTTTTCCTCGACGCCGCCGAGACCCCGGGCGCCGCCGTCTGCGCCGCCATGCCCCGGATCGAGAACGATCACCGGCAGTACCGGGGACGCCGCCGCCCCAACGCTCGCGATTGGATTCGCGGCGGAGCGGACGAGGGTCGCGAAAGCCGCGGCGTCACACGGCTTCAATTCGATCGTGAGACGCGCGGCCGGGGCGCCCTCGGCGATCGGACTCGTCGAGAGCTGGGTCGGGCACGCCGTGCGCGCGAGGTCGATCACGATGCGCGACTTGCCCGGCGACAGCAGACCAAAGCGAAACGCCTTGACGATCGGAACATCGCTCGCAGCATTGCCGCGGCCGACGGATGGATCGAGCTGAAAGTTGACCTGAGACAGATCGACGATGATGCGGTCGGGCGAAGCCAAAGCGAAGGCGCTGGCGCCTACCGGCCGCGAGAGGTCGAACACCAATCTTGCCAGGTTCGCGTCCTGCGCGAGGCGGACGTCGACTGCGACCGCCGGACCGACCTCCGTCGCCCGGCTGGGAGACGAAAGCGCCACCACCATCATCAGGACCGGGAGGGCCGCCAGCTGTTTCGTTCGCGCCATTCCGTTCCCCTCGGTCCCGCGCGTCCTAGAGCTATAGAGCGAAGGATAGGCGGAACGCAATTGGCGACTCCCTGGCGTGTCGTGCGGCCGGACCAGCAAAACGCCGCTCCGCGAAAATGAGCCCGGTAAATGCTTTAGAAACAGTTAGCGGGATCGAGGCGGGCAATCGCTCGCCGATCCAACGGGCGGCCGGGAACAAAGCCGAGCCAGGAAAATAACTTGCCAACAAGCCGGGCGGCGCCTATTTATGGAGCGTTACGAATTCGGACCGAGTCTGCGGGGCTGGCTTGCTCGTTGGTGAGCAAGGCGCGCGCCGGGGCCGTCGCGAGACGGCCTGGAGCCCGAGCGGATTGCCGCCGAGGTAGGTTGTCGGCCCGTCGCGTCGCTCGCCAATTTTTATCCGACGGCGAGCGGGCGCGCGGGGGTTTGGGAACTCAAAGCAACGCAGCGACCAGTCCGACGAATGCTGGGGGCGCGGCCTGAATCGTGACGCCGGCGCCATGAGGCGCCCTTAAATTGGCGACAGGTCGTGTTACGCCTTGGATTCAGGTTCATGATCTCCCGGTTGCAACGCCGAAGCTGGTCGGCGGCGACTGTCGCGGCGTCGAGTCTTGAGACGGAAGTTGCGTTTCGGCAGCCCCTTTCAGCGGCGCCCCGGCCTGTTTCCCAATTTCGATTTTCATCAACCTCCAACATAGACGCCGCGCGCGGCGCTGTCGGACGGCCCTCTCGGCCGTCGCAGCGGATTCTTACGCGCGGCGAGAGAGTTTTCCATGGCCAACAAAATGATCATCGACGCTTCGCACCCGGAAGAGACCCGGGTGGTAGTCCTGCGAGGTAACCGCGTCGAGGAATTCGACTTCGAGTCGGCAAGCAAGCGGCCTCTGCGCGGCAATATCTACCTCGCCAAGGTGACCCGCGTGGAGCCGTCGCTCCAGGCTGCGTTCGTCGACTACGGCGGCAATCGGCACGGCTTTCTCGCTTTCTCCGAAATACATCCGGATTATTATCAAATTCCAGTCGCCGATCGGCAGGCGCTTCTCGAGGAAGAGGCGTTATCCCAGCGCGAAGAGGATGAAGAAACCAACGGGGAAAGACGCAGCCGCCGCCATCGTCGCCCACGTCATTCCGGGGCGGTCGCGCGCGCCGAAGAGGGGGAGACGCTGTCGGAATCCGCGATAGCGGATGACCGCGGACCGGACGGGGCCGAGCCGGCGCCATCGATCGTGAGCTCCAACGAAGAAACCGAGCCCGCACCCCTCTCCGGCGGCACATGGGAAAATCATGCGGAGGAGCCGCCCGCTTCTCCGGAGCTCGTGGCCGTGAACGACCAGCCCGACGACCGCTCAGGCACAGATTTGCCCGACAAATCGATGGCGCGAACGGAACCGGTCTCGGCTGCTGAGGCGCCGACCGGGATAGGCAGATCAGACGAAGGCGTCAGCCTCGGCAACTCGCAGAACGAAAGCGTTCGGGATGAGAGCGCCCGAGACGACGACCATGAAGTCACAACTCTGGAAGGCGGCTCGGAGGAGCTAATCGCGTCGAGCCCAATGCAGCGCGGCGATGACGAAGGCGAACCGGTCGAGCAGATCGGCGGCGACGCGCTCGAGGAGGTTCCACGCCGGCCAACGCGTCTGCGGCGCCAGTACAAAATTCAGGAAGTCATCAAGCGCCGGCAGGTTCTGCTGGTGCAAGTCGTCAAGGAAGAGCGCGGCAACAAGGGCGCGGCTCTGACCACCTACCTGTCGCTTGCGGGACGCTATTCGGTCTTGATGCCCAATACCGCGCGCGGCGGCGGCATTTCACGCAAGATAACCAATGCCCAGGACCGCAGTCGATTGAAGGGAATCGCCGAAGAGCTCGACGTGCCCGAGGGCATGGGGGTCATACTGCGTACCGCGGGGGCCTCGCGCACCAAGGCCGAGGTTAAGCGGGATTTCGAATATTTGCTGCGGATGTGGGAAACGGTGCGCGAGACGACCCTCGCCTCCAGCGCGCCGACCCTAGTCTACGAGGAAGGCTCGCTGATCAAACGCGCGATTCGCGATCTTTACAGCAAGGAGGTCGAGGAGATCGTGGTTGCGGGCGAGATCGGCTATCGCGAAGCCAAGCAGTTCATGCGGCTCCTGATGCCCAGCCACGTCAACAGCGTTCAGCTTTATCGCGACACCCTGCCGGTCTTCGCCAAGGCCGGAGTGGAGGCGCAGCTCGACGCCATGTTCTCGAACCATGTGACGTTGAAGTCCGGCGGCTACATCGTGATCAACCAGACCGAGGCCCTGGTCGCCATTGACGTCAACTCGGGTCGATCGACCCGCGAGCACAATATTGAAGACACAGCGTTGCGCACCAACCTTGAAGCGGCCGACGAGATTGCGCGTCAGCTCCGGCTGCGCGACCTTGCCGGGCTCATCGTGGTCGACTTCATCGATATGGAGGAGTCGCGCAACAATCGCTCGGTCGAGCGGCGGATCAAGGATGCGCTCAAAAACGACCGTGCGCGCATCCAGGTCGGCCGCATTTCGCACTTCGGCTTGCTCGAAATGTCGCGCCAGCGCATACGCACCGGAGTCCTGGAAGGATCGACCGTCGTCTGCGCGCACTGCCAAGGCGCGGGCGTCGTGCGATCGACCGCGTCGATCGCATTGCACGTTTTGCGAGTGCTCGAAGACGCGCTGATCAAGAGCTCCACGCACGATATCGTGGTGCGAACCCGCACCCCCGTCGCGCTCTACATCCTGAATCAGAAACGCGCGAATCTACGCGACCTCGAGCGCAGGTTCGGGGTGGCGATCGTTGTCGAAGCGGATGATACGCTGACCGGCGCCAATTATCACGCACTCGAGCGGGGCGAGCTGGCGACTGGAGTCAAAGCAGAAAGCGACGCGCCGCGAATGCCGGCCGAAAGCATCGAGACGATTGTCGAAGAGCCGGCGCCGTTCGAAGAGGAGGATGAAGAGGACCTTGAAACGCTGAGCGAGGACGACAGCGCGGCGGAAGACGTCTCGGCCGCACGCGAGCGCGAGGGCGCCGCGACCCCGGAAGAAGCCGAGGTCGCCCGACGGCGACGGCGACGGCGACGGCGACGCGGCGGCGAGCGGTCCTTCGGCGACAGTCCTGCGCAGGATGCGCCGCAGCCGACAGACGACGGGTTGGCGGTTGTGGCGGAAATCGGCGGCGATCTCGAAGTGCCGACGAGCGACAGCGACAGCCAGCGCAGTGGCGAAGAGCGCAATCGTCGCCCGAGGCGCTCGCGCGGCGGCCGGGACCGCTTCTCTCCACGCGAAGACCGTGCGCCCCGCCAAGCGAGCGGTCCAACGCCGATTGAATTGCCCAACACACCGCCGGGCGGGCAGTCCGCGCCCGAGCCCGAGCTGGATTTTGGGTCAAGATCGCTCTTGTCCTTCGAGCCGGACGCGTCCGCCGAGGCGCTGGAGCCGATCGCGACGCTAACGCCCGAACACGTGACCGTCGGGCCGGAACCCACGACAAATCGCGAGGCGTCCGCCGAGGCAGGACGGGCCGAGAAAGCGTCGCAACCTGCGCCCGAAACCTCGCCCGCCGCCGATGAGCCGCCACGTCCGCGGCGCACCGGCTGGTGGCAGCGAGCGCGCGCGAGCGTTATGGGGGATTAGCGCTACCCACTCTGGGGAAAGGCGCGTCCCAAAGAGACGCGCTGACCTTCAGGCCGTGTGTCTAGAGGGTAGTGTCTGTCTCAGTTTGAAAATTTCGTTCTGCGGCGCGTGGGCTCTGAGCTGCTTGCGACGGCGACAGCTGCGAAAAAAAATAACATTTTCTTGCCAATCGAACCCGTTTATTCGATAATCCAGAATACGACGGGCGCATGGATTGGGCGCAATTCACTGGGAGAGACCTTGAGGAGAGAATTGTCCCACCAGGGTCATCTCGCAGTCTCGCAGCGACTAAGCGCTTGGGATTGCTCAATTCCGCAATGGGCGCGCCCTTGCGAAAAGTTGGGATGGATTTGGGGTCCGCGCCACGTCGGCTTGGGGTAGGCGCCATCGCCGCTTGCGATTGTTTTGTCGAAAGATGGCGTCTTCCCGCGCGGATTCCATCCGAGCGCATCTTGCTCTAAAGCGCCCGCACTTTCGCTTTGCCGGCTCGCTCCGTTGCGAGCCGATTGCGTAGCGGCAGACCGAACGGCTCAGATTCGATTTCGAACACATCGCCTTTTTGCGTTCGCACGCCGTCGGCAAACGACAGAGTGGCGGTCCCAAAAAAGTGCACGTGGACGTCGCCCGGCCGCCGAAACAGGGCGTATTTGAAATGATGCGCTTCGAGGTTGGCGATCGAGTGGGCCATGTTCTGCTCGCCTGACAGAAAGGCCTTTTCCCAGATCACTTCCCTGCCCCTGCGGATGCGCGACACGCCGTTGACGTCGGACGGCAGATCGCCGATCAGCAGCTCCGGGCCGAGGCTCGCGGGCCGCAGCTTGGAATGCGCAAGCCAGAGGTAGTTCTGGCGTTCGGTCACATGATCGGAAAACTCGTTGCCCAGCGCAAAGCCGATGCGCACCGGCCCGCCCGCCTCATCGATCATATAGATGCCGACGATCTCGGGCTCCTCTCCGCCGTCGAGCGCGAACGCCGGGCTTGGCAGTTCGCCCTCGGGAGCGACGAGGATTGAGCCGTCGCCCTTATAGAACCACTCCGGCTGGGCCCCGGATTCGCCCCGGCCCGGCTTGCCGCCCTCGATTCCAAGTCTGAACATCCGCATCGAGTCGGTTAGCTTCGACGGATCGGCGAGATCTTTGTGCATCCGGTCGCGTCCCTCAGCAGAGCCCAGATGGGTGAGCCCGGTCCCGGTCACGAGGACATGCGCGGGATCCTTGTGATCGATCGGGGCCAGCACCCGCCGCTCCTTGAGCGCGCGAGCAAGATCGACCGGCTTGCCGACGCCGCGATCGGCGATCAACTTGCGCAGCGAGACGCCTTCCGCGATCGCCCGGCGCGCGAGATCCAAAGTCGTGCGCGCGCCCTTGACCAACCGGCTCTCGCCCCGCGCGGTGACGGCGAGCGCTCGTTTGCCATTCTCGTCGATGAATTGCGTGAGCCTCATGCGCGCGCTCCCTTGTCGTGGTCCGCGCCCAGGCGCTCCTCGATCAGCGTGAAAATGCGCGGATCGGTGAAGTCGTTTGCGGCGATCGTCGCGCCAACGCCGATCAGCGCGGCAGCGTTCAAGGTCGTTGTCAATCCGACGACGGCAAGGCCCGCGGCCGTAGCCGCTCGAACCCCTGAAAAAGAATCCTCAAAGGCGACCGAGCAGGAGCTGAGCGCGCCGGTCAGTTCGAGGCCTTTCAGATAGGGCATCGGGTCGGGTTTTGAGCGCGCGAGTTCCGAACCGATCACGACGATCGGGAGCCGGGCTTGGAGGCCGAGCGCGGACAGCACCGTTTCGGCGTTGGCGCGCGGCGCATTGGTGACCACCGCACTCTTCAGCCCACGCCGATCGGCGTAGTCGAGCAGCTCCACCGCGCCGGCGATAGGCTCGATGTCGCCAAGGCCCGCACGATAGGCCTCTTCTTTGTCGTCGAGGGCGGCCCGCTGCTGGTCGGGCGTCAGATGAGAGAGAAACACTTTGCTGATCAACTCGTTCGACGCGCCCATGACGTCTCGCTCGTACGCCTCCTGATCAAGGACGATCCCAAAGGGCGCGAAAACACGCTGGAACGCCGCCAGGTGCTGGGGGTCGCTATCGACAAGCGTGCCGTCAAGGTCGAAGAGGAGCGCCGCCCTGCTCGTCACATCGTGGCTCCGATTTGCCAGGGCGTGAACTCGGCGTCGCCATAACCCAATCGCTCGGACTTTGTCCGTTCGCCCGACGCGACCGAGAGAAGCTTGCCAAAGATCTCCTTGCCCTTGTCGGCGATCGAGACGCCGTCGAGAACGTCGCCGCAATTGATGTCCATGTCCTCGATCATCTTGCGATAGACATCGCTGTTGGTCGCAAGCTTGACTGACGGGGTTGGCTTGCAACCGTAAGCCGAGCCGCGCCCCGTCGTGAAGGCGAGCACATTGGCGCCGCCAGCGACCTGCCCGGTCGCCGACACTGGGTCGTAGCCCGGCGTATCCATGAATACGAAGCCCTTCGCTGTCACCGGTTCGGCGTATTGGTAAACTTCGTTGAGGGTGGTCGTGCCGCCCTTGGCCGCGGCGCCGAGGGACTTCTCGAGGATCGTGGTCAATCCGCCCGCCTTGTTGCCGGGCGAGGGATTGTTGTTCATTTCGCCGCCGCTGCGCGCGCAGTAGGCCTCCCACCAGCGGATGCGCTCGACGAGTTTGTGGCCGATCTCGGGGGTGGCGGCGCGGCGCGTCAACAGATGCTCGGCGCCGTATATCTCAGGCGTCTCCGAGAGGATCGCCGTGCCGCCGTTGCGCACGAGAATGTCCGCCGCGGCGCCCAGCGCGGGATTGGCGGTGATCCCCGAATAGCCGTCCGACCCGCCGCACTGAAGCGCGAGCGTGAGTTCGCTCGCCGGCGCCGGCGTCCTTCGCGCCCGACCGAGCGAAGGCAGCATCGCCTTGACGCGCTCGACGCCAGCTTCGACCGTCTTCCGCGTGCCGCCCGTCGCCTGAATCGTGAGGCTTTGGAACCCCTCGCCCTCGACGACGCCGTACTCCTCCTTCATGCGGCCGATCTGGAACACTTCGCAGCCAAGACCGACCATCAACGTCGCGCCGATGTTGGGATTCCCGGCATAGCCCCATTGGGTTCGCATCAGGGCGTCGAAGCCCTCGCCCCTCGCGGCGATCCCGCATCCCGTGCCATGCACCAGCGCGATGATTCCGTCGATGTCGGGATAGTCGGCGAGAATTCCCGAACGTTCGACTTCCTTTGCGATCAGGCGCGCGACAGTCGCCGAGCAATTCACCGAAGTGAGGATCGCGATATAGTTGCGCGTCCCGACCTTGCCATTCGGCCGCCGAAACCCCTGAAATGTCGGCTGATTTTCGACTGGCGATATGGCCTCGGGGTGCGCGTCCTCGCCGAAATGGTAGTCGCGCGCGAATTCCTTCACCGCGCAATTGTGCTCGTGAACCCACTCGCCGGCGGCGATGGGGCGAGAAGCGAAGCCGATGATCTGCCCGAACTTTCGAATTGGCGCGCCGCGCGTCAACCGCAGCGACCGCCATCTTGTGACCCTTTGGGATGCGCTCGCGGGCGATGACGCTCACGGTCGGTTCGATCCCGGCAGGGATTTCGTCGATGGCGATGATGACGTTGTCCGAGTCGTCAAGACGCAAGGCGCGTGGTTTTGTCATGATTGGTCCGCCGCTGGGGGTGATCAACTTAAGGCGAGAACAGTCCCGGCCGCTCTCTGGCCAACGTTTCCAACAACGTTCCAGTCATGCTGAGGTGACGCTTCATCGCTTCGCGCGCACCGGCCGCGTCGCCGGATTCAACCGCCGCAACGATCGCTGCATGTTCGTCAAACGCCGCGCGCAGGCGTCCGCGGGGAGACATCGCAAGTCTCCGCGCCCGCTCGAGATGGACGCGCAGACCCTCGAGAATCTCGCTGGCGCGCGCCATCCCGAGACTGGTGGTGAAGATATGGTGGAACGCCACATCCAGCACATAGAACGTCGTCCGGTCCTCGTTGTCGACTGCCGAGGCCTCTTCCTTGAGATTGGCCGCCAGCGCATTCTTGTCCGCGCGCGTCATCCGGCGCGCGGCCTCGGCGACGATCTCTCCTTCAAGCGCGCTGCGGATAAACAGGCGTTCCCGAACTTCGTTGAGGGAAATCCGGGCGACAAACGAACCGTGCTGCGGGGCGACATCGACAAGGCGATCGTAAGCCAGGCGGCTCACCGCGGCGGAGACCGGAAAGCGGGAAACGCCGAGCCTTTCACACAATTCCGCCTTGTCGATCAGACAACCGGGCTCCAGCGCGCCAGAGAGAATCGCTTCTTTCAATTCGCCGTACACGGCGTCCGCCTTTGAATGGGCGTCCTTCCCCAAGTCGGTGCTCTCATCATGGACGCGGCAAAGCGCTTCGCCTGGCTTCGCTGACATGTTAGAGGCTAAAGATGCGGCGCCACTCCGTCAATCCTTGAAACGGGCATCCGGACTGTCCCATGGCGACTATTGCTTTGCACGAAGCCTCGACACTGCCGGCGGACGGTTACGCCGGAGCCCTTGCCGCCCGCGTTTGGCGTCCCGACGTCGACGGACCTTCGGTCGTCGGCGGTCAGGCGCGAGGGCGTCTTTGACATTAGCGCCGAGTTCCCCACGATGCGCGATCTCTGCGAAGCGCAGTCGCCCGCCGAGGCGCTGCGCGCTTCTCAGGGCCCTCGCATCGGCGCCCTCGGCGACATTCTCGCGCATACGTCCTCGGAGGGCGGCACGCCGACCGGTCCGCGCCTGCTCGCGCCCATCGACCTGCAGGCCATCAAGGCGGCCGGCGTCACTTTCGCCCAGTCGCTGCTTGAGCGCGTGATCGAGGAGCGCGCGCGGGGAAGCCGCGAGGGCGCGGCGAAAGCGCGCGAGGAGATCGTGCGCGCCCTGGGCGAGGATCTCAGCGCGCTCAAGCCCGGTTCACCCGCGGCGATGCGCCTCAAGGAGACGCTCATCAAGGACGGGGCGTGGTCCCAGTACCTTGAAGTCGGCATCGGGCCGGACGCGGAGGTTTTCACCAAGAGTCAGCCCATGTCGGCGGTTGGGTCGGGCGGGGACGCGGGCTACCATCCCGCCTCGCTTTGGAACAACCCCGAGCCGGAAGTCGCGCTCGCCGTCGCCTCAACAGGCGCGATCGTTGGCGCGATGCTTGGCAACGACGTCAATTTGCGTGACTTCGAGGGCCGGTCGGCGCTCCTCCTCGGCAAGGCGAAGGACCAGAACGCAAGCTGCGCGCTCGGGCCATTCTTGCGGTTTTTCGACGCGACCTTCACGCTTGACGACGTGCGCCGCACGACAATCTCCCTCACCGTCGAGGGCGACGACGGATTTCGGCTCGAAGGCGGATCGTCGATGGCCAAAATCAGCCGCGATCCGGCCGACATCGTCGCACAGACGATCGGGGCAAACCATGCGTATCCTGACGGATTCGTTCTATTTCTTGGCACGATGTTCGCGCCGGTCGCCGACAGAGGGGCCCCGGGAATGGGATTCACGCACAAGACCGGCGATATCGTCACGATCAGCGCCGAAAAGCTCGGGCGGCTCGTGAACCGGATGCGACCCTGCGCGGAATGCGAGCGCTGGACATTTGGCGCTGGCGCGCTGATGCGCAATCTCGCCCGGCGGGGGTTGATTTGAACGCGGCCGGCGGACAAAGTCTCGCGACAAGTCGGGGAGGTGGAATGAGCGCGCCGCACAAAAATTATATCGCTGGCGAATGGGTGGTCGGCGCCGCCGTCACCCGCAACATCAACCCTTCGGACACCAACGACGTCATCGGCGAATACGCGCAGGCCGACGCCGCGCAGACGCGCGCCGCGATCGAGGCCGCACATGCCGCTTTTCCCGCTTGGGCGCGCACAACGCCGCAGGAGCGGCATGACATTCTCATGCGCGTCTCGACCGAAATCCTCGCGCGGCGCGATGAACTTGGTCGCCTGCTCTCTCGTGAGGAGGGCAAGACGCTTGCCGAAGGAATTGGAGAGGCGGCCCGGGCCGGCCAGATCTTCGATTTCTTCGCCGGGGAGACGCTGAGAATTCCCGGCGAGAAATTCGCCAGCGTACGCGCGAACGTCGATATTGAGGCGACGCGCGAGCCGGTCGGCGTCATCGGAATCATCGCGCCTTGGAACTTCCCGATCGCAATTCCCTCCTGGAAGATCGCGCCGGCGCTTGCGTACGGCAACGCTGTCGTCTTCAAGCCGGCGGACCTCGTGCCGGGTTCGGCCCACGCGCTTGCCGAGATCATCGTGCGGGCCGGCGCGCCGAAGGGCGTCTTCAACCTGGTCATGGGGCGCGGCTCGGTGGTCGGGCAGGCGATCCTCGACGACAGTCGGGTCGACGCTGTCTCGTTCACTGGCTCTGTCGCAACCGGACGCCGCGTCGCCGCCGCCTGCGCGAGCGCTATGCGCAAGTCGCAGTCGAAATGGGCGGCAAGAACCCGCTGGTGGTCCTCGCCGACGCCGATCTCGCCAACGCGGTCGAATGCGCGGTGAACGGCGCCTATTTCTCGACCGGCGAGCGTTGCACCGCGTCCTCGCGCCTCATTGTCGAGGAACCGATCTACAGTCGCTTCGCCGAGGCGCTGATGGAGCGCATGCGCCGGCTCGTCGTTGACGACGCACTGAAGGCTGGAACCCATATCGGGCCGGTCGTCGATCAGACGCAGCTCGATCAGGACCTCTCATACGTCGAGATCGGCCAAAGCGAAGGCGCGAAACTGGCCCTTGGAGGGGAGCGGCTCAATCGTCAGGCCCCCGGCTTCTACATGGCGCCGGCGCTGTTCCTCGACGCCGACAATACGATGCGCATTGCGCGCGAAGAGATTTTCGGTCCCGTCTCGGCGATGATCCCAGCGCGCGATTACGATCATGCGCTGGCGATCGCCAACGACACCGATTTCGGGCTTTGCGCCGGCATCTGCACGACGAGCCTTAAGCGCGCCTCGCACTTCAAGCGCAATGCGGAGGCGGGCATGGTGATGGTCAATCTGCCGACGGCGGGCGTCGACTATCACGCCCCGTTCGGGGGGCGCAAAGGCTCAAGCCTCGGACCGCGCGAGCAGGGACGCTACGCGGCCGAATTCTACACGACGGTGAAAACGGCCTATACGCTCGCCTGAACTGCGCAGGCAAGCCGAAGGGGGGAAGCATCGATGATCCTAATCTCCGGCGAGGCGCTGATCGACCTCATCCCCGATCCGGTCAGGGCGAGCGCCTACGACGCCGTGCTTGGAGGTTCGCCGTACAACGTGGCGATCGGCTTGGCGCGCCTCGGCTCGCGGACAGCATTCGTCTCCCGCATTTCCGCCGACGGCAATGGGGAAGCGCTCGCGGCGTCCCTCGTCGCCAACGGCGTGGACCTCGGTTTCGTCGCCCGCGACGTCAGGCCGACCATGCTCGCCTTCGTCATGCGCGGAACCGCAAAGACCGGCTCGCGCTACTCGTTTTACCTCGACGCCACGGCCTTTGACGGCCCCTGGCCGTTTCCCGCCGAGTGGCCCAAGGGGGCCCGCCACTTGCACGTCGGATCTGTCGCCGCAGTCGACGCTCGCCACGGGCCATCGGTGGTCGCGGCGCAAACGGCCGCTCGCCGCCAGGCAACCGTCAGCTTCGACCCCAACATCCGCCCCTTGGTGACTCCCGACCGCGACCCGGTGACTCTTCTGGTCGAGCGGCAGGTTGCCCTCGCGCACGTGGTCAAGGCGAGCGAGGAAGACCTCCTGTGGCTCTACCCTGACCGCCCGATCGAGGAAAGCCTCGCGGCCTGGGCAAAATCGGGCCCGCGATTTTGCGTGGCGACGCTTGGCGAGCGCGGCGCGCTCGCCGTCCTTGGCAAAGAGCGAATTGAGCTTCCGGCGCCCAAGGTCGAGGTCGTCGACACGGTCGGCGCGGGAGATAGCTTCATGTCCGCCCTGCTCTCGGCGATGGACCGCGATCATGCGTTGGGCGCCGATGCGCCGGCCCCGAGTCGCAGCGAACTCGAGAAATGGCTGCGTTTCGCGGCGGCCGCGTCCGCGATCACCTGCACCCGCAAGGGCTCCGATCCGCCGTCGCGCGCGGAAGTCGAGGCTGCGCTCAAGGCGTAGGGCGAAAAATCGCCGTTGAACGTTAGGCGAAGACGCCAAACGTTGCGGGCGCCCGGCGAGCAGTCTAAAACGCTCGCCGAACACCAGTTGTAGGACATCATTGAATGGCGACGACAGACGCTGCCCCCGGCAAGCGACGTCCGAGACCGCTATCGCCGCATCTGAGCGTTTATCGTCTGACCATGACGATGGCGATGTCGTTCGCCCATCGCCTCAGTGGGGCCGCGCTCTACGTCGGCGTCCTCATGCTCGCCTGGTTTCTGGTCGCCGCGTCGGCGGACGCGGCGACCTTTGCTGTCTTTTCAGGATTCATCGAGTCGTTCCTCGGACGGCTCGTGCTGTTCGGCTTCTCGTGGGCGCTCTTTCATCACCTCATCGGCGGCGTTCGGCATATTATCTGGGACGCCGGCTACGGATTGGACGCCCCGCTGCGCGATCAAATGGCCTGGGCGACGCTGATCGGGGGTTTCATATTGACGATCGTCGTCTGGTCCATCGGTTACGCGGTTCGGTGAGGGAGCATCGCAATGGCTGATGACGCTGGCGATCTGCGGACCCCTCTCGGGCGGGTGCGATATTTGGGTTCGGCGCGGCTCGGAACGACCGACGCCTGGCTCATTCATCTGACCTCTTTGGCGCTCGTCCCGCTCACGATAGGGTTCGCCTGGTTGTTGCTGGATTTGCTCCGCAAGGATTACAACGGCGTGCGGGCGGAACTCGGACGCCCGGTTCCCGCGATACTAATGTTGGGTTTCGTCCTCACCGGCATCGTTCACATGGAGCTTGGAATGCGCTCCATCATCGTCGACTATATCGGCGGCCAATCCCGAGGCTGGGCTTTAGCCGCCAACACGCTTTTCTGCGCCCTGCTGGCGCTCGCCTGCGCCTATGCGACGCTGCGCATCGGCTTCACCTGATCGACGCTCAACAACACGGACAATCGCATGGCGACCAATGGCTCCTCGGCGCAGAGCGCGCCAGCGTTCGGGGGCAAGGCCTATCCGATCATCGACCACACGTTCGATGTCATCGTGGTCGGCGCGGGCGGCGCGGGCTTGCGCGCAAGCGTGGGCTGCGCCCAAGCGGGCCTGCGCACGGCTTGCATCTCGAAAGTGTTCCCGACCCGATCGCACACTGTGGCGGCGCAAGGCGGCATTTCCGCTTCGCTGGGCAATATGGGCCCGGACGACTGGCGATGGCACATGTACGACACCGTCAAGGGCTCCGACTGGCTCGGCGACCAGGATGCGATCGAATACATGTGCCGCAACGCCCCCGAGGCGGTCTATGAATTGGACCATTGGGGGGTGCCTTTCTCGCGCACCGAAGCCGGCACTATCTACCAGCGTCCGTTTGGCGGGATGACGACCGATTTCGGCAAGGGCATCGCCCAGCGCACCTGCGCCGCCGCCGATCGCACCGGCCACGCCATCCTGCACACGCTTTATGGTCAGGCGCTCAAGGCGAAGTGCGAGTTCTTCATCGAATATTTCGCCATCGACCTTATCCGCGACGGCGAGGGCGCCGTGCGGGGCGTGGTCTGCCTCAAGATGGACGATGGAGCGATTCATCGATTCCGCGGACAGGTGACGATCCTCGCGACCGGCGGCTACGGCCGCGCCTATTTCTCGGCGACCTCGGCGCACACCTGCACCGGCGACGGCAACGCCATGGCGCTCCGCGCCGGCCTGCCTCTGCAGGACATGGAGTTCGTGCAGTTCCATCCGACTGGGATCTATGGAGCGGGCTGCCTCATTACCGAGGGGGCGCGCGGAGAAGGCGGTTATCTGGTCAACGCGGCCGGCGAGCGCTTCATGGAGCGCTATGCTCCCTCGGCCAAGGACCTCGCCTCGCGCGACGTGGTGAGCCGGGCGATGACGATGGAGATTCGCGAGGGCCGCGGCGTCGGGAAGGAGAAGGATCACATTTTCCTCCACCTCGACCATCTTGATCCCAAGGTGCTGCACGAGCGTCTGCCTGGCATTTCGGACAGCGCGCGCATCTTCGCCGGCGTCGACGTGACGAAGGAGCCGATCCCGGTCCTGCCGACGGTGCATTACAACATGGGCGGCATCCCGACGAACTATCGCGGCGAGGCGCTGACCAAGGTCAACGGCGATCCCGACGCGACTGTGACCGGCTTGATGGCTCTCGGCGAGGCCGCCTGCGTCTCGGTGCACGGCGCCAATCGGCTCGGCTCGAACTCGCTGATCGACCTCGTCGTTTTCGGGCGCGCGGCGGGACTGCGCGCCGCCGAAATGCTCAAAGCCGGCGACCGTCAGCCGGAACTCGCCCGGGACAGCGCCGACTTCGCGTTGACGCGTCTCGACCGGTTCCGCAATGCCAAAGGCAAGACCCCGACGGCGGCGCTGCGCCTCAACATGCAGCTCGTCATGCAGAACAACTGCGCGGTGTTCCGCACCGGCGAGGTGCTTGCCGAGGGCAAGGACAAGATTCACGCGGCTTGGCAGGCCGGCTCGGACGTCGGGGTGACCGACCGCTCGCTGATCTGGAACTCCGATCTGATCGAGACCCTGGAATACGACAATCTGATCGTGCAGGCCGTCGTCACCATGGAGGGCGCCGCCAATCGTCTCGAAAGCCGTGGCGCGCATGCGCGCGAGGACTATCCCAAACGCGACGACGTCAACTGGATGAAACATACGCTCGCCTGGATCGACCCCGACAAACAGACGGTGGCCATCGACTACCGGCCCGTGCATGCCTACACGATGAGCAACGAGATCAGCTACATCGAGCCGAAGGCGCGAGTGTATTGAGGGGCGACATGTCCAATGGCTATTGTCAGTATCACAAAAGCCCCAAGGCGATTGCCACTATAAATTTTAAGGGCGGAGTTGGCAAAACGACCGTTACTTGGTGCCTTTCTGACACTCTTTCACAATTTAGCGACGCAAAAGTTGCAATGTTCGACTTAGACGCGCAGATGTCTTTGACTCTAAGCGGTCACATTGAATGAAGACACTGGAGGACTACTGCCTAAATTTCAGAGTTGGTATGAAAAAAGTATAAACTCGCGGAACACTATTTTTGATGCAATTGATCAATTTACGAAACCCGGCAAAGAACACTTCGATTTCCCTATCTCGTACAATTTCGTTTATCAGGTTTTTGAGAATTTGCATTTCGTACCCTCCGTTGAAGATCTTTATTGGCTCGAACTTGATATGTTCGATAGGGATTTATGAAGGATTTTATGCGGCGGTTACTCGGAAAAATGTCTCATTCTCCTAAAATTGCAAGCTTTAACTACATATTGTTTGACTGCCGACCGTCCTTCACCCTTTTGTCGTACAGTGTTCTGTCCTGTTGCGATCTGGTCATAATTCCTGTTAATCCAGATTTTTTCGCTCGAGGCGTAAGTCTTTTGTTGAATTCGCTCAAGATGCGAATAGAACCTCATCCAACACCGCAGATCGTAGTGTTTATGAATAAGACGAAGACTTGGGCCAATCAACCTACCCAGGAGACGAGGTTTTATATGCGCCAAGTAGACCAAGTCTGCAAGAAGGCGAGCGCTGAGTTAGGGATCAATGCGACGTTCTTGGATGACGCGTGGGTTCGCGAGCGAGTTGGAATTAAGCGCGCTATAACAAGCGGAGGCGTCCCTACGGAACTCGTGACTGATTTTCAGCGCTTGTGGGACGCATTCTTGGGAGTTCTCCAATGAACACCAACATCTTTCGTACCGAGAACGAAGAGGTCGTCAAGCTTCTCGATGAACATCGCGAGTTAAAAGTTGTGCTCAAGGAGATTTCCGGACGCCTCTCACGGATCGAAAATCGCCTCAAGAAGGTCTTCCCGGTTTCCGCGGCCCGGTCGGACGAGAAGGCGCGCCTTTCTCGCAGGCGGCCAGCGATACCGCTCCGGCGCTGACGCCGCAGCAACTCAAGAGCTGTTCGATTAAGCTGTACGGCTGGCGAGCAGGAACGCCGCAGAAGCGGAGAGTTTCCTGTCCAGCAAGCACCCCTCGGAATTACTTGCGATCGCGAAAGAAATTGGCGTTTCCCTTTCAATGAGCAAGCCGAGCGTCCGTGCTGTCAAGGAAGCCATTTACGGAAGAATCCGTGAAAGCCTTTTGCTATCGCATCATAGCACGCAGCTGAAACGTAGCGCATTGTAGCGTTTTCCCTGAGAAGGCTCCGCAGATGACCCAGGCCGTCGACCTCAACCATTCATCCTATTGATCTTAAGAAGATTACAATGGTCCAACTCACCCTCCCCCAGAATTCCCGCATCAAGGCCGGCAAGACCTGGCCGAAGCCGGCCGGCGCCAAGCGGCTCACCGAATTCCGCATCTATCGCTGGAACCCGGACGACGACGCCAATCCGCGTCTCGACACGTATTTCGTCGATCGCGACGACTGCGGGCCGATGGTCCTCGACGCGCTGATCTGGATCAAATCGAAGATCGATTCGACGTTGACCTTCCGCCGCTCCTGCCGCGAGGGCGTCTGCGGCTCGTGCGCGATGAACATCGGCGGGCTCAACACGCTCGCCTGCACCCGCGGCATCGACGAGGTCGACGCGCCGGTCTCGGTCTATCCCCTGCCCCACCAGGAGGTGATCAAGGACCTGGTTCCGGACCTCACGATCTTCTACGCGCAGCACGCCTCGATCGAGCCCTGGCTGAAGACCACGACCGCCGCCGCCGGAGAAGGAATGGCTGCAATCTCCCGAAGAGCGGGCCAAGCTCGACGGGCTCTACGAGTGCATCCTCTGCGCGTGCTGCTCAACCTCCTGTCCCAGCTACTGGTGGAACGGCGACCGCTATCTCGGCCCGGCGATTCTCCTGCAGGCCTATCGCTGGCTGATCGACTTGCGCGACGAGGCCCAAGGCGAGCGGCTCGACGATCTCGAAGACCCGTTCCGGCTCTATCGCTGCCACACGATCATGAACTGCGCCAAGACCTGTCCGAAGGGGCTCAATCCCGCCAAAGCGATCGTCCATATCAAGAACATGATGGTCGAACGACGGATGTAAGCCGACGCCCTTGGGCCGGGCTGTTCGCGCGTCCAAAGCAAGAATGCGCCGGGTGGAATCAGCGCGCAAAGACGCCATCTCTCCTTCTTTCGATAAGCCGATCCTCGACGGCATGGCGCCAAACCCAAACCGACCCGGCGCCAACCCCAAATCCATGCCAACTTTTTGCAAGGGGCGCCCCATGGCGGATTTGAGCAATTCCAAGCGCTTAGCCCGCATTTCTCAAACGGGGTAGGCGCATCGGGCCTCCGAATTCAGGCAAAAGTTGTTTTGGGATAACGACTTGCGCTGATTTGGAAGGGTGGCCCGATGCGGACGGAGTGTAGCACAAAAGCAAGCGCGTTTGGGCGGGTTGAAGGCCGTCCCGTGGTGGCCGAGTTCGATGGCGGGGCGCTGACGTCGGACGCAGGCGGCCTGCTGTTGGGCGCCGCGGACCGGCGTCTGGATCTGGTTCGGCGGCTTGCGGGATGTTTCCGCGACGAAAGGGAGCCAAGGCTCGTCGAGCACTCGGTCGCCACGCTCGTCGGGCAGCGCGTGTTCGGCATTTCGCTCGGCTACGAGGACCTGAACGATCACGACGAGCTTCGTCACGACCCGCTGATGGCGGTGCTGGCGGGCAAGCTTCAGGCCTGGCGCGGCGACTGCGCGCCGGTGGCGGGCAAATCGACGCTGAACCGGCTCGAACTGTCGGGCGAGACCGCCACGCGCTATCACAAGATCAGCCACGACCCGGCGGCGATCGAGGCGCTGTTCGTCGACCTCTTCCTCGAGGCGCACGCAAGGGCTTCGACCAGAGCTCAGCCCCCCAAAGAGATCATTCTTGATCTCGACGCGACCGACGATCCGCTGCACGGCCATCAGGAAGGCCGGTTCTTCCACGGATACTACGACGGCTACTGCTTATCTGCCGCTCTATGTGTTCTGCGGCCGGCATCTGCTGGCGGCCAAGCTCAGGCCGTCGAACATCGACGGCAGCGCGGGCGCGGTCGAGGAGGTGGCGCGGATCGTCGCGCAGGTCCGGGCGCGCTGGCCCAGGACGCGCATCCTTTTGCGCGCCGATTCCGGGTTCGCCCGCGAAGCGCTGATGGCCTGGTGCGAAGAGAACGGGGTGGACTTCGTGTTCGGTCTCGCCCGCAATGCGCGGCTGGTCGAGGAGATCGCCGTCGACCTCCTTGAGGCCGAGGCGGAGGCCTCCTCGACCGGCAAGGCCGCCCGCCGCTATAAGGACTTCCGTTATGCGACGCTCGACAGCTGGTCGCGCCGGCGCCGGGTGATCGGCAAGGCGGAATGGACCCAAGGCGAGGCCAATCCGCGATTCATCGTGACTTCCTTGAGCAAGGCGCAGACCAACGGCCGCTTTCTCTATGAGAAGGTCTACTGCGCCCGCGGCGATATGGAGAACCGCATCAAGGAATGTCAGGGCGACCTATTCGCCGATCGCACCTCGACCGCCACGATGCGCGCCAACCAGCTCAGGCTCTGGTTCGCCTCTTTCGCCTATGTTCTCCTCTGCGCCCTCAGGCGCATCGGCCTTGCGCACACCCAGTTCGCCGAAGCCACTTGCGGCACGATCCGGCTCAAGCTGCTCAAGCTCGCAGGCCTCGTGCGCATCAGCGCGCGCCGCATCAAATTCGCTCTCGCCTCGGCATGTCCCTACGCTGACGAATGGCGCCTCGCCGCCGCCCGCCTCGCCTGAGGCGTCGCCGCGACGCCGACAAATCGCGGCAACCCATCCCACAGCCCACAGGAGACCCGAAGCAATCCGATCCGATCCGCGCAATGGGCGCCACCGCCGCGCTCGTCCGCAACGCAGCGACGATGCATCCGTTGTCAGGACGTCCTCAATCGACCCGCTCTATGAGAAATGCGGGTTAGTCGCGGCCGCTTCTGCCGGATGACCTCTGTGCGACAATTCGATCCTCACCGCTCTCCTCTCGCGCGCCATTTCGGGCGCAGGCTATTTTCTGAATAATAGAATGACTTGGTTCGATTGGCAAGAAAGATGTCATTTTTTTCCGAGTCGGGCGCGCGGGCGGCCGGCGGGTCTACCGCCAGATGCTAACGCGGCGGCAGGCCCTCGAAGGTCGGCAATCCCTCCTGGATGCAGTTGAAAGCCTGCTTGTCGCTGGTGTTGATCGCCATCTGGGCCATCCCGAACTGGCTTGGATCGTCCAATGTCCCAACCTTCAGGATGACGGCGTTGAGGCCGGGGCGGCGCGTCAAAATTTGCGTGCCGCAATCGCCGCAGAATTCCCGCGTGACCGCCCGTTCAAGATCATCGCGCTTGAACTGCCGAGGCGAACCCGTGGTGTACCGAAATCCCTCCGGCGGCATCAGCATGAACATGTTCGCAGCCCCGCCGGAGAAATACTGGCAGGGCCGGCAATGACATTGCGCCCTCAGCAAAGGTTCTCCGACCGCTTCGTAGCGAATCGCGCGGCAATAGCATCCGCCTTCCAGTTTCATTCGACTCCTCCCCTGTCCGGATTTGAGTCAGATCGCCGTCAGGCGTCTTTGCCCTGCGACGCGCCGAACCTCCGCCATTGGGCGTCGAACAGCGAGGCGCCGAAATCAAGCGCGTCGCCCGACGCTTCCCGCATCAGCGAGAGGGGGGTTGGCCGGCGCGCGGTGAGCTTACCGGTCAGCGAATTCTCTTCGAACGTGAATTGGGTTTTGAACTTCTGCGCAAGCCGCTGCATCCCGACGTTTTCGGGCAGGCAGACGATCTCGATCGTCTCGACGCCGTGGTTGCTTGCGGCGCGTTCGATCCGGCGGAACAGTCTCTCTCCGATGCCGCGACGGCGATAGGCGCCTTCGACCGAGAACGCCGCTTCGGCATGGATGTGCCGTCCGAACGGCGCCTGTTCGCTCCAGATCGCCCGGTTGGACCGCAATTCCCCAGCGCCGATGAGACGCCCATCGACGAAAGCGCCGTACAACAGATCGCCCCTTCCGAAGCAGTTCTCGGCGTAATGGGCAAGAAAATCGTCGGACATGCCGCCGCCAAACCGCTCGTGGCGGCTGCGCGGATCAAGCCGCAGCAGATGGTCGCGGAAAGCCTCCTTGTCGGAGGGCCAAAGGCGGCGGACTTCAACCGGGGACATTTGTGCTTCGGTCATCGCGGCCTCGCCGAATTGGCCTCGGCGTCTCGTCCCAATGGCGAAATGGTGCATCGCAACATGAATTTCAAGGCCAGCTGATCGGCAGCTTCACGAGTCTGCGGCAAGCTGAATCAGCGTCTTGCCTAGCGTCTGCCGTTGGGCGATGGCGTCAAACGCCTTCCGGAATTCCTCAAGCGGATATTTTGCGTGCACATGGACGCTGAGCTCCCCGGTTTCGGCCCATTTCAAAAGCTTGGCCATGTTCGCGCGCTGGGTCTCCGGCTCACGGCTCGCGAATTCGCCCCAATAGACGCCGCGGATGTCGGAGCTTCTGAGCAGCACCAGATTGAGCGGCGGGCGCGGGATTTCGCCCGCGGCGAAGCCGATGACGAGGAGCCGCCCCTTCCAGGCGAGCGACCTGAGCGCGAGCTCGGTCAGCGCGCCTCCGACTGGGTCATAGACGACATCGACGCCGGTCGGCGCAAGCGCTTTCAGGCGGGCGCGCAAATCGTCCTTGGCGGTGTTGATCGTCTCGGCCGCGCCGTGCCGGCGGGTGAATTCGAGCTTCTCGTCCGACGACGCGCCGGCGATGACCCGCGCGCCCATCACCGCGCCGATCTCAACCGCCGCGAGCCCGACGCCGCCCGAGGCGCCGAGCACCAAAAGCGTCTCGCCGCGTTTCAACTCGGCGCGTTGCTCGAGCGCATGGAGCGAGGTGCCGTAGGCGATCGCCAGGCCCGCCGCCTTGTCCAGGGAAAGGCCATCGGGAACATGGGCGAGGCGGTTCACCGCGATCGCCACCCGCTCTCGCGCGCCGCCATAGCCGAAATAGCCCAACACCCGATCGCCAATCGCAAAACCCTTCGCATCGGGGCCGAGCGCGACGATGCGCCCGGAAAACTCGCCGCCGGGCGAAAATGGCGGCGTCGGTTTGAGCTGGTATTTACCCTCGATGATCAGCAGGTCGAAAAAGTTGAGCGCCGCATAGGCGACCTCGACCACCGCTTCGCCCGCGCCTGCCGTCGGCGGCTCGACCTCGACGATTGTCAGATTTTCGGGCGGTCCGAGCGACGGACAGATCAACGCCTTCATGCCAAGCTCCAAATTTTACTCATTTTTCAGTAACCAAATGCAGGATCGCAGGGGCCGCAGGCTCCGGCAAGGCCGAAAGCCGGAATTTCGCCCGGATCGACCGGCAGGGAAGCCTGCCAGTTCGGTCCGTTGCGTAAGGGGGCCGGGTCAAAGGATTGATCTCGATGATGCGCCTAGCACCTTCATTGCTTCGCCCCGCAGGGCTGGCGGTCGCGGTCGCGGCGATATCGCTCGTGGGCGTCGCCGTCTCGGCCGGCGCCGCACAGAAGAAGCCCGTGGACAAGAAGGCCGCAGACAAGACCGAAGAGGCGGCCAAACCGACCCTGGTTGCAAGCTTCGGCGACTGGAACGTCTTTGTCGGCCAAGCGGGCAAGGGACGCATCTGCTACACCCTCGCCCAGCCGAAGACGCGCGAACCCGCGAGCCTCAAGCGCGATCCCGGTTACGCGTTCATTTCCGATCGACCCGGCGAAGGGGTGCGCAACGAAGTGTCGTTCATCATGGGCTTCGACGTCGCCGGAGGGGACGACAAGGCCGAGGCGAAAGCGGATGCGAAGCCCGGAGCCAAGCCCAACTCGAAACCGAACCCAAAACCCGAGACGAAGGCCGAGGCGAAATCCAAGTCTCCGTCGGCAGCGGCGCCCGTCGCGCTCGTCGAAGAGGAAAGCTTCGACCTCTTGCCCAAGGGCGGCAACCTCTGGGTCAAGAACGCCGCGCGCGAAAGCCTGCTGATCGCTGCGATGCGCAAGGCCTCGACCATGCAGATCAAGGCCGCGTCGCTCAAAGGCCACCCGTCGACCGATACGTTTTCGCTGACCGGCTTCGCTCAGGCGATGGACCGGTTGCAGAAGGAATGCCCGGGCAAATGAGCGCGCCGGCTCAAGGCGCGGGCTTCTTCGCCGCAAACAGATAGTTGACGCCCGTATCGGACGACAGTCGCCATCGGCGGCCGAGCGGATCGTAGACCACCCCAACCGCTGCAATCCGCTTCAGTCCCGGCGGCGCGGGCTGCCGCGGTCAGCTCGATCGGCGTCACGAACTGCTCCCAGCGGTGGGTTCCCGGCTCGAGCCAGCGCAGGACGTATTCCGCCCCGACGATCGCCAGCGCGAAGCTCTTCAGCGTGCGGTTGATGGTCGAGGCGAGGAACAGGCCGCCGGGCTTCACGAGCGAGGCGGCGACCGCGACAAATCGCGCCGGATCGGCGACATGCTCGACGACTTCCATTGCGCTCACCACGTCGAAGCGCCGGGGCTCGGCGGCGAGATCCTCGATCGTCGCGGCGCGATAGGCGAGCCGTGCGCCGGTCTCCTCCGCGTGACGGCGCGCGACTTCGATCGCCTCGCGCGCCGGATCGACGCCGGTGACGCCAGCGCCGAGACGCGCCAGCGGTTCGGCGAACAGTCCCGCCCCGCAGCCGATGTCGAGGAGGTCGACGCCGGCGAGCGGCGCCCCCGCCGGCGCCTCGAGCTTGAAATGCTTGACGATCAGATCGCGCGCCCAGGCGAGGCGGACCGGGTTCAGGCGATGCAGCGGCGCCATCGGCCCATCCGCATCCCACCAGGCGTCGCCGAGCGCGTCGAAGCGCGCGACTTCCTCGGAAACGACGCTCGATGCGGCATTTGCGGACATGAATCCTCATCCCGCAAGGCGTTGACCCGCCTGGCGCGCGCCTTTATACGCCGCTGCCACGCGTTGCGCGAGCCAAAGCGCGCGTCCCCGATGGCTTAAGGTTCGATGCCGCGTCTGGTGATGAAATTCGGCGGCACGTCGGTCGCCGACCTCGATCGCATCCGCAAGGTCGCGGCCCATGTCAAACGGGAGATCGACGAGGGTTACCAGGTCGCGGTCGTCGTGTCGGCGATGGCCGGCAAGACCGACGAACTGGTGCGCTGGTGCAAGGAAGCGGGCGCGCATTTCGACAACCCCGAATATGACGCGATCGTCGCCTCCGGCGAACTGGTCACCGCCGGCCTGCTCGCGCTGGTCCTCAAGGACATGGGGCTCAAGGCGCGCTCCTGGCAGGGCTGGCAAATCCCGCTGACCACCGACGACGCGCATGGCGCGGCGCGCATCAGCGGCATCGACGGCGCGCGACTGATCAAGGCGTTCGGCCAGGGCGAGATCGCCGTCGTCGCGGGCTTTCAGGGCGTGCACCAGGCCGACCAATCGGGTGACGACGCTCGGCCGGGGCGGCTCGGACACCTCCGCCGTCGCGCTCGCCGCGGCGATCGGCGCCGACCGCTGCGACATCTATACCGACGTCGACGGCGTCTACACCACCGATCCGCGCGTCGTGCAGAAAGCCCGCCGGCTCGATAAGGTGTCGTTCGAGGAAATGCTGGAAATGGCCTCGCTCGGGGCGAAGGTCCTGCAGGTGCGCTCGGTCGAACTGGCGATGGTGCACAAGGTCAAGCTCTACGTGCGCTCGTCCTTCGACGATCCGGCGCGCCCCAAGCTTGGCACGCTGATTTGCGACGAGGAGGACATCGTGGAGCAGCAGATCGTCACCGGCATCGCCTTCTCGCGCGACGAAGCGCAGATCACCCTGCGCGACGTCGCCGACAAGCCCGGGGTCGCGGCGGCGATCTTCGTGCCCCTCGCCGACGCCAACATCAACGTCGACATGATCATCCAGGTCGTCTCCGACGACACGACGACGACCGACATCACCTTCACCGTGCCCAGCTCCGAATTCGACCGCGCGCGGGAAATCCTCGAGGAGCGGCGCGAGAAAATCGGCTACGCGCGCCTGCACGGCGCGCAGGACGTGGTGAAGATTTCGGCGATCGGCATCGGCATGCGCTCGCATTCCGGCGTCGCCGCCCGCGCCTTCAAGGCGCTCGCCGAAAAGGGCGTCAACATCCGCGCGATCACCACCTCGGAGATCAAGTTCTCGATGCTGATCGACGAGCCCTACACCGAACTCGCGGTGCGGACCCTGCACACGCTCTATGGGCTGGATGCGAAGTAAGCGAGCACCGTGTCTCTTGCCAGGGATCCGACCGCGGAGTTGAGCGCAACTCCATTTTTTCAAGGCCCTAAGCGCTAAAACCCGTCCATTCCGCCAATATGAACAGATAGACATTTGTCGTTTAAATTCGAGTGCCGTAGCGAGTTCACTCAGTCCTCCTCGGAAAAGAAGTCCTCGTCCAAGCGTTTGAACTCGATTGCCCTACTGGTGCGCACCCCCACGCCATGTTCGATCATGAGCTCTGCGAAAGCCTGCCCGTCAAGAAGAATGACGCGCTGGGAGAGATGCCGCACGAATTCGCGGGCCTGCTGACTGAACGTGGAGGTGGTCACGAAGACCCCCTTCGTCGCACCCAGGCCGACGAAGACTCCCAACAAACGCCTGCACCTCCGGGCGACCCACCGCACTGCCCTTTGAATATCGCTTGGCCTGAACATAAACCCTGTCGAGACCGAGCCGATCTTCATTGATGACACCGTCGACGCCACCGTCACCTGACTGACCAAGCTGAGATGCCGCGTTTTTGCGAGAGCCGCCGTAGCCCATTGCGACCAGTAAATCGACGATGACCTGTTCAAAAAACGATGGCGTATTCTGACCAATCCTTTCGAGGAGGTCCGCGCGCAGCGCTGATCGAACGGCCTGATATGCGACTTCTATCTGCTCCTCCGGCGTTGTCGTGTCGACCTTCGTCGCTTTGTCGTCCAACAAGACTTCTGGGCTTTCGGCCGAGGGCCCACTCTCATTCTTGTAGAAGTCCCGGAACGAAGGATATTTCATAAGCAAGGCGACGTTGATTTGCTGGGGACTGCTCGCCAGCAACTTGCGTCCTTCCTCCGTCGCCACAAACCGGCCGCGCGCCGGAGATGAGATCAGCCCCGCCTTGGACATGTAAAACTTTGCCCAATGGATGCGGTTGTTCAGAATGCGCTGCCGGCCGCTTGGAAGAAGCGTCTCGCGCTCCTCGGGACGCAGATGGAACTCGTCCGCGATACGATCCGCGACATCGGCAACTCGCTTCTCCCCACCCGCAGCGAGGCGTAGAACGGGCAGCATGAGTGTCTGATAGTCGGGAATCGCCATTTCTTGCCGCCCCGGCGCCATCGCATTCGATCTAAATTCGAATGCACCAAGGAGATGGCGGACGCAAGTTGACCTACCTGCCTGGACCGCGCAGCACCAGCCGCACCATGACGGCGCGTCGGCTCCGTGTGTCCGCGATTATAAATATCTATATAATACTGTACAATCGCGGTCGCGATGCAACGACTGGAAAGCCCCCAATCCGGGAGCTGACGGCGCGACGCTAAACCGGGTCGCAAGCCCCTGATGGAATTGGACGCCCCGCTAAACTCGGCGAAAAGCGACGCGCGCTGGCGAAGGCCTCAGCTTAGCGGCGGTATGCGCAGCACCTGGCCCGGATAGATTTTGTCGGGATGGGCGAGCATCGGCCGGTTCGCCTGGAAGATAACGTCGTATTTGGCGCCGTGCCCCTTGCCGTATTCCCGTCTCGGCGATCGCCCACAGCGTGTCGCCGCTCTTGACCGTATAGAACTTCGACTCCGGCGCGGCCGTCGCCGCCTTGATGTCGTTCTCGACGGTGTGGACGCCGACCGTGTTGCCGATGGCGACGGCGATCTTTTCCGCCTGTTCGGTCGAGCCGGTCGTGCCCGAGACCTTCACCTTGTCGCCGTCCACCGCGATCTTGACGTTCGAAGAGTTGAGGCCGTGTTTTTCAAGCTCCTTCTGCAGCTGGTCGGCCGGCGCGGCCTTCGCCTCGCTGCCGCCGAAGATCGAAGCTCCGACATTCTTGACGAAAGTGATCAATCCCATCGGCGTCGCTCCAGATTGCCGGCCGGCCCCGCGGGCGACCCACTTTTTCACAAATAGCCGAGACGTCCGTCACAGGCGACCGAATTCGTCCGTAGCTGCGCCGCGCGCCGGACTTCCGGCTTCCGCACGGGCATGTCAATCGGCCTGACTGAGGCCGCTCTGCTCCAGGACGTAGACCTCCAGCGCGCGCTCCTTGCCGCGCATCGCGAGCTCTCCAAGGCGTCGGCGCGTGAGGCCGGGCGGGAGCGCGGCGATGCGATCCAACAGAGCCGCCGACGCGAGCACGCGATTGCCGGTCTCGCGGCAAGCCTGCTGGATGCGGGCCGCGGTGTTCATCGTGTCGCCGATCAGCGCGATCTCCTTTTTGAGATAGCCGAGTTCCCCGACCGCCACCGGGCCGCAGTGAAGTCCGGCGCGGAAGTCGGCGGCGAGGCCGAATTCGCGCTCGTAAGCCCGCGCTTGCGCGCGAAGCCGGTCGAGGGCGGCGAAGCAGGCGCGAACGCACCCGGCGTCGTTCATGCCAGGCGCCAGTTTCCACGTGGCGATGACCTCGTCCCCGACATATTTGTGGATTTCGCCGCCCGCTTCGGCGACGGCGAGCGACACGTCGAGAACAAAGCGATTGAGGAGATTCAGGAAACCCAACTCGCCCAGGCGCTCGGCAATCGCGGTCGATGAGCGCATGTCGATGAACAAGAGCGCCCGCTCCTCAATGCGCGGATGATAGTAGCGCCCGGCGGCGAAAGCGAAGAGCGTGCCAGGACCGAGCAAATCATTGACGCTGAACAGGAGATTGGCGAAGACCACCAGCGCGAACGAAAAGACGAAGTCCGTGCGGTTGCGCATCAGGAGCTCAGCCCTGCCGGAGGAGGCCGAATCCGCGATGGCGTTGATGATCAGGATGACGGCGGCATAAAGCAGCGAGCGCAGGGCGAGATAGGGCAAAAACGGCAACCGCCGGATCAGGACGCCGGCATTGCGCCTGAGCACGAATTGATCGAGCGCGAAGAGGGCCGCGCCAACCGACCCGCCGACCAGCGCGCCCACGCCCGGCGATCCGTATTGGAAATTGCCGTAAAGCGCCCCGATCGGGAGGGCGGCGATGACAATCCAGATAAAGCGGCGAAGCGGAGGCGAGTGCAGCATCGCCGCCGACTATAGGCCGGACCCGGGCCTGTCGCGCGCCCGCGATCTTAAAAGGAACACAATTCGAGCCGAGAAGCCGCCATCGATCTTTTGGCCGACTGACTTGGCCCGCGCCGTATGGAAACATCGCGGCAGGCCCACGACAACTCTCCTGGAAATCGATTAGGACCAACAGCGGCGCCTCGCGGCGCCGTACGATCGCGCATATTGCGCAAAGGAAAGACTATGCAAATCGGAACCGTTAAGTGGTTCAACGCCCAGAAGGGTTTTGGCTTCATTCAACCGAACGACGGCGGCTCGGACGTATTCGTCCACATCAGCGCCGTCGAGACTGCGGGCATGCACAATCTCAACGAGGGCCAGAAGGTCAACTTCGAAGTCATTCGAGACAAGCGCACCGGCAAGTCGAGCGCCGGTAACCTCAGCGCCGCCTGATCCGGGAACGGCGTCCTAGCCTGGTCGACCGCGTATAGAGCGGCGGCTGAGCTTCGACAGTGCTGAACTTATGAAGGCCGCCGCGCATGTCGTGGCGGCTTTTTGCTTGTCCGGATTGGCGCGCGCCGCCCTTTCGGCGGCAAGTCTGGAGATGCGGCCCCCAAGTCTGTTAGGCTTCCGCTATCGACCCACGTCCGTGCGGAGGCGCGCTTGACAGATCCGTATGAGGTCCTTGGCGTCGCCAAAACGGCGACGCCCGAGGAAATCCGCAAGGCCTACCGGCAGCTCGCCAAGAAGCTGCATCCCGACCTCAATCCGGGCGATAAGCGCGCGGAGGAGCGGTTCAAGGAGGTTGCGGGCGCCAACGACCTGCTGTCGGATCCTGAAAAGCGCCGCCGGTTCGACGCGGGCGAGATCGACGCCTCGGGCGCCGAAAAGGCGCCGCCCAACGCCAGATACTACCGGGAGTACGCGGGCGGCGCCTCCGGGCATCCTTACGACAACCAGTCCGGCTATGCGGACTTCGCGGAGACGCGACGACCTCTTCGCGGAACTCTTGCGGCGCAGGGCCGAACAGGCGCGGCGCGCGCCGGGCGCGGATCTTCATTACGTGCTCGACGTCGACTTTCTCGACGCCGTCAACGGCGCGACCAAGACGATCACCCTCCCACAAGGCGGAACCCTGCAGGTCGCCATTCCCGCGGGCGTCGATGACGGTCAGATCCTGCGCCTGCGGGGCAAGGGCGCGCCGGCCCCCGGCGAGGGCGGGCCCGGCGACGCGCTGGTGCAGATCGTCGTCAATCCGCATCGCTTCTTCACCCGCGAGGGCGACGATATTCATGTTGAATTGCCGGTCACGGTGAAGGAGGCGGCGCTTGGCGGCGAGGTGCGGACGCCGACGCCGACCGGCAGCGTCATGCTGAAGATCCCCAAGCACTCCAACACTGGCGACGTTCTTCGCCTGAAGGGCAAGGGCGTCAAGAGACGCGGCGCCGTGGGCGACGAACTCGTCAGGCTGAAAGTCATGATGCCGGCGGCGCCGGACGCCGAACTCGATGCGTTCCTGGCGAGCTGGACGCCGCCGTCGAGCTATGATCCCCGCAAGGAGATGTGACCCATGATCACGGAGCGGGAATTTCTCGAACGCGCGCGCCTCGATCGTCGAACGCTGACGGTTTGGATCGAGGAGGAATGGCTTGATTCCCAGCCGGAGCGCGCCTGAGCTCACGTTCACCGAGATGGATGTGGCGCGCGCGAGGTTGATCCGCGACCTCAAGGACAACATGGGGGTTAACGACGAGGGGCTCGGCGTGATCCTCCATCTCCTCGATCAGATGCACGGCCTGAGAAAGGCGCTCGCCGACGCGCTGCAATCGATGCGCGACCGATCGACGCCGCCGGGCGGCGGTTGATCGGACGCAAATCGACGCCAGCCTTGTCCCCTGTGGCCGCAAGAGGCAGGATGTCTTTGGCGGGCGCATGAGCGCCGGCGCGGGAGGAATCCATGCTTCTGCCAACGACCCTTGTCGGGTCCTACGCGCAGCCCGAATGGCTCATCGATCGGGCGAAGCTCGCTGGCCGGTTTCCGCCACGCGTCCGGGCGAAAGAGCTTTGGCGCATTTCCGAGCCGTATCTCGCCGAGGCGCAGGACGACGCGACCGTGCTGGCGATCAAGGCGCAGGAAGACGCCGGGCTCGACATCATCACCGACGGCGAGATTTGCCGCGAGAGCTATTCGAATCGCTTTGCGACCGCGCTTGACGGCATAGACATCGACACGCCCGGCGTCGCGCTCGACCGGTCGGGCCATCCCAATCCGGTGCCGCGCATCGCCGGCAAGATCCGCCGCAGACACCCTGTCGAGGTCGACGATCTCAACTTCCTGCGCGCGCATACGACGCGCGCGGTCAAGATGACCGTGCCCGGCCCGTTCACCATGAGCCAGCAGGCGCAGAACGACTTCTATCCGACGCTCGCCGAGGCGGCGATGGACTACGCCGAGGCGGTCAACGCCGAGATCAAGGACCTCTTCGCCGCGGGAGCGGATATTGTGCAGATCGACGAACCCTACTTGCAGGCAAGACCCGGCCCAGCGGAAGAATATGGGCTTGCGGCGCTGAATTGGGCGCTCGACGGGGTTGAGGGCACGACCGCCGTGCACCTTTGTTTCGGCTATGCCGCCATCATCCATCAGCGGCCGAGCGCCTATTCGTTCCTGCCGCAACTCAAAGGATGCCGCTGCAATCAGATCTCGATCGAGACCGCGCAGGCGAACCTCGATTGCGCCGTGCTCAAGACCTGCCGAACCAGAAGATCATCCTTGGCGTGCTCGATCTTTCGACGTCGGAAATCGAGACGCCGGAAACGGTCGCCAAGCGCATTCGCCGCGCCCTTGTCTACCGGAAGGCCGAGGACATCATCGTCGCGCCGGACTGCGGCCTGAAATATCTTCCGCGAGAATCGGCTTTCGGCAAGATGAAGGCGATGGTCGAAGGCGCGCGGATCGTACGCGGCGAACTCGCGAACGCGTGAGCGCTGACGCTGCGCTCAGGTTCAGGCCTGCGGGCCCATCAGCCACTTCGAGTTTTCGGCGCAGAACACGTGGTTGTGCAGGTTGGCGATCCACTGCCGCCCGGACGCCGTGAGGCCGAGATACTTCATCCCCTCCTCGATATGCGCCGAGACGGTATTCCAGTAGAAGCCGGGAAACTTGTCGACGAGATCGGCAGGAGTCGCATAGCCAAGCTGACGATTGTAGCCGTTTTCCTCAAACTCATAGAATAGGGCGTTGGCTTTTTTCGGATAGAGAGGATCGCCGAGCTGGCCGATGAGATCGGCGGCCTGAACAAGCTTCGGCTCAAGGCCGACGTCGGCGGAAATCGGGCTTGGGCTCGGGGGAAAGCGGGTCAGTTCGATCGCCTCGGCGACGCGCTTGGCGTCGATCGTCCGCGAGTTTGCGAGGCGTTCAAATGCGAAAAGCTTCGAGCGATCGACGTGGTAGGCGGCGAGAGCGGCATCGGAGGCTCCGCGCGGGAGCGTGACCGTCTTGCCGCCAGCGTCGATCACGAATTCAGTCTTGGTATCACCGCTCAAGACCCCGCGCACGAATCCGATATCGTGGAAAAGGCAGGCGGCGATGAGGTTGCTATAGTCGGTCGGCTCGATCCGTTGCGAAAGCGTTCGGCCCCTGAGAATATCGCGTCCGACGATCGTCACCAGCAGCGTATGCTCGAACGTGTGGTAAAGAGCGTCGCTCCGGCCTATGCACTCGATCGTGATGCGGGCGAGGGCGCCAAGCCTTTCCGCCGTTTCGCCATGCGCCGAGCCGAAGATCTCGACGAAATCGTTGGCAAGAAACTTGCCAAGCTTTTTCGCCACCCCAGCCGCGATCGTCTCCATCATCGTTGGATCCCGAATCAATGCGGTCAGCAACGGCCAATGAAACGTTCGTGGCCATTTCGTAGATTTAGTGTAACCTTGGCTCCGGCGCTAGGGGCTCGGGTCGCGAAGCTGTCGTGAGGCTTGGAGCGCCCGTCCAATGTCAGACAGGTGTTCACATTTCGTTACCAGGCCGCGAGAGATCGGCTAAACCGCAAAGATCGAAGCTCAGCGCGCGCAGCTTTCGGCGCGCCTCCATGTCGTAGGCTTGCGGGTCGGCGCGGGCCTCCCTCGCGCCGTTGAAATAGAGGCCGCTTCGCCCTTCGAGCGAGGGCGATTCGATAAGGCGCAGTATCGCGGCGCCGCCTTCATCGACCGTGCTCATTGGCCTGACGCCGCTCTGCCGGACCATTGTCGTGTCCATGTAGGTCGCGGGATGGAGACTGTTGACGGTGACTTTGCGGGGCCCGAGTTCCTCGGCGAGGTCTATCGTGAACAGGATCTGTGCGAGCTTGCTCTGGCAGTAGGCGCGGACGCCGCTGTAGCCCCAGGTCAACATGACATCGGAGAAGTCGATCGCCTGCTGCCCGGCCGACGCGACATTCACGATGCGCGAGGGCGCGCTTCGCTCGATCAGCGGCGCCAGCAGGCGGGTCAGAAGGAAGCCGGCGAGGTAGTTGACAGCGAACCGCAGCTCGTAACCGTCTGCGCTCGTCTCGCGCGTTCCGCCGGCTGTCCCGATCCCGGCATTGTTGACGAGAACGTCGAGCCGATCGAAGTCTCGCGTGACAGCTGCGGCGAGGGACCGCACCCCGGCAAGCGAGGACAGATCGGCCGGCAGAAAACGCGCTTGTCCGCCATTGGCGGCGATACGATTGACCAGCGCTTCGCCTCGCGCCTGGTCTCGGCCGTGAACGATGATCCGCACACCCTTTGCAGCGAGCCGCTCCGCCACATATCGGCCGACGCCATCGGTCGAACCGGTAATGAGCGCTGTCTTGCCGTCCATGCTCGATGCGCCTGTCGATCGGTCCTGGCTTAGTCGCCCCGCAGGACCTCAACACGGTTGGGATAGAAGGCGACATGCGAGGCGATCTCGCCGACGTCCGGCTTCGGCCGCTCGTAGGTCCAGACCGCGTTGTCATCGTGATGGTCGGCGTCGCGGATCGTGAAGTAGTTGGCCTCGCCCTTGTAGGGACAAGTCGTGACGCGATCCGTCCGCTCGAGGAAGGCCATGTCAACGTCCTCGCGCGGAATATAAGCGACCGGTTTGTAGCCGGCCTCGGCAAGGGCGAGCGCACGCATCGAATCGCCGATCGTGCGCCCGCGCCAGACGACGCGGACACGCTCGGCGATCGGCTCGATCGTGATCGGATGGTCTTTGGTGCCTGCTTGCGTCATGATCGCCTCCATCGCTTTCGTCGCCATTCCCGGCGGACAGGCGGGCCAGCTCGGGAATCCAGTTATGGTCGGCCGCCAGCCCCACTCCGATCACTCGGTTCGGGACCGTCGAGAGCGGCACGGGGTCTACGTGTGCCCCGCCACCGACTTGGAGTGATACGGCTCCTCGAGTTTGGCGATTGTGCGGGCGTCAAGCTTGAGCTCGGTCGCCGCGACCGCGTCGGCGAGGTGATGCGGCTTCGAGGCGCCGATGATCGGCGCGGTGATGAACGGCTTCGACAGCACCCAGGCGAGCGCCACAATCGCCGGCTTTGTCCCGAGCTTCTCCGCCGTCTCGACGACCCGTTTGCGGATCGCTTCATCCTGCCGCGATCCCAAGCCCAGCGTCACGCTGAACGGGTCCGTGCGGCCGCGCACCGTTGACGCGTCCGCTCCGACGCCCGAACCGGCCAGATAACCGCGCGCCATCGGCGACCAGGGAATGACGGCGATCCCCTCGTGCGCGCAGAACGGCATGATCTCGCGCTCTTCCTCGCGGTAGACGAGGTTGTAGTAGTTCTGCATCGAGACGAACTCAGCGTGGCCTTTTGCCCGCGCGATGTCGACCATGCGCACGAATTGCCAAGCGTACATTGACGAAGCGCCGATATAGAGCGCCTTGCCCGCCCGCACGACGTCGTTCAGCGCGTCCAGCGTTTCTTCCATCGGCGTGAGAGGATCGAAGCGGTGGATCTGATAGAGATCGACGTAGTCCGTGCCAAGGCGCTTCAAGGAAGCGTCGATCGCCTCCATGATGTGCTTGCGCGACAGCCCCTTCGCGTTCACGCCCGGGCCCATCGCCCCATGCACCTTGGTCGCGATCACGACCTCCTGCCGTTTGGCGAATTCCTTGAGCGCGCGGCCGACGATTTCTTCGCTCGCGCCTTGCGAATAGACGTCCGCGGTGTCGAAGAAGTTGATCCCCTTCTCGAGCGCCTCGCGGATGAACGGCCGCGACGCCTCCTCTTCCAGCACCCATTCGCGCCATTTCGTCGAACCATAGGTCATGCAGCCGAGGCAAAGCCTCGAGACCTGCAAGCCCGTCTTACCGAACTTTGTCGTTTCCATTTGCGGCCTTGTCTCCCTCATGCGCAGTTGCGCCTATCATAAAAGCTTTCGTAGGTTCGCGCATCGGCGGCGATAAGGCGGGAGATCAATCCATTGTGAAAGCATCGCGCGGCCACTCGGCGAGAGCGCCGGATAGCGGATGGGACTTCTGGATCGATCGGGGCGGAACGTTCACCGACGTGATCGGGCGCGATCTCCGCGGGCGGCTGCACGCGCTCAAGGTCCTGTCCGAGAGCCCGGCCTACCCGGACGCGGCGGTCGAAGGCGTCCGCAGGCTTCTCGGCCTCGACGGCGGCGAGCCGATCCCGGCAGGCGCAATTCGCGCCGTCAAGATGGGGACCACAGTCGCAACCAATGCGCTGCTGGAGCGGCGCGGCGAGCGCACCTTGCTGGCGACGACGCGCGGCTTTCGCGACGCGCTCGAAATCGGCTATCAGGCGCGGCCCAATATCTTCGCCCGCAATATCAAGAAGCCTGAGCAGCTATATTCCTACGTGATCGAGATCGACGAACGGGTGCTGGCGGACGGAACCGTCGAGGCCGCTCCTGATTCTGAGGCCGTGCGCCGCGCGCTCGCAGAAGCAAGGGCGCAAGGCTACGAGTTGATCGCGATCGTCTTCATGCACGCCTACCGCTACCCGGCGCACGAGCGCATGGTCGGCGAGATCGCGCGCACGCTCAACTTTACACAGGTCTCGGAAAGCCATGTCGCCTCCGCGCTGATCAAGTTTGTCGGGCGCGGCGACACGACGGTGGTCGACGCCTATCTCTCGCCGATCCTCGCGCGCTATGTCGGGCAGGTGTCGCGCGCCCTCGATGTCGAGCGAACGGGAGCGCGCGTCATGTTCATGATGTCGTCGGGCGGCCTCACCTCGGCGAACCTGTTTGCCGGAAAGGACGCGGTCCTTTCGGGGCCCGCCGGGGGCGTGGTGGCGATGGCGCGCACGGGGCTCAGCGCCGGGTTCAAGCGCGTCATCGGCTTCGACATGGGCGGCACCTCGACGGATGTCGCGCATTTCGACGGCGAATTCGAGCGCGCCTTCGAGACCGAAGTCGCAGGGGTCCGTATGCGCGCGCCGATGATGAAGATTCACACCGTCGCCGCGGGCGGCGGCTCGATCCTGCATTTCGACGGGGCGCGCTATCGAGTCGGGCCCGATTCCGCCGGCGCCGACCCTGGCCCCGCCTGCTACCGGCGCGGCGGCCCGCTGACTGTCACCGACGCCAATGTGATGACCGGCAAACTGATCCCCGATCTCTTTCCCAAGGTCTTCGGGCCTGGCGGCGACGAGCCGCTCGACGACAAGATCGTGGGCGAGCGGTTCGCGGCGTTATCGCTCGATATCGGCGATGGGCGAAGCCCGGAAGCGGTCGCTGACGGTTTTCTGTCGCATTGCGGTGGCGAAGATGGCCGAGGCGATCAAGACGATCTCCGTCGCCCGCGGCCACGACGTGACGCGCTACGCGTTGAACTGCTTCGGGGGCGCGGGCGGCCAGCACGCCTGCGATGTCGCCGATGCGCTGGCGATCACCACGGTCATCATCCATCCGCTGTCGTCGCTGCTCTCGGCTTACGGCATGGGGCTCGCCGACATTCAAGCCGAGCGCACGCAGGGCGTCGACGAGCCGCTTGGACCAGGCCGCCCTCGTGCGCGTCGGCGCCATCGCGGATGGTCTCGCCGACGCGGCGAAGGCCGAGGTCGAACAGCAGGGCGTGGGTCGGGACGCGATCAAGGTCCGCCGACGAGCCCTGCTTCGCTATGCGGGCGCGGACACGACGATCGAAGTCGCGCTTGCGGCCCCAGCCGCGATGCGGCGCGCTTTCGAGCGCGCCCACAAGGCCCGCTTCGGCTTCCTCGATCCTGCCAAGTCGATCGCCATCGAGGCGGTATCCGCGGAGGCCCTCGGCGGAGCGGCGCGCTTTGTCGAACGCCCGCGCCGCATTTCGCCGAAGGCGCTGCTCGCGACCGCGCGCCCGACGCAATTCTTCTCCAAGGGCGCATGGCGGAAGGCGGAGGTCCATCTGCGGGAGGCGCTGCCGGCCGGCGCGGCGATCGACGGCCCGGCGCTCATCGTCGAGCCTCATCAGACGATTGTCGTCGAGCGCGGCTGGCGCGCCGCGATCACCGCCAAGAACCATGTGCTGATGACTCGCGTCGAGCCCGTGCCGCATCGTGAGGCGATCGGCGCCAAGGCCGACCCGGTCATGCTGGAGATCTTCAATAATCTCTTCATGTCGATCGCCGAGCAGATGGGCGTGACGCTGCAGAACACCGCTTATTCGGTCAATATCAAGGAGCGGCTCGACTTCTCCTGCGCGGTGTTCGACCGCGACGGACGGCTGGTCGCCAACGCGCCGCACATGCCGGTGCATCTGGGGTCGATGGATCGCTCGGTGGAGACGATCATCCGCGAGAATGCAGGGCGCATCCGGCCCGGCGACGTGTTCGCGCTCAACGCGCCCTATAATGGCGGCACGCATCTTCCCGACATCACCGTCTGCACGCCGGTGTTCGACGAGGGAGCGAAGACGATCCTGTTCTGGACCGCATCGCGCGGCCATCACGCCGATATCGGCGGGATCGCTCCAGGTTCGATGTCGCCGCTCGCGACCTCAATCCTCGAGGAAGGCGTTTACATCGACAATTTTCTCTTGGTCGACCGGGGCCGTTTCCGCGAGCGCGAGCTCTACGACCTTCTGGCGAGCGGTCCCTTTCCCGCGCGCAATCCATTGCAGAACGTCAACGACCTCAAGGCGCAGATCGCCGCCAACGAGAAGGGCGTGCGCGAACTCAAACGCATGATCGACATGTTCAGCCTCGATACGGTCCAGGCTTACATGGGCCACGTCCAGGATAACGCGGACGAAAGCGTGCGCCGCGTGATCGACAAGCTGGCCGACGGCGAAGCGGAAAGCGTTTCCGACCAGGGCGCGATCATCAAGGTCAGGATCAGCGTCGACAAGCAGAAGCGCGAGGCGACCGTCGACTTTACCGGCACGTCGCCGCAGCAGCCGACCAACTTCAACGCGCCCGAGCCGGTCACCCGCGCGGCGGTGCTCTACGTGTTTCGGGTGATGGTCGACGACGACATTCCGATGAACGCCGGCTGCCTGAGGCCGATCCGGGTGATTCTGCCGGAAGGCTCGATGCTGAAGCCGCGCTATCCCGCCGCGGTGGTGGCGGGCAACGTCGAGGTGTCGCAGGCGGTGACCGATACGCTGTTCGCCGCGCTCGGCGCGCTCGGCTCGGCGCAGGGCACGATGAACAACCTCACCTTCGGCGACGCGCGCTATCAATATTACGAGACGATCTGCTCGGGCGCGCCGGCCGGCCCCGGCTTTGACGGCGCGAGCGCGGTCCACACCCATATGACCAATTCGCGCCTGACCGATCCGGAAGTGCTGGAGAGCCGCTTTCCGGTCGTGCTCGAAGAGTTCCGCATCCGCCGCGGCTCGGGCGGCAAAGGGCGATGGAACGCGGGCGACGGCACGCTGAGGCGCATCCGCTTTCTTAAGCCGATGCAGGTGACGATCCTGAGCGGCCATCGGGCGGTCGCCAATCCAGGCGTGATGGGGGGCGAACCCGGCGAACTCGGCCGCAATTCCGTCCGCCGCGATGACGGCCGGATCGAAATCCTGCCCGGCTGCGCCGAGGCCGAGCTTGAAGCGGGCGAAGCGATGGAGATCGTCACGCCGACGGGGGGAGGGTGGGGACCGTTATAGACCCGGCCCCCAGTAGCGATTTCTAAAGGCCCCCAAACTGATTTCTTCTCTAACTTGCTGTCCAGAAGCTTTTGCTGAATTTCATCAAGTCGCTCTATGCATTTTAAGGTGTTGGGATCATCAAGGGTAGAAATATTGCGCTCAACACTCGAAATATATCATGAAGCGTTAAATTCGTGAAACCTATTTATACAGTACATTGATCGTGAAGAGATTGTTTTACTTAACGTAGACCAAGCAACTCCCTTGAGCTTACCTTCTATTTTCCACATAGATTCTTGGTTACATATCACTTTGTAGACAAATTCTGACATTCTGATAATTTATTTAAGACATCGATTGCTTCCTTGAAGTCCTCTGGGCGCTCATCCCAGTCACGATCAAAATTAGGAAAAGAAGAGCCCCACTTTCTGCTAAGTTCTTTCATTTCTTCGGCAATAATTAACAATCGACTAAGGAAGCTAAGAGCCCGTCCGAAATCATATTGAATCTTAGAATCATTTGTGATTCAAGGGAGGCGGCCTGATTCTTGGGAGGTCGCCGATGTGGACGAACGAAAATCGTGGGCGTTATGATCGCAGCCGACTGCGCTATCCGAGCGATCTGACGGACGAGGAATGGGCGCATGTTGCGCCGTTGATTCCGCCGGCCAGACGAGGCGGCAACAAGCGCCATGTGAATGAGCGCGAGATCGTCAATGGGCTGATGTATGTGCTGAGCACGGGCTGCCAGTGGCGGGCAATTCCCAAAGACCTGCCGCCGCGCTCGACGGTGCATGATTATCTTGAGCTGTGGAGTTGGGACGGGACGCTGGAGCGCATCCATGAAGCGCTCTACGCCAAATGCCGCGAAGCCGCCTGGCGCGAAGCGAGTCCCCACGGCGGCGATTATCGACAGCCAGAGCGTGAAGAGCGCGGAAAAGGGGGCGCTTCGATTGATCCGCCGGGCTTCGACGCCGGCAAGAAGATCAAAGGCAAGAAGCGGCATATCCTCGTCGACACGCAAGGCCTCTTGATGCACGCCCTCGTTCACGCCGCCGATATTCAGGATCGCGACGGCGGGGGGCTGGTGATGGCGACGCTGTTTGGGATGTTTCCTTTCCTCCTCAAGCTCTACGCCGACGGGGGCTACCAGGGGCCGGAGTTTCAGCGCGCGCTGAAGAAAAGCCTGGCTCGGGTGAACCTCGAAATCGTCAAACGTTCGGATCACGGCAAAGGCTTCGTCGTCCTGCCGAAACGCTGGATCGTGGAGCGAACCTTCGCCTGGCTCGGCCGCTGCCGCAGACTCGCCAAGGACTGGGAGAACCTCACGCGCAACGCGCTCGCCTTCCTGCGCCTCGCCTCCATCCGGCTCATGTTGCGAAAACTATGCAATCCCGCATGATGTTCCCGGACAGACTCTAAGGTCTTGATCTTTCAAAAGAGGTCGCACGGCATCCCAATTTGAAAATGGAATAGTCGACTTAGCTACGCCGAATATTCTAAGTACTTTATCTATATCTTCGATATTAATACTTTGAATACCTGATAGTCTTAAATCAATTCTGCTCCTATCGCAAGATGCCAAAACAACGGGTATAAACCTTTCTTTTCTATTACTGATCGCCCAACGCACCTCACTCTTAACCCACTCTGATTCCACGGCGTGGCCCGAGAGTGCAACAAGAAACCATTCGCAGCGCTCAAGGCCCTGGATTACTTTGTCGTGCCAGTCCTGACCACCGCGAATGATGTCCTTTGAATACCACGTATCAATACCGCTCTTCTGAAGGGGATTTATGATTTGGCTCTCGACCGTCGAGCGATCTTTTGTCGAGTGACTGATGAATACATTCGTCATCTGATTTCCGTCTCAGAAGCATGCACAGCCAACGACGAATTCTAACGAAGGGCGTATAACAAAATAAACTTGTAGTGCGAAACGGAGTGGGCGTTCCCAGGACCTGCGCCAACGAGGCGAACCCGATGGAACTTGTCGGCCCGACTTCTAGTTTGAAATGTGCGCAGGGAGCAGCCTTTTTCGTGCGTGTAAATCGATCATATGACCATCGTGAAGAACCAGGGATGCCCTTCGGGATCGTCCGCTGAGTAAGTTCGGCCGTATTCGACATCCTTCGGCGGATCGACGATTTTTGCGCCGGCCGCCTTGGCGACCGTGTAATGTTTGTCGACATCGTCAAGGTAGATGAAGACGCCCATCGTCGCCGCGCCGGCGTCACGCGGCGTCTTCAGGCTGCGCTCGTGCGCGCCCTGCCCCATCATCACGAGCTGGCCTTGAAACGAGGCTTCGCCATGCATGCCGCCGCTCGGCGTTTCGGCGCGCATCTCCTCCTTGAAGCCGAAGGCGCCACACAGAAAGTCGAGCGCGGCCGGCACGTCGCGATAGAAGAGATAGGGAATGATCTGCGGGCGGTCTCGGCGCAATCGACATCGCTCAGCCTCCTTGGTCCTTGGCGCCCGTTAAGGCCCGCGCCCCTTCTCCCGTTGGAGAACGGTTGGGGATTGGGGGTGGTTCCGACCCGCTCCCGAAGGCAATGTGTTGGCCAGCGGACCCCTCATCCGGCGCTCCCCGGTGGGTTTTCCGAGCGGAACAATGGCGATACGGTCGCTTGGACGGAGACCATTTGCAACATGATCGAGAACCTGGACAAGCGCTCGGCCGCAGAAATCGCGCGTCTCATTTCCGCAGGCAGCCTCGATCCGGTCGAGGTTGCGGAATTTTTCCTCGATCGCATCGAGCGCGACCGCGAGAATCCGTCGTTCATTGTCGTCACTCGCGAGCGTGCTCTTGAGGAAGCGGCGGCGAGCCGCAAACGTCAGCGGGAGGGACGCCCGGCCGGACCGCTCGATGGCGCGCCGATCGCCTGGAAGGATCTGGTCGACATGGCGGGCGAGCGCACCACCGCCGGGTCGGCGCTCTTTGCCGAATCGGCGCCGAAGGAGAACGACGCGCCGATCGTCGCGAACCTCGCCGCGGCCGGCCTCGTGGCGCTGGGAAAGACCAATCTCTCGGAATTCGCCTTCTCCGCTCTCGGGCTCAATCCGCATTTTGGAACGCCGAGAAACCCGCGCGATTCCGTCACCCCGCGCATCGCCGGCGGATCCTCGTCAGGCGCGGCGGTCGCGGTCGCCGGCGGCCTCGCGCCTTGCGCGATCGGCAGCGACACGGGCGGTTCGATCCGGGCGCCGGCCAGCTTCTGCGGCATCGTCGGGTTTAAGACCAGCGAGGGGCGGATCGACAAGCGCGGCGTGTTTCCGCTCTCGCGCACGCTCGACACGATCGGTCCGATGGCGCGCACGGTCGAAGATTGCGTGCTGATCGACATGGCGCTGCGCGGCCAGTCGACGACTCGCGTGCGCCCGCTCGATCTCGGCGCGGTGGAATTCGTCGTGCCGGACAAAACCGGAATCGACGATGCTGAGCCCGCAGTCGCGGCGAACCTCGAGACCGTCATGAAACGGCTTTCGGCGGCGGGCGCCAAAGTCACGACGAGGCCCGTCCCCTCGATCGGCGCGATGCGCGCTCTCACCGCGCAGCACGGCTCGCTGGTTGCGATCGAAGCCTATGCCGAGCATCGCGCGGTATTTGATTCCGCTGACGCCCAACGCATGGATCGTCGCGTGGTGGCGCGAGCGATGGGGGGCCGTGCGGCGAGCGCATATGATCTGATCCGCTTGCAGCGGGGCCGGGAGAGCCTCATCGCCGCCCTGGCCGAAGATTTGAAGGGGGCGCTCCTGGCGCTGCCCGCCACCCCCATGACCGCGCCGCCCATCGCCCCGCTCGAACGCGACGACGAGCGCTTCCGCGTCACCAATCTGCGCGCCATCCACTATACGTTTCTTGGCAACCTGTTTCGGATGTGCGGCCTCGCCTTGCCGTCTGGAACGGACGCGGCGGGCCTGCCCACCGGCGTCCAGGTCCTTGCCCCCGGCGGCGATGACGATCGGCTCCTGTCGATTGGATTGAGTATGGAGGCGGCGCTTTCGAGCTGAAGGAAGCGTCACTTTCCCCGGTACGACACCCGCCAGATCGAGCCGCCGCCGTCGTCGCTCACCAGGAGCGAGCCGTCCTTGGTCACCGCGACATCCACGGGGCGACCCCAGACGCTCGCGTCATCGACGACGAATCCGGTCAGGAAATCCTCATAGGCGCCGGTCGGTTTTCCGTCCTTCATGATCAAACGCACGACCTTGTAGCCTGTGCGTTTGGCGCGGTTCCACGAGCCATGCAGGGCGACAAATGCGTCGCCCCGATATTCGGCCGGAAACTGATCGCCCTCGTAAAACACAATGCCGAGCGGCGCCGAATGCGCCTGGAAAAGAACGTCGGGCGCGGTCACGCTGCTCACGAGATCGGCCCGCTGTCCGCGATGACGCGGGTCCTCGTGCGCGCCGATGTAGTACCACGGCCAGCCATAGAACGCGCCGTCGCTTACGCGCGTGGCGTAGTCCGGCGGCAGGTCGTCGCCGAGGCCGTCGCGCTCGTTGACCGCGCACCAGAGCGCGCCTGTTCCCGGCTGGACCGCAAGGCCCGAACAATTGCGAATGCCCGTTGCGTAAACGCGCTCGTTCCCGCCTTCAGGATCGAAAGCAAGCACGTCGGCGCGGTCGCGCTCTGCGCCGAACGAGGCGCCGGGCGGACCGGCGGCGATCTCGGCCGGGCTGGGAGGCGGCGCGCCCTCTGCGACATTGCTACCCGAGCCGACCGACACGAACATCGTCTTGCCGTCGGGCGAGAACGCGAGGTCGCGAGTCCAGTGTCCCCCACCGCTCGGCAGATTTTCTACGACGGTCCCGGCCGGAGCTGAAGCCTTCATGTCGCCGCCGCGATAGGGGAAGCGCACGACGGAGCCCGTCGTCGCGACATAGACCCAATGGGGATCAGGTCCAGGCGGGTAGAAGCCGATGCCAAACGGTCGCTGCAACCCATCGGCGAAAATCACGCCCGCGGGCGGCGTTGCGCGGCCTGCGTCGAAATGGAACACCCGAACGCGGCCCGCCCCGCTCTCGGCAACGAAAATGTCGCCGTTCGGCGCGATGCGGATGACCCGGGGCCCATCAAGATTTGAGGCGAACAGATCAACCGAAAAGCCTGCCGGCGCCCTTGGCATGACGGACGCCGGACGCGCCACAATGTGTGAGAAATGGGCGGCGGATGGCGTCGCATAAGGAGCGGGCAAATCGGCCGGCGCGATGAGCCGGCGCACGCCCGGCGCGTCCGCGCGCCAGTCGCCGAAAGCCGCGCGGCCAGTCAGCGCGCCGTCGGCAGCGAGCGCTGACGCAGCGCAGAGAGATAAGCCAACAAGGCAAAGCGCGATCCGCATGATGACGGTCTCCGATGACCTCGGTCCAAACTTGCCGCGTCGGCGCGAGTTCCGATTGTAACGCTCCAGAGCATCGCTCGCGGCGCCATCACGCAGATATTCATCGTCAGCCCCGAGCGAGGCTGGCGGAAACGCCCTGAGCACGCCCGGGGGCCTAAGGCGACCAGGCCGGAGGGATAGGCGATCCGGACGACCCCTCATCGCAGATTCGAGACGGGCATGGCGCGCCGCCGCCATGCCTGGACGTCATCTTCGATCGGGGAATCCGAAACCGCGACCGTCACGTCATGGAGGATTCGATGGATCGCGTCGGCGCTGGCGCGATAGGCGTAGGGCGCGAAACTGTCCTTGATCAAATAGGAGAGAGGCTTGCCGTTCGGGTCGTAGTCGCCTCCGTAAATCAGGAGGGCGTGATCGGTCGACCCCCATACCACCGCTTCGCCGCGCGCCAAGGACTGGTGAATAAGGTCGATCATCGCCGCGAGGTTGACATAGCGAACCCGCGTGTCGGGGCGGGCGTCGGGGTCCAGCGAAGGCCCCCACCCTTCAGCGCCGTCGCGCGACAGATCGAATTCAGTCCACGCCTCGTCGCCAAGTACGGCGCGAGCCAGCCGCGCGGGACTTAGCGTTTCGCCGTCGAGATGGGTCATCGGCGGCGTCACGCCGAGCTTCAGTCTCAGCGCATCGTTCAGCGCCGCCAATTTGCCCGAAGCATCGGCGTAGCGCGCGAGCCTCTGTTCGATCGACGGAAAAACCGGGTCCGAATCCACGATCGGGTGGAAATCGTTGCTGTTGATAAGGCCGTTCCTCCGAATGAGGGCGAGCGCTTCGACCGCAAGGCCGCCGTCTTCGAGCGCGATCGGCTCGCCGCGAATCCGGCGCTCAAATCGATCGGCGATCGAATTGAGCTGCAGCGCCCCGCGCGAGAACTCGATTGTCGAGCCAGGGCGCCGTACCCTGTAATTCGTTTCGAGCATGCTGAGCGTGGCGAACACCCAGCAGAGATCCGAGTTCCCCTGGTCCATCGGCGGCGAAATGGGCAGAACATAGTGTTCGGCGACCTCTCCGGGCCTGGTCGTCATGCTTTCGGCGAAATCGGCGCGGGCTCGACTGGGCGAACCAATTATTAGCAACGCCAAGACCAACGGCGCGCATGCCAGAAGCAGCCTGGGGCCGCGCCGACATGCGTCCTCGCAAGAGACCGGAAGGGACCCTCGAAAGTCGTCTTCGCGTGCGCTCATGCGCCATAACGCGAAGCTGTTGACGCGGGTTCCGGCCCGCAGCGGCAAGCTGGGCGCTATCGGCTGTCGGCCTGCGATCCGCCGCCCTCAGCCTCGCGGCTCACGCCCCATCAGATAGAATTCGTCGTTCGGCCGGATCGAGAAGGCGTTCGCGAGCCTGTTCGACATTGCGAACAGCGCGGCGATCGAAGCGATATCCCAGGCGTCGTCCGCCGAGAAGCCTTGCTCCTTCAGCGTGTCGTAGTCCGCGTCCTCGATCTCGTGCGAACGCGCCGCGACTTTGACGGCGAAGTCGAGCATCGCCCTCTGTCGCGGGGCGAGGTCGGCCCGGCGATGGTTGATCGCGACCTGGTCGGCGATCAGCGGGTTCTTGGCGCGAATGCGGAGGATCGCGCCGTGGGCGACCACGCAATAGTGGCATTGATTGACGCCGGACGTCGCGACCACGATCATCTCGCGTTCGGCCTTGCTCAAGCCGCCGGGCTTTTCCATCAGCGCATCATGATAGGCGAAGAAGGCGCGGAACTCGTCGGGCCGCCGGGCGAGGGCGAGAAAGACATTGGGCACGAATCCCGATTTCTCTTGAACCGCCGCGATCCGATCGCGGACATCCTCTGGAAGGTCGTCAAGATCGGGCGTCGAAAAGCGGCTGATGGGCTGATCGGTCAAGGCGCATCCCCTCTTATGGGCTGCATGCTAACATTGGTTTCGCGCCGCAGGAATTGCCGCGCTCAGGAGCTTGGGAATGCAGTTCGGCGTCTATACCTTCGTCGAAACCCGGCGCGATCCTCGCACGGGCGAACCGGTCGACGTCGACGGGACCTTCGCCGATCTGATGCAGCAGATCGAGCTTGCCGATCGCGTCGGCCTCGACGTGTTCGGGCTTGGCGAACATCACCGGCCGGACTACGCGGTGTCGGCCCCGGCGGTCGTTCTGGCCGCCGCCGCGGCGCGCACCCGGCGCATTCGCCTGACGAGCGCGGTTACCGTGCTCTCGTCCGACGATCCGGTGCGAGTTTATCAGCAGTTCGCGACGCTCGATCTCCTCTCGGGCGGCAGGGCGGAGATCATGGCCGGGCGCGGCTCGTTCATCGAGTCCTTTCCGCTCTTCGGCTACAAGCTCGACGATTACGACGCATTGTTCGCCGAAAAGCTCGACTTGCTCCTCGCCATCCGCGCCAACAGTCACCCGGTGTGGAGCGGACGGCATCGTGCGCCGCTCAACGGCGAGGGCGTCTATCCGCGCGCCCTTCAACAGCCGCTGCCGATCTGGATCGCGACCGGCGGCACGCCGCAGTCGGTCGCGCGCGCCGGGGCGCTCGGGCTGCCGCTGGCGATCGCCATCATCGGCGGCGAACCCGCGCGCTTCGCGCCGCTGGCCGCCCTGTACCGCGAGGCGGGACGACGCTCGGGCGTGCCGGCGGATGCGCTCGCGGTGAGCATCAATGGACACGGCTTCCTCGCCGACACGACGGAAGCCGCGGTCGAAGCGTTCTTTGAGCCCTACGCCGAGGTGATGAGCCGCATCGGGCGTGAACGCGGCTGGCCGCCGCTGTCGCGGGCGCAGTTCGACCAGGGCCGCTCCCCGCGCGGGCATTTGACGGTCGGGACCCCGGATGAGGCGATCGCCAAAATCCTCGCCCAGCATGAGGCGTTCGGCCATCAACGGTATCTCATGCAGATGGCGGTCGGCGCGCAGCCGCAAGCGGCGATCCTGCGCTCGATCGAGCTCCTGGGAACTGTCGTCGCGCCGGCCGTACGGGCGGAACTGGCGAAGCGGAAAGTTCCGGCCTAGCGGACTTCGCATGCCGGCCACCCGCCCGGACCGTGGATGAATTTTCTTGCTGAAAATCAGAAACTGTGATACAGTCCCGAAGGAGAATAGACAGTGCTTATCGCGTTAGCCGTGGTCCGGTCTTGACCAGCCATCCAATGGCGGCGCTCTGACTTCCAGTTAAATAATTTATATATCAGTAAATAGATGGATGAAAATCCAAATAGCGCAGATTCTTACGTTGATGGCCGGGTCGAGCCCAGCATGACGCCTACGCCCCGGAATCATCGCAGTCGTGCAGGCAAAGTCATTGAATCCGCGCAAAATGGCCAGGGGAAGCGCTTGTCAGAAGTTGGCATGGATTTGGGATTGGCGCCGCATTGGCTTGGGATCGGGGCCGCTTCTGAGCCGTTTCTGGACGTCGCGCTGCGGCTCGCGTCCGTGCGGGTGCGGACTATAGCGCTTCCCATGAGCCTCGCTCGGCTGAGCGAAACAACGCGTCGATCACGCGCATATTGGCGATGGCGTCCTCGATCGGAAATTCGAGCGGCGCCTCGCCGAGGACCGCGCGCGAAAAAGCGTCGCCCTGCAGCGCGTACTGATCGCATATCGGAAATTGCTCGACCCGGCGCCCGCCGCCTAGGAGATCGGCGCCGGGGTCGATGACGATTTCGGTCGGTCGATCGATCGGAGCGTTGAACGGAATCATGACCTCGATCCGGCCGGACTCGCCCAGGATGGTCACCCGTTGATGCGCCGACGATTGCGTTGCGACGCTGAAGGTCAAGTGGCGTCCGCCGGGAAACTCGAGGAGGGCGCTCGCCAGCCGGTCGGTTTTGAACTTTGGGTCCCAGTCGATCGCGGCCACGACCCGGATCGGCTCCGCGCCGAAAATATAGCGCGCGGTCAGGATGGCGTAGCAGCCGATGTCGTAGAGCCCGCCCCCGCCCGGCGGCCGATTGCGAACGTTCTCAGGATCAAGCAAGCGATAGGAGAAGAGCGTCTGAATTGCGCGCGGTTCGCCAATCTCGCCGGAGCGAGCAAGTTCTCGCGCGCGCCGCCACTGCGGATGGCGCGAACCATGAAGGCCTCGGCGACCAGCTTGCCCGATCGAGTCCGCGCGTCGATCAGCGAGCGCGCCTCTTTCGCGTCAAGCGCAATCGGTTTCTCGCACAGCACGTGCTTCCCGCTGTCCAGCGCGCGGATCGTCCAGGAAACGTGCAGCTCGTTGGGCAGCGGATTGTATATCGCTTCGATCTCAGGGTCGGCGAGCAGTTCTTCGTAGGAACCAAAGGCGCGCGCGACGCCGAGCTTGTCCGCAGCGGCCCGAGCCTTGCCGAGATCGCGCGAAGCGATCGCCGAGATTTGCGAGAGCTCGCCCTGCTGCATCGCCGGAATCGACTTTCTCGACGGCGATCTTGGCGACGCCCAAAACGCCCCATTTGACTTTGCGCACTTTGTGCTCTCCAGCGAATTGATTCGCCTATGCCTTGGCCGCCGGAACGCGGCCTTCGGCGTGCCGCGCCAGCATCCAGCCCGGGTACTCCGGCCTGAGCGCACTTGCCTTGTCGAGCGCCGCGATCTCGTCGGCGCTGAGCGCAAGATCGGCAGCGGCAAGATTGTCGTCGAGCTGTTCTCTCGTCTTGGCGCCGACAATGACGCTCATGACGCCCTTGCGCTGCAAGAGCCAGGCGAGCGCGACGCGCGCCACCGAGACGCCATGCGCCTTGGCGATCGTGGCCATCGCATCAACGATGTCATAGGCGCGCTCCTTGTCGACGGGCGGGAAATCAAAAACAGTGCGACGCGAATCATTGTCGCCGCGGCTATCGCGGGTGAATTTGCCGGAGAGAAACCCGCCGGCAAGCGGGCTCCAGACCATCACGCCGAGACCCTGGTCTTCGACCAGCGGCAGAATCTCGCGTTCAAGTTCCCGGCCCGCAATCGAATAATAGGCCTGCACCGTCTCGAAGCGTGCGTACCCGCGCTTGTCCGAAATGCCGAGCGCCTTCATGATCTGCCAGGCGGCGAGGTTCGAGCAGCCGATCGTATTGACAAGTCCGCGCGTGACGCAGTCGTCAAGCGCCCGCAAGGTCTCCTCGATCGGCGTCACGGGATCGAAACCGTGAATCTGATAGAGATCGACGTGATCGAGGCCGAGCCGTTTCAGGCTGCCGGCGATCTGATCCATGATGTGGCCGCGCGACAGGCCAACCGCGTTCGGGCCCGGCCCCATGCGGCCGCGCACCTTGGTGGCGATAATCACGTCCTCGCGCTTGACGCCGAGGTCACGCAACGCCTGGCCGACCTGGACCTCGGACTGGCCTTCGGAATAGACGTTGGCCGTATCGATGAAATTGACCCCCGCTTCGAGAGCACGGGCGACGAGCTTGGTGGAAGCAGCCTGATCGAGCGTCCCGATCGCGCGCCAGAACCCAGCGCCGCCGCTGAAAGTCATCGCGCCAAGGCAGATCTCGGAAACATACTGGCCGGTGCGGCCGAGCGGTCGATAGCGCATGAAATATCAGTCCCTTTATGGAACGCGCCGCGTCGCGCCGCGAGGGCTTGCGAACGCCTCATTCAACCGCGCGCATCCGGCTCGTGCAAATCGCTGTTTCGTGAACGGCGCCGCGCGAAGGCTGCGTCAGGCCGCCTCTGCTCAGCCATCTCACGGGCGGCGCCATGGCGCCGGTCATCATCGCCACCGCGTCCGACATCGTCACTTTCTTCGGGTCGACGACGGTGAGGCGCTTACCAAGGCGATGGATGTGAATGCGGTCGGCGACCTCGAACACATGCGGCATGTTGTGGGAGATGAGGATGATCGGCATGCCCCGTTTCTTGACGTCGAGGATCAATTCCAGCACGCGGCGCGATTCCTTCACGCCGAGCGCCGCCGTCGGCTCGTCCATGATGACGACGCGCTTGGCGAAAGCCGCGGCGCGCGCCACCGCGACGCCCTGGCGTTGCCCGCCCGACAGCGTCTCGACCGGCTGGTTGATGTTCTGGATGGTCATCAGGCCGAGTTCGTTGAGCTTCTCGCGCGCGAATTTCTGCATCGCCGTGCGATCCATGGCGCGGAACCATTGGCCGATGAAGCCCGAAGACAGGATCTCGCGGCCGAGGAACATGTTGTCGGCGATCGAGAGCGCCGGCGAGAGCGCAAGATTTTGATAGACGGTCTCGATGCCCGCCTCGCGCGCGTCGATGGGCGAGGTGAAATGCACGATCTCGCCGCCGAGCCGGATTTCGCCGGAATCCGGGATCACGGCGCCGCAAAGCGCCTTGATCAGCGAAGACTTTCCGGCGCCGTTATCGCCGATGACCGCGAGAATCTCGCCAGCATAGAGATCGAAGTCGGCATGATCGAGCGCGGTAACGCGGCCGTATCGTTTGACGAGTTGTCGCCCGACGAGAATGGGTTCGACGCTCACTTGGAGATCCTCCGGATCCATTGGTCGAGAGCGACCGCGACAATGATCAGAACGCCGATGGCGAATTCCTGCCACAGCACATCGAGACCGGCGAGCGACACAGCCGAGCGGAAGACGCCGACGATCAGCGCCCCGATCAGCGTGCCGACAATCGAACCGCGGCCCCCGAACAGGCTGGTGCCGCCGATCACCACAGCGGTGATGCTATCGAGGTTGCCATTAGCGCCGGCGGTCGGGCTGATGGCGCCGATGCGGCCGATCAGCGCCCAGCCGGCGATCGCCGCGATGAACCCTGCCAGAACATACACGCTGAGCAAGATCCGGTCGGTGTTGATGCCGGCCAATCGCGCCGCTTCCGGGTCGTCTCCGGTGGCGTAGATATGGCGGCCATAGGCCGTGCGGTTGAGCACGTACCAAAAGATGATCGCCAGCACGATCAGCAGGAAACTCGCAAGGATGATCCGCGCGCTTCCGATGTTGAAGGGAATGCCCATCAGCTGGAGGAACGGCGCCTTCTCCTCGATATCCTGCGTGCGAATCGTCTCGCTTTGCGAATAGAAGGTATTGAGAGCGCCGATGATGCTGAGCGTGCCCAGCGTAACGATGAACGGCGGCATCTGCATGCGCGTCACGAGCACGCCGTTCAGCCAGCCGAATACGATGCCGCACAGCAGGCCCAGCGGAAAGGCGATGATCACAGGCACGCCGTCAACGACCGCCAGCCGTCCCATCACCACCGACGAAATGACCATGATCACGCCGACCGAAAGATCGATGCCCGCGGTCAGGATGACGAGCGTCTGTGCAATTCCGAGAATGCCGATGATCGTCACCTGAGTAAGGACCGTCGACAGGTTGCTGCCGGTGACGAAATGCGAGTAGTTGACCGTGCAGCCCAGCAGAAGCCCCAGCACCAGGACAACGAACGGGACAGTCGTTGGATAGGAGTGGAGGAAGCGTTGCAGGCGCTTGGCGAAGGAAAGCCGGTCTTCGTCGAACGACGCCTGCGCCGTCGAGGCGGCGGTCAGAACCTTTTCGAACTCTTGTGGAGTTGGCCGCGACGCTTCGCTCATGGCACCCCTCGTTCGTTTCCCGATTTGACGACTTCTTGCCGAGTCGGCGCTCGCGGATGAACCGACGAGCGCCGAACTCTCTTTCCTTCAGTCGATTAAGGACCGAAGTTCTGCCGAAATCAACCCCAGCAAAGCTTCATGCCTTCGTCGGAGTTGATCGACGGAACCCCCGGAACCGGATGATCGGTCACCAGCTTCTCGCCGGTATCGATGCTCACGGGCTTCTTGCCGGTCTTGACGTAGTCGACGATCGCCTGAACGCCGTCTGCGGCCATCAGGAGCGGATATTGCTGCGAGGTCGCGCCGATCACGCCCGCCTTGACGCTCTTGATGCCGTTGCAGCCGCCGTCGACAGCGACCACCAGCACGCCCTTCTCCTTGCCGGCAGCCTTGAGCGCCGCATAGCCGCCATCCGCCGCTGGCTCGTTGATCGCATAGACCAGATCGACCTGGTCGGCCTTCTGGAGGATCTTCTCCATCGCCGTGCGGCCGCCTTCATCCGATCCGGAGGACAGGTCGGAGCCGACGATTTGCGGGCTGTCGCTCATCGCGTAGTGCTTGGGATCCTTGACCGGAATTCCAAAGCCGGTGAGGAAGCCATTGTGGCGCAGATAGTCGACAGTCGGCTGGTTGGCGGTGAGGTCGAGCGTTGCGATCTTGGCCGACTTGGCCTTGTCGCCGAGGGTCCCCTTCGCCCACTGGCCGATCAGTTCGCCGGCCTTGAAGTTGTCGGTGGCGAAATTGGCGTCGGCGGCGTCGATGGGATCGAGCGGCGTGTCGAGGGTGATGACGAGAATGCCGGCCTTGCGGGCTTTTGCGATGGTGGGGACGATCGCGGTCGAATTGCTCGGCACGATCAGGATGCCCTTGGCGCCGGCGGCGATCAGCTGCTCGACGGCCGCGACCTGACCGTCGTTGTCGCCATCGAACTTGCCCGCGAGGGCCTGGGTCGTGACGCCGAGTTCTTTGGCCTTGGCCTCGAAGCCCTCCTTCATCTTGACAAAGAAGGGGTTGGTGTTGGTCTTGGTGATGAGCCCGACAAGGATCGGATCGGCTTGCGCGCTCGCGCCCATCAAGGCGATGGAAAAAGCGGCAGCGGCGAAGGACGTGAAAATTCCAGAAATCTTGGGCACAGGTTTCCTCCCTAGGATATGAAACGACAGCGTCGATCGTGACCTCGGTCGCAAAAGCGCTTTCACACTCTTGCACTTCGCGTTGTTTCGCGTCGTCGTATCTCCCATAGGACAAACTTTTCGCCAAGAGTCAAGGATAACTACATCCGATTGAATTATCGTTGACAGTGCCCGGCATTGGGCACAATCTGCGAATGCGGGACGGGATAACAACTCAGAGGCGGAGGATGAAGGAGGCGCAAGACGGTTCACGCGCTTACGCGGATTGCGGGTTTCACAACCTCGATGCGCCTCAGGCGTCGCTGGCCGGCGCAGCGGGAACAGGCGCCAGCGGCGCAAATCAAGCGGGCGTCCGTCTCTACAACGAGCGGCTTTTGCTCTCTCTGGTGCGGCGCTTTGGTCCTCTGTCCAAGATCGAGGTCGCGAGACTGACAGGGTTGTCGGTGCAGTCGACCTCGGCGATCATGAACCGGCTGCAGACTGACGGGCTCCTGAAGCGGGAGCCGCCCTTGCGCGGCCGAGTGGGCCAGCCGACTATCCCGATGTCTCTGGACCCAGAGGGCGCGTTTTCCTTCGGGCTCAAGATCGGCCGCCGGAGCTGCGATCTCGTGCTGATCGATTTTCGCGGCGCTGTACGCGAGCGCGAAAGCCGCACCTACGCTTTTCCGACGCCCGACCATGGTCCTCGATTTTGTCGGGAGCGCGCTGCCATTGCTCTCGGAGTCGCTCAACGCCGCGCAACGGCTGAGGATCGCCGGCCTTGGCGTCGCGGTGCCGTTCCAGTTGTGGAACTGGGAGGCCGAGATCGGCGCGCCTCCCAGCGCCATGAAGGCCTGGCGCGACTTCGAAACGGAGGAAGCGATCGTAGCGGAAAGCCCCTATCCGGTGACGCTGTGCAATGACGCGACCGCAGCTTGCGCTGCCGAGTTCTTCCTGGGTCGATCCTGGCGCTATCGAGATTTCCTGTACTTTTTCCTGGGAGCGTTCGTCGGCGGCGGACTGGTCCTTGATGGCGCGCTCCGCCTCGGGCGCACCGGCAACGCAGGCGCGGTTGGATCGATGCCGATCATGGCGGAGCGCGAACGAGGAGTCACGCAGCAGCTCATCGCACGGGCCTCGATCTATCAATTGGAGCGTCGCCTCGAACAGGCGGGGATCAATGCCTCGTCAATTTGGGCGGCGCCGCACGCGTGGTCCGAATTTGGGCCGCAACTCGACAGCTGGATCGAGGATGCGGCCTCGGCTCTGGCTTACGCAGCGGTCGCGGCGATCTCGATTGTCGATTTCGAGGCGATTGTGATCGACGGGGCGATGCCGGTCACTGTGCGCGATCGACTGTCGGCGCGAACGGCGCAAATCTTCGCCGGCCTTGATCGTCGCGGCCTCAGCGAGGTTGATATCGTCTCGGGATCCGTCGGCGCTGACGCGCGCGCGATTGGAGGCGCGACCTTGCCGCTTATCGAGAATTTTGGGCGCGATCGAGAAGTGTTGTTCAAGGAGGCGATGAGCCAGGCGGGTTAGTCGCGCGAAGCGAGCGCGCTTAACCTTGGCTCCAAGCGAGCGGAGCGGTAAGCTTTGGATTGTCGGCGGATATGAACGGACCGCCACGAGCGATTGCCCTTTTCCTACTGACAATAGAGAGGCGTCATGGCCGCACGCATCGTCAAAGTCGAACCGTTCGATCTCGTCGTTTTTGGCGGCACGGGCGATTTGGCGTACCGCAAGCTCTACCCCGCGCTTTTTCATCGCGAGCACAGCGATCAATTCACGGAACCAACGCGAATCATCGGAGCCTCGCGACGCCACCTCGATCGTGACGCGTTCCGCGCTTCCGTGAAGGACGCGCTGGTCAAGTTCGGCGCCGTCGACGATCAGACGGGCGAGGCTATGGAGCGATTTCTCTCCCGTCTCGACTATGTTGCGGTCGACGCGATGGGCGACGGGGGATGGGACAACCTGAAGTCGCTTCTTGGCGCCGACGAACGCATTCGCGCCTATTATCTCGCGACCGGCCCTGATCTGTTCGGCCCGCTGGCGAAGCGGCTTGGCGCCGAAGGCCTCGTAACGCCCCGCTCGCGCATCATCGTCGAGAAGCCGATCGGCAGGGACGGCGAGAGCGCTGCTGCGATTAACGACGTGATCGGCGCGGTTTTCCTCGAGCGCAATATCTTCCGTATCGATCACTATCTCGGCAAGGAATCCGTGCAGAATTTGATGGCGCTGCGCTTCGCCAACATCTTGCTTGAGCCGCTGTGGAATAATGCGCACATCGATCACGTCCAGATCACCGTCGCCGAAACGCTCGGCGTGGAGGGACGCGGCGGCTACTACGAAGAGGCAGGGGCGATTCGCGATATGGTCCAGAACCATATGATGCAGCTCCTCTGCCTTGTGGCCATGGAGCCGCCGAATTCGCTGGAGGCGGACTCGCTGCGCGACGAAAAACTGAAGGTGTTGAAGGCGTTGGAGCCAATCAACGAGTTCGAACGCCTCGAGTCTCACCGTTCGGGGTCAGTACCGCGCCGGCTTTGCCGACGGCGGCCCGGTTCCGAGCTACTTGCATGACATCGGCAATGAGCAGAGCGACACGGAAACATTTGTGGCCCTCAAACTCGGTATCGCCAACTGGCGATGGGCTGGAGTCCCTTTCTATCTGCGCACGGGCAAAAGGCTGCCGCAGCGCTTCTCAGAAATCGTTGTCGGATTCCGTCGCGTGCCGCACGTGATCTTCGAGATGCATTCCGACGGCATACCGGCCAACCGCCTCGTTGTGCGGGTCCAGCCAGACGAAGGAATCAAACTGTGGATGATGGTCAAGGAGCCCGGACCCGGCGGCATGCGCCTCCAGCACGTGCCGCTTGATATGAGCTTCGCCAAGGCGTTCGGAATGGTTTCGGCCGACGCCTACGAAAGGCTGTTGATGGATGCGCTGCGAGGCAACGCCGCCCTGTTCATGCGGCGCGACGAAGTCGAGGCTGCCTGGAAATTCATCGATCCGATTCGCGACGCCTGGGCGCAGTCGCAGGAGCCGCCGCGCCCTTATGCCGCCGGCACTTGGGGCCCCAATGCATCCGTCGCCTTGATCGAGCGTGATGGGCGAACTTGGAACGAGGAATACGAATGATTCAAATCGATTTGCAACGGCGCGATTTCGCCGACGGGGCTGAGCTTGCGGCGGCATTGGCGGAATGGACAGCGGAGCATCTGAGATCGGCGATCGGCGCGCGAGGCGCAGCGCTGCTTGTCGTCTCGGGCGGCAAAAGTCCCGCGCGGTTCTTTGACCGGCTCTCGAGAATCGCGCTCGACTGGACGCGGGTCGCGATCACGCTTGCCGACGAACGGCGCGTGCCGGACGACAGTCCGCGGTCCAACGCTCGCCTGGTGCGAGAGACGTTGCTGCGCAACTTCGCCGAAGCGGCGAACTTTTCGCCGCTCGCCGACTCGCGCCTGTCCGAGGACCAGGAACTTGCCGCCGCAAGCGCGCGGGTCGCCCATCTGCCGCTGCCCGCCGATGTCGTCATTCTTGGAATGGGGGAGGACGGCCATACGGCGTCCTGGTTTCCCAATGCCGACAGACTCGCCGACGCCATGGATCCAGGGGCCCGACAACTCGTAGCCCCCATTCGCGCAGCCGGCGCCGAGGAGCCGCGGCTGACGCTGACCGGACGCGTGATCTTGCGCGCCAGGGCGATCGCCCTGGAGATCGAGGGTGAAGCGAAACTCGCCACGCTCGCGGCCGCGCTCGAACCCGGCCCGGAGGCGGCGATGCCCGTCCGCGCCGTGTTGAGGCGCGCGACGGATCGGCTCACCGTGTTCAGCGCGAAGCGCGTATAATCCGAGACCGCGATCTGCTGCGCCGCGGAACCCATTGGCAAGCTGCGAGGGCTTAAGCCTTGACGAACGGGCATCCGCCCTTTTCGAGGGGCCGGAACGCCTGTTCCGCGGGAATCGTCGAGACGAGCTCAAAATAGTCCCAGTCGTATTTCAACTCGGAAGGTTTCTTGGCCCGATAGATATAGACCGCATGTAACGCGCGGCCATCCTCGCGGATCTTGCCCGGGCCGAACAGCGGATCGTCAATCGGAATGGCCTTCATCGCGTCGACGAGCTTGACGCCGTCCGCGGCGCTTTTGGTCCCGGCCATCGCCTTCATCAAATGCAGGGTCGCGCCATACATGCCAGCGTGCATGTCGTTCGGCATCATCTTCTTGGGATGCGCGGCCAGGAAGCGCTTGCCGAAGGCGCGCGTTGCGTCGTTCGCGTCCCAGTAGAAAGCGGTCGGAAGCAGCGCATCCTGCAGATTTTCAAGTCCCAGCGCCGGCACATTGGTGACGTTGAGGGTGAACGCGGCCAGGCCGCCTTTGGGCGCAAGTCCGAACTCGTGGGCCTGCTTGAAGCAGCCGTTGGTGTCGCCGCCGCCATTGGCGAAGGCGACGACGTCCGCGCCCGACCCTTGCGCCTGAAGAAGGAAGGACGAGAAATCAGCGGTGTTGATCGGATGGCGCACCGAACCCAGCACCTTTCCGCCGGCGGCTTCCACCGCCGCTGAGCAATTGGCCTCCATGTCCTTGCCGAACGTGTAATCGGCCGTGACGAAGAACCAGGTCTTGCCGCCGTTTTCGGTGACAGCTCTGCCGAGGCCGGTGCCCGAGGAATAGGTGTCGTAGGTCCAGTGGACGAAATTGCGCGAGCACTTTGGCCCCGTCATCACCGAGGAACCGGCGCCCGAGCCGATCACCGCCTTGTTCTTCTCCTCGGCGACCGCAAGCACTGCGAGGGCGACAGCAGAGTTCGGCAAGTCCATGATGACGTCGACGTTCTCGGTGTCGATCCAGCGGCGGGCGATCGCCGCCCCGACGTCGGGCTTGTTCTGATGGTCCGCTGAAACGATCTTGACCGGGACGCCGAGCTTCGAGGAGAAATCATCGACAGCGAACTGCGCCGCGATGACGGACCCGACGCCCTGGAAGTCGGAATAGACGCTCGACATGTCGTTCATGACGCCAATCGTCAGCGGCCTGGCGGCGTCAGCGACGGCGACGTTTGGGGAAAGCGCGAGCGCCGCGCCCGCGAGCAGGACGTGTCGCCGGTTCGGCAAATTCGCCGCTTCCATTCTTTCCTCCCTCAATTGGGCGCGCCCAATGTTCGGACCAACTTTGGCCGAACCCATCGCACGGCGCAAGCTTCGAACGTTCGATCCGTGGCGGAGCCTGGCGCGGCGTCATGCTTCACGCATAGGCTGCGCCCTTGCGCCGCGCCAGTTTCGTTTTCGAGGAAAGGGACAGCGGCGCCGACGCGCCGACCCGTTCGTCCGGAGATTTGGTTGCGGGGGCAGGATTTGAACCTGCGGCCTTCAGGTTATGAGCCTGACGAGCTACCGGGCTGCTCCACCCCGCGCCGATCGGAGGCTGGGAGCGGGGACGGGGAACAGAGGACGGATTGACCTGCTGTCCCACGGCCCGGCGTTCCGAGCTCCGCGATGGTTCGCTTCCCCGCCGGGGCGGGGGAGCGTCGATGATGGTTGTGAAGAGGATTTTCAGCGACGTGCGGAGACCTCGAGGACTTTCCGTCCTCTGTTCTCCGCCGTCTGTTCTCTGTTCTCCGCCGTCCGTCATCCGTTCTTTGCAGGCCTGGCGACGGCCTACTCTCCCATGTCTTGAGACAGAGTACCATCGGCGCTAAGGCGTTTGACGGCCGAGTTCGGGATGGGATCGGGTCTTTGTCACCTTGCAAGAGCCACCAGGCCGGCAAAAAACGGAGGACGGGGATCGGAGGACGGAGGCGGAGAACGGAGGACAGAACGCTTTGTTCTGTGGTCTGTTCTCTGACGTCTGTCGTCTGAACGAAGCAAAACTGGGTTTCGGAGGACGGAGAACAGAGATCAGAAAGACTATCCGTCCTCCGATCTCCGTCGTCTCGCCTCTATCTCGCGCCTTGGCGACGAGAGCAATCAAGCCGAACGAGCGATTAGTACCGGTCAGCTTCACGCATTGCTGCGCGTCCACATCCGGCCTATCGACGTGGTGGTCTTCCACGGCTCTTCAGGGAGAACTTGTTTTGAGGCTGGTTTCCCGCTTAGATGCCTTCAGCGGTTATCCATTCCGTATATAGCTACCCTGCACTGCGGCTGGCGCCACAACAGGTCCACCAGAGATACGTTCACCCCGGTCCTCTCGTACTAGGGGCAAATCCTCTCAATTCTCCAACACCCACGGCAGATAGGGACCAAACTGTCTCACGACGTTTTGAACCCAGCTCACGTACCACTTTAATCGGCGAACAGCCGAACCCTTGGGACCTTCTCCAGCCCCAGGATGTGATGAGCCGACATCGAGGTGCCAAACACTCCCGTCGATATGGACTCTTGGGGAGTATCAGCCTGTTATCCCCGGCGTACCTTTTATCCGTTGAGCGATGGCCCACCCACGCGGGACCACCGGATCACTATGACCGACTTTCGTCTCTGCTCGACTTGTTGGTCTCGCAGTCAGGCTGGCTTATGCCATTGCACTCTCGCGACCGATTTCCGACCGGTCTGAGCCAACCATTGCGCGCCTCCGTTACTCTTTGGGAGGCGACCGCCCCAGTCAAACTACCCGCCATGCGTTGTCCCGGCCCCGGATGACGGAGCGCGGTTAGACATCCATGAAGTCAAGGGTGGTATTTCAAGGGTGGCTCCACACGAGCTGGCGCCCATGCTTCCAAGCCTACCACCTATCCTACACATGACTTAACGAATGCCAACGCAAAGTTATAGTAAAGGTGCACGGGGTCTTTCCGTCTGACCGCAGGAACCCCGCATCTTCACGGGGACTTCAATTTCACTGAGCTGACGTTGGAGACAGCGGGGAAGTCATTACGCCATTCGTGCAGGTCGGAACTTACCCGACAAGGAATTTCGCTACCTTAGGACCGTTATAGTTACGGCCGCCGTTTACCGGGGCTTCAATTCAAGGCTCGCACCTCTCCTTTTAACCTTCCGGCACCGGGCAGGCGTCAGACCCTATACGTCATCTTACGATTTCGCAGAGCCCTGTGTTTTTGTTAAACAGTTGCCACCCCCTGGACTGTGCCCCCCCAGACCGCTTGCGCGACCCGAGGGCCTCCTTATTCCGAAGTTACGGAGGTAAATTGCCGAGTTCCTTCAACGTCATTCTCTCAAGCGCCTTGGTATGCTCTACCTGTCCACCTGTGTCGGTTTCGGGTACGGTCTTAACGCAGGGGCTATTTCCTGGAACCTCGTCGCCGCCCGGCCAATCCAGTAAGGCCAGACGACTTAAGAGATCCGTCACCACCTGCAGGCTCACGAATATTAACGTGATTCCCATCGACTACGCCTTTCGGCCTCGCCTTAGGGACCGGCTAACCCTGCGAAGATTAACTTTACGCAGGAACCCTTGGACTTTCGGCGACACTGTCTTTCACAGTGTTTGTCGTTACTCATGTCAGCATTCGCACTTCCGACGCCTCCAGGAGGCCTCACGGCTCTCCCTTCATCGGCCAACGGAACGCTCCGCTACCATCCGGAGGACAGAGAACAGAGGACGGAGAACGGATCATCAGACCGCCCGCGCAACCAGAGCTTTGCAGCATGCGCGCGATCGTCTGATAGTCGTCCCGCCACTGTCGCCAGGTGGGTTCGTCGAGATAGCCGAGATCGAACGCATAGCGCGCCCATACCCGCATCTCGTCGGCCGAACCGATCGCCATCGCCAGAAAGCGTCTGAACTCCGCTTTCGAACGATTTTGCCGGCCGTAACCTTCGGCGACATTCGCACAAATGGATTTGCTCGCCCGCCGGATCTGATCGCCCAACGCTCGTTGTTCGATCTCCGGCAACTTCAGGCTTACGCGATGAATCTCAAGCGACAAACGATAGGCTCGCTGGAAGACCTCAAGGTCCTCAAACAACTCCACTTTCGTTTTTCGCCCAGCCATCGACGCCGCATCCCATCCGTCGTCCGTCCTCTGATCTCTGTCCTCCGAATCCAAAGCTTCGGCTCATGGCTTGAGCCCCGTTACATCTTCGGCGCAGAAACCCTTATTTAGACCAGTGAGCTGTTACGCTTTCTTTAAAGGATGGCTGCTTCTAAGCCAACCTCCTGGTTGTTTTGGGATTTCCACATCCTTTCCCACTTAGCCATGAATTGGGGGCCTTAGCTGTTGGTCTGGGTTGTTTCCCTCTCCACAATGGACGTTAGCACCCACTGTGTGGCTCCCGAGCATGACTTCCAGGTATTCGGAGTTTGGTTAGGTTTGGTAGGGTTTTGGCCCCCCTAGCCCATCCAGTGCTCTACCCCCTGGAGCCTCAACTCGAGGCTATACCTAAATATATTTCGCGGAGAACCAGCTATTTCCGAGTTTGGTTGGCCTTTCACCCCTAATCACAAGTCATCCGAGTCTTTTTCAACAGACACCGGTTCGGTCCTCCAGCAGGTGTTACCCTGCCTTCAACCTGCTCATGACTAGATCACTCGGTTTCGGGTCTAAAGCATCGAACTCATTCGCCCTATTCAAACTCGCTTTCGCTGCGCCTCCGCCTATCGGCTTAAGCTTGCTCGATACTTTAAGTCGCTGACCCATAATACAAAAGGTACGCCGTCACGGGCTCACCGAAGGTGAGCCCTCGGAAAACGGAGAACAGACGTCAGAGAACAGAGCCGTCTTGCGTTTCGCGCAGGCGTTTCTGTCGACTGTCGTCAGTTTGTCCCTCGTCCGGGCGCTCGCCTTG
>CAWIUD010000036.1:0-57640 GCA_963839185.1 uncultured Alphaproteobacteria bacterium | reverse complement strand
GCGCCCGACAGGATTTGAACCTGTGGCCTCTGCCTTCGGAGGGCAACGCTCTATCCAGCTGAGCTACGGGCGCGCGGGCGGCGGAGATTCCCCCGCCAACGGATTTCCATAACTGAATTCGGCGCGAAAGGGAATTCCCGCCTTCGAAGTCTCCAACCGTCTCGGACGCCGAATTCGCTTGCGCTGTACGCCGAGGGGCCATGATCTTCGTCGCCGTCCCGGGCGACTCCCCGACGCGAGTTGGCATTGTTGCGCGCAGCAAAGCACTGTCGTGAGAAGCCCTTTATGACGCTCGGAAACGCCGATACGCGTTCGGGGGTTCGGCTCTGATCACCCGCTCGATCGTTTCAGCGAGGACGTGGAGTTCGAAGGGCTTAACGAGGAACGCGTCGAATCCCGCCGCCGTATGGAATTGCCGGTTGTTGTCCAGCGCGTTGGCAGTCAGCGCGATGATTGGCGTCGAAGGCCGACCCGACGCGGCCTCGACTCGCCGCAGGGACCGCATCGTTTCGTAGCCGTCAAGCCCGGGCATCTTCACATCCATCAGAATCAGGTCGAACGGAGACCAGTTCGTCGCCATCGGCGTAGCGAGACTGCAGCGCCTCGTCTCCGTCCGCCGCGCGCACGGTCTCGAAGCCGAGACGCCGTAGCGCCTTTTGCGCGATGAGCGCATTGATGTCGTTGTCCTCCGCCACCAGGGCGCGACGGAAGGCGACTCCGGCGGAACGAAGCAGCTTCGTGTCCGCCATCCTTCGCGGAAACTCCCCGGCCAATCGCTCGAACAACGAACTCGCCCGAACGGGTTTCACCAGCCAGCCGTCAAACCCCCTCAACGATATCTGCCCGAAAACCTTTCGTTCGAACGGCGAAAACAGCACCAGAATGCGGCGCGCGCCCGCAAATCTGCGCCGCCTCCGCCAACCGATTGGTCGCCTCGGGAGCCGAGCGCGCAATCGACGATCACAAGATCGGGCCGGGGAGATTTAAGCAAGGCCTTTAGACCCGATTCAAGTCTGTCAGCAGCGCTCGACGATCGCCCCCGCCTCGGTCAGGCGAGCGGCGATCGCTGGCGCCTCGAATGGAGAATTGGCGACGATGAGCGCGCGCACGCCCTCGAGCGCGGTCGGCTGCCCGGTTGCGACGGCTTTGATCGGGTCGACTGCACATTCGGGCGCGGAAATCGCGAAAGCGAAGATCGACCCGCCTCCGGGATTGTCGGCGAGCGTCAGTTCGCCCCCCATAAGACCTGACGAGTTGGCGCGATATCGCCAAGCCGAGCCCCACGCCCTCAATCCGGCGGGCGTCAGAGCCGTCGCCCTGCTCAAAACCCTCGAATATCGCCGCCCGCCGCTCGGCTGGAATTCCCGGCCCGCTATCGCTCACCGAGAATCGAACCGTGTCCCCTTCCCCGCGCTCGACCGAAACGCATGCGCCGCCAGCATCGGTGAACTTGATCGCGTTGCCGGCCAGATTGGTCAAAACCTGGCGCAGGCGCAGCCCGTCGACGCGAACGAGGCTGGGCGCGCCCGCGCTGATCGAGGCGGCGATCTCGATGCCCTTGCTCTGCGCCTGAGGCGCGAGCAGCTCTACGACTCCCTCGACCAGCTTGCGCACGTCGACGGTTTCGAGCACGAGTTCGAAATGGCCGGACTCGATCTTGGAGAGATCGAGAATTTCATCGACCAGCGCGAGGAGCGCGCTGCCGGAACTCCGAATGGCCTCGACATAGCTCGCGTTCTCGAGATCGAGCGGCGCTTCGCGCAAAAGGTCCGCCATGCCGAGGATCCCATTGATCGGCGTACGGATTTCATGACTGATTGTGGCCAGAAAACGCGATTTCGCTTCGTTCGCCGCCTCGGCCCGATCGCGCGCGGCTGCGGCTTCCTTCAACCGCCAGACTTCATCGCGCAGCGCCTCGCTTTCTGCGGCGGCTTGAGCGGCTGACTTGGCCGCCCGACAGCGGGCGCGCGCCAAGCCCGCGACGAACGCGACGGCGAGCGCCAAGGTCGCCCCGGCCTGAATCCCCAAAGCGTGAACGACAAGCAAGGCCAAGCTTGCGCCTGAATCCATTGAAATCCCGCCCGCCTCCGGCCTTGCGCGTCGCCCGCGAAGGTCCATGGTTTCAGGCCGGGGTTGACGATCCCTTGCAGAATATGTCGAAATTGTCCGCATCGCGGCGTTTTGCGCCTTAGGCCGCGGCGGCAGCGCGCTCCGGCGAACCGCGATAGGACAGGGCTTCCGCAAAGTGGGCCCGACGCGTCGGGCCCACGCCGTCAAGGTCGGCAAGCGTCCGGGCGAGCTTGAGTACTCGATGATATCCTCGGGCGGAGAGTCGCAGCCGCTCGGCGGCGTCGCGCAACAGCCCCAGTCCCGATTCGTCGGCCTCCACGATGTCTTCAACCAGACTTGGCGGCGCGCCTGCGTTGCAAACCACCCCTTCGAGGCCGAGCTCGGCGTAGCGGGCGACCTGAATGGCGCGCGCCGCCGCGACCCGCGCGGAGACCTCGGCCGAGCCCTCGCGCGGCGGCGGGGTCATCAGATCCGCCGCGGAAACCGAAGGCGACGTCGACGACAAGATCGAAGCGATCGATAAGCGGTCCCGAAATGCGGCCAAGATATTGCGCAATGCAGCGTTCGTTGGGAGCGCGACGGCAGGCGAAGCCTGGCTCGTTGGCGGAACCGCACCGACAGGGGTTCATCGCTGCAATGAGCTGAAAGCGCGCCGGATAGACAACCCGATGATTGGCGCGGGCGATGGCGACCTCGCCGGTCTCGATCGGCTGCCTCAGGCTGTCAAGAACCTGGGCGCTGGAATTCCGGAAGCTCATCGAGAAAGAGCACGCCATTGTGGGCGAGCGAAATCTCTCCGGGCTTGGCATGGACGCCCCCGCCGACCAGCGCCGGCCATCGAAGCCGAGTGATGAGGGGCCCTGAACGGGCGCCGATCGGTCAACGCCCCGCCGGCCAAAACCCCAGCGACAGAATGGATCATCGATACTTCCAGCAACTCGCGCGGGCTGAGGGGCGGCAAAATCGACGGCAGCCGCTGCGCGAGCATCGACTTTCCGGCCCCGGGCGCACCGCTCATCAAGAGGTGGTGTCCGCCAGCAGCGGCGACTTCCAACGCACGTTTTGCGCTCTCCTGGCCTTTGATGTCGCGGAGATCCGGCTGGGGTCCGGCGACGGAACGCAGCGCCGGCGTCGGACGCGACAGCACCTGAGAGCCTTTGAAATGATTGGCGAGTTGGATGAGCGAGCGCGGCGCGAGGATTTCGAGATCCGCCGAGGCCCAGGCAGCTTCGGGCCCGCAGGCCGCCGGGCAAATGAGGCCCTTGCCGGCGGCGTTTGCCGCGATCGCCGCCGGGTAGGACGCCGGCGACCGCGCTGATCGTCCCGTCGAGCGCCAATTCTCCGATCACCGCGAAGCCATCGACCGCGTCGAGCGGAATGGCGCCGATCGCCGCCATGACGCCAAGGGCGATTGGAAGGTCGTAATGGCTGCCTTCCTTGGGCATGTCCGCCGGCGCCAAATTGACGGTGATGCGTTTGGCCGGAAGCGCGAGGCCTGAGGCGATCAGCGCCGACCGGACCCGTTCGCGCGATTCGGCGACCGCCTTGTCGCCAAGGCCGACGATCGTGAAGGCGACCGTCCCGGATGCGATCTGAACCTGGACGTCAACCGGGCGGGTCTCTACGCCCTCGAAAGCCACCGTTGAAACGCGCGACACCATCTGAGGCCCCCAAGTCTTGGCCTCGCTGCTGCTTGCAGAACATTTGCAGAACGCTAGCCGGAGTGCAAGGGGAAATCTTCAAGGTCTCCCCGTAATGCGATAAGCGCCGGCAAGGACCCCAACTGTGCCTCTCGCTGAAGGAGTTCCGCTTCCCGAACGCCAGGCGGATCGTCGCCGACTGGTAGCGGACAGGGCGCCAGTCCCAAGTCAATCCCAAATCCATGCCAACTTTTGCCAATAGCCCGCTCATCGCCGTTTCAAGCGTTTTCAAGCGCTTGGCGGCGCCGCGGTCCTCGCGAATCCGCTTTCGGCGATATCCAAGCGCTCGGAGATCCCCTTCCTGATCAATGGGGCGCGGTTGCGCCGAAAGACATCATACCACGACTTCTGTTTATCAGCAATCGGCTCATTCGCTAACGACCGGAATTTCGCACCCGGTTCTGGCGATTCGATGGGAATGCGTCAGGGCTAGCCGCGCTCGCGGCGCAACGGATTGGGCTTGACGCCAATACCCGGCCGTAGTGGTCGGTGGCCAGGGCGCCTTTCGACTGGTCCATCAGAACCAGTTCGTTTCCGAACGGGTCGCGGACGCGCGCGCATCGGCCAATAGGGATGTCAAACGGATGCTGTAAGCCTCGCCGCCTGCGCTCAAGAAGACGGCAAACGCCTCGTCAACATCTTCAACCAAAACATCGGCTTCTGGACCAATACGCAAGTGCGCCACGAGCTCCGCGTCGGTGTCAGGAAGCGCAAAGCTGACCGCTTCGTCGCTCCGCCACAAGATTTCGATGCCCGAGGCGATCGCGATAGAAGGATATCGCCGCATCGAGATCGGCGACCCGAAGCAGAAGGTTGTCGAGCTTTCGAAATACAGGCCCGTCAGCGTTCACTGCGAACCCCCCATCCACGTTCGAATTCTGACACGATCTCAGGGGATTGGCCCATTCAAGAGCCAGATCACCGTTTCGCCGCCGCAATTATGGGCCCCGCCCCATCCGCCTGCAGGATCGCGGCCTCCGCCAGGCCCGGTTCGTCGTCGCCCGGCAGCGCGAAAGTCGCAGCCTCGCCCCGCCAATGGCCGATCATGATCATTTCGCGCACGACGTCCTTATAGGGCAGCGTGTGGCCGGCGTTCTCGCCGCGCGGGATCGCGACTTCGACTGTGCGCGGAATATAGCGCGCGAGCCACACGTCCGCCCCCCCGGCCGGCGCGCCGCCCGCTCCGACGGTCACCGCCCTGCCTGAAAAGCCGACGTTCGGGCCGCCCGATCCGCGATCGCCGCTGCTGATCAGCCCGGCGAGTTCGCTTGGCTCGAGACCATCGCCCTCGACTCGGCCGTTGACGACGACCTGCGGCGTATAGACGCCGTCGCGTCCCATCGCCCGCGCATAGGCATATTGGCGCGCGGTCCAGGCGGCTTTCGAGAACGTGTCCTTCCAGCCGAGCCGGTCCCAATAGTCCACCGCGAAGGAGAGCGCGAGCACGTCAGAGCGGTCGCTGATCGCTCTCACATTGGCCGCCGCCGGGGGACACGACGAGCAGCCCTGGCTTTGGAACAATTCGACCACCGTCGGATGCGCCGCGTCCGCCGCGAGGCCGGGCTGCGATACACCTGCGAGCGCGGCCAGCGCAGCCGCGAGACCCAGTCGCCAACCTCTTGAAAGCGTCATTGTTGTCTCTCCCGCCGTTGAGGCCGTCTTTCCGGTGCGCCGTCAAACGACATTCGCTTCAGGCGTCGATTTGTTACCCCTCGCCGAAACGGGCGGGGTGGTATAGATCGGCGCCCGCCAATCCTGAGCGCTCATGGCCCGCACCGACTTCCGCACGCCGCGGCTCTATCTGCCTTTTCCGCTCGCCGACGGCGCATCGGCCGCGCTGTCGCCCGACCAAATGAACTATCTTCTCAATGTTTTGCGGCTTGAAGCAGGCGCGCGCGTCCTGGTGTTCAATGGCTGTGACGGCGAATTCGCCGCCAGCTTGACAAAGGTCTCGCGCAAAGAGGCCGAGATTCGGATCGAGGCACAGACACGGCCCCAGGAAACCCCGCCGGACGTCGATTTTCTGTTCGCGCCGCTCAAGCACGCCCGACTCGACTATATGGCCCAAAAGGCGGTCGAGATGGGGGCGCGACGGCTGCGGCCGGTCGTGACGCGGCGCACGCAAGTGTCGCGGATCAACCTGGATCGCTTGCGCGCCAATGCGATTGAGGCCTGCGAGCAATGCGGCGTGATCTGGACGCCGGAAGTCGCCGAGGTCGAGCCGTTGATCACAGCGCTCGCCCGATGGCCGGCCGAGCGTTTGCTCGTATTCTGCGACGAGGACGCGCCGCAAAAAAGCCCGCTCGACGCGCTGGCTGAAGTCCGGGGCGGCAATGGCGTTGGTCTTCTTATCGGACCTGAAGGCGGCTTCGACGACGAAGAGCGCGAGGCGATTCTGAAAACGCCCCGCGCTTTGCGCGTGAGCCTCGGCCCGCGCATTTTGCGCGCCGATACGGCGGCGGTCGCAGCTTTGGCGTTGATTCAGGCGACGCTCGGCGACTGGCCGCGGAGCCGCCGCGCAACAACGGGGAGTAATTTCCTGATCGGGAGCGTGCGCCATTTTGCCGCCACGATATCGTTTCATTGCCGCCGATGATGATTCCGCTTGATCCTGGCATTATGCGCGGCTTCGCACGAAGCATGGCGGGGGCGTTGGCGCCTCTCCTTGTCATTGGCGCGGCATGGCGATGCGGAGCGGCCGACGCGAACGATCTTTCTCGGCAAACAGACTTGGCCCCGGTCGCGCGCGGGTCCGATTGCCGCAGCCTGGATGATGGTCCCCCGACGCGAACAGGGGCCGAGGGCTGCGTGCGGATCAGCGGCTACGTTGCGGCTGGCGTCACTTTCGGGCTGCGCCAGCCAATCGGCGGGCGTCCGGCGCCGTTCTGGTCGCTGCCTATCGCACCCGAGGTTGTTCCAGCCGCTCGGACTGTCGCTGCGCCGGTCCTCGCCCCGCCGGCCGGCGACATCTTTGCCCCGCGAGGCAGCCTCGACGAACCGTCGCGCTGAAAGCGGCTGGGCGATGCCGCCGGATCAGGGGTTGGAGCGCCTCTGTCCGCCGTCCGAGGATCCGCTCCCGCTCGGGTCGAAGACCCTATTTCGGCTCTCACCAGAACGCCGCCTCGGTGAAGACCGGATCGACGGATCGCCCCCAAGGGCCCTCGTAGCGCTGAATCCACTCCCGCGCCGGCTCGCGGCCGCTCTCTGCGATCGCTTCGAGCGGACGCAGATAGATGGCCTCGTCGTCGCCCTTGGCGTTGCGCCGCGCCCGCCGCTTGAGGCCGCCGCGGGCGATTGCGAGCATATCGAGGGCGACGGAACGGAGATCGCGGCCCCGAACCTCGCCTGCGAGTCCGAGGAGAGGCGCGTCGTCCCGCAGTTTCTGGCAATCGTCGGCGCTCCAGCCTTCGATGAGGGCTTCCGCAGACCGGAGCGCGTCAGGGTCGTAGTAGAGGCCAACCATTAGAGCCGCGAGGGCGACGATACGCTCCGGCGGTCCCTCGTCCGCGCCCCGCATTTCGAGATAGCGCTTCAGTCGCACCTCGGGGAAAATCGTCGAGAGGTGGTTGGCCCAATCGGCAATCGTCGCCTGCTCCCCCGGCGCCTGTGGAAGCCTACCCGCGAGCAGGTCGCGAAAGCTTCCGCCGGCCACGTCGCGATACACCCCGCCGCGCTTGAGGAAGTAAAGCGGCACGTCGAGCGCGTAGTCGACATAACGTTCGAAACCCATACCGGGCTCGAAGGCGAAGGGTAACATTCCGGCGCGCGCCGGATCGGTATGGCGCCAGATTTCAGAGCGCGCGGACAGGAACCCGTTCAGCTTTCCGTCGGTAAACGGCGAGTTGGCGAACAGCGCGGTGATCGCCGGCTGCAGAGCGAGTCCGACGCGAAGCTTGGCGACCATGTCCTTTTCGCTCATGTAGTCCAGGTTGGCCTGAACCGTCGCGGTGCGGAACATCATGTCAAGGCCGCGCGTACCGACTTTCGGCATGTAGCGCGCCATGATTGCGTAGCGGCTTTTCGGCATGGACGGCGTTTCAGCCAAGGTCCATTTCGGGCTCATGCCGAGCGCCAAAGCCTCGATTCCCATTGGCTCCGCCACGGCTCGGCAAGCCGCCAGATGGCGATTGAGCTCTGCCGCCGTCAGGTGGACATCTCTCGAGGGGCGCGCCCGAAAGCTCCAACTGACCGCCGGGTTCGAGCGAAATGGCCCCGCCGCCATTGGCGTCGAAGAGCCCGATCAAATTTCCGCGGTCCTCGATCGGCTCCCAACCGAGCAGAGCTTCGCATGCCCTCCAGCATCGCGCGAATGCCGTTCTCGCCGGCGTATGGGACGGGAGATCGATCGGCGCTATAGAATAGGATCTTCTCATGCTCGGCGCCGACCCGAAACGGACCTGCCGGCTTACACCCTGCTTCGAACCATGCAACGAGCGCATCGCGCGACTCGATAATTTCACCATCGACGACGTCGCGAGCCATAAAGGCGTCCACCCCGCGGCCGGCGAACCGGCGACCGGCGCTAGATAGTCGGGCCGCTGCGACAATGCAACGAAGGGGGCGGCAAGGGGGAGCGGCGCGATGCTTCGCCGGGCTGCGCGCCGCGGCGCGGCGCGCGGGGGTCATCGCCTGGCCGCAACTCCAGCCGGCCCCTCAACGTCCTCGCTTCCCTTCGCCAACCGGGCCGTCGCGGCGTATGCCGTTGCGACCGCGATAAGACCAAAGACGGCGCACCCGAGAGCTGCGCCCATCATGCCGCCTTTGACGCCTCCATAGCGAACGCCGAGGGTCACAAAGGGGATCGTGCCCAGCGTGGCCCGGCCCCAGTTGAACGCCATCGACAGCAACGGAAAGCCGAGATTGTTGAACGCGGTGTTGGCCACGAACAGGCAGGCGAGAAACAGCCAGGCGCTGACGCCGTAATGGCAGTAAAAGATCACATATCCGGCACTCTCCCCCTGCGCCTCAAACGCGGATACGATCGCCGGCGCCGCGAGCGCGAGTATCGCCCAGGCGCAAATCACATAGCCGATCGACAGGAGAAAGGAATTGGTGAGCGCCCGCCGCACTCGAGCCATCTGTCCCGCGCCATAATTCTGGCCGATGATCGGACCGATCGAACCGGTGAGCGCGAAAATGACCCCGAAGGCCACTGGAGCGAGGCGGTCGATGATCGCCGCAGCGGCGATCGCCGATACGCCAAGATCGGAGAACACGCGAAGGGTGTAAGCAGCGCCGACAGGAGTGGCAATATTGGCCATGATCGCGGGAAAGCCGATCGTCATGATCGGGCCGAAATCGCCGCGCGCCTTGTTCAGGCTTGGCCGGGCGACGAGATCGTGCACCCCGACCGCGCCTCGCCAGCCGACGGCGAGCAGAATGAGGCGCGAGAGCACCGTCGCCCAAGCCGCGCCATAAACGCCAAGCCCCAATCCAAAGATCAGCAGCGGGTCGAGAACAGCGGTCGCCAGGCCGGCCGACAGCGTGACGTACATCGCCCGGCGGGCGTCGCCGACCGCGCGCAATACGCCCGCCATCGCCATGCCGACCGCCAGCGGCACATTGGCGGGAAGGGTGATGGCGGCGAAGGTCGAGGCGACCTGCGCCGATTCGCCCTGGGCGTGCAGCAGCCTCGCCAAGCCCCAGTCGCGAAAGACGACCATCGCGGCCGCAAGAGCAGCCGAGAGGATCGCTGTGATCATCAGAGCGGACGCCGCGAGGCGGCGCGCCCGCGGGCGGTCGCCAGCGCCGAGCGCCCGCGACACCGTCGCCGACGCGGCGATCGTGAGCCCGATGTTGACCGACATGGCGAAGAACATCATCAGGCCGACGTAGCCGACCGCCGCTTTGAACGCCTGGTCGCCGAGCCGCGACACCCAGAAGAGGGACAGAAGATCGACAGCGAAGACCGCCATCAAGCCGATCGCGCCGGTCGCAGTCATGACAGCGACGTGCCGCATCAGCGACCCGTGCGTAAAGACGGGCCGGGCGATATCGCGAGCGGCCTGAGCGGCGTTCACGGAATTGTCCTAATGCCGAGGGACTGGCGGTAATATAAATTCGAGCGATCCGAGGCTAGAGGCCGCGGGAGCGCGCGAGCCCGCCCCTAAGCGAGCCCTGATTCCCTCTTGCGGCGCGTTCGAAGTTTCTATATGAACCGCCGCTCGTTCGCGTCCTGCCGGGGGCTGAACGGAAGGCTGAGTGCTTGTAACGAGCACATGGCAGGGCCTACAAGACCCGTCTTCCCGTGTTCCCGCCTTCGAACGATCCAGTTCGAGCCTTTCCTGGGCTCGAGGGGCTCCGCGCCGGACGCGCTATCGACGAAGGAAAGGCAACCAATGGCTCTCTACGAGCACATATTCCTCGCGCGCCAGGATGTCACCGCCCAGCAGGTCGAGGCGCTCACCGAACAGATCAAGTCGAAGATCGCCTCACTCGGCGGCGCGGTCACCAAGATCGAGCCGTGGGGCGTGAAATCTCTCGCTTTCCGCATCAAAAAAAATCGCAAGGCCCACTTCACGTTACTCAATATTGCTGCGCCCTCTGAAGCTGTGGTCGAGATCGAGCGCCTTCTGAGCATCAACGAGGATGTGATCCGTTACCTCACGATTTGCGTTGAGGAACATGAAGCCGGACCGTCGGCTATGCTACGCAAGCGCGATGACGGCGAGCGCGAGGATCGCGGGTCGCGAGGGCCGCGGGGCGATAGGCCTGACCGTGGGGACCGTGGCGACAGACCCGACCGCGGCGAACGTCCCGATCGGCCGCCGCGCCGGCCCCGCGACGACGCCAACATAGGAGTCAACTGATGGCCGTCGCTCCCCGTCGCCCCTTTTTCCGCCGACGTAAGTCGTGCCCATTTTCTGGCGCCAATGCGCCGAAGATCGACTATAAGGACACGCGGTTGCTGTCGCGCTACATTTCCGAGCGCGGTAAGATTGTGCCATCGCGCATAACCGCGGTCAGCGCGGCCAAACAGCGAGAACTCGCGCGGGCCATCAAGCGGGCTCGATTCCTTGGCCTGCTGCCCTACGTGATCCGTTGAGTCTCGCGCCAGGCCCTTCGAACCTAGAACCGCCCCGTTCGGCCGCGGCCGGTCGGGACGGAAGTTGAAGTCGCGGTCGTCGCGCCTTCTAACCGCAAGCCAACGCGGGACAGCGCTCGCCATGTTGCATCGAATTGTAGTCGCGATCGGAGCGGGATGCGCCGCAGCCCTGCTGTTCGTGGTGAGCGCGCAAACAAGCGTCCTGGCGATGACCCTGGCCTATCTCGCGCCGCTGCCGATCATGATCGCGACGCTTGGTTGGGGCCTGGACGTTGGCGCGGTCTCTGCCGGGATTTCGGTCACGGCGCTTGCCGTTCTCGCCGAACCTTTGTCCGCGTCGATGTTCGCCGCTTCGGTCGCCGGCCCCGCCTGGGCTTTGGCAGCATTCGCGATCACGCCGGTTGCGCGTTATTTCAAGGCTCGAAAGTCTGACGCGCCCCGCGCACGCCTCCGTCAGCGCCGTCGTTTTGCTTGCGTCGTTGGTCGGAATTGTCGCCGGCGCTTCCGCACTGACAATCATCATTGTCGTCTACGGCGGCTACCGCGCTGCGGCGCACCAAGTCGCCGCGGCGCTGGCGGCACTAGCGGCCGACGCTTTCGAGAGTTCGCCCGAGGGAACGTCGGCGCGCGAATTCGCGGAGACAGCCATTCGCTACGGTCCAGCCGCAATCGCTGGTTCGACGCTTTTGATGCTTTGCATCAATCTTTATGGCGCGGCGCGCGCGGTCCAACTGTCCCATCGCTTGTCAAGACCGTGGCCGGATCTACCCAATTCACTCTTTCTGCCCTGGCCGGTGGCGGTCTTGTTTGTGATCTGCGTCGCCGCCGGCTATGTCCTGCCTGAGCCCGCCGGGCAATATTTCTCGATTGGCGCCGGCGGGCTCGGGGGCGGCTTGGTATTGCAAGGGCTCTCGGTCGCCCACGCCCTTTCGCGCGGCCTCGCGATGCGGCCGGTGATGCTCACCGCGCTCTACGCGTGCTGCTTGCTGCGCGCCAAGTATACCCTTCCGGTGGTTGCGGGGCTCGGTCTGGTCGACAGTTTCGTCAGACTGCGATCTCGCGCGGCCCTCGTTCCCACAGCAAGCCCAACTGGACACAAATAGGAGAGAATCATGGACGTTATTTTGCTTGAGCGTGTCGGCAAGCTCGGACACATGGGCGATACTGTGCGCGTGAAAGATGGCTACGCTCGCAATTTCCTTCTGCCTCACGGCAAAGCGCTGCGAGCGACGGAAAGCAACAAGAAAAAATTTGAGTCCCGCCGCGCCGATCTCGAGGCGCGGAACAATGAGTTGAAGCGCAACGCAAACGAGGTTTCCGCAGAGGTCGACGGCGCAACGGTTGTCATCATCCGTCAAGCGGGCGAAACCGGGCAGCTCTACGGCTCGGTCTCGGCGCGCGATATTGCGGAAGCCCTAACCGCTGCGGGTCACTCGGTCCAAAGAGGCCACGTAGCGATCCAGCACCCGATCAAGACCCTCGGTCTACATCCAGTGCCGATTCACCTGCATCCGGAAGTCGAGGCGAAGGTCATTGTCAACGTCGCTCGCTCGCCAGAGCAGGCCGAGCGGCAGGCGAAGGGCGAGGACCTTACAGTGCGCGAGCAGACCTCGATGGATGACTTGGGTCTGGAAGTCGGCAAGGCGCTTGCGGAGGCCGGTCCGGGCGAAAGTTTCGACCGGTCGTAGAGAAAGCGCGCGGCGAATCATTGCGCATCGATTTCTTCCTGCTCGCCAGCTTACGCGAACCGGAACTCGCTGACGTGCTGGTACTTCGCGCCCGGACGCAACACACAATCGGTAAAGTGCCGGCGGTTTGGAGAATCTGGAAACGCCTGCGGCTCAAGGCAGAGGCCGGCGTGCGCGCCGTAACGCGCCCCGTCCAAACCGGGAACGGGGCAGTTGAGTTTCGCCGCATCGTAGAACTGAACGCCCGGCTCGGTGCTGAACAGCGTCATCGCCAAGCCGTTCAGAGGGGAGCGAAGCAACGCAATCGGCGCGAGGCCTTCGCGATCGCGCTGCCGGGCGGCGACAAAATTGGTGTCGAAAGTTGGTCCCGCTCGGTTCACGCACGGTTCGCGCGGTGCGGAAGTCGTAGGGCGTGCCGGCGACGGCGCGAATCTCGCCAGTGGGAATCAACTCGGGATCGGAAGGCGTATAAAAGTCGGCCAGCAATGTCAGCTCGTGATCGAGAATGTCTCTTGAGCCGTCAAGATTGAAATAGGTGTGCTGCGTGAGGTTGACGACGGTCGGCCGAGTGGTCTCCGCCGAGAGTTCGACCCGGAGAGTGGCGGGCTCCAGCAGCCGATATACGCATGTCGCAGTCAGAGCGCCCGGAAATCCGCAATCGCCATCCGCTGATTTAAGCGACAGCAGGACCGACGAGCGATCGTGAGCCCCGAGCTTCCATAAGCGACGGCCGAACCCCCTCGGGCCGCCATGCAGCGTGTGCTTCTCGCCCGGCTTACGCTCGAGCTGATAGACCACCCCGTCAATCGTGAAAGCGCCATTCGCGATTTTGTTGGCGAAGCGGCCAGGCACCGCTCCGAAATGAGGCGAATAGGCGACGTAGTCGCTGAGTGTGTTCAATCCCGAGCGTGACGTGCTGCGGTCCCCGGGCGCTCGGGACGATGAGGTCGCGAAGCACCGCGCCCCATGTGAGTATCTTCGCGCTGTGCGCCGGCCGTCGACGCGATCTCGATCTCGAACGCTGGCGTGTCATCGATCTGGCCGAAAACATGTGCGCTCACCTCGCTCCCCCTTTTTGTGATCCTCACAAGAGTTCGTGCGCCAATCCCGGCCTGTCGACGCGCGCATCCGGACCGTCAAGCTCGGCCCGGATCGAGGCCAAGACCGATCGAAACATCGTTTCGGTCAGTACGCCGGTATTCGTATTGTAGCGCGAGCAATGATAACTGTCGAAAAGAGAAGGCCCACTTGGCTTCGGTTGATGCCGCGCGCCGTGGATGAATGGGAATAGCGATGGGCGCAGACGAAGGGCGCGCAACGCACTTTCGTGCGCAATGCGGCCAAGCGCAAGGATGACCCGCAATTGCCAAGAGCGGCGATCGCCTGCGGCAGAAAAGGGCGGCATGTCGCTATTTCGTTCGGGGTTGGCTTGTTTTGCGGCGGCACGCAGCGAACGGCGTTGACGATCGCGCAGTCGACCAAGCTAAGCCCGTCATCGGGCCGGCGATCATATTGCCCCGAGGCGAATCCGAACTCGATTAGTGTCGCGTACAAAATGTCGCCGGCATAGTCGCCCGTGAAAGGACGCCCAGTCCGGTTCGCCCCTCGTAAGCCGGGGGCGAGACCGACGATCAGCAGGCGCGCGCCGCCTCGCCGAATGAGGCTAACCGGAGCATTCGACCAATCGGGAAAGGCCTTCCTGTTTGCAGCCCGGAAGGCGGCCAATCGCGGACAGGCCGGGCAATCAGGCGCCGGGCTGACGTCAAAAGCCATTTGCGCGGCATTCGCGCTCTATTCGCGCAATTCTTCAGCCGGCTGTTGGATCGCGCCGTAGGACTGGCCGCGGCGATGATCCATCGCCCGGGGCGGCCGGTCGCCCGGATCGCGTCCTATCCGCGGCATCAGATGCGTCAGATCGATGAACTCGTCTGCTTGACGGCGCAGTTCGTCCGCAACCATCGGCGGCTGGGTCGCGATCGTGGAAACGACGGAGACCCGGACGCCCTTTCGCTGAATCGATTCGACCAGCGACCGAAAGTCGCCATCGCCCGAAAACAGGACCATCGAGTCCATGTGCTGGGCCATGTCCATCGCGTTGACCGCAAGCTCGATGTCCATATTGCCTTTGACTTTCCGGCGCCCAGTCGAGTTGACAAATTCTTTCGTCGGTTTCGTAACCACCGAGTAGCCGTTGTAATCCAGCCAATCGACGAGCGGACGAACCGATGAATATTCTTGGTCGTCGACCAAGGCAGTATAATAGAACGCTCGAATCAGGCGACCCTTCGCCTGAAATTCCTTCAGGAGACGTTTGTAGTCGATATCGAATCCAAGCGCCTTGGCGCTTGCATAGAGATTTGCCCCGTCAATAAACAGGGCGATTCGTTCCAATGATGACATATCGCGGTTCTTTTCGTGTTTCAGTGATTAACGTTGATGGGCTGTTTTTCCTGGCGGTCATGTCGTTCAGCCACTCCATGACGCTTCAATGAATCTCAGATCAAACCCGAAATTGCGGCGAGCGCAAGCCTCTGAAATTATTTTCCAGTTTATGTCCGGGCGAGTTCGCGTTCCGTTCTTTTTGGCCCGCTTGCTCAACCCACCGGCCGGACACGACCGCCACAAATATAGTTCGCCCCGGTTTCAAATCCATGGTCTCCCGCTTCAATTTCACGTGGTTCTGTCTCCAAGCCCGTCAAACTTCTCCGGCGTCGCCAGGATTGACGAGGTCAGCCCGTCAGCGTTTGTTAGGATCGAGCTGCGCGACAGTACAGCAGCGTCAGCGAAGGAGGGCTCATGAAACTGGTACGGTACGGCAGGGCGGGCAAGGAGAAGCCAGGGCTCATCGACAGCGGCGGAAAATTACGGGATCTCAGCGAAGTCGTCGCCGACATCGACGGCGATACGCTCGCTCCCCGCGCGCTCGCGCGATTGGCCAGGCTGAAGCCGGAGTCCCTCCCCGCGGTTCGGGGCGCGCCGAGAATCGGACCTTGCGTGGCGCGCGTCGGCAATTTCATGGCCGTCGGCCTCAATTACGCCGACCACGCCGCAGAGTCCGGGATGCCCGTTCCGAAGGAGCCCGTGCTGTTCAGCAAGGCGCCGTCCTGCATCGCAGGGCCGAACGACGATGTCGTGATCCCCAAGGGCTCGAAGAAAACCGACTGGGAGGTGGAGCTCGCGATCGTCATCGGGACACGCGCAAGCTATGTCAGCGAACAGCAAGCGCTGGCCCATGTCGCCGGCTATTGCGTCTGCAACGACGTATCGGAGCGCGAATATCAGCATGACCGCTCCGGCCAGTGGGTGAAGGGCAAGAGCGCTCCGACCTTCGGACCGCTCGGACCGTGGTTGGTGACGCCCGACGAGATCGACGACGTCCAGGCGCTCAATCTGTGGCTCGACGTCAACGGCGAGCGCATGCAGACGGGCTCGACCGCGACGATGATCTTCGGCGTCAAAACGCTCGTTTCCTACATTTCGCAGTTCATGATTCTTGAGCCCGGCGACGTCATCACCACCGGCACCCCGCCCGGCGTCGGCGCCGGCAAGAAGCCTCCCCGCTTCCTGCAAGCAGGCGATACGATGTCGCTCGGCGTCGACGGTCTCGGCCAGCAGGCGCAGCGGGTCGTCGCCTGGAAGGCCGCATGAACGCGGCGGGATGAGGGGATTGCGCTCTTGGACCGGCGGCGTTCTCGCCGCTGTCTACGGGCTGGCTTTCGCCGGAATATATGCCGACTATGTCAGGCGCGCGGGGACATGGTTCGCCGATCTCCCCCTCGCGCTCGCCGCCCTGCCCTTCACGCTCACCATGCGAGCGCTCAGCGGCGGGTCCTATGATTTCGCCGGCGACATGACGTCGAGGGTGATCGCCGCGGGCGTATTCGGCTGCGTTCTCGCTTACGTTGCAGGCCTCATTCTCGAAGCCGCGGCTCGTGCGATGCTGCGCTTCGTCCAAAGCTGGTGAGACGGGCTCAGCCGCCGCGCCCCAGCATCAGCATGAGATTCTGCACCGCCGCGCCCGCCGCGCCCTTGCCAAGGTTGTCGAATTTGGCGACGACGAGCGCCTGACGGCGCGCGTCGCTGGCGAAGACATGAATCTCGATGTCGTTCGTGCCGTTGAGCGACTCCGGCTCGATGCGCGCCGCAGCATGTCCGTCGGACACGACACGGAAATGCTTCGTGACCCTGATAGTGCTTCTCGAATGCGGCGCTGAGATCGGCGCCCGTGGGCTTTCCAGGCAGCGCGTCGAGATGCAGGGGAACGCTGACCAGCATGCCCTGCCGGAAATTGCCGACCGAGGGCGCGAAGATCGGTCGAGTCGCAAGGCCGGAATGGAGCTCGATTTCGGGCATGTGCTTGTGCTCGAGCGCCAGCCCATAGAGCTCGAACGCCGGCGCGCGGCCACTCTCGTAGGCCTCGATCATCGACTTGCCGCCGCCTGAATAGCCGCTGACCGAGCTGACGGACACGGCCGCGTCCTTCGCGACGAGTCCCGCGTCCACGAGCGGGCGCAGGATCGCGATCGCGCCGGTCGCGTGACAGCCGGGATTGCTGACTTTCCGCGCTGAGGCGATCGCCTCTCCCTGGCCCGCGACAAGCTCCGGAAAACCGTAGGTCCAGCCGGGCGCGACCCGGTGAGCGGAGGAGGCGTCGATGACACGCGGCGCGTCCACCCCCATCGCATCGATCAGATGCGCCGCCTCCTTCGCCGCTTCGTCTGGCAGGCACAGGATGACGACATCCACCGCGCCGTAGAGCTTGCGTTTGGCCGCCGCGTCCTTGCGCGCTTCGGGCGGCAGGCTCAGAAGCTCGACCCCCGAAACGCCCGCGAGCTTGTCCCTGATCTGCAGGCCGGTGGTGCCCGCTTCGCCGTCGATGAAAACTTTCGCCGCCATGATCGCCTCGCGGAATTCCGTGACCCGAAACAGCGCGCGCATTTGCGCGCTCGCTTTCCGTCAGCGTCGGCGGGATCGAAGGGTCAAGAGGGCGATCATGAGCGGCTCTTTCGCGCCAATGAACGGCGCCGTCAAGCCGGCGAATTGATTCGCGGCAACGACAGGCACGGCCGCCGGCGTTAGCGACCGCGGATTTGACGGACGAACCGCGCTCAGCGCTTCGAGAACTGGAAGCTCGCGCGCGCCTTTCGGTGGCCGTATTTCTTGCGCTCGACGACGCGCGAATCGCGGGTGAGGAAACCTTCCTTCTTCAGCATCGGCCGCAGCTCCGGCTCGAAGAAGGTCAGCGCCTTCGCAAGCCCGTGGCGCACCGCGCCCGCCTGGCCCGAAAGGCCTCCGCCGGTGACCGTCACCGTCAGATCGTACTGGGTGATGCGGTTGGCGATCAGCAGCGGCTGGCTCAGAATCATCCGCAGCACGGGCCGGGCGAAATAGGCGTCGAGCGGTTTGCCGTTGACGGTCGCGAGGCCCCTGCCCGGCTTGATCCAGACGCGCGCGACGGCGTTCTTGCGTTTGCCGGTCGCGTATGCCCTGCCGTATTTGTCGAGCTTCTGCACATGGACCGGCGCCTCCACGACGTCGGGCGCGGCGGCGGAGCCTTTAAGATCGGCGAGGGAAGAGAGCGTCTCGGCCATGGGTCTTAAGCGATCCTGCTGTTCTTCGGGTTAAGCTTGGCGACGTCGAGCACGGTCGGCTGCTGCGCGGCGTGGGGATGCTCCGGTCCTTTGTAGACCTTGAGATTGCTGAGCTGTTTGCGCCCCAGGGGGCCGCGCGGCAGCATACGCTCAACCGCCTTCTCGACCACGCGCTCCGGGAAACGGCCCTCGAGGATCGACTTCACCGACCGTTCCTTGATGCCGCCGATATAGCCCGTGTAGTGGTAGTAGACCTTCTGGTCGCGCTTGCGGCCGGTCAGCGCCACCTTCTCCGCATTGACGACGATCACGTTGTCGCCGTCGTCGATGTGAGGCGTGAAGCTTGGCTTATGTTTGCCGCGCAGCCGCATGGCGACGATGGACGCGAGGCGTCCGACGACGAGGCCTTGGGCGTCGATGAGAAGCCACTTCTTCTCGACGTCGGCCGTCTTGGTCGAATGGGTCTTGCCGAACATGACTATCAGGATCCGGTACGTTTGGTCGGCGCGCTTCTAGGCGCGACGGGCGCATTTTGTCAACGCGCAAACGCTGGATTCGCCAAGAAATCGGCGCTTCTCGCAAATGTGGTATCATGATACCACATCATCGCCGCGCTCGGGGAGCGAATAGGTGCCGGTCGCGTGCGCGACCATGTCCGCCTCCCCAGGCGAGTACAGGGCGACCTCGCCGACCGCGAGCCTCTTGCCGAGCTTCATCAGCCGCGCCTTGCCGATCAGGTCAGCCGGCGCTGGCTTGCGGAGGAAATTGATCGACACGTTCGTCGTCACGGCGAGCTTGACCCGCCCGATCTCGCCCAGGATCGCGACATAGAGCGCGACGTCGCAGAGCGCGAACATCGCCGGCCCCGAAATCGTGCCGCCGGGCCTCAAGTGCCTCGGATGATGGATCAGCCGCAAGGTCGCGCTCATCGGGGCGATCTCCTCGACCTGAAAGTCGCCGCGCTTCCAGATCTCGGGAAATATCTCGGCGAGATAAGCGCGCAATTCGTCGAGGCTGAGCTTGCGGCGTGCGGCGTGGGTCATGGGGTTCCCGCGGCGATGGGCTGTCAGGTTAGCGGGCGCGCGCCGGCCGGGTAAAGAGGGCCGGCGAATCGTCCTGCAAAGCCAGACAGACGCGGCGCGAACATAACGGAAGGCCAACATTCCGTGGCGCGATCCCAAATCGGCGCCAACTTTTGACAAGCCCCGCCCACATGCGTTTGGAGAGTTTCTAAGGGCTTGGATGGCCTGTTGCGCGTTTGGCCCGACAGTCTCGGCTGTCGGCCGCCGAAACCCGACGCGCCCCCGGAAGCGCCCGCGGCGCTTGTCGGGCCGTGCGGCGGACGTGGGTTGGGCGGCGAATTCGAGCAGCCGCGGCGACTCGAAATATTCGTCCGGATCGGCATAGCGGTCCAGCCGATCGAGGAGTTGCAGCAGCAAGGGGATCGCCTTCGCTTCCCCTTCGGCGATTCCGTTGGCGGCGAGGCGCAAAGCCGGCGCCAGCCGCGCGACCTGCATCCGCTTGTGATTGGGCGCGTGCGGTCCTTTTCCGCCCGCCAGCGCCGCGCGGATGATCTGCCGCAGCCTTTCCCGCGATATGCGTTCCTCGGCGGCGATATCCTTGTAGCTCGCGCCCTCCTGCATGCGGGCGAAAATGCGCTGGATTCGCATCGCGCGGGCGGCGGGGGTGAGCGCGGAGCGGACGGAACGCCGGGGCAAATGGTCATGGTTGTTTCCTTCTGGTAAATGAAAACAACCATAATCATAATTTCCGATTTTCAGCAATACATTTTTGGCACCTATACGCTACTGTTGTTGGCCGGAACGCTGCGGCGCAAAGCCAATTTTTGGCGCTGATCAGCTTGCCGTATCGTCTGCCAGCTCGACCCGGCCATCCACGGCAGCGTCGAGCAGAATTGGTTGATTTGGCAAGGCCTTGCCTCACCCAGTTGCAATGGTGGTGATTCTCGCAGCGATGCACCTGACGACCGCTTGGACGGCCGGGTCGAGCCCTGCCATGACGCGTTGAGGCCGGGCAGTTGAAGAACCCAATCCTCGGTATCTGGCGATCAAGAGTTAACGCGATGCGGACCTGATTTCTTTGAGATAACGCCTTACGCGCGCGACCATGATCGTTCGAATCGGTCAGAGCAATGGGCTTTAAGGCATTGTTCTGGCTCGGCATACTATCACAGCTCTGTCCTCGGGCTACAATTGCACAACCAAATGGCAGGGCCGCGGTCATCTGGCGAGCCCCGTGGGCGACAGCAGGCTGCCGCGCCGCAGGGCTGGTCCTGCGGCGCGCGGCGTGCTCACCTACTCACGAAAGGGAGACCCGGAGTGACCAGAGCCTTCTCTCTCGCCCATTTGACTGTGCTCGGCCTGCCGCCGCCGGAGGCCGTCCGGGTCGCGGCGCGAACGGGCTACCAGACTGTGGGCCTGCGCTTGCTCAGGGTGACGGACGCAAGTCCGGGCTACCCGCTCATGCATGACGCAGCGATGATGCGCGAGACCAAAGCCGCCATGGCTGAGACGGAAGTCGGCGTGCTCGACATCGAGCTTGTCCGCATCACGCCGGACATCGACGTCGAAGCGCTGGAGCCGTTTCTTGCGGCCGGGGCCGAGCTCGGCGCCCGCCATCTGATCGCCGCCCCATATGACGACGACCTTTCGCGGCTCGCCGACCGGCTGGCCGCCATCGCCGAATTGGCGGCCCCCTATCGTCTCGGCGCAGTCCTCGAGTTCTTTCCGTGGACAAGGGTCCCCAACCTTGGCGCGGCGCTCAAGGTCGTCGACGCGGCGGGGCGGGCGGATGTCGGCATCCTTGTCGATATGCTGCACTTCAACCGGTCGGGCAGCCGCGTCGAACAGCTGGACCGAATACCTGCCTCTCGCCTTCCCTTCGCGCATGTCTGCGACGCGCCGGTGCAGGCGACCTATACGACCGAACAACTGCTCCACACCGCCCGAGCGGAGCGGCTGCCGCCGGGCGAAGGCGCGATCGACATCCGGGGCGTCCTCGAGCACATGCCGCAGTCCACAGCGATCGCGCTGGAAGTCCCGATGGCCGCGATGACCGCCGCCGAAGGCGCCGAAGCCGTCGCGCTTCGGGTTCGCCGCGCGGCCGGACGCCTGTTTGAACCCGAAAGCCGCGACACGGTCGCGTCCTGAGGCTTCGTGGCCGGGCTCGCCGGCTGTGGCGGCTTATTTGAGCGGGTCGTATCCAGGCTTCTTGAACAGCTTGTCCCATTTTCCAAGAATGTCCGGCCTGTAGACCGCGTCGACCCAATCCCCCGGCTCGATGTCCTCGATGCTGATCGAGACCGATTCCTCGCCGCAATTTGCGTTCGCCATGACGGCTTTGGCGATGTCTTCCGCCAGCTTGGCTTTTTGCTGCGCGGATCGTCCGGAATTCATTTTGACGCTGACGTGGGGCATTGTTTTCCTCTTCGACGTTCAAGCCATGGCCTCGCGCGGCATGATCTTGACCGTGGCGGAGCGGGGGCCGGCGCCGATCATAGGTCTGAGGTACGCGCTGCCGCGATATTTCGCCCGGTACGCGTCGTCGACGCGGTCATTGATTGGCCCGTCGACCGGCTCGAACGTTACCTCTTTGGTCAGGCCGGCGGCGACGATCCGCCCCGCCTTCTGGCGTATTGCGGCCTGATGCCAGCGCGATCTTTGCCCGTTGTAGGCGCGCACGTAGAGGACGTCATCAACCGCGACGGACCAGATCCAGGTCGACGTGCCGTAGGTCGCCCCGTCCTCGCGGAACGGCGCGATATGCAAGTCGTCGGCTTCGGCGATCTTGCGCAGTTCGTCCCTTGGCCAAGCGATCATCTCTCGGCGCTCCCGATCATAGTCGCAGCATGGTCTTGATCGCGCGACGCTCGTCCATCGCGCGGTAGCCCTCGGCAACCTGATCGAGCGGCAGCGTGAGATCGAAGACCTTGCCGGGGTTGATTTTGCGGTTCAGCACCAGGTCCATGAGGTGCGGCAGGAACCGGCGAACCGGGGCGGGGCCGCCCAGCATGCCGGTCTGTGAGAAAAACAGCGATTGCCCGTCGAGCTGGACGCCATGCGGCACGCCGACGTAGCCGATCATGGCGCCGGGGCGCGCACACCGAATGGCCTGCGACATCGATTCTTGCGTGCCCACGCACTCCAGAACCGAATCCGCGCCGATTCCGTTGGTTAATATCTTGATCCGATCGACACCCGCATCGCCGCGCTCGGAGACGATGTCGGTCGCGCCGAATTCGAGAGCGAGGTCCTGCCGCGTCTTGTGGCGACTCATCGCCATGATCCGTCCGGCGCCCATCTGTTTCGCGGCGAGCACGCCCATGAGTCCGACCGCGCCGTCGCCGACGACCGCGACCGTCGAGCCGGGCTGCACGCGCGCCGCATCGGCCGCGTACCAGCCGGTGCCGAGCACGTCCGAAGTCGCAAGCAGGCTCGGAATCAGATCGTCCGGGGGCAACTCCTCCGTCGCCACCAGGGTGCCGTCGGCGAGCGGCACGCGCGCCAGCGGCGCCTGCGCCCCGGTCATGAACTCGCGCTGCTGGCAGGACGACTGAAAGCCGAAGCGGCAATGCGGGCAGGTGTTGTCGGAGATGCAGAACGAGCCGACGACAAACTGGCCCGGCCTGACGGTTGTGACCGCGCCGCCTACCTCCTCGACGACGCCGCAATATTCATGCCCCATCGCCAGCGGCGATGTGACCTCGTTCAGGCCTCGGATAAGGCCATAGATCGGATCCGCAGATGCAGCTCGCCGACAGCCGGATGATGGCGTCGGTCGGACGGAGAATCTTTGGCTCGGGGACTTCCTCGCAGCGGACGTCGCGCGCCCCGTAGAGAATTGTTCCTTGCATCATCGATCTCCTTCTTGCCGCCGGCTTCCTTCGTGTGGGCCGCCCTCTGCAGACCTTCCAAACTCGACTATTTCGGGGCGAGTTCGCCGTACCAGTAGGCCGCGGTGACGCCGCCATCCATGAGGAGTCGCTGCCGGTGATGAAGGCGCCGTCCGGCCCCATGAGAAGCGCCCCGACCGCGCCGACCTCGTCGGGCGTCGCGGCGCGTCCCACCGGGCAAAGCGCGATCATGCGCCGATAGCCTTCGCCGCGCAGGCCGGTCAGTTCGTCCTTCACGTGCTGCGGGATGACGATGCCGGCTCCCTGCACCGTGATCTGGGAGGCGGCGCTTTCGATCTCGCGTGAGATCGCCGGAGCGTGAGCGCGACGGAAGCCGCGCCGATGTTCTCTTCGAGGCGTGTGAGCTTCGTCGTGCCGGGGATCGGCGCGATCCATGGTTTTTGGGCGAGCAGCCAGGCAAGCGCGATTTGCGCCGGCGTCGCTTTCTTCCGCTTGCCGATCTCGGCAAGCAGATCGACCAGCGCCTGATTTGCTTTGCGAGCCTCCGGCGTGAAGCGAGGGATGGCATTGCGGATGTCGGAGCTGGCGAAGGTCGTGTCTTCGCTCATCTTGCCAGTGAGGAAGCCCTTGCCGAGCGGACTATACGGCACGAGGCCGATCCCGAGCTCTTCCAACGCCGGCAACACCTCCGCTTCCGGCCGTCTCCACCACAGCGAATATTCGTTCTGGAGCGCGGTCACCGGCTGGACGGCGTGCGCGCGGCGGATGGTCTGCACGCCGGCCTCCGAGAGGCCGAAGTGCTTGACCTTGCCGGCCCGCGATCAGGTCCTTGACCGCGCCGGCCACCTCTTCGATCGGCACGTTCGGGTCGACGCGGTGCTGATAGAGGAGATCGATCACCTCGGTCCTCAGCCGCTTGAGCGAGCCCTCGACGCTGCTCTTGATGGTCTCCGGCCGGCTGTCGACGCCCATCGGCTCTCCATTGGGACCGAATTTGAAGCCGAATTTTGTGGCGATCACGACCTTCTCGCGGAGGGGAGCGAGCGCTTCGCCAACCAGGTCTTCATTGGTGAACGGTCCGTAGACCTGGGCGGTGTCGAAAAACGTAACGCCCCGTTCAACCGCCGACCGGATCAGCGCGATCATGTCCTTTCTGTCCGGGAACGGAGCGTAGCTATGGCTCATGCCCATGCAGCCGAGCCCGATCGCCGAAACTTCCAGGCCGCTCTTTCCAAGCTTGCGCTTCTGCATGTCGTTGTTCCTATCTCTGAAGGCGCCGTGCGCGGCGATCACCGCCGGTATTGCTCGTCGCTCACATGCTCCATCCAGTCGACCGGCGAGCCGTTAAGCTTCTCCTGAATGGCGATATGGCTCATGCCCGTGGTCGGCGTCGCCCCGTGCCAGTGCTTTTCGCCCGGCTGGAACCAGACGACATCGCCCGGCCTGATCTCTTCGATCGGCCCGCCTTCGCGCCGAACCCAACCGCAGCCGGCGGTCACGATCAGGGTCTGCCCGAGCGGATGGGTGTGCCAAGCGGTGCGCGCCCCGGGCTCGAAGGTGACGAGCGCGCCGGCGACCCGCGCCGGTTCCGGCGGGCTGAACAGCGGATCGATCCGGACCGTGCCGGTGAACCAATCCGCCGGCCCCTTGCCGGACGGTTGCGAACCGCTTCGCTTGATTTCCATTGTGGTCCTCCCTGCGTTTCAGACGCCGGCATCCGACGGCCCCTATCTAGCGCGGAAACCGGCAAGCGATTAGACGGTATTATGCGCATGCTCTTATAAGTGAGGCTTATGAATGGCGGCGGAGAACCTCAATAATCTGGGTGCGTTCCTCGCCGTCGCGCGCGAAGGGAATTTCACCCGGGCGGCGGCGAAGCTAAGCGTGTCGCAGTCGGCGCTCAGCCAGACGATCCGCGGCCTCGAAGCCCGGCTCGGCGTGCGGCTTCTTTCGCGCACGACCCGCAGCGTATCGCTGACCGAAGCGGGCGAGCGCTTGCTGCGCAGCGTGGCTCCGCGGCTTGAGGGGATCGAGGCGGAACTCGAGGCCTTGAGCGCGCTTCGCGAGAAGCCCGCCGGGTCCATCCGGATCACCGCCGGAGACCATGCGATCCATTCCGTTCTGTGGCCAAAGCTCAAGGGCTTCCTGCCGAACTATCCTGACATCAAGCTGGAGATCGTCATCGATTATGGGCTGACCGACATCGTCGCCGAGCGCTACGACGCCGGCGTGCGCCTGGGCGAACAGGTGGCGAGGGACATGATCGCGGTGCGCGTCGGCCCCGACGTCCGCTTCGCCGTCGTGGGCGCCAAGTCCTATTTCGCGAAGCGATCGGCGCCAAAGACGCCGCAGGACCTCATCGGTCACAATTGCATCAACCTGCGTCTTCCGACCTACGGCGGGCTCTACGCATGGGAGTTCGAAAAGGACGGCCGCGAACTGCGCGTGCGGGTCGAAGGCCAGCTCGTCTTCACCAGCGTCTTTCAGGCGCTCGACGCCGCGCTCGCCGGCCTCGGGCTCGCCTATGTTCCGGAGGATCTCGCGGCGCCCCATCTCGCCAAAGGCCGTCTCAAGCAGGCGCTTGACGAGTGGTGCGCGCCCTGGCCAGGCTACCACCTCTATTATCCGCATCGCCGTCAGTCTTCGCCCGCCTTCGCATTGCTGGTCGACGCGCTGCGCTACCGGCCGGAGGCGGGAAGATAAGGGGCGGTCAAAGCGCTCTCTTGCGCCCAGCGCTATTGGGCTCCGAGATCGAGCGCCCGCGTCGCCAGCGCAACAATGCGAGGAATGGGCTTCGCGCCCTGTTCATAATAGGCCACCATGCGACGGCTGAGACCGAGCGCATGCGCCGCCGCGTCGAGCGTGTAGGCCTTGCGTTCGCGCCAGCGCCTGAAGGCGTCAGCTGACATCGTGACGCCCGCCTGTTCCTGGGCGAGCCGCCATAACGTGTCCGCCGCCATGTCAATTCCGTCCGACCAGACAATATCCGTTCCATATTCGCCAACGCGCACTTGCTGAAACAATTTCGCCGATCGGCGCAACGGCGCGTAGGCGCGGAAGGCCTCGATCAGTCCGGACACGTCGATGCGGCTTTCGCCGCCCTGATCCCAACGAACGCGTAAGGTCAGAGGCTGCTGATCGGCCTCCACGGAAAGGATGCGCGGCAAGATCGTCCTCGGCACGGTCAAACCCTTTCATTGAGTTCCGCCCACCTGAGCGCGAGCATCTCCTGATGGGTTCTCGCCCACGCCAGAGCGTCGGCAATCTGGGTCGGGCGCGCCTCCCCTGCGATCACTGTCAGGTCGGAAATCCGGACCAACACCTGAAAATCAGGCGCGACAATGTGGAAGTGCGGCGGGCGGTGATCGTCGGCGTACATGCGTACGCTGACCGAGCCAAAGCGCTGCAAGGTCGGCATTCAGCCTGTCAAAGATTACAGTGCAATAGTTGCACTATCGGCCGCAAAAGTCAACCGCGGTGCTGAGCGAGTTCCATGCCCCCTCAGCCCAGGTGATGCGTCTTCTGCAGCCCATAGACCGGCGTCGGAATCCCTTCCATCCGCGCCTTCAGCTGGAGCGCCAGGAACTGCGAGTAGTGGCGCGACTGGTGCAGGTTGCCGCCGTGGAACCACAGGCCTTCCTGCTGGGTCGGCTTCCACATGTTGCGCTGCTCGCCTTCCCAAGGGCCGGGGTCCTTCGGCGTGTCGGAGCCGAGCCCCCAGACCTTGCCGACCTTGTCGGCGACCTCCTGGCTGATGAGATCGGCGGCGAAGCCGTTCATCGAGCCGTAGCCGGTGGCGTAGACGATCACGTCGGCGGGCAATTCCGTCCCATCATCGAGCTTGACCCCCGTCTCGGTGATTTCCTTCACCTGGCCGCGCTTGAGCTTGATCTTGCCGTCGATGATGAGCTGGCTCGCGCCGACGTCGATGTAATAGCCGGAGCCGCGGCGCAGGTACTTCATGAACAACCCGGAGCCGTCCGGGCCCCAGTCGTGCCAGAAGCCGGCTTTCTCGAGCCCGGCGTAGAAGTCCTTGTCCCGTTCCCTCATCTTCTCGTAGAGCGGGATCTGGAACTCGTGCAGGATGCGATAGGGGATCGAGGCGAAGATGAGATCGGCCTTGTGATGGGTCGTCCCGTCCTTCACCGCCTGCTCGGAATAGAGCGCCGAGAGGCCAATATCCATCAGCGTGTCCGACCGCACGACATGGGTCGAGGACCGCTGCACCATCGTCACGTCGGCGTCGTTTTCCCACAGCGCCGCGGCGATGTCGTGGGCCGAATTGTTGGAGCCGATGATGACCGCCTTTTTGCCTCGGTAGGCGTCGGGTCCGGGATGCTTCGAGGAATGGTGCTGGTCGCCCTTGAAGCGCTCCATGCCAGGGAATTTCGGCACGTTCGGCTTGGCGGACATACCGGTCGCGAGCACCAGATGCTTCGGCTTCAGCGTGATCTCCTTGCCCTCGCGCTCGACGACGACCGTCCACTCCTTCGCCTTCTCGTCGTACTTGGCCGACTTGCAGGTCGTGGCGCCCCAATAGTTGAGCTCCATCACCTTCGTATACATTTCGAGCCAGTCGCCGATCTTGTCCTTCGGCGAGAACACCGGCCAGTTCGGCGGGAAGTTCAGATAGGGCATGTGGTCGTACCAGACCGGATCATGCAGGCAGAGCGACTTGTAGCGATTGCGCCAGCTGTCGCCGGGCCGGGCGTTCTTCTCGACGATGATCGCCGGGACGCCGAGCATCCTGAGCCGCGCGCCGAGCCCGATGCCCCCCTGCCCTCCGCCGACGATCACCACGTAGGGCTGTCTCGTGTAGCCGAGATTCTTCGCCTCTTCCTCGCGGTCCTCCTTCCAGGTCGGCCGATTCTTGGCCGCCCCGTGCTTCGCGCCCATCGGCCGCTGGAAGCCGAGCGGCTCCTCGTGACCCTTGAGCTCGACGGCGGTGGTCAGCAGCGTCCAGATCTTCCCCGCCTTCAGCCGGAGGAAGCCGTAGCCGCGAAACAGGTCGCGTCTCGAAGGTGAACCAGCCGGTGGTGACGCCGTCGTCTTCCGAGGCGCCGCCGGCCGGATCGAGCGCCCAGGCCGAAGGCTTCGCCGCCCCGAGCTGCGACGAGAGCATGTCGCCGATCGCCTTCTTGCCCTCCATCGTCTTGATGTTCCAGGTGAAGGCGACGAGATCGCGCCAGTAGCAATCGTCCTGGAACAACTGAAGCGCGCGGTCGACGTCGCCCGCCGAAAGCGCTTCTCCCAAGCGCGTGAGAACCTGGCTGACGCGGGTGTCTGGCGGCACGTCGAGCATGAATTTCCTCCCCGTTCAAAGTGCCGGCGATTGATCCGGCCGGGCCTTCGCGGGAGTCGTATCGCAGCGTCATCAACGGCGCAAATGCGGCGTAGACTCGATGCTTTTGATCGTGAGCGAAGTCCCCTATTGATCTGCCTGTCTCCATCCGCCGCGGCGACGCCCCGATGTTTTCCTCCGACTTCACCGACCGCGCGGCGGCGCTCATCGTCCGGTATCGCGCCGCGGGCCTGATGATCGCGACTGCGGAATCGTGCACCGGCGGGCTCGTCGCCGGGCTGTTGACGGAAATCCCCGGCTCGTCGGCGGTGCTCGAGCGCGGCTTCGTCGTCTATTCGAACGAAGCCAAGCAGGAGTTGCTCGGCGTTCGGGCCGAGACGATCGCGCTCCACGGAGCGGTCAGCGAACCGACGGCGCGGGCGATGGCCGAAGGCGCGCTTCAGCGCTCGCGCGCCGATGTCGCGGTCAGCGTCACCGGCGTCGCCGGTCCGGACGGCGGCACGCCCGCAAAGCCGGTCGGCCTCGTGCATTTCGCCTGCGCGCGGCGCGGAGGGACGACGGTCGCGCGGGAGGAGCGGTTCGGGGACATCGGCCGTGGGGCGGTTCGCCTCGCGTCAGTCGAGGTCGCGCTCGACCTGCTTGAGGCGGCCGTTAACGAACGGCGTTGACGTCCGTAGGAGATCGGCCGCGCAGTTCGTGAAAAAAAGTTCACGTCGCAGGGTGGAACGAGGACTGTCGTTCGCGGTTTCTCGAACGCTGGGAGGCGCTCTTGGAGGAACAATCCGATGAATGCTCTCAGCAAGACCGCGTGCGCGCTTCTTTTGAGTTTCGGGTTTGCCGGTTCGGCAATGGCGGCGTCGACGAATCCGCCGGCGGCGGGTTCGGCTGGCGATCAGAACGCGACGCCGAACGCCCAGTCCCCAACGCACGCTCAGCCAAAAGTTGCGCGACGACCTGACGAAGGCAGGGTTCACCGATATCACCATCATGCCTTCGTCCTTCCTGGTCCGCGCCAAGGATTCGCAGGGCAATCCGGTGATGATGGTGATCAACCCGGACTCGGTCACGGAAATGACGGAGCGGTCGGACGCCCATGGTTTCCGGCGCGATGAAGGGCGACACCACCGGCCAAGGGACGAACCAAGCCCCGAAGACACCGCCCGCGAAGCCCTGATCAAAGGCGAGCAGGACAAGGCGCGCCTCCGGCGTTTCGCCGCCAGGGGGCGCGCAGCCGTTCACGCCCGCCCATAGAGCGCGTCGGCGCGCTCTTCGAAGGCGCGCGAGAATTTGCGGAAAGCGGCGTCGAACATCGAGCCCATCAGCGTGGCGAGCACCCGGCTGCGAAATTCGTAGTCGATGAAAAACGCGACGCGCGAGTTCTGGCTGCCCGCCTCATCGATGAACGTCCAGGTGTTTTCGAGGCGGCTGAACGGCCCATCGATATATTCGACCAGCACTTTCAGGCGCGGGCGGTCGAGCACGACGCGGCTCGTGAACCGCTCGCGGATCAGTTTGTAGCCGACGGTCATGTCGGCGATCAGCGTCTCCCGGCCGTCGCTCTCGCACTTCCGGCTGCGCACCCGCAGCGATTTGCAGAGCGGCACGAATTCCGGATAGCGCTCGACGTCCGCGACGAGGTCGAACATCTCCGCGGCCTGATGGCGCACCCGGCGCTCTTCGCGGAAGGAAGGCAAGGGATCGCGGACCTCCGGGCGCCGCTGGCGCGGGTCAGGGCTTCGGCGCGGGAGCGGTTGGCCCGGGCGAAGCCGGCGCGTTGGACTGGCCCTCGAGCTGCTTCAGCTGGTCGAGAATATTGCCCGGGGTGACAGGGGTCGGGGCGGTCTGGCCGATCGGCGCGACGGGCCCCTTGCCGAGGATCGAATGGGGCGTCCGGCTCCAGCCGGCGATGATCGACATCAAGAGCGAGGTGGCGAAGAACAGCGCGCCGAGAATGGCGGTCGCGCGCGAGAGCGCATTCGCCTGCCCGCGCCCGGTCATGAAGCTGCCGGTTCCCCCGCCGGTCCCGAGCGCTCCGCCCTCCGAGCGCTGAAGCAGGACGACCGCCACAAGGGCGAGGACGATCAGGATGTGAATGACGATCAGAACGGATTGCATGAAGATTCCCGGCGGGACGGTCGGCCGGCCCAAAAAGGCGGCGCCCCTGAAGATGGCGCGCTCCTATCACGGCGCAAGGGGGCCGTCCATCGGATCGAGTTTGGGCGCCATCTCAGCGATAGTGCGCGGCGATCGCCAGGAAATCGGCGGCCCTGAGGCTCGCGCCTCCGACCAGCGCGCCGTCGACATTGTCGAGGGTAAGCAAGTCTTGGCAGTTGTTCGGCTTGACCGAGCCGCCATAGAGAATGCGCATTCGCGCCCCTTGAGGTCCATAGATTTCGACGAGCAGCGCGCGGATCGATTGTGCATCTCGGTCGACATCCCCGGGCGTCGCCGTGAGGCCGGTTCCGATCGCCCAAACCGGCTCATAGGCGACCACCAAGGTTTCCGGCCCGCCTCCCGGCGGCAGCGACCCCTGCAGCTGGCGCATAACGACCGCGAATTCTTCGCCGGCCTCGCGCTGCGCCCGCGTCTCGCCGACGCAGACGATCGCCGTCAATCCGGCTTTCAGCGCGGCTTCCGCCTTGGCGCGCACCAGAGCGTCGGTCTCGTGATGCAGGGCGCGCCGCTCGGAGTGCCCGACGATGACGTAAGTTGCGCCGGCGTCTTTCAGCATGGGGGCGGAAATGTCGCCGGTGAAGGCGCCGCTCGGCTCGGGATGGCAGTCCTGCGCTCCGAGGGCGAGCTTGCTCCCTCTGAGCTTCCAGGCGGCCTGGGCCAGCAGGGTCGCGGGCGGGCAGACGGCGAGCTCGGCCTCGCCCGCTTCGCCGGCGTCGACCGCGCGGCGCATCGTCTCGATTTCGCCCAGAGACCCGGAGAGGCCGTTCATTTTCCAGTTGCCGGCGACGAACGGCCGCACGCCAGGGGTCATTCGGGCTCTCCCGAGGGTCAGAAAGGCGGGTTGGTTATCACCCCCTAAAGCCTATGCAAAGCGTCCGAGCGCCGCTAGATAGGGCCGCGCTCGCGCCGAATGGGCCGAAACCCAGGCCGGCAAGGCGGCGCGGCGAAGCGGAAAGGCCACAGAGACCAAATGCTGGGAGCGATACGCAACGCGGCTCAGGGGATCGTCGGCAAGGCGATCATGACCGTGGTGATGGGGCTCATCATCGTCAGCTTCGCCATATGGGGCGTCGGGGACATGCTGCGCGGTTTCACGGCCTCGACCGTGGCCTCCGTCGGGAGCACGAGTATCTCCGCCCAGGAATATCGCTCTGAGTTTCAGCGGACGCTGCAGCAATACCAGCGGCGGTTACGCAGGCCGCTGACGACCGAGGAGGCGCGCGAGATCGGCCTCGACCGGCAGGTGCTGCAGCGGATGATCAGCGAAGCGGCGGTCGACGAGGAGATCCGCAAGCTCGGCCTCGACGTGTCGGACGCAACGCTTCGCGACATCATCACCTCGAACCCGAATTTCCGGGACAAGTCGGGCGCCTTCGACGCCGCCCGGTTTGCCGGCGCGCTGCGCGACATGGATATGACCGAGCGCGGCTTCGTTTCGGACCTGCGCAAGCAGAGCTTACGGCAATTCATCGTCGCCGCGCTGACGACCGGGATCTCCGCCCCCAAGGCCGCGGTCACGGCGCAAGCCGACTACGAGGGTCAGACCCGGTCGATCGACTATTTCGTGCTGCCGGCCTCGGCCGCAGGCGACATCGCCGCGCCTTCCGACGACGCTCTGAAGGCGTTCTACAACGATCGAAAGTCGAGCTACCGCGCCCCCGAATATCGCGCGATGAACATCCTGTCGCTGTCGCCGGACGCGATCGCAAATCCCGGAGAGGTCAGCGATGCGGACGCCGAGGCCGCTTACCAGAAGCTCGCGGGAACGGACCCGAAGTTTGGCGCTCCCGAGAAACGCGACCTGCAGCAGATCGTGTTTCCCAACGAGGCGGAAGCCGCCGCGGCAGCGGCGAAGATCAACGCCGGCGCGAGCTTCGACGACATTGTCAAGCAGCGAGGCCTGAAACCCGAAGACGCCGATCTCGGCGAGACGACCAAAGACGCCATGCTCGACAAGGACGAGGCCAACGCCGTCTTCGCCCTGCCGCAGGGCGGGGTCAGTGGCGTCTTGAAGACCCAATTCGGTCCGGCCATCGTGCGCGTGAAGGGCATCGCGCCTTCGACCGTCAAGCCATTCGCCGAGGTCCAGGACATGGTCAAACGGCAGGTCTCGGCTTCGCGCGCCGGGGACAAGATTCAGGCGCTGCACGATCAGATCGAAGACGCGCGGGTCTCGGGAAAGTCGCTGATCGACGCCGCCAAGGCGGTCGGCCTCACCGCGCAGACGATTCCCGCCGTCGACGCAAGAGGCCAGGATCCCAAAGGCGCGCCGGTCGACCTGCCGGACGGGCCCGAGCTTCTGCGCTCGGCCTTCGCTTCCGATGTCGGCGTCGACGAGGCGCCGCTCGCGACCAAGGACGGCGGCTTTGTCTGGTTCGAGATCACCAAGATCGATCCGGCGCACGACCGCACCTTCGAAGAGGCCAAGCCCGAAGTCGAAAAGGAGTGGCGCGCCGAAGAGGTCGACAAGGCGCTGGCCGCCAAGGCTGACGATTTCGTCAAGCAGCTCAGTGCGGGCGCGACCGTCGCCCAAATCGCAAAGAGCGCAGGGGTCGAGGCGAAATCGGCGACCGACATCCGCCGCGGCGAGACATTGATCCTGCCCGAGTCGGTGGTCGCCGCGGTGTTCCGCGAGCCCGCGGACGGCGCCGGCTCGGCCGCGACGCCCGATGGGCGGACAGTGTTCAAGATCACGGCCGACAAGACGCCGCCGGTCGATTTCGCCGACCAGCGCGTGAAGACGATGGCCTCGCAGCTCGACGGCTCGATGCGCGAGAGTTTGCTCGATCAATATGTCGCCGCGCTCAGGCGCGAGCTCGGCGTCGTCGTTCACGAGAGCGTCATTCAGTCGGCCGAGGGCAGCTGACCGGCCATGACCACCGTTCCTGATTTCGAGGCGTTTGCGCGCGCTTATGGCGCAGGCGAAGCGGAAGTTGCGGTCACGACGCTGGTCGCGGACCTCGAGACGCCGGTCTCGGCCTATCTCAAGCTGGCGCGCGGCCGCAAGGGCAACATGTTCCTGCTCGAATCCGTCGAAGGCGGCGCGCAGCGCGGCCGCTATTCGATGATCGGCCTCGATCCCGACCTCATTTTTCGCTCGACCGGCGACTGCGCCGAGATCAACCGCCGGGCGCAGGCCGATCCGGACGCTTTCGTCCCCTGCCCCGGCGATCCGCTGCAGGTCCTGAGGTCGCTGATCGTCGAATTGCGCATCAAGATGCCGCCCGGACTGCCGCCGATGTCCGCCGGGGTGTTCGGCTATCTGGGCTATGACATGGTCAGACGCATGGAGCGCCTGCCGCCCGGCCAAACCCGATCCGATCGGCGTGCCGGACGCGCTTCTGATCCGCCCGACGATCATGATCGTGTTCGACGGCGCGCGCGACGAGATGGCCGTCGTGACGCCGGTGCGCCCTGCCCCGGGCGTCTCCGCCCGCGCCGCTTACGAGAGCGCGATGGCGCGGCTCGATGCCGTTGTCGACGCGCTCGAATCGCCGCTCGATCACGCCGCCGCCCAGGTCGATCCGCTGATCAGGGCGGGCGAGGCCGCCTCGAACACCAGCGAGGCTGAATACAAGGCGATGGTCGTCAAGGCGAAGGACTATATCGCCGCCGGCGACGCGTTCCAGATCGTGCTCTCGCAGCGGTTCACCAGCCGCTTCGACCTGCCGGCGTTTTCGCTCTACCGCGCGCTGAGACGCGTCAACCCCTCGCCCTACTTATGCTTTCTCGATTTCGGCGGCTTCCAGATCGTCGTCTCCAGCCCGGAGATCCTGGTCCGCGTGCGGGAGGGCAAGGTCGTCATCCGCCCGATCGCCGGCACCCGCCCGCGCGGCTCGAGCCCGGGCGAAGACGAGGCGCGGGCGGCCGAATTGCTCGCCGACCCGAAGGAGCGCGCCGAGCATCTGATGCTGCTCGATCTCGGCCGCAACGACGTCGGGCGCGTCGCCAGGATCGGAACGGTGAAGGTCACCGACAGCTTCTTCATCGAGCGCTATAGCCATGTCATGCACATCGTCTCGAACGTCGAGGGCGAATTGCGCGACGATGTCGACGCGGTCACGGCGCTCGCGGCCGGCTTTCCCGCCGGCACCGTTTCCGGCGCGCCGAAAGTGCGGGCGATGGAAATCATCGACGAACTCGAGAAGGACAAGCGCGGCATTTACGCCGGATGCATCGGCTATTTCGGCGCGGGCGGCGAAATGGACACCTGCATCGTGTTGCGCGCCTCGGTCGTCAAGGACGGGCTGATGCACGTGCAGGCCGGCGCCGGAATCGTCTACGATTCCCAGCCCGCCGCCGAGCAGAAGGAATGCATCGACAAGGCGCGCGCCCTGTTCCGCGCGGCGGAAGAGGCGGTTCGGTTCGCGGCGCGGGGAAAGCGCGGACAGTAAGAATGACCTTGAGGGAGCGCAGGGACGCGGACAGGCCCGTGTCGATAGCGAATTAAGTTGTCCGGTTTTGGTAGCGCGTCATATGTCCGCTTCTTCTGCTTTTGTTCTCCTGTGGGCGGGGTGGGCGAGCCGGAGGCTTGTCCATGCCGTCCCCAGGCTCGCCGCCGAGCGGATTTAGGCGGCGTTTTTCGTTTGATCGGGTTGCCTCAGGGCTCCTTTTTCGTCGTAGCGGCCGATGCATCTTGGCCCGTGGAAAAGGGCGTGCGATCCGTCGGCGTAAACGTGGACTTTCACCCGCGCCTTGACGAAATGCGGCCGCATCGGGCTTTCCGGGATCTGGAGCTTCAGCGTTCGGTAGGACACGCAATTGTCATGGCCGACCTGCCGCTCCTCCTCGACGCACAGGATCTCGTCGAGGTCGACGCCGGGAATGGGCGTGAAGGCCGAGCCTTCGCCGGCCGGGGGAACCGCGAAACGGGCGTTGTGGGCGGGTAGATAAACCTCGCGAATGAAGACGTCGGCCGCCTCGATATCGGTTATGCCAGCGAGCGCGAGTTCGTTGACGAGCCGATCCTGAAGCGTCCCGAACGTGCGCTCCGAACGGCCCCTGGCCTGCGGCGAATAGGCCCCGATATGCTCAACCCCAAGCTGCTCAAGCGCCCGCCCGACCTGGGTCGGATGGCCGCGATCGATCTCGCCGCCGGCTTTGGGCGTATGAAAGTAGTGCGCCCCGCGGTCGGTGTAGAGGCTCATCGGCAGGCCGTGCTTGCCGAAGACCTCCTTGAGCGCCCGGAAGGTCGAGCCCGTGCCCTCCTCCTCGATGAGAAAGGCCGAGTAGATCGCGCCCGTCGCATCGTCCATGGTCACGATCAGGTCGAGCGCAGGCTGGCCCTCGAGCCAGGCGTGCCGGGAGCCGTCCTGATGCAGCATCATGCCCGGCAGCGGGCGCCGCTCGCGTTTGCGTCGGTGCGCCCCCTTGCGCGGCGCCTTCGGAACAACGCCCGCCCATTGAAGATGCAGCTTGAGCCAGGTGTAGCCCCACCCGAAGCCGTGATCCTTGATCAGATGCTCGTGGAAATGCTTGACCGTGAAACCCTGGTAGCGCTCGCGGTAGAGCCGCTCCACCTCGTCCGCCCGGTCCGCCGGGACCCGCTTGCCCGAGGCCTTGCCAAGCCTGCGGTCGATGAGCCCGGCCTCGCCCTCCTCCTCGTAACGGCGCGTCCAGCGCCGGAACGTCCGCTCGCTCACCCCGAGCAACTCCGCCGCCTCCTCCTGATTGAGCTCCGCCGATTCCCAGCGGTTGAGAAGGTTCAAAAACATCGCCATGCGCACCCCCTGAAGGGCCTCCGTCCGGCGCATCCCAACCCCTCCAAAAGGGCTCGGACTACCGGACAGATCGCGCGCTACCTAAACCGGACATATCGTGTGCTAGCGACAGACGCGGACAGGCCCGTTGAGGCTGTTGCAGCACTCGTGTTAGGCGAGATTAATCCAGCTTAAATCGAGGGCACGCACGGTGTCGCAGATCGGCGCTTTCGAGGCGAAGAACACTCTCGGCTCGCTCCTCGACCGAGTCGAGAAAGGCGAGGAGATCGTCATCACTCGTCACGGGAGGCCGGTGGCGCGCCTCGCCCCACTCGACGAGCGTTCCGACAAGAGCGGGGTTGCGGCGGCGCAGCATCGGATTCGGGCGCGGGCGCGCGCTCTTGAGGCCGGCGTCGTTTCGTGGGACACGCTCAAAATCGATCGCGATATCGGTCGGCGATGAGCATCGTCATCGACACATCGATCACGCTCGCCTGGGTCTACACCGATGAACTCGACTTCCGGCGGTCGCCCACCTTCTCAGTCGCGTAGGCGAAGGCGGCGCTTGGGTTCCAACTCTCTGGCAACTCGAAGTCGCAAATGTCTTGGAGATGGGAGTTCGACGCGGCCGGCACCATTCCGCGTTTCGCGACGCTACGCTAGCCGACCTCGCTCAGTTGCCGATCAGGCTCGATACCGAAACCGATCAGCATGCATGGGGCGCGAGCTTCTACTGGCGAGCCGCCACCAATTGACCCTCTACGATGCGGCGTATCTTGAACTTGCCCGACGGCGCGCTCTCCCGCTTGCGACCTTGGACCGAGACCTCCGCACCGCCGCGGCAGCCGAAAACATTCGGGTTGAAGGGTAGAAGGCGGCTATCAGGGAACGATCCCAAGAATCGACGCGTCAGGCCGCCGTCATAAAATCCTCACAATATTCATGGCGGACAACCTGCGCGATTGTCGCCATTGCCGCAAAGCGGTATAAGTCTCCTCGGAAAGTGAGCACGTATGCCTTCGGGAATCACGCTGGCTTGGGCGAGCGCGGCCGCGGCGGCACTTGTCGTAACGGCAGGCGGCGGCGCGCTTTATTGGACCCACCCCTCGTCTTTGTTCGGCGATGAACCGGCGCTTGTCGCCGCGCGAACACCCCAGCCTGCGCCGGCTCCCGCCGAACCGCCTGTTACAACTGCGGCTGCGTCGCCGCCGGCGGAAGTCGCCGCGAGCGCGCCGACGGCCGCCGTCAAGCCCGCCTTCGACGTCGTGAGTGTCGAGCCGACCGGCGACGCCGTCATTGCCGGCCGCGCGGCGCCGCACGCGAAGGTCGAATTGCGCGATGCGGGCCGAATGGTCGCCGAGGCGACGACCGACGACACGGGCCAGTTTGTCATCATTCCGCCGACTCTCGCTCCCGGCGGCCATAATCTGTCGCTGACGGCCGACGACGGCCAGAGCGGGGCGCAGACGTCGAATGTGGTTGCCGTCTCCGTGCCGGCGCAGGAGGCCAAAGCCGCAGTCGCCGCGGCTTCGCCGGCGCAACCCGCCGCAGTCCCGCCAACCTCGGTTCCCGTCGCGCCGCCCGCGTCGGCGCCGGCAGATCTGTCGCGCGTCGCCATCCGCTCTGTCGAAGCCAACGCGGGCGGCGGGCTGGTGGCCAGGGGTTCCGCCGGGCCGAACGCGATCGTGCGCCTCTATCTGAACGGCGTCGATGTCGCCGACGCGAAGACGAAAACGGACGGGCAATGGTCGCTGACCATCAAGCACGGCCTGACTAGAGGCGCCTATGTGGTGCGCGCCGATGAGGTCAGTTCGCCTTCGGCTGATGCGAAGGTCCTGGCGCACGCCGAGACGCCGTTCGACTATGCCGCGCTCCCTGCTTCCACCGCTGCGCCGGCGAAGGCGACGCCGCCCCAGGTAGCGACAGCCGCGCCCGAAGGCCTGTCGCCCGAACTGGCGACGGCCGACCCGGTCGTCGAACTCGATGCAGACGACGCTGGTCGCCCGCGGCCACACCCTCTGGACGCTTAGCCGCAACTATTACGGCGATCCGACCCGCTATCCGCTGATCTACGAGACCAACAAAGCGCAAATCCACAATCCTAATTTGATCTATCCAGGCCAAGTGCTGGTCGTGCCCAAGTTCGAGCCGAAGCCGTAAAGCGCGCGTTCTCGGACGCCTTGCGCTGACGTCAACCCCCGCCCGCCGGCGGCGCGCTCGACTTCGCGTACAGATCACGCAATTCCCGCTTTAAGACCTTGCCGATGGCGCTGCGCGGCAAGCTGTCGACAATCAGCAATTGCGAGAGGCGCTGGGTCTTGCCGAGCCTCGCATTGATCCAGTCCTTGAGTTCCGCCTCGCGGGCGGCCTCGCCCGGCCGCAAAGCGACGAACGCGACCGGCGTTTCGCCCCAGCGCTCCGAGCGACGCCGATGACCGCGGCTTCGGCGACGGACGGGCGCGGAGCGCCTCGGCCTCGATGTCCGAGGGATAGATATTGAATCCGCCGGAAATGATGACGTCCTTGCTGCGGTCGAGCAGGATCAGAAAGCCATCCTCGTCGAACCGCCCGATATCGCCGGTGCGGATGAAGCGGCGCCCTTCAGTGTCATGCCACTCGGCCTCGCGGGTCTTTTCCGGCAGGTTGTGGTAGCCCGCCATCATCATTTCCGATCGGCCGACCACTTCGCCGATCTCCCCCTTGGCGACTTCGCGCCCGTTCTCATCGATCAGGCGAATGTCGTTTCTTGGCATCGGCTGGCCGACGGTATGCAATTTGTGCGGGAACTGATGGGCGACGAGCATCGTCGCGCCGCCGCCTTCGGTCATGCCGTAGATTTCGATGAGGCCGCCCGGCCAACGCTTGAGCACGTCAGCCTTGAGGGCTGCGGGAAAGGGAGCGCTGGTCGAGAGCTTCAACACGTAGCTCGAGAGATCGTATTGGCCGAAATCCGGGCGCTCCATGATCCGGCGATATTGCACGGGAACGAGCATCGCATGCGTGGCGCGGCGCGCCTGCGAAAGGCGGAGGAATTCCCCGGCGTCGAATTTGGAGGTCAACACCGCCGTGCCGCCATGGGCCAGCGTCGGCAGGAAGGCGACCAGAGTCGTGTTGGAATAGAGCGGCGTTGAGATCATCATCACGGCGTCGGTGTAGACGAGCCGCTTGAATTGTCCCCACCGCATGCCATGCGGCTGGACGATGCCTTTGGGCGCGCCGGTGGTGCCGGACGAATAGATGATGTTGAACGGCTGTTCGGGCGCGATCGCCACGGCGGCAGGCGCAGCGCCCTCGGGGCCGAGCCAGGCCGAGAACGGCTCGCCGGCGTCGCTGTCGTCGAGCGCGACGCGAGGCATCGCCTCCGCGTCGCCGATCTCTTTCAGCGCGGCGCCGGTCTCGCGATCGAGCAGCAGCAATTTCGCGCCGCTGTCCTTTAGCATCATTGCGAGGCTGGCCGAGGTCGACGACGGCTGAAGCGGCGCGACCGCGGCCCCCGCGGCGAGGATGCCGCAGAATGCCGCCGCGTAATTGATCGAGGTCCGCGCGCAGATCGCGACGACCCCGCCGTTGCCCACCCCGTCGCGCTGCACGGCGAACGCGACGCGGTCCATGAGCGCCGCGAGCGCGCGATAGGTCAGCGTCTCATCGTCCTGGACGAGCGCAGGATGGTCGGGGCGTTCGTCAGCGTAGGCGCGGATGAGCGCGGGAGCGTACCGAAGCTCGCTCGCGAGAAGCGTCATCCGCCGACATGGAGCGTCCGATGCGCTATTTTTTGCGATGCCTGGCGGCTTCCGCGAGCGCGTGCTGGCGGTCCGCTGTCGCCCGGCTGATCCTTCCAATATGGCTGTCGTACCCGGACGGAGGTCATGCGAGAGCTTGTAGCGGTCAAGTACGCCCAGAGATGCGTGATACGGTTGCTTGCTTTGATCGAATGAGAACACAGTGTCCGCATAGATGACTGTGTGAAGAGGCCCATCCTGGCCGGCCGCCACTGGATCAATCTCGAAAGCGGCTGCGACGCGTCGGTGTCCGTGAACCATTTCGCGACGTAGTCCCCGCTGAGCGTCGTCTGTACGCCGATCATTGGGATCGGAGTTCGCCTGGGTTGGGTAGTTGGCTTTCGAGTAGAGGCGCGGGGCTTGACGTCCTGCGCCAGGCCGGGAAGGTGTCAAGTCTGCCGGCTCGATCAAAAAGTGCCGGAATGACGCAAAAAACTGCGTCCAAAGCTTTGTGACTTTGGCTACCCCCACATAATTGGGTCCGTGGTGCGTGATCCCCACCGCCGGAATCGTAGGCTTCCCCTGAGCATCGTTTTGACCATTCGGGCAAAACAGATTTATCAGGTCCGTAACCTTTTGTGCATCTGTTTTACCGCTCGTAAAGACCGCGAAGAACGCCGTGACAGTATCGTCTGGATTGTTCAAAGCCATTTTTCCCTCCTGATTATTTTGCTATCATTGACTGTATTCTATAGCTCGCAAAATGCAATGGCTGTAAACCGAGCACGTTTCCAGTCTCGGTGATTGCCCTCCTCCCTTTGAGCCTACGATGTTCATTTTAGAAGTATGTCGCAAACCCATGAGTAGTTCCGTCCGAAGTGTGCGACATAGTCAGAAATAAAACAACGTATGTCGCAAGCTACGAAGAGTATATTGAGAGGACGCACGCCTGTAACTCGGTAGCCTTATGAGCGTTCGTCGCGTTAGCGAGCGCCTGAATGTCCGAGAGGGCTTCGAGCAGGGCGAGACTAAATCGTCTTGGGCAGACTTCGGAGGACCAAGCGGCCCGGAAAATATCGTTAAGTTTAGTTGTAGCTATCATTGGTACCGGAGCCGCGTTGCAAAAATTCAGGCGCCGCTTTTAATTACGCCCGAGGCGCTCGGTTGCATCGTTAGCGTCTCAATCAATCGTCACAGTCACGCGTTGGCCTGTTGTCGTCGACCCCAACGGCCCCACGATTGGCGCCGCGGCGGGAGCGGGGGCAGGTTGTCCGCTGGGGGTCCAATTGTTCTGCGCGATCAGCTGCATCAGCGCATATCGATCCAAATAAAGCGCCATCTGCTGGATTTTGTTTGAGCCGTTGAAGGTGAAAACGGCGACCGCGGGCAATCCCGGGTTGCCGAGGTTGTTCTGGGTTCCGCTTCCGAGTTGCGAGAGCGGCAGCGATCGATGCGTGGTTTGGAACCACGCAGCAGCGAACGTCCCACTTATGTTGATCTGCACGCCTATGGTGTTTCCGTCTTTGGAATAGAGTTCTGGCCCGGCCCCTGTCCATGCGAGGTCGGGAAATGTCGTAAATAGCTGAGTAAATAACGTGGTGACAGGCGCGACGCCCGTGAACGCTGGGCCGTGGTTGGTGATGCCGACCGCCGGAACGATCAGGCCATTCACTACACCTTGCGGGCAAAAGATGGTAGTCATCAGAGTGTTGACGTCGCCTGGGAGAGGGTGGGCTCCGCTCGCGGGCGTTGACATGACAGTGAAAAACGCTGCGAGCGTGGGGTCGTTCGGGTTGGCCATCTTAATCCTCCGGCGGTTTCGGCGGCCCGACAAGGCGCCGACTGGATTGAAAGTCGTCTGAAGTCCGCGACCCAGTTATTCTGCTATGACCAACAATTGAAAGTATAGTTATCCGCAACCCTAGGCCGAGTTATCGGTCTCAACCGTTATCGTTATGCGCCTCCCACCTGTCTTCGTCGATGCGGCCGACCCCCGGCCTGCATTCGGAAGCTCGATATAGGTCCAATGCGCCGGCGCCAGCTGGTGCATCATCCTGTAGCGATCCATATAAATCGCGAGTTGCTTGATTTGATTCCGGCCGTCGAAAGTGAAAACCGCGCAGGCGGGTATATCCATCGTCTTTTTGCTTGCGCCAAGACTGTCGATCGCAGCCTGATCGATTTGTGAGAGCGGCGGAGACCTGAACGAGTCCGTGAACCATTCCCGCACATGGGTCGCCGTGACGTCAATTTCGACGACGATCGTGTCGCCGAGCCGTCGGCCGCAGGGGCGACTGCAGGGGTCCACGCCATGTCATGAAAGGAAATTGTCAAAAGCTGCGAAGAAGAGCTTCTTGATGTTGGCCTTAAGTTTAAACTGCGGACCCCGCTGAGTTATGCCCACGAACGGAATCCCCTAGGGCGTCGTCGGCGCAGAATAACGTCATCAGGTGATCGACGTTGTGATGGCGTGCGTAATCCGCGATCGTTGAGCGTTCGAAGAAATTCGTTTAGCGTGTCGATATTGGCCATTCGACCCCCGTCGCAGTCAATCCGAAACAGACCGCCGCGTTCCGGGGCAGCCGCAGTATTATTCACGACCGCGTGAGGATAACCTAGCGTTTCCGCGCAAATTTTGTCAAGATGCGTACGTTAGACGTTCCGGCTGGACCTCAGTGCAAATGAGCGACCTGGACCCCAAACGCGGCAGAGAGACCTTCGTCGGCCGGCGGCGCGAACTGGCCGAAATCTGCGCCGGAATTGATGCCGCGACAACCGGTCGCGGATGCCTGTTCACAATCGCCGGCGAACCCGGCGTCGGCAAGAGCCGGCTCGCCCAGGAAGCGGCCACCCATGCGCGGGCGCAGGGGCCGCGCGTGCTTTGGGGCCGTTGCTGGGAGCATGGCGGCGCGCCGCCCTACTGGCCATGGGTGCAGGTCTTGCGGGGCCTGACCAGGACGGTCGACCCGGCTCAACTTGCGCACGTGGTTGGGACCGGGCGCCGCGGAGATCGCGCAGATCGCGCCCGAACTGCGCGCTCAGATTGGCGGCGTGCCCGAATTGCCGAGCGCTTCGCTCGGCCAGCCGGAGAAGGCGCGGTTTCGGCTGTTCGACTCCATGATCGCCTTCCTCGGCGCCGCCGCCGAGTCCCAGCCTCTGTTTATCGTGCTGGATGACCTGCATGCGGCGGATCCGACGTCCCTGTTGATGCTGGTCGCGTTTCGCGAGGCAGGTCGCGCGGCATGCGCGCCGCGGTCGTCGGGACCTACCGGGCGCTCGAAATGAAGCAGATGCCCGAGCACGCCGCGCTGATCGCCCAGGCGGAGCGCGAGGGCGTGGCCTTTCCGCTGCTCGGCCTCGACGAAAGCAGCATCGGCACGTTCATCGAAGCCTCCTGGGGCGTCTCGGCCAACGACCTGCTGGTCCATCGGCTGCACGACATGACGGAGGGCAACCCGTTCTTCCTGAGCGAAGTTCTTCGACAGATGGCGGCGGAGGGCCAGCTCGCGAGCGGCGCGTCGAGCGTGCCGACGAGACTCACGATTCCCCGCGGCGTCATCGCGTTCATCAAAAGCCTGATCCAGCCGCTGGCCGAAGACGCCCGCAACATTCTCGAGATCGCCTCGGTCATCGGACGCGATTTCACCCTCGACAGCGTCGAGGCGGCGAGCGCGACCCCGCGCGAGCGTGTGATCGATCTCCTCGATCAGGCCGCCTCTCTGGAACTGATCCACGAGGTCGGCGGCGCGCCGGGACGCTACAGCTTTCGCCATGCGCTCATTCGCGAGGCGCTGTACGATGCTCTGCCCGCTGCGAAACGCCGCGCCTTGCACCGGGTCGTCGCTGAAGCGATCCGCGGACTCAATGCGCCGAGGGAGCCGCACGCCGTGATCGCCTATCACTATTGCCAGAGCGCCTCCCCCGGCGACGCCGACGCCGCGATCGAATATTCGAGGCAGGCCGCGCGGACGGCCGAAAAGCAACTCGCCTACGAGGAAGCGGCGCACCACCTCAACAATGCGATCGAGGCGCTGGCGCTCAAGCGCGCGGGCGACGATCCGTTCCAGGCGGAGCTGCTTTGCGATCTCGGCGAGGCGCAGGTCAAGACCGGCGATCTCGCGGAGGCGCGCAAGACTTGCCTCCAGGGCCATGGATATCGCGCGCCGCGTCGACCGGCCCGAGCTGTTCGCCCGCGCGGTCCTGGCTCCGGGCCGGTTCCTCAGCCTTTCCGGAGTGACCGACCATGCCCTCGTCCAGCAGCTGACGGAGGCGCGGGGAATGCTGGGCGAAGGCGACAGCCCGCTGCTCGCGCAGGTGCTGGCGCGGCTTGGCATTGAGCTCTACTGGTCGGACCGCGATCAGGCCGTCAGTCTCTGTCAGCAAGCCGCCGACATGGCGAGACGGGTTGACGATCCGCATACGATGATTGTCGCGCTTTGGGGCCGCTGGCATTCGCTGCGCAATCCGGACAGCCTGGAACAGCGGCTGGCCGACACCAAAGAGATGATCGCGATCGCCGAGCGTGCGGGAGAGCGCGACTTCGCCCTCGAGGCCCGCTATTACCGGGTCGCCGACCTGCTCGAATCGGGCGACATCGTCGGCGTCGACGTCGCGCATCGCGAATATTTGAGCGCCGAAGCGGAGCTGCGCGACCGGTTCAAGCGCGGCCTCCTGCTCGAGGGGATGCGCGCGCATATGGACGGCCGCCTCGACGAGGCGGACGCGCTGGCCAAGCACGCGCTGGAGGCCGGCCAGCAGAGCGGTCGCCCGCTCGCGCCAAATTCGTTTCTCATCCAGCACGGCATGTCGCTGTGGGAACGCGGCCGCATGGGCGAACTCGAGCCGACCCTGAGAGGGTTCATCACGCACAATCCCCTGATCGTGTTCGCGCGCTGCGCTTTGCAGCTCAGCCTGCTTCAGCTTGGACGGCCGGAGGAAGCCCGGATCGAGTTCGAGCGCCTGGCCGAGGGCGAGTTTGGATCGTGCAGCGCGATTGGAACTGGCTGCCGTCCATGTTCGTGCTGGCCGACATTTGCGCCGACCTCGGGGACACGGAACACGCAGAAGTTCTCTATCGGCTGCTCGCGCCCTATTCGTCGCACAACGCGATGCTCGGCAATGTCCACACATACGGCTCGGTCTCGTATGCGCTCGGCCGGCTGGCGACGTTGCGCCAGCGCTTTGATGACGCCGAGGTCCAGTTCGAGGCCGCCTTGGCCGCCAATCGGAGAATCCGGGCCACGGTCTGGCTGGCCCACACGCAGTGCGAACTGGCGAGCATGCTTCTGACGCGCGGCGAGGAAGCGGACCGCGAGAGGGCCAACGAACTGATCGCGCCGCCCGGCAGACGGCCGCAGGCCCTGGGTCTGGTCCGTCTTGGGAAGAAACTCGCGGCGCTGCTCGGCGACGAGGCGCCCAAGGACGAATCGTCGATCCCGGTCGCGGCTTACGGTTTCGCCGACCGCGAGAGCGAAACCGGCGCTCGTGCGCCCGCGGGCTGCCGCGAGCGGGTCGGGCGGCGCTCTCGACGTTGTGGCGGCGTCGGCGATTTCGAAAGCCCCCGAATTGCGCGCGCTCGCAGACCAGGGCACGATGACCATCATGTTCTCCGACATCGTGGATTCGTCGTCGCTCTACGAAAAGCTTGGCGACCTGCGCGCCCACGAAGTGATCCGCATTCACAATGAGATCTTTCGCCGCCAGGTCGCCGTCCACCGCGGCCACGAAGTCAAGACGTTCGGCGACAGCTTCATGATCGCCTTCTCGAGCGCGCGCCGCGCCGCGCTCTGCGCGATCGAGGCGCAGCGTTCGTTCGCGGCCTATTCCGAGAGCCATCCTGACCTGCCGATCCGGGTGCGCATGGGACTGCATGTCGGCGAAGCGATCAACGAGTCCTCCGATCTGTTCGGAAGGGCAGTGATTCTGGCGGCGCGGATCGCCACGCTCGCCGACGGCGGTCAGATCTTCGTCTCGTCGACGCTGCATGACCTGGCGGCGAACGCTGGCGATTTGCGGTTCACCCCGCACGGCGAAAAGCCGCTCAAGGGCCTCGCCGGCACGCATCGAATATTCGAGCTCGTCTGGTAAGCGCGGTCGGCGACCGGCGTTCATCGAACGCCGCCGATGTCGCGCCCGCTGGCCCCACGAGCAATGAAACCCATTATGCCCCCCGCCGATCCCGCCGATCTTCTCGCTCAGCTTGAACTTACGACATTCGACGACGCGCTGGGCCGCCGCATTGTCGACACGCACATCTGGGCGGTGCGCGAGGGCCTCCGCGGCGCCGACGCCTACCATTTGTTCGACGGCTATTGCCAGCGCCTGGTCATCAACGGAGTCCCGCTGTGGCGGGCCCATACGGCGATGGAGACGCTCCATCCGCAGTGGAACGGATACGGCTACACTTGGCGGCGCGATCTCAACGCGATCGCGCCCGAGCAATACCCGCACGGACATGATGACGAGTTGATTTGGGTGACCAGCCCTTTCTACGACCTCATCCGCCGAGCGCGCGACGGAGAAGACAATCCCTCCATGCGCAGGCGCCTGGACGCCGGTCCGGACGAGCGCGATTTCCCGGTGCTGGAAGAGTTCCACGCCGCTGGCGCGACGGACTATTTCGCCAACATATTCACCTACGGCGAGGAAGGCGACCGGTCGCAGGGAACGGGAATCGTCTACTCGTTCACGACCGACCGCAAGGGCGGGTTCAACGACGACGACACGAGGCTGGTGCAAGCCACCTTGCCCGCGCTTTCGCTGGCGATGAAGGCCCACGCCGGTCATGTGATCGCCTCAGGTTTGCTGGGAACCTATCTCGGCGAGGACGCCGGACGGCGGGTGCATTCCGGCGCGGTCGAGCGCGGTTCGGTCAGCAGCATCAGCGCCGTCATCTGGTACGCCGATATTCGAGGCTTCACGCCGATCAGCGATTCCGCGCCGGGTCCGGTCATCGTCAACCTGCTCAACGACGTGTTCGAGATTCTGACCGCCGCGCTCCGGCCGCGAGGCGGCCAGGTGCTCAAATTCATCGGCGACGGCATGCTCGCGACCTTCTCCTTTGAAGAGGCGGATCGAGCCGAGACCTGCCGGCGTGCGCTCGACGCGGCGATCGAGGCGATGCGTGAGCTCGACGCTCTGAACGCGAGCCGTGCAGCGGCAGGCCTTCCGGTCGCCGCAGTCGATCTCGCCCTGCATATCGGAGTGGCGCTCTACGGCAATGTCGGGGCGACCGACCGGCTGGACTTCACGGTCATCGGCCCCGCGATCAATGAAGTCGCGCGCATCGAGAAGTTGTGCGAGCCGCTCGGCCGCGCGGTTCTGGTCTCGGCCGAGTTCGTCGCCGCGGCCGCCGGCGGCGACAACCGACTCGAGCCGCTCGGCCGCCACGCGCTGCGTGGCGTCAGAGAGCCGAAGGAGATCTTCGGACTGGAGTTGGGGGCCAACGCCCACGCCGCAAATGCCGGCCCGACCTGCGATCCCGATCAGATTTGATCCGGCCCGCATTCTACGCGTCGCTTGGACCCTCGACCCGAACGGCAGGAAGAGGCGAATCATGGGGCGTCGTCCCATAGCTCGCTATATTTCATTTCCACCGGCGCAGTATGATCGACTCCGGCCACTCAGGTTCATCTGCTTCAACGCAGACGCTGATCACAGTCCGTTCAATCCAGGCGCGATTGACGAGCTCTTCCACTTTAGGCTCGCGGCCTCGGAACCAATGCTCGTGTCCTTCCTCGGATAGAAGCGTGAAGCCTTCGAAGTCGCCGAAACGGTCGTGGCGGATGGCGATCACCTTTCCCGTGTAACAGTGCTCTCGGCGATGCTTGCCGGGGATCGGAGAAGGCGGCTGATATCCGTCGGGTGAAGGCAGGAATTTGAGAAGCGTTGCCTCCCATGCCGTTGATGCGGCCGGTGAGATAGCCGATGTATCGCAGCAGCACCGGATACCAGCGGTTGCCGGAATCGATCAGCCCAAGCCGCCATTTCAGGATCGCGAGCAGGTTTTCGTCGATGGGAAGGATTGTGCTCTCTTCCTGAACGGGAATCCTTACAAGGAAGCTTCCGGTGACATACCGCCACACCAGCAGATTTTGCCGCGGCAGGGACTGCGGCTTTCGCGGCCGCAGCCCGAACCGCAATTTTGGGCGGAGGCGGCGGCGGAGGAGGCGGGGGCGGCACGGCGACCTGTTTCGTCGCGATGCGGCGCACGATGACGTCGAATTCATCGCCGTATCTGACCGAGTTGGGCAGATCGACTGTCAGCAATCCAGCAAAGCTGCCGCCGGCGCCGACAGGAATTGGTATGTAGGTCACCGGGCCTGACGACCTGACATTGGATGGTGTTGGCGTCCGCGGCCGTCAGCGTCTGCGCCGGATAGAGCCCAGCCGCCAGTTTCAGCACCGACGCGGCGCTCACCCCCGGCCAATAAATGCTCGCCGTGCTGCCGAGCGGCGTCTTGCCCCAATCGATCATGATTTCGTCGGGATAGCTCAGGATGTTGGAGGAGTCGGCGGATTGAGCCGGCGGGCTCGGACGCACGTCGATGGTTTGCGGAACCCGGTGGGTCGCGGGGAATCCAGGATTGCCGGATGTGGTCACCTGAAGATTTCGCTGCGCCAGTTTGTCGGAGTTCTGCGGATTCTCGATCACTCCGCCGGCGTTGATGATCGGAGCATCGCTATAGGCGATCTGCGCCACCAGGCAGCTGTGGACAGCGCCGACCAGCCATTGCTGGACGGGCTGACGGCCCGGGCGGGCTGCCATATATCGTTGCTTGCGTCGTTGACGTTGAGAAAACACCCGTAGAACGCCCAGGCGTAGCCCTCCGCGCCCTGCGCACTAGGAATTTCGATCGTCTGGTTGTTCGCCCCCCTGGCGCCTGGTAATCGCTGGGATTGGCGTCGAAATTGGCCGTGGCGAAGAAGGGCAGCGAGCAGCCATTGATGTGCCGCTGCCGTCGGTTCCCGGCAGCGGGCTTGAGGGGTTGTTCCCGCTGGGCGGATAGGTCACGTTCGGGTCGGCGTTCGTTACGGCGGAGGTGGAATTGATGAAATCCGTGTCAAAGGTCTGCGTTGTGAACAGCGCGGAAGAACACTTTAACGTTCTTGGCGGCGGCGGCCGCGCCAGTGGAGCCTTTCAGGCGGACGCGGGCGATCGCGAAATTGTAGTTCTTGTTCGGTCCGGTGTTCGGATTGACCAAAGAATCGCCATTGGACGTGAACTGCTCCGGCAGCAAGCTATCCAGAGGATCGGAGAGGTTGGTGTCGGGCGGCGTGTAAGATGTTTTCAGATAGCCGTAATTCTGATTGAGCCAAGTGATCAGATTCTGGATGTAAGTATAGGCGGCGGCGTCATCGAACGTCGTCGGACCGCCGCCGCTGGAATGTGAATTTCACGTTTCCGATCGGCGTCTGGTTGTTCGCCGTCGGCGTGACTGTGAATACCCGAAGATCCTGGCTCAGGTAGGGCTGGTTGTCGGTGCTCGCATTGACGTTGGTGAAGTATCGATCGGCGCCGCTCAACAGGAAGAATTCCGCCGGCAGGCTCGGGATGTTTTGGCCCTGTACGGTGATCGCCGCGCCGAGGGTGTAAGTGTTGGGCGCCGTGGCTCCGGGCAGCGGGGAAGGAGGCCAGAGACGCGTTGGTGAAGTCGATCTCGTAGTCGAAGCAAATCCGCTGCGGCTGCGTGGCGTTCGCTCCGCTGTCGCCGATGTCGTAGGTTATCGTCGGACCTGAAAAGGAGAGACCCGGAATATTGGTCGTTGAAGGAGCCAGAAAATGTTGTCGACGGAGAAGTTCCCACCGCATTGGGTGTAAACCCTTCCAGGAACAGGTAAAACGCGTTCTGATAGGTCAGCGTGTCCTCCACTTCGTCCCGGCCGTAATTATTCTTGCCCATGACAAAATAGAAATTCTGAGCGACGCACGATCCGCTTGCAATCGAGTCGTTGTATCCGAGCGTGTTTTCCGGCGTCGCCGATTCGGGCGTGAATGCGTAAGTGAGATAAGTGGATGGGTTGGGAGGATAGCGCCGGGGTCGGTGTTCCCCGGCGGCTGGCCGTCATATTGAGTAACTCTTCTTGGATCATAGCCTAGGGCTGTTGAGATTCAGATTCCCAACTGAGCTTGCTCGTCATTCAAGCTCCGGATGGATCAATTCGTTTTGACTGACGGCCAATGGTCGAAGATGGAGCCCCACTGCCGCGGGAAGCCGACGGACCCTGGGCGCAGCGGGGGCGATAACCGGCTTTTTCTGGAAGCGGTGTTGTGGATCGTGCGCACGGGCAGCCCATGGCGGGATCTTCCAGCGGCGTTCGGGCGCTGGAACACCGTGTTCAAGCGATACCGGGATTGGGTCAAAGCCGATGTCTTCGTCCGGCTTTTTGAGGCCTGTTCGGACGAGCCGGATATGGAATACGCCCTGGTCGACGCCACCATCGTCAAGGTCCACCGCCACGGACAGGGCTCAAAAAGGACAATCAAAGCCAGGCCATCGGCCGCTCCAAGGGCGGCATGACCACCAAAATCCTCGCCCTCACCGACGCCCTCGGCAACCTGGTGCGTTTCGTCCTGCTGCCCGGACAGCGCTTCGACACGGTCGGCGTGCCGCCGCTCATCGACGGTCTGTCCTTTGGAGCGCTGATCGCCGACAAGGCCTTCGACAGCAACGCCATCATCGGCGACTCGAACACGCGCCGAGTTAATATCGTCATCTCGCAGCATCCCCGCCGCGTCTTGCCCCTGCCGCTCGACCAGGAAATGTACAAATGGCGTCATTTGATCGAAAACTTCTTCTGCAAGCTCAAGGAGTTCAAACGCATCGCCATGCGCGCCGACAAGACCGACACAAGCTTCGCCGCCATCATCGATCTTGCCGCAGCCGTGATAAACTCCGTTAATCTAAGTAGGCGCCATGAAACATTGCTATCCAGCGCATAGCAGAGGAAAGTGGTCGGACCAGCATTGGGAGTGAATCCCTCATTCATGCTCCATGTCTGTCCTGGCGCAAGATTGAAAATGAAGGCGACCAAGTACCTGGAAGTTGCGCCGGCGCCGAAGTCAAGGAGGCCCATCGGCGCCGTGCCGCTGCTACCGCTCAATGTTGGTATCGGCTGCGTCCCATCGAGCAACTGAGTGCCAAAATTATTCGACGGGTCGAGATAAAGGGGCCAAAACGCGCCTCCAAAGATATAGGTCGGCGTCTCGGCGCCCCCGCGATACAGAACCACGGTGTGGCCGTTATTTTGGTCAGAGTTTGCGAATGTCCAAGTTAGGAGTTCCTGTATTCGCGTTCACCCATGCCCAAGTGGCGGTTACAAACTGAGATTTCTCGGAGGCACCGGCGGAGGCATGTCGGGGCGGCCGTGATGAACAACTGCATGGCGAATATCGCCTCCGGTCGGACGCGCCGCGCCGGGGTTTCTCAGATGAACGGGAGTCGTCCTTCTTGCCATTTGCCTGCTCCTTGTCTCAAAATATCAAATAAAAAATGTGACTCTGCGTCCGCCGGGATGGGACAAACGTCCCCGGAATCGACGCGGACTGATTTTCTTGCCCCTTTTCCTGTCGAGTTCAATTCGCGCGCGTCCTCTAAAACAGCTTAAAAGACGTTCTGAAATACTTTAGCTTGATGATATTCGTACAGTCAAAATCTCCGAGCGAACCCTCCCTCCGGTGACTGGCCCGCGCCGGAACTGACGCTTCAGTGTTTCACTGTCCGGATTGCCAAATTGGATGAGCGTTTGTCGCCGATCGCCTGCAATAGCATACCTGGATCGGGAGTTTGCCTTTCCTCAGGCCGAGCCACCAAATCTACTGCGTATGTCTTATTTCCAAGGTAAAACTTACTTTACCATAATTTTGCACGAATTGCAACGTTTTTCGGACAAGTTTAGGTCAGCTCTCAGGTACTACGGGATGCCGTTGGGGGTATTACGCGAAGGCGGCGAAGGAGATTTTTCGCACTGAACCGCACGGGGCTTTCCACACGTTCGAGTCGCGTTTCCCATGAGGTGAATACTGCGAAAACGATCGGCTTCGTCGTCTGGCGCCCGTTTCCACATCGCCCTCGTTGCGACATCTTCAGGCGTGCTGGACCAGCGGAGCCGATCCGGACATCGGCGCCATGTTCACGCTGAAGAAGCTTGGCGTCGGCCTTATCAAGCGGGGCATTCGCCCCGAGTTCAAATGGGCGCCCCCTGCGGCTTGAGCCGATCAGGGTCGGGAAGACGTTCCGGAGGCCATTGCCGCCTACGATCCTCCTCGCTGACCTTTCGCGCTCACCTTATCGGCGGGGCGTATTGCAGGCCGCCCTTGTTCCACAGCGCGTTCAAGCCGCGGCGGATCTTGATCGGCGAGCCCATGCCGACGTTGCGCTCGAACGACTCGCCGTAATTGCCCACCGCCTTGATGATCCGGTAGGCCCAATCGTTGGTGAGGCCGAGCCCCTGGCCGAAATCGCCCTCGACGCCGAGCAGCCGGCGGATAGCCGGGTTGTCGGATTTGAGCTTCTCGTCGACATTCGCCTGGGTGACGCCGAGCTCCTCGGCGGTGATCAGCGCGTAATGCGTCCATTGCACGATCTCGAACCACTGGATGTCGTCTTTGCGCACCGACGGTCCCAGCGGCTCCTTGGAGATGATCTCCGGCAGGACGATGTGGTCGTCCGGAACCGACATCTTGAGCCGCTCTGAATAAAGGCCGGACGCGTCGGTCGTGTAGGCGTCGCAGCGGCCCGAGTCGTAGGCCTTGGTCGCTTCATCGTCGGTCGCGAACACCACTGCTTCCAGCTTCATGGCGTTGGCGCGGAAGTAATCGGCAAGGTTGAGTTCGGTCGTCGTGCCCTGCTGCACGCACACCGAGGCGCCGTCGAGCTTCAGCGCGGAATCGACGCCGAGCTTCTTGCGCACCATGAACCCCTGCCCGTCGTAATAGTTGACGCCGCTGAAGAACATGCCGCCCGTCTCGCGCGACAGCGTCCAGGTCGTGTTGCGGATCAAAACGTCGATCTCGCCGGAAGCCAGAATCGTCGGCCGGTCCTTGGCGTTGATCGGCAGGAATTTGACCTTGTTCGGATCGTTGAAGATCGCGGCGGCGATCGCGCGGCACTCGTCGATGTCGAGACCTTTATAAGCGCCCTGACTGTCGGGAAGGCCGAAGCCGGCGAGTCCCGGATTGGCGCCGCAGATCAGCTGGCCTCGGGCCTTGACCTGATCGAGCGTGCCGGCGTCCGCCGCAAACGCCGCGGCGCTGAGAGCAGCCCCGGCGAGCCAGGCAATAAGCGATCGCATGACTATCTCCTCATGGAGGCGTGAAGCGCCCTCATTGTCGGCAGAGGCAATCGAAGTCAATCGGCTGCCGAACCGGTTGAAGCGTGCTTGGCAGCGGGCGGCGAGACGGATATTCGAACGTCCATGGCCAAGCTCACCGACGAAACGCGCGCCAAATTGAGGCCCCGCTCGCGCCTCGTCGCGCCTCGGCCGCGACGCGGATCAATCGCAAGGCTTCGTCAACGTGCCGCCTTGGCGCGGCTCGACCGTCCTCTACCCCGACGTCGCAACTCTCCAAAGCCGCGCCCAGCGCTATACTTACGGCACGCACGGCACTCCGACGACCGACGCGCTCAGCTCGGCCTGGACCGATATCGCGGGCGCCGCTGGAACGGTGCTGGTCCCCACCGGGCTCGCGGCGATTGTCGTCGCGCTGATGACGGCCTTAAGCGCGGGCGATCATCTGCTGATGACCGATTCCGCCTATAGTCCCGGGCGGACCTTCGCCGACAAGACGCTGAAGCGGATGGGGATCGAAACCGACCTATTACGACCCTTGCGTCGGCGCCGGCATCGAGGCGCTGATGCGGCCGAACACCCGGGCGGTGCTGACCGAGTCGCCCGGCTCGCAGACGCTCGAGATCCAGGACATCCCCGCGATCGCCGAGATCGCCCACGCGCGCGGCGCCTGCGTGATCATGGACAACACCTGGGCGACGCCGCTCTTCTTTCCCCCGCACGCGCATGGCGTCGACTTGGCGGTAGAAGCGGGCACCAAATACCTCTCCGGCCACTCGGACCTGCTGCTCGGCCTCGTCTCGGCCAACGGGCAATGGTTCGAGCGCCTTCATCGCGCCGTCGACCTGATGGCGATCCCGCCGGGCCCCGAGGACGTGTTTCTCGCGTTGCGCGGCCTGCGCACGATGGAATTGCGTTTGCGCGAAGCCGAACGCCAGGCGCTGGCGCTCGCATCGCTGGCTCGCTGAGCGGCCCGAGGTGCTGCGCGTCCTCCACCCTGCCCTGCCCGATCATCCCGGCCACGGCTTATGGAAACGCGACTTCACCGGCTCGTCGGGCCTGTTCTCGATCGTGCTGAAGCCCGCGTCGGAGGCGGCGGTCGCGGCGCTGCTGGACGGCCTTGAGCTGTTCGGCCTCGGCTATTCCTGGGGCGGCTACGAAAGCCTCGCCGTGCCGTTCGACTGCACGACTTACCGCACCGCGACGCGCTTCGCGCCCGGCGGGCCGACGATCCGCTTCAGCGTCGGCCTCGAGGACATCGAGGACCTGAAGGCGGACCTCGACCGGGGATTTAAGCGCCTGCGGGCGATGGTGTGACCAATGCGCAACTTCCTCATCGACACCGACACGGCCTCCGACGACGCGGTCGCGATCATCATGGCGCTCGCCGAGCCGAGCGTCAGGGTCCTCGGCCTGACGACCGTCGCCGGCAATGTCGGCCTTGAACAGGCGACGCGGAACGCCCTGTTCACCGCCGAGGTGTGCGGCTCGGATGTGCCGGTGTTCATGGGCGCAGGCGCGCCGCTGACCCGCGCGCTGCAGGACGCGCACTGGTTTCATGGCAAGGACGGGCTTGGCGATCGCGGCTACCCTGCCCCGAAGCGCGCGCCCGAGGCCGAGCATGCGGTCGAGGCGATCCGCCGGATCGTCCACGCCGAGCCCGGCCTGACGCTGGTCACGCTCGGGCCGCTCACCAATATCGCTCTGGCGCTGGCGCAGGATCCTGAGATCGCGGGCAAGATCGGCCGCTGCGTGGTGATGGGCGGCGCGCCGTGCTGCGAAGGCAATGTCACGCCCGCGGCGGAATACAACATCTGGGTCGATCCGGAAGCGGCGCGCGCGGTCTTTCGCTCCGAGCCTGCCGATCGAGATGGTCGGCTGGCATGTTTCGCGCGGGCCCTCGGTCCTGACCGACACGGACATCGCGGCGATCGAGGCGCTCGGAACGGCCAAGGCGCGATTTGCGATCGAATCGAACGGGCGCGCGCGCGAGGCCTACCGCATCCAGACCGGCGAGATCGGCCTTTCGCTCGCCGACCCGACCGCGATGGCGGTCGCGCTCGACCGCTCGATCGGTCTCTCGTGGTCGCGCCACAGGGTTGCGATCGAAACGCAAAGCGACCTGACGCGCGGCATGACAGTCGTCGACCGGCTCGGCGTCAATTCCGACGCGATCAACGGCCACGTCTGGGGCGCCGCGGCGGGCGAAAGCGCCGGGGCCGATATCCTCTGGACCCTCGACGCGCGCCGGTTCAAGGCTATGTTGAAGGCTGCGCTGGCGGCTTGACCATTGTAGCCGCGATCGCTGATCGCGGCTGACGCGGCCAGCAGCCGCGTCACCAAGAGGAGCGAGCATGTCGATAGCGCCCGACCGCAACCTCCTCGCTGGCGAGACCTCGCCCTATCTGCTCCAGCATGCCCATAATCCGGTGCATTGGCGCCCGTGGGGCGCGGCGGCGCTCGCCGAGGCCAAGCAGCGCGATTGCCCGATCCTCCTGTCGATCGGCTACGCCGCCTGCCACTGGTGCCACGTGATGGCGCATGAGTTGTTCGAGAACGACGAGATCGCTCGACTGATGAATGCGTTGTTCGTCAACATTAAAGTCGATCGCGAAGAACGGCCGGACATCGATCATATCTACATGATGGCGTTGCATGAACTCGGCGCCCAGGGCGGCTGGCCGCTGACGATGTTCTTGAGCCCCGATGGCGCGCCGATGTTCGGCGGCACTTACTGGCCGCCGGAGCCGCGCTGGGGCCGCCCCTCGTTCAGGCAAATTCTCACCAATGTCGATCAGGCGTGGCGGACCCGCCGCTCCGAGATGCAGCAGCGCGGCGTGACGCTGACCGAGCATCTGGCGCAGCTTTCCGCGCCGGCCTCGGCGGTGAGCTGACGCCCGGCGATCTCGACCGGGTCGGCGATGGGCTGATGCGCGCTGTCGACCGGGACCACGGCGGCATCGGCGACGCGCCGAAATTTCCCAACGCGCCGATCTTCCGCTTCTTCTGGAACGAGATGTTCCGCCGCCGCGACCCCGCGTTCGGCGAAGCGCTGCGGGCGCTGCTCGAGGCGCTCAGCGCCGGCGGCATCTACGATCATCTCGGCGGCGGCTACGCGCGCTATTCGACCGACGCCGAATGGCTCGTCCCGCATTTCGAGAAGATGCTCTACGACAACGCGCAGATTCTCGAGCTTCTGGCGTCTGTCCACGCCGTGGCCCGATCCGCTCTTTGCCGAACGCGCGCAGGAGACGGTCGGCTGGCTGATGCGCGAGATGCTGGTCGGCGATGGCTTCGCCGCCTCGCTCGACGCCGACCAGGAAGGCGAGGAAGGCCGTTCTACGTCTGGACCGACGCGGAGATCGACGCGGCGCTGGGCGGAGAGCGGCCGCTTCAAGGCCGCCTACGACGTGCAGCGCGGACGGCAATTGGGAGGGCACAAGTTCTCCGCCGCATCACGCCGCGCGGCTGCCGGCCGAGGAGCCGCGCTCGCCGCATCACGAGCCACCTGTTCGCGCACGCGTGCGCGCCCGCGCCCGGCCGCGACGACAAAGTTCTCGCCGACTGGAACGGCCTGATGATCGCAGCGCTCGCGCGCGCCAGCGCGGTGTTTGGCGTCCCGCAATTGGCTCGCGGCCGCGCGCGCGGCTTCGACTTTGTCATCGAGACGCTGCGCGGCGACGGGCGCCTGCCTCATTCCTGGCGCGACGGCCGCAGCGGCCGCGCGGGCTGCTCGACGATTACGCGCGATGGCCCGGGCGGCGCTGACGCTGTTCGAGGCGAGCGGCATTCCCGCCGATCTCGACGCCGCGCGCCTCTCGCTGCCAAAGCGCTCGACCTTTTCGGCGACGGCGAGGGCGGCGTGGCCCCGACCGCCCGCTCGCGGTCCCCTTGCCGGGGTGAGGCCCGCCATGCCCACGACGGCGCGACGCCCTCGGGCGTCGGCTTGCTGGCCGAAGCATTCGCCAAGCTTTGGCATCTGACCGACGAGCCACGCTGGCGGGAAGCGGGCGACGCGCCTCGCCCGCGCTTTCTCAGGCCCGCGCGCAGGGCCTCGGCGGCAGCCCGCTGCTTCTGCTCCGCGGCGGATATCATGGAGCGCGGCGGCGCCATCGTCATCGACGGGCCGCTCGCCGATCCCCGCTCGATCCCGCGCTCGCCGCATGTCGCGCGGCGCGGGTCCGACCCCTCGCTCTCCCCCTGCTGCGGTTGGACCGGAGCCTGCTGGCCTACCGGCCTTCCGCGCGCCGACCTGCCGCGCTCCGCGGCCCCTGCCGCGATGCTCTGCCAGGGCCAGACATGCAGCCTGCCAGTGACGACGCCGGAGGCGCTCGCGGCGCTGATCCGAGGCCCGGCGCTGAACGTGACGGCTGCCGAAAAGAGAAGGACACCCGAGGGGGGCCTCAAGAACGCGTGAGGAGGTTGCGTTACCGCGTCGCGACGGTCCCCTTGCACCCTTGACGATAGCCGGCCAATGGGCCGCCGCGG
>CAWIUD010000035.1:0-6599 GCA_963839185.1 uncultured Alphaproteobacteria bacterium | reverse complement strand
GGGGGTCTGGCGCGAGTTGCCGTTTACGGCTCGTCCATCTTCACGAGCTCGAAGGAATTCGATGCAATCGGCACTTCCGTTTGCTTGCCTTGCGGTGTGACGACAACGACGCGCTTTCCTAGAGCAGACGCCATCCCAAGTTCGTAGTTGACCCACTTGGATTCGGCGGCGGCGGGTGACCAGAGAACCAGGACGGTGTCGGCGGCGTCGATCGCAGCTCGTGTGGCCTGGCGAAAGTCATCGCCTCCCGGCTCATTCTTGGCGTCGATGACGATATCGTCGTCCGATGAGAGCACATGGTTCTCGCGGAGTTGCTCGAGCGCGCTCAGGAGCAGCGAGCGATCGCGAGCGGCATAGGAAACGAAAACTTTGCGAGACAAGGCCGTCTCCACTTCCATTTAAGCGAGCCGATTGCGAAGGCCATCGACGACTTTTCGCCAATCAACAGATGGTGTGCAATGCGCTTCCGTGATAAGCGGCGGCACGCCGCGCTCCCTCATTCTGAGCTTTGCGTACGTCATCCGATGGAGCAGCACATAGGTTGGGATCTCTGCGGAGTTCCGCATATGCTAACTCCATCCACTGAGCAGCTCCCAGTCTCAGAGTGCTTGGAGAGGCAAGGAACACCATTGCTCTCGACTGCCATATCCGATCTTTCAGGCTTTTTGCGACGCTTCGCGTCGCGCCGTCTTGGTCCCGCTGGTACGTCCAGACGCGCACATGCTGGTCGGCAAGCAAGCTTTCGATAGCATACACCAGTAGGCTTGCCTCGCAACTGTCGTCGCTGGAGTATGAGAGAAAGACCTGGCGCAATCCCGATCCGTGCGCTGCATATTGGCGAAGACGAGCGCGATCGGAATTGTCTGACATCTGACGGGCCTAGGGTTCGCGAGTTTCCAAGGTGCATTTTCTGAAGATGTATCCGAAGCGCGAGCGTTTGATAATGCCGGAAGACCGTCGTGACATAGCGGGGCCCGCAAACGCATGGACCGCCGCGTTACGATCCGCGAGGAGGGTGAGCGAGATGGAGTAGGCCGTCAGATGAGGAACGGAATCAGCGCCGGCACGCGTTGCGCGTACCGCGCGTAGGTCTCGCCGAACTGCCGGCGCATGACGGCCTCCTCAATTCCGAGCTTGCGCCAGAACGCCGCGCCCGCGATGACCACGGCGACCGCCGCGCGCCACTCCCCAACCGCCAGTGCGGTTCCCGCTAGGCCGACGAGGATGCCGGTGTAGATCGGGTGGCGGACGAAGGCGTAGGGACCGTCGACGATGAGCTCATGGTCGCGCTTGAGGGTGACGTCCGAGCTCCAGTTGCCCGCAATCCACACGCGCGCCCAGATGGCGAAGGCGATGCCTGCGAAGGTAAGCGCCGCGCCGAGCCGCACGGGCCACAGGGTCAAGGGCGCAAAGCGGTCGTCCAGGACGGCGATCGGAACCTGAGGCGCCGCGAGCAGATAGATGGCGATCGCCAGCGGGAGGTAGTGCGAGAGCCGCGAGTAGACGCTTTCGCGCTCCGCGACCGCCTTGCCGCCGCGCGCCATCGCGATCCAGACTGCGATAAAGATGAGCCACAGCGAGGGGAACAGCCAACGATAGACCATCGGCCGGCCCTTAAGCTCAGGTTACGCCTCGATCGGCTCGATCGCCTCGACCTCGGGCACGAAGTGCTTGAGCAGGTTCTCGATGCCGTGTCGCAAGGTTGCGGTCGAGGAGGGACACCCAGAGCAGGCGCCCTTCATCTTGAGATAGACGACCCCGTCGCGGAAGCCCCGGAAGATGATGTCTCCGCCGTCCCCGGCGACCGCCGGCCGAACCCGCGTCTCGATCAGTTCCTTGATCGTCTCGACGATTTCGGCGTCCTTGGGATCGAAGAACTCGCCGGTCGTGATCGCGTCCGCGCCGCCCGTCTCGATCAGGGGCGCGCCGGACAGGTAGAATTCGGTGACCACCCCGAGCACCGCCGGCCGCAGATGCTGCCACTCGCCATCGGTCTTGGTCACGGAGATGAAGTCGGACGCGAAGAACACACCGCTGACCCCCGGCAGTTGCATCAGCGCTTTTGCGAGCGGCGAGCGCTCGGCTTCGGTCAGATCGCGCGCCTCGAAAGTTCCTTCGTCCATCACCGCGCGTCCGGGCAGGAACTTCAACGTCGCGGGATTGGGGGTGGCTTCGGTCTGAATGAACATGGGTTGCTCCTACGCGACTGACACATAGGCGCGGCGCGAGGCGGGCGCAAGGAACGCGTCCGCCTCGCGCCAAGGCGCGCCCTGCTGTATTGCACTGACAGGGGCGCGGCCCGGCGCCCTCCGCGCAATCTCAAGGCACAGCCGATGATCAGCGTCTTCGAGCTTTTCAAGGTCGGCGTCGGACCCTCGTCGTCGCATACCGTCGGCCCGATGAAAGCCGCCGCCGCCTTCGCGGGCGGGCTTGTCGCCTCGGGCGCGGTCGACCGCGTCGCGTCGATCGAGGTCTCCCTGCTGGGCTCGCTCGCCTTCACCGGCAAAGGGCATGCGACCGACAAGGCGGCGATCCTTGGCCTCAGCGGTCAGGCGCCGGAAGGCATCGATCCGGACGCTGCGGAACTCGTCGTCGACAAGGTTCGGCGGACGAAGCGACTAAGAATTGCCGGGAGGCGGGAGATCGCCTTCGATCCGGCGACGGCGATCGCGTTCGACACGCTCACTCCCGCCCCGCGCCATCCCAATACGATGCGCCTCTTGGCGAGAGACGCGGGGAGCGCGGTTATCGCCGACGAAACATGGCTTTCGGTCGGCGGCGGCTTTATCGTTCGCGACGGCGCCGGCGAAGACTTGGCGGCGAGCGAAGCCAAGGTTCCCTATCCGTTTCGCTCGGGCGCCGGGCTTCTTGCGCGCGGGCGCGAAAGCGGGCTTTCGATCGCCGAAATGATGCGGGCGAACGAAGCCGCATTGCGGCCCGCCGGGACGGTTGACGCCTATGTCGAGCGCCTCATCGCCGTCATGTTCGCCTGCGTCGATCGAGGCCTCGCTCAAGCCGGCCCGCTTCCCGGCGGGCTGAAGGTGATGCGCCGCGCCAAGGGGATTTACGATCGGTTGACCCAGAGCGCGGGGCGCAATTCCCGCCCGGCCCACGAGATCATGGATTTCGTCAGCGTCTACGCGATGGCGGTCAATGAGGAGAACGCGGCCGGCGGGCGGGTGGTCACCGCGCCGACCAATGGCGCGGCGGGGGTCATTCCGGCCACGCTTCGCTATTACCGCGACCATTGCGACGGCGCGAGCCCGGCGGGCATGGCGGATTTCCTGATGACCGCGACCGCGATCGGCGCGCTCTTCAAGCTCAACGCGTCGATTTCCGGCGCCGAGGTCGGCTGTCAGGGCGAAGTCGGCGTCGCTTCGTCAATGGCCGCTGCGGGCTTATGCGCGGCGCTCGGCGGCACGAACGAGCAGATCGAAAACGCCGCCGAGATCGCGATGGAGCACCACCTCGGCATGACCTGCGATCCGGTCGGGGGACTGGTGCAAATCCCGTGCATCGAGCGCAACGCGTTCGGCGCGGTGAAGGCGATCGCGGCGGCGTCGCTCGCGCTCCACGGCGATGGGCGCCACCGCATTTCGCTCGACAGCGTCATCGCCACCATGCGTCAGACCGGCGCCGACATGCAGTCGAAGTACAAGGAGACGTCGCTCGGGGGCTTGGCGGTCAATTTCGTCGAGTGCTGAGGCGGCGATCCAATAGGCGTTCGCGCTCAGGAGAGCGAATTTTCGAGGTCGAGGAATTGGCGGAGCGGAAGAATGAAACTGGAAAAAAGGAGCGGAGAAGATAGAGGCCGGCGCTACCCGGCCTCTGCGGCGCTACTTCTTGGATGAGCTTTTCGCGTGAGCCTCGTCCGAGGCTGCGGCGGCGACCTTGGAGTGCTTCTGAGCCTCCGTCGCGTGCTCGTTGCCCTTCATATGGTCGTTCTTGCCGTGAAATTCTGCCGCGGAGCGATGCGACTTGGCTGCGCTCTCGTGGTGATCGGCCGCTTTGGTGTGTGCTTGGTTGGGCATCTTGAGTCTCCGGTTGGCCGGGAATTTCCCGTCGCTCACCAGCGGCCTCAATAGTGTTCGCAGCGAGTTCGCTTGTTGTTTTTAGTGAGTGGAATTGATTGCGGCGCGGGGAATTCAGTTCGCGAAGACCTGCGCCTCGTCCGGGACGCCTAGAATGGCGACGATCTCGTATTCCCTGGCGCTGCGCTCGAATGGTTCGGTCTTGCTCTTGATGCGATACGCGCGCAGCCGCACATCGTCGGCGGGCTGCACTCGCACAACTTCATAGGGGCCCGATGGCTTGAACGCCGGCGTGGCGCTTTTCTCAAACTCGACGAGCTGGCCGACGGTAAATTTTTGCCCGGTCACTGTTGGCGCCTTGGAAAATACAATGGGAAGGTGGGCCAGGATAAATCCCGGCCCCTCGAATATCGCTGATGACTTGCCTTAGACGCCGGCACATCTGCGGTCGCAGGCGGCGTCCTTCACGTCGTCTTGTCAAACGGCCTCAAGCTTTTCCGCCGACATCTTGCCCGATCGGGTATCGGTGACCAGCTCGAAGCTGATCTTCTGACCTTCGCGCAAGTCGTTCATTCCGGCGCGTTCGATCGCGCTGACATGAACGAAGGCATCCTTGCCGCCGTCATCGGGCTGAATGAAGCCGAAACCTTTGGTCGAATTGTACCATTTCACTGTGCCTATAGCCATGACGATCCCCTTTCGGATGTCAGCATAGAGACGCGACTTCGCGACGCGAAATCATCGTCAAGCTTCGATTTTAGGGGGAGCGCCTCGATATGAGCGATTGAAATCGCCCAAAGCAAAAGTATTCCAACCGAATTTCGAGAGAAGTACTTGGGGATGATACGCCGGATTATCAAGGGGTCGGCGCCGCGATTAGCGTCGAAGCGGCCAGACCGCGGCATTGTTTTGAGGAGACGGCACGGGATGCCTGGTCAACACCCGCGTGCGATCCCACAACTCGAAGCCTTCGTACATGTGCTTGCGCTCCGAAAACAGCGCGTGCCTTTGCCGTGGCCTGTTCGTCAGAGAGTTCTGGGGAGTTCTTCGACGGACACAATATGACCGGCTCTCATGAAAAATACCCGCATGACTGTAACTCCCATTGTTAACGAGGGAGTTCGCGGTTTTCTTGAAACAGAAGCCGCGTTTGCTCTCAGTCATCGACATCAATGATCGAAGATATATATCAGATTCAGGACTTATAACCTATTCAATTATCGACGCTTCGCGCTTGGCCGGGTCGGAATTCGTACTTTCCTCTCGCGCAGCTTTGATTAACTTGGCCAATTGTCGCTTGAGGTGCGGACCCTCGATCTGATTTGTGGAATATCCGTCGCGCTTAAGCGCCGTGATTATATCCGTAAGCCCCGCAACGCTGCCGGACCTCGCGAGCTGAAACGCGCGTTCCAGGGCGGTCATTCGGTTATCCATGCGGCTGAGCCTATCACGAGATTGGAGACGCGACCGTTCGGCAGGGCAAGGGCGGTTCGAATAAGAGGAACGCGCGGTCGGGATGGCGATGGCGACGCAATTGCCTCATAATGCGATCATGGTCGAAACTCACCCCTTCACTTTCGAAATCCAGCCAGACCCGCTGCAGGAATCGCGATACCGCTGGACGGTCTGTCAGGGCAGCCAAATTCATATACGCTCCCCGCATTCCTATGCGACCAGGAGCGAGGCCGAGAAAGAGGCTGCGATGGCTGTGTCCAGGCGCGAGCAGCACTGGCGGAATGGGCAATGACGAGAAACAAAAAGCGAATTACGATTTACGCATCAGGTCGTCGACCTCGTTGAAAAGCTCGGCCGCCCTGTAAGGCTTTCTGAGAAAGCGTCCGTCATCCGGAATTTCGGCCCGAGGCGGCTTGGTCTGGCCGGAAGCGATGACCAGGAGGACGTTGGGCCACCTCGCGTGCACCTCCCGCACCAGATCCATGCCGTCGCGCGTCCCGGGCATTTGAATGTCGGTAAAAAGCAACCGTACGTTGGGATGGGATTCGAGCACTCTCAGCGCCGCCGCGGCATTCTCGGCTTCGATAACCTTGAATCCATGCCCCTCGAGGAGCCCGCCGGCATACAACCGCAAAAGCTCGTCGTCGTCGACCACAAGCGCCAGTGGATGCACAAGTTCGCCCATCCTTCCAAACGCGCGGCAGCGTCGAATGTTTCCCGACGCGGCCCCCTTGCGGCCGAGCGGGGCGCCAGGGCGGAAACTGCAGATTCTCCATAACTAGGAAGTATTTCGGAAAAATCGACAATTTCTTGACAAACGGGCAGATCTGTTGTTTCTTGTTTGTTCTGGACGAACGAACGCGTTAAAATGAAAACGAGGAACGCCGGCGCCTTGCATGCGCCATAGCCCCTTGAAAAAGCTCAAAATGGCTATGGGCAGGCCTTGTCAAAAGTTGGCAGGGGCTTGGGTTTGGCGCCATGTCCGCTTGGGGCTGTCGCGAGATCGGCTTGGAGAGGAGGCGGCGGCGCAGGCTGGAAAAGACGCCGTGAAGCTTTGAAGGATGGAATCCGCGGCTCTCAAAATTCCGCCGGGCCGCGTTGGGGTCGGAGGCC
>CAWIUD010000034.1:0-25663 GCA_963839185.1 uncultured Alphaproteobacteria bacterium | reverse complement strand
TTGGAGCGGGCGAAGGGAATCGAACCCTCGTATGAAGCTTGGGAAGCTTCCGTTCTACCATTGAACTACGCCCGCTCGATCGCCGGGACAGACCGCGATGGCAGGAGAGGCGAGACTTCGAACTCGCAACCCCCGGTTTTGGAGACCGGTGCTCTGCCAATTGAGCTACACTCCTAAGCCGCCTTCTTGTGCCGTATCGCGCGCGTCGATGCAAGGGCGGGCGCATAGCGACGGCTCGCGTCGCGCCGGCGGTCGCCAACATTGATCGCGGCCAAAGTGGTCAGCGGCTGCGTACATCGTACGTAGCCCGCTCGCCTCCCCGCCTTGACTTCAACACCGCCTCTCGCCAGTTAGGCGCCTCCCGCCAGCCCGGGCGGCGGGCCTCAAGGTTGGAATGCGCACCTATCTCAGCTTCGAAACGGCGGTCGCCGACATCGACGCCCGCCTCGACGAGTTGCGGGCGGTCGCGGAGAAAGGCGATTCGCCGTCGCTGGCCGACGAGATCGCCCGTCTTGAGGCCAGGGCCGAGAAGGCGCTGGCCGATCTCTACGCGACGCTCACGCCGTGGCAGAAGACCATGGTCGCGCGCGCCCAAGGCAGGCCGCGCTTCGGCGATTATGTGAAGGCGCTCATCGACGAGTTCACCCCGCTGGCGGGCGACCGCTACTTCGGCGAGGACGAGGCGATCGTCGGCGGCCTGGGCCGCTTCGAGGCCGAATCGGTCTGCATTCTCGGCCAGGAGAAGGGCGACGACACCGACGGCCGGGTCCGCCACAATTTCGGCATGGCGCGGCCCGAGGGCTATCGCAAGGCCGTGCGGCTCATGGGGCTCGCCGACCGTTTCGACCTGCCGGTCATTTCGCTGGTCGACACCGCCGGCGCCTTTCCCGGCGTCGAGGCCGAGGAGCGCGGCCAGGCCGAGGCGATCGCCCGCTCGACCGACGCGTGCCTCTCGCTCGGCGTGCCGAACGTCGCGGTGATCATCGGCGAGGGCGGATCGGGCGGCGCGGTCGCCATCGCCACCGGCAACAGCGTGCTGATGCTCGAACATGCGATCTACACCGTCGTCTCGCCCGAGGCTTCGGCCTCGATCCTGTGGCGCGATTCCTCGCGCGCGCAGGACGCCGCCACCAGCATGAAGATCACCGCTCAGGACCTGCTCAAATTCGGCATCATCGACCGCGTTTATTCCCGAGCCGGTCGGCGGGGCCCATCGCGATCCGCAGGCTGCGATCGCGGCGACCGGCAAGGCGATCGCCGACGCGCTGAAATCGCTGCACAATATGACCCGCGAAGACCTGCGGGAGGCGCGGGCCGAAAAATACCTCGCGATCGGGCGAAAGGTTTAGGCGCCCTTCGGCCAGCGACGCCGAATTCCCTCCGTCTTAGCGTTGTCTCCCAATGATTTGAGGGGCTTGCGATCCTTTTTAGCGTCGTCTCATCGGGCTGAGGGCTGCGACGCCGGGAAGGCCCATCAATTTACCGTACACAGTCTGTTATTTGATTGTAAAGCCGGGCATGACGATGGGAATCGAAAGCGCATTCGGCGCCGGGGCCGGCCTGTTCGCAATCAAATCCCCGGCGGACGCCTCAGGTCCAAGGTCAGCGGAAATTCGACAGGCGACTCGGGCGGGGGCTGGTAGGCCCGGCGTGTGGCCGCGCGCCTCGAACCGGGCGAGGGGCCGCGCCTCGGCTTCGTTGCCGTTGACCGGGAACGTCTCGTAGTTGCGTCCGCCCGGATGGGCGACGTGATAGACGCAGCCGCCGAGCGCCCGCCCGCTCCACGCGTCGAAAATGTCGAACACCAGCGGCGCATGGACCGGAATCCTCGGATGAAGCGCCATCGCCGGCTGCCACGCCTTGAAGCGCACCGCGCCGACCGCGACGCCGCCCATCGCCGTCTTGCGCAGCGGAACGCGGCGCTGGTTGCAGGCCACGACATAGCGATCCGGGTCGCTCGTCGTCAGCTTGACCTGCAGCCGCTCGGTCGAACTGTCGGTGTACGCGCCGTGCCGCCGATCGCGCCGGTTTCGCCCAACACGTGCCAAGGCTCCAGCGCCTGACGCAATTCGAGCCCGACGCCTTCGTATTCGACCTCGCCGCAGAACGGGAAACGGAACTCGGCCTGCGCCTCATACCATTCCGCACGGAAGGGAAAGTTGTGCGCCTTCAGGTCGGCGAGCACGTCGAGGAAGTCCTCCCAGACAAAATAGGGCAGCATGAAACGGTCGTGCAGCGAGGCGCCCAGCGCGGCGGCGGCCCATCCAGCGGGTCGCGCCACAGGCGGTCGACGATGGCGCGGATCAGCAATTGCTGGGCGAGACTCATCCGCGCGTCCGGCGGCATTTCGAGGCCGCGGAACCACGAGCCCAGCCGCCCGGTCGGCCCGTCGGGAGAATAAAGCTTGTCGATGCAGATCTCGGCGCGATGGGTGTTTCCGGTGACGTCGACCAGGATGTTGCGCAACAGCCGGTCGACCAGCCACGGCGGCGGCGACTGACCCTGTCCGGGGCGGGGAATTTGCGCGAAGGCAATCTCCAGTTCGTACAGGCTGTCGTGACGCGCCTCGTCGACGCGCGGCGCCTGGCTCGTCGGCCCGATGAACAGGCCGGAGAACAGATAGGACAGGCTCGGATGCCTGAGCCAATGGATGACGAGGCTCTTCAACAGGTCGGGGCGCCGGAGGAACGGGCTGTCGAGGGGCGTTGCCCCGCCGACCACGACATGGTTGCCCCCGCCGGTCCCCGCATGCTTGCCGTCGATCATGAACTTGTCGGCGCCGAGTCGCGTCAGCCGGGCTTCCTCGTAGATTCCCTGGGTCGTCGCAACGCATTCGCGCCAGCTCGAGGCGGGGTGGATGTTGACTTCGATGACGCCTGGGTCAGGCGCGACGCGGATCACGTTCATGCGGGGGTCGACGCGGCGGCGGATAGCCCTCGATGTGCACCGGCAGCCCGATGTCGCGGGCCGCGGCCTCGGCTGCGGCGATCAGTTCGAGATAATCCTCAAGGCGTTCGACCGGCGGCATGAACACGCAGAGCCGCCCGTCGCGCGCTTCGACCGAGAGCGCGGTCCGCACCGCGCCGCTGATGTCGCCCAGGCGCTGTTCGACGCGCTCCTGGCCCGCCTCGGCGGCCGTAAAGGCCGCCATCGGCTGCGCGCGGGCCTCCGCAGCGGCGAAATCCGGCAAGGGCCCGGCCGGCGCGGTCGGATCGGAAGGGAAAATATAAGGATATGAAGCCGGCGGAACGTAGGGCAGCGCCCCCAGCGGCAGGCGATAGCCGACCGGGCTGTCGCCGGGAACGAGGTAGAGCGCGCCGCGCCGCGTCTTCCATTTCTCGCTCCGCCAATGATGGCCTTCCGCTTTCGCCTGCCAGCGCTGGATCGGCAGCACGTAGCCGGAGGGCTCGGTCAGCCCGCGCGCGAACACCCGGGCGAGGCGCAGGCGCTCTTCCGGATCCTTCAGTTTCGAATTCTGCGGCGTGACATTGTCCGGCAGATTGGCCTCCTTGACGATCCACTCGGCGGGATCTTCGTAGGCGGGGGCCACATAATCGTCTGCGACGCCGAGATGGGAGGCGATCGAATGCAGGAGCGCTTTCGCCTGCTCGGCCTTGGCGCCGGTGTCGTCGCCTTCCGCCGCGACCCATTTCGCCTCGGACCAGATCGGCTTGCTGTCGCGGCGCCAGTAGAGCGAAAAGGTCCAGCGCGGCAGGGATTCGCCGGGATACCACTTGCCCTGCCCGTAGTGCAGGAACCCGCCGGGCGCAAAGCGATCACGCAGGCGCCGGATCAGCCGGTCGGCGAGGGTCCGCTTGGTCGGGCCGACCGCCGCCGTGTTCCATTCCTCCGACTCGAAGTCGTCGATCGAAACGAAGGTGGGTTCGCCGCCCATGGTCAGGCGCACGTCGTCGGCGCGCATCGCCGCATCGACCTGTTCGCCCAGGGCGTCCAGCGCGGTCCACGCTTCCTCTGAGAACGGCTTGGTGATGCGCGGATGTTCGGCGACCCGGTCGACCCGCATGTCGAACGCGAAGTCGACGTTGGCGAAGCTGGCGAGGCCCGAAATGGGCGCAGCGTTGCGATAATTCGGGGTCGCGGCGAGCGGAATATGGCTTTCGCCGGTCAGGAGGCCCGAAGTCGGATCGAGGCCGATCCAGCCCGCGCCCGGAAGATAGACCTCAGCCCAAGCGTGAAGATCGGTGAAGTCGTGATCGGTGCCGGGCGGGCCGTCGAGCGCCACGAGATCGGGCTTGAGCTGCACGAGATAGCCGGACACGAATCGCGCCGCCAAGCCCAGATTGCGGAGGATCTGCACCAGCAGCCAGCTGGAATCGCGACATGACCCCGACCTTCGCTCGAAGGTCTCTTCCGGCGTCTGGACGCCCGGCTCCATGCGGATGAGATATTGGATCTCCTGCGCCAGGCGGCGGTTGAGATCGACCACGAAATCGACCGTGCGTTTGGGCGTTCGATCAATCTTGCTGAGGAAAGCCGCAAGCTCAGGTCCTATGGGTTCGGGCGTCCGGTAGATGACGAGATCGGGCCTCAAGTCCTCGCTATATTCGAAGGGCCAGGTGTCGGCGCTTTCCTCGACGAAAAAATCGAACGGATTGTAGACCGTCATGTCGGCGACGACGTCGACTTCGATCTTCAGCTCCCTGACCGGATCGGGGAACACGTAGCGCGCGAGCCAATTGCCATACGGGTCCTGCTGGGTGTTGACGAAATGGTCGGCCGGCGAAACCTTGAGCGAATGCGAAATGACCCGGGTGCGGCTATGGGGCGCGGGCCTCAGGCGGATGATCTGCGGCCCGAGCGACACCGGACGGTCGTATCGGTAATGCGTCAGATGATGGATGGCGGCTCGGATGGACATGCTGGACAGCGCCGGATAGGGAAGGTTCCGGAAGCCTTTCACAATCTGCTGCGTCGCACAATCGAAAGCCGCGCCGCCCTGTAGCCGCGCTCGTTTGAGCGCGGGGCCTACAGGGTCGGGTCGCCGCGCCGTACAGACGCCTTGTGAGCCGCGCTCGGTGAGCGCGGCCGGCGCGGTCAGCGAGCCGCAAGCTCGTGACAAATCGGTGTCGCCGGCTGCGTTCACCGCATTCCGGGTACGCTGGAAGCCTCAGCATCCCTGAACCCCGGCCGCTTGGACAATGCCGTCACGAACTCACAAACATCTGCGCCGCCTCGATTCCGTCTGGATCGAATCTCCCGTCTATTTTCTGACCCTTTGCACCGCGGGCCGACGGGCGGTGTTGGCGAACGAGTTGGCTGTCGTCGTCCTGCGCGCCGAATTTGAAGCCGCTCCGCGTCGATACGGCTGGACGATCGGCCGGTTTGTGGCAATGCCCGACCATCTGCACTTCTTTTGCGTAAGTAATGAAACGACTGTCGGCGCTTCGTTGTCGCGCTTCATGGCCGGCTTCAAGCAGTGGACGGCCAAGGGCATTCTGAACACGGCCCGCGCGCCGGCGCCCCTCTGGCAGAAGGAATTCTTCGATCACGTATTGCGCTCGGACGAGAGCTACGAAACCAAATGGCAATATGTACGGGAGAACCCGGTTCGAGCCGGGCTGGTCAACACGGCGAGCGATTGGCCGTATGCAGGCGAGATCGCGCCGATCACGCGTTGAAAATGTAATCGCGCGATCTGCGCGTACGCCTGTAAGCCGCGCTCGGTGAGCGCGGCCGGCGCGGTCAGCGACCGCGCCTACAGGCCAGCGAAGCCGCATTCGGCCAGCGTCTCCAACATATGCGGCGGGACCGGCGCCTCGACTTCGACCGGCGGCTTGGTCTTGGAGAACGGGAGCACGACCTTGCGCGCCAGCAATTGCAGGGCGACGTCGGCGCGCGCGCCGTAGATCGCGTCGCCCAGGATCGGCCAGCCCTGCGAGGCGCAATGGACCCGCAACTGGTGGGTGCGCCCGGTCCGCGGCTCAAGCTCGAGCCACGCGATTGGGGCGCCCCGCCAGACGCCGCGTCCCATCACGCGCCACAGCGTCAGCGCCGGCTGGCCACCCGGATCGACCTTCATCCACCAGCCACGCCTGTCGTCCAGGCGTCCGAGGGCCAAGTCGATCGCCCCCTCGTCAGCCTGCGGCGCGCCGGCGACGGCCGCCCAATAGGTCTTGGCGACCTTGCCCTGCTTGAACAAGAGCCCCAATCTTTCCAGCGCTTTATGATGTCGTCCGAGGACGAGGCAGCCCGCCGTGTCACGGTCGAGCCGATGAGCGAGCGCGGGATTTCGCGGCAGACCGAACCGCAAGGCGTCGAAATCGTCCTCAAGGCTCGCCCCGCCTTTCGGTCCCCTGTGGACGGCGACGCCCGCGGGCTTGTCGAGGACCAGCATCGACCCGTCCCGATATAAAAGTCGCGCCCTTGTTTCTTCCGGCGTCATGAGGACATAGGTAAGCCGGCGAGGCCCCGCCCGGCTAGAGGCGGCGCCATGAGGTTTGCGCATTGAGCGAAGATGGCGAAAAGAAAACAAAGGCCGGCTTGCTGCGCCGCTTCTTCGGCGGGGGAACCGCGGTCGAAGCGCCGCCGCCCGAGCCGGAGTTGGCCTCAGCGCCGCAGCTCGCGGCGGAGGTGGCCGCGCCGCCGCTGGAGCCGAAGCGAAGCTGGCTTCAGCGCCTTCGATTCGCCCTCTCGCGCTCCTCGACAAACATCGGGCGCGGAATCGTCGACATCTTCACCAAGCGCAAGCTCGACGCCGCATCTCTCGACGATCTCGAGGATATCCTCATTCAGGCCGACCTCGGCCTTGGCGCGGCGACGCGCGTTCGCGAGGCGATCGGTCGCGGGCGCTACGATAAGGGAATCGATCCCGACGAAGTCAAGCGCGTGCTTGCCGCCGAGGTCGAGCGGGCGCTCCTCCCCGTCGCCCGGCCGCTCGACATCGACGCGAGCAAGCGGCCGTTCGTGATCCTGGTGGTCGGCGTCAACGGCTCCGGCAAGACCACCACTATCGGCAAGCTTGCCGCGAAGTTCACCGCCGACGGCCGCAGGGTGATGCTGGCGGCGGGGGACACGTTTCGCGCCGCGGCGATCGACCAATTGCGCATTTGGGCGGCGCGCGCCGGCGCTTCGCTTCGTCGAACGCGAGTCCGGCGGCGACGCGGCGGGCCTCGCCTTCGACGCCATCAAACGGGCGCGCGCCCAGGAAGTGGACGTGGTGTTGATGGACACTGCCGGCCGGCTGCAAAATCGCGTGGAGCTGATGGGCGAACTCGAAAAGATCATTCGCGTCATGAAAAAGGTCGACCCCGAGGCGCCGCATGCCGTGCTGCTGGTGCTCGACGCGACGGTTGGACAGAACGCGCTGGGTCAGGTCGAAATCTTCGGACGGACCGCGGGCGTGACCGGCCTCGTGATGACCAAGCTCGACGGCACCGCCCGCGGCGGCATCCTGGTCGCCATCGCCGACAAATTCGGCCTGCCGGTGCATTTCATCGGCGTCGGCGAGGGCGTCGACGACCTCGAACCCTTCGCCGCGCGCGACTTCGCCGAGGCGATCGCGGGCGTCGACCGGACAGAAACGCAGAAGGCGACGCCATGACGAGAACGCCTGTAAGCGAGGCCTCCGCACCGCCGCGGCCGAAGGCTTTGAACCCGATGCTCAAGTTCGCCCTCGAACTGGGGCCGCTCGTGCTGTTTTTCGCTGTCTATTCCAGGCTCGGCATCTTCGCCGCGACGGGCGTCCTGATGGCGAGCGTGCTCGTGACGCTCGGCGTCTCCTACGCGATGCTGAGGCGTATTCCCATCATGCCGCTGGTGACGGCGGTGATCGTCCTCATCTTCGGCTCACTGACGCTCATTTTTCACGATGAGACCCTGATCAAGATCAAGCCGACCGCGCTTTATCTCCTGTTCGGCGGCGCGCTGTTCGCCGGCATCTGGCTGAAGAAGCCGCTTCTGAAGATCCTGTTCGACGGGGCGTTGCACGTGACCGAGGAAGGCTGGCTGAAGCTCACCTGGCGCTGGGCGTTCTTCTTCCTCGGGCTGGCTGTGCTTAACGAGATCGTCTGGCGCACGCAGACGACGGATCTTTGGGTCAAGTTCAAGACGTTCGGCTTCCTGCCGATCACGCTTCTGTTCGCGCTCGCCCAGGCGCCGCTGATCATGCGCTACGAGGCGAAGGAGAAAAAGACCGGACGACGATTTCTAGTTCAGCGCCGCGCCGTCCGCTCCCGCGGGGCTGTCAGCGCAACGCCCGGCGCACGCGATCGCGTTCGCGCCGGCGATCGTGAGCGGGTTGATAGGCGAGCGCGCCGTGATGGCCGCAGTAGGGGCCGTTTGTCGAGGGCGACCCGCAGTAACGGAAATCGGAGGTGGCCGGGTCGCCCAACGGCCAACGGCACATCGCCTCCTTGAGCTCGATGATGGTGACCCTCAGCGACATCGGCAGGACCACGCTCTCGAAGGTCTCAGGTTCCGCGTCCGCGAGCGTCTGCGGGGCGATGGCGAGCGCCGTCGCTCCCCTCGTCATGCGAGAAGCCGGGGATGCGACCCGCGGAGCCACGGAGCGATGGTGAGCCGGGGAAGCTGACGAATGGCGGGGCCGCGAAACGCTCGAGTTCGTCTTCGCTCGGCCGGACAGGCCAAGCCGGTGAACCTTCCCGATCACCGCGTTGCGGGTCAGTCCGTTGCCGAGCAGGCTCGCAATCTGGCTTGCGCTCTTGCCCTCGCCCCAATGTTGCTTCAACTGCTCGATTCGTTCGTCCGTCCAAGACATCGTCGCCTCGTTCGTCAAATCCCCTGGGCAAAAAAAGCGCACCGCTCTTACGCAGAGTCCCGCCCCCTTGCCAGACGGAGGGCCGTCGGGCGAAACGCGGACCAGCACTCGCTTAGAACCCTCGCCACGACATCTCGTGGGCCTGAAGGCAAAAACTACACTACTCGTTGAATCGCGCGCAGAGTTCCGGTCAAGCAAGAATAGACTCTGTCCCCAGGTCTTGACGTCCCGGACCAGCCGGCCGATTCGATTGCGCGAGTCCCGTCAACGTCTTAGTCGGCGTCGTCCGAGCGTGCGAAAGGCAAAGATTTTTTCGCGCGGCGCCGTCGATTGACCAAATCGGGACCATTCCATTATACTGCGCGGGCATTCGGCGGCCGCCCCAGCAGGGCGGCGTTTTTATTTATCGCCCCGCGCCGAGACTTGGGGATGCCAGAATATCGAGCCTGAACAAGGAGTTGGACAGGTGAATACCGCTCAAGCGACTTCCGCCATCGTGCCGACCTACGCGCGGGCCAATGTCGCATTCGAGCGAGGCTCGGGCTGCTGGCTCGAGTTCGACCACCGGGGAGCGCTATCTCGATTTCGGCGCCGGCATCGCCGTGACCTCGGTCGGCCACGCCCACCCGCACCTCGTCGAGACCTTGGTGAACCAGGGCTCGAAGCTGTGGCACGTATCAAACCTCTATCAGAACCCGGAAGGCGAGCGTTTCGCGCGCCGTCTGGTCGACGCGACCTTTGCCGACCTCGTTTTCTTCGCCAACTCCGGCGCCGAAGCGAATGAGGCGGCGATCAAAATGGCCCGCCGCCGCCAGTCGATCGACGGCTACCCTGAGCGCTATAGGCTGCTGACTTTCGAGGGCGCGTTCCATGGCCGCACATTGGCCACCATCGCCGCCGGCGGACAGGCCAAATACCTCGATGGCTTCGGCCCCAAGGTCGATGGCTTCGATCAGATCCCGCTGACCGACCTTGCGGCGGTCGAGGCGGCGATTGGACCAGGGACCGGCGCGATCATGATCGAGCCGATTCAGGGCGAAGGCGGCGTCCGGGTCGTTCCGCGCGCGTTCCTGCGGGGGTTGCGCGAAATCTGCGACAGACGCGGCCTGTTGCTGATCTTCGACGAGGTCCAAACGGGGATCGGGCGCACGGGGCGGCTGTTCGCCTATGAGCATTGCGGAATCCACCCGGATATTTTGACCTCCGCCAAGGGGATCGGCGGAGGCTTTCCGATGTCCGCCTGTCTTGCGACTGCGGACGCCGCTCGCGGCCTGACCGTCGGCATCCACGGGACGACTTTCGGCGGCAACACGCTCGCCATGGCGATCGGGAACGCAACGCTCGACGTCATTCTCGCGCCGGGCTTTATAGAGCGGGTCGCAAGACTCGGTCTCGACATGCGCCAACGGCTTGCCGAGCTCAAGGATCGCCACCCCTCGGTGATTGAGGAGATCCGCGGCGAGGGGCTTATGATCGGCCTCAAGCTCAAAGTTCCTCCCGCCAATTTCGCCGAGGCGGCGCTGAACGAGAAGCTTCTGGTTATTCCCGCCGGCGACAATGTCGTCCGGCTCTTGCCGCCGTTGATCGTCAGCGACGAGGAACTCGCGGAAGGGACGCGACGGCTCGAAGCGTCCTGTGCCGCCGTCGAGGAGCGCCTGCTGGTCGCGACCAACTGAATGATCGCATGAACGCGCCTGCGCACGGCTCCCCGCGGCATTTCCTGGACCTGCTCGAGCTTTCGAGCGGCGAGTTGCGCGGCATCCTCGACAGAGCCGCGGTGATGAAGGCGGCGCGGATCAAGGGCGCGGAGCCGGCGTCGCGCCCGCTTGCCGGCAAGACGCTGGCGATGATTTTTGACCGGCCCTCGACCCGCACCCGCGTCTCGTTCGACGTCGGGATGCGGGAGCTCGGCGGCGAGGCGATCATGCTGACCGGCGCGGAAATGCAGCTCGGACGCGGCGAAACAATCGCCGACACCGCGCGCGTGCTGTCGCGCTACGTGGACGCGATCGTCATTCGCATTCTCAGCCAGGACGATATGCGCGAGATGGCGGCGAACGCCACCGTTCCGGTCATCAACGGTTTGACGAAGCAGTCCCACCCCTGCCAAGTGCTGGCCGATCTCCTCACCTTCGAGGAGAAGCTGGGACCGATTCGCGGCCGCAAGATCGCCTGGTCCGGCGACTATAACAATGTCCTGTCGTCATGGATCGACGCATCGGCGCGGTTCGATTTTCGCCTCGAAATCGCCTGCCCGCGCGAATTGCAGCCGGCGAAGCAGCGTCTCGAAGCGGCGCGGGCGGCGGGCGCGAACATCGCGATTGGTGACGACCCGGTCGCGGCGGCCCGCGGCGCGGCGGCGGTGATCTCGGACTGCTGGGTCTCGATGGGCGACGAAGACGAGGGCCGGCGCCATAACCTGCTCGCGCCCTATCAGGTCAATCGCGAGCTCATGAGCCATGCCGCGGCGGACGCCATTTTCATGCATTGCCTGCCCGCCCATCGCGGCGAAGAGGTGACCGACGAAGTGATCGACGGTCCACAGTCGGTCGTGTTCGACGAGGCGGAAAATCGCCTGCATGCGCAGAAAGGCGTGCTCGCCTGGTGCCTCGGAGTCGAGCTGTGAACGTCGCAGAGCGCCCCGCCTCGACGGAGGCGGTCGACGACATCGTGCTGCCCTTCGCCGTCGAGAGCCTGAGCACGCGCGGCCGCCTTGTGCGCCTCGGCCCGGCGATCGATGCGCTTTTGAAACGCCACGCCTATCCCGACGCAGTGTCGAAGCTTGTCGCGGAAGCCGTGACGCTGGCCGCGCTCCTGGGGTCGACCTTGAAGACCGAGGGCCGCTTCCAATTGCAGACCAAGAGCGACGGGCCAGTCACCATGCTGCTGGTCGACTTCGACGCGCCTTCGCACTTGCGTGCGCTTGCCCGGTTTGACAAGGCGCGGCTCGATCACGCCTTGCAGTCGGGCGGCGATCTACTCGGCCAAGGCCACATGGCCTTCACCATCGATCCGGGCGGAGAGATGACCCGCTATCAGGGGGTGATCGCGCTCGAAGGCCAGGGATTCGAAGAGGCCGCCCACAATTATTTTGATCGCTCGGAGCAGATCCCGACCCTGGTGCGCCTGGCGGTCGGCGAGATCGTTACGCCCGAGGGCGGCGCGTGGCGCGCCGGCGGTCTCGTCGTCCAATATCTGCCCCAGGCGGGCGGCCGCCGGCTCCGGGCCGACTTCCATCCGGGCGATGCCCCCGAGGGCGTCGAGCCGCATCAAATCGAGGAAGACGACGCGTGGACCGAGGCCCAGGCGCTCGCAGCAACGACGGAAGCCCACGAACTGATCGATCCGACGCTTTCGGGCGAGCGATTGTTGTATCGCCTGTTCAACGAGCGAGGCGTGCGCGTGTACGAGCCGATGCCGCTCGCCGCGGTCTGCCGTTGCTCCGCCGAGGGGGTCGATGCGATGCTGCGGAGCTTCTCGCCGAGTGAGGTCAGAGAAATGGTCGGCGATGATGGAATGATCGGCGTCACCTGCGAATTCTGTTCGACGAAGCGCCTTTTCAACCCGGCCGATTATGGCGCATGACGTTGATCGCGCCGATGAACGAAGCTGATTTCGCCGTCAGGCTTGCCAAAACCGCGGTCACGATCGAGCACGAACTCGACGATTTGCTCGCCATCGAACCGAAGACGGGTGAACCGGCCCGCCCGGCGCGGCTCATCGAGGCGATGCGCTACGCGACGCTCGGCGGCGGCAAGCGGCTCAGAGCCTTCCTCACTGTCGAAACAGCGCGCGCGCTTGGGCGCGCCGACGGCGGACCGAGACGCGCCGGCGCGGCGATCGAATGCGTGCACGCCTATTCGCTGATTCATGACGATCTCCCGGCGATGGACGACGACGATCTGCGGCGCGGCCGCCCAACAACTCACCGGGCCTTCGACGAAGCCACGGCGATCCTGGCCGGCGACGCGCTGCAGGCGCTGGCATTCGAGATTCTCGCCGATCCGGCGACCGATCCGAACGCAGAAATGCGCGCCGCGCTGTGCTTGGGCTTGGCGCGCGCCTCGGGCCTCGCCGGCATGGTGGGCGGCCAGATGCTGGACCTTGATGCCGAACGATCGGCGCAGCCGCTTCCCGCGGCGCAAATCTCCGGCTTGCAGGCCATGAAAACCGGCGCGCTTCTGCGCTTCAGCGTCGAAGCGGGAACGAAGCTTGCCGGCGCGAGCGCTGCGGCGAGCGCCGCGCTTCTGGACTATGGCCGGGCGGCCGGAGCGGCGTTCCAGGTCGCTGACGACATTCTCGACGCTGTGGGCGATCCGGCGTCGCTGGGCAAAAGAGTACGCAAGGACGCGGCCCGCAACAAGGCGACGCTCGTCGCCGCATTCGGGCTTGAGGGCGCGCGCCGCGAACTCATTCGTCTCGTCGACGCCGCCGACGCGGCGATCGAGACAGCAAGGCTTGGCGAAGCGGGCGCGACGCTGCGCGCTGCCGCGCGGTTCATAGCGACCCGAAATAGCTGAAGGGGCGAAGGCGGCTCACCGCCCGGTTGGCGCCTCCTCGTCGACGCCGACCACATAACCAAGGCCGCGCGCGGTCTTGATGATGTCGACGCCGAGCTTCTTGCGCAGGCGGCCGATGAAGACTTCGATCGTGTTGGAGTCGCGATCGAAGTCCTGCTCGTAGAGATGCTCGACGATTTCGCTCCGCGAGATGATGCGTCCGGAGTGATGCATCAAATAGGACAACAGGCGATACTCGTGGCTGGTCAGCTTGATCGCCGAGCCGTTCACGGTGACGCGCCCCGCGCGCGTGTCGAGCCGCACCGGCCCCACGGTCAGATCGCTCGACGCGTGCCCGGCGGCGCGACGCATCAGCGCCCGCAAGCGCGCCAACACTTCTTCCATATGGAAGGGCTTGGCCACATAGTCATCGGCGCCGGCGTCGATGCCCTGCACCTTATCGCTCCATCGATCGCGAGCGGTGAGGATCAGCACCGGCATCGTGCGTCCCGCCTTGCGCCAGGCTTCCAGGACGGAGACGCCGTCGCGTTTGGGCAGACCGATGTCGAGCACGACGGCGTCATACGGCTCGGTATCGCCGCGAAACCAGCCCTCTTCGCCGTCAAAAGCCCGGTCGACGGCGTAACCGGCGGCCTCCAAAGCGGCCGACACTTGCCGATTCAGGTCACGATCGTCTTCAACGACCAGCAATCGCATGAAACGCTCTTCTCTCGATTGATCTCGCGGGTGTCAGTTCTTGACCTGCGGTTCATGCGCGTCATGCGCCGCTCGGAGAACTGCCTTGCCGGACGCCGCCTCCACTTCCACATGCACGAGCCGGCCGTCGCGGTGAAGGAGGGTGATTTCATAGATGAATTCGTCGCCGGTGTGGCAAAGCTTGGCGGACAAGGCCTCGGCCTTGTGTTGCGCGGCGGCGAATTTGAGGGCCGCGAACGGCTCCAGCAGGCGGCGGGACTTGACCTCCTCGCGAGTCTCGCCGGCGCTGAGGCAGACCATCTTCACTGTCGGGCTGTGCAACTCCGCTTCGGCGGCGCGCGCGCATCCGCACGCCATGACGGCGCACCAGGCCGCGGCGCGGCAAACCAAGGCGAGCGCGGCCATGACGACAAAGCCTCTGTTGCGAAACGCTGCTGAACCATGTTCGCACTGGCGGCTGAATGCAATGTGAATAGCGCCGCGACGGCGGCCGCAGGGCCGTAGGGCGAGCGGCCGCGATCGCGCGAAGATTGCAGCAGCGCGCCATTCGGCGCATGAAGCCTTCCGTGCCTTCGCCTCTAGCCAGCGCGGTTCGATGGTTGACGATGCTCGCCGCGCTTTCTGCGTCGGCGGCGCCGACCCAAGCGCTTGTCGGGGCGGCGCCGGATGGGCGTTTTGCCGATCGCGTCGCCATGGTGCTGATCCGCGGCGGCGACAAGGCGGGCTTTTGCTCGGCGCTGGTTTTGAGCCGGCGCATTCTGCTCACCGCCGCCCATTGCCTCAGACCTTTGCCGGACATGGCGGTCCACTACCGGGACGCCGTCGGCGCGCCCGTCATCGTTCCGATCGAAGCGGCTGTCGCCCATCCGCTTTACCGCCCGGACGCCATTCAGAAGCGCGTCGAATCGATCGATCTCGCGCTCGTCCGAACCGCGCGACCGCTCGATTTGCGTTTTGTCGCGGCGACGCTGGCAAAGGACGGTCCCCCTGCAGTCGGCGATCCGGTCATCCTTTCCGGTTTCGGAGTCGCGCGCGAAGGCGATTGGACGTCGGGAGGGGCCTTGCGCAGCGTCACGCTCGCCGTCCGCGAGCCGGCCTCCACGGTGCTGATATGGGCGGCCGACCCGAGCGGAGGGGAAGCGGGCGCCTGCAACGGCGATTCGGGGGCGCCTGTTTGGTCGGCTGACGGAACAACAGCTGTCGCAATCGTCGCCTGGGCGCAGGCGCCGCACGGTCACGGATGCGGAGGCCTGACCCAAGGCCCGCTCATCGCGCCGCTCGCCGCATGGATCGAAGCGACGGAGCGCAAAATGTCGGGCTCCGACTGATCTGGGAAATCGCCTGTTTACATGAGTTTTGCGGCGTCAGTCGGCGACCAGGCGCTGAGAGGCCAGAAATCCCTTCATCAGCCTGTTGACTGTTGGCAGGTCTTCCAGATGTGGGAGATGACGAATGCCCCGAAGAATGAGGGACTCTCCGCCGAAGCTCGACAGAACGATGTCGTCCCTTGGATTGGTCTGATCGTCTTCACCCCAGATCACCGCCTTCGGAAAGGCTCTCTCCGCCACCCTCTGGACCGCAGGGCGCAAAACTGATTCCACGCGGCCAAGATGGTCGGCAACGCGACGCAGGCTCTGCCGAGCGCCAGGCCGATCCAGCTCGCCAAGCACGCGTTGAGCAAGGCCGCGGCCGATGATCCGCGGGCGCGACACCAGTCCGCGCAACAGCTCCTCCATCCGCTCGATGTCCGTCAGCTCAGGGAAATCTGCCAGGAACAGCGGATCGAGACCGCGCCCGAGCCCCGCCGGGGCAAGCAGAAACAAGGAGGCCACGAGATCTGGACGGTCGGCTGCAATCTGAATCGCAATCGCTCCTCCGAGTGAATGCCCGACCAGGTGGACCGCGGCGCATCCCAGGCTTTCGACGAACGCAATCATCCGGCTCGCGAGGGTTGCGACGCTTCCGTCGCCGACATCGGCGTCCGAAGCGCCATGTCCGGGCAGATCGACAGCCCAGGTCTTTGCTGCGGAGGCGATCTCGGCCTGATTGAGCGAAAAATTCATCCGGTCCGCGCCGAAGCCATGCAGCAAGACGACCGGCGGCCCCGCCATTCCCGCCTTGACGAATGCGAGGCGATGTCCCTCAACGATCGCGGATTGAGCGGCCTCAGTTCGGATAGTCATCCCAGAACTGCGCGAGTCCTAAGCGTCATCGACAATTCCGATCGTCGCGCCAACTGCGGCGATCTCGCCCATGGCGACGGTTATTTCCTTGAGATAACCCGTCGCCGGGGCCTCGAGCTCGAACGTCGCTTTTGGCGTACTGATGACTGCGATCTGTTCTCCCTCGGCAACCGACTCGCCGACCGACTTCAGCCATTCATCGACTTGAGCTTCGCTGACCTCGACGCCGAGATCCGGGATGACGATAGGAGTTGGCACGATCTTCCTCCGGCGCGTCAAAGACCCCGGCGGGCGAGGTCGAGATCGTCCCAGTCCCGAACTCCGCGCCGTTTGACTTTCTTCCCGGGAATGAGCTCGCCGCAAACGGCGTCGATAATGTCGGCGGGCTGGGGGAAGTAGGTCGATTCCATTTCAGCGCCCGGGACGATCCAATTTGGCGCTCCGAGCACGCGCGGCGCCGCTTTGAGGTCGTGAAACGCGAAGCGACTGATATTAGCGGCAAGCGTCATCAGAAAACTGCCGCGTTCGCAAGCTTCCGAAACCAAGAGAATGCGGCCTGTCTTCTTCACCGAGCGGAGCACTGGATCGTAGTTGAACGGCACGAGCGAGCGAGCGTCGATGACCTCAACCGAGATGTCCAGACTGGCGCGAAGCTCGTCCGCAGCGGCGATGGCCACATAGAGCGACGGACCAACGGTCAGGACTGTGACATCGGTTCCTGCCCGCTTGATATCGGGTTCACCGAGCGGCAACCGGTAATACTCGCTGGGCACTCCGCCTTCGTCGGAAAAGCTCGACCATGTCATAAAGACGCTGGCTCTCGAACACGACGACAGGATCGTCGCCCGAGAGCGACGAGGCAAGCAGGCCCTTGGCGTCGTAAGGCGTAGCGGGGTAGATCGCCTTCAGCCCGGGGATATGGGCGATGAGGCCGCTCCAATCCTGCGAATGCTGAGCGCCGTATTTGCTGCCGATGGAGCAGCGAAGCACGACGGGCGCTTTCAACAGCCCGCCGGACATTGAACGCCATTTGGCCATCTGATTGAAGATCTCATCGCCCGCGCGGCCAATAAAATCGGCATACATCAGTTCGATGAGAGCCCGGCCGCCCTCCATCGCATAGCCGACGGCAGTTGCGACGATCGCAGCTTCGGAGATCGGCGCGTTGAACAATCGCGGATACGGAAGCACCTCGGCGAGCCCGCGATAGACGCCGAAGGCGCCGCCCCACTCGCGGCATTCTTCGCCATAGGCGATGAGAGCAGGATCGCGCGAGAAGTGGTGGATCAGAGTTTCGAACAGGGCGTCGCGCACCGTCACGGCTCGCATCGGCGACAACCTCTCGCCAGCGTCCGAAAGTCCGTAACGCGCCTTGCCCGCAATTCGGCGTGTCGCCGAATTGTTCGCCAAGGGCTCTTCAGGCAAGATCGGCTCAGACGGCGCAATCTCCCCTTCCGAGAACATCAGTCTGCCGATGAGTATCGGATCGGAAGCGACGTCGACCGGCGGCGCCACGTCGGGATCGACAGCCACCGCCGTAACGGCTCGAATCTGCACGGCGACGTCGGACCGGATCGCAGCCTCCTCGGCGTCGGTGAGCATCGCATGGGCGCGCAGGACTCCGGCGAACCCCGCGATCGGATCGTGGGAATTCCAAAGCGCAAGCTCCTCCCGCGATCGGTAGACATTGGCGTCGCTCGTTGAATGGCCGGTGAACCGGTAGCATTCGACGTCGAGGAGCGCAGGCCCTTGCCCGGCCTCCAGCAGCGGCCGCTTGCGGCGCACCGCGTCGGCGACCGCGAGCGGGTTTGACCCGTCGACCGTCTCGGCATGCATATTGGCCGGATTGATCGCGCCGCCGATCCGCGAAAGCCGGTTCCAGCCGCTCGTCTCGCCGATGGTCTGACCGCCCATTGCATAGAAATTGTTCACGAAAAAGAAAAGGACCGGCAGGCCGCCCTTGAACGGCTCGGGCCATAGACGTTCGTATTGCGCCATGGCGGAAAAGTTCATCGCCTCCCACACCGGACCGCAACCGGCGGCCCCGTCGCCGATATTGGCGACCGCGATCCCCGGATCGCGGGCGCATTTCTTGAAGAGCGCGGCGCCAGCCGCAATCCCGGCTGAAGCGCCGACGATGGCGTTGTTGGGATAGATTCCGAAGGGCGGGAAAAAGGCGTGCATGCTGCCGCCCATTCCCCGGTTGAATCCATTCGAGCGCATGAAAATTTCGGCGAGAAGCCCGAACAAGAGAAAATTCTCCGCGCGGCGGGCCACGACGCCGCCGTCGGCTATCCGGCCTTCGACCGCCCCGAGGACACGCCCCTCCTGATGCCCCTCCATGATCAACTGGAGGCGGTTGGGCTCGGTCGCCTCAATCGCTGAGAGCCCTTTGGCGATGAATTCCCCGTGGCTTCTGTGGCTACCGAAAATGTGGTCTTCGGGCCTCAGCGCCAGCGCCGCGCCGACCGCGGCGGCCTCCTGCCCGATCGACAGATGGGCGGGGCCCTTGTAAGCGAAAGGGATGCCGGCATATGCGCCCTTCGACTTGAAGCTGTCGAGCATCGTCTCGAATTCGCGGATCATCAGCATCGCCCTGAAAATCCATTTCAGTTTGGCGTCGCCATAGGTCTTCCGCTCTTCTCCGAATGGCGTCGAATAGGCGTTCAGCGGGATGTCCGCGTAAGACAATCTCCCCGACCGCCGCGTTGAGGCGGGATCGACGACCAACTCCTTCGGCATAGTCCTCCTCGCGACCAGATCGAGGCTCAGAAATCAACCAAACTTGCGCCGCGCTCCCGCTATGGGCCGTGATTGCGGCGCATGAACATCGTCATGCGGACGCTCCAAGATGACGCACATTTGTTCTAAATGATGAGCAAAAGTTCGCAACTGGATATTTGATGAATTGAGAGGCGAAATCCGTTTCGGTCGCCGACAGAGGGAAAGTCGCGTGCAGAATTCGATTTTCCGTATCAACGATGGGACAATGCGAAGCACTGGGTTCGCCGATCCCGAGGCGCAAGCCACGGAAAGTATAAAATAGGCGCCGCTAAAAGTGCGACAGCGCCGGGCGCGTGGCGCGGACAGTGGGACGGTCGAAAGAGGCGTCAAGGTCGGCCCCCAAAAGCTCGAGTCCTCGAATCATCTTGCGGCGCCAGGGGAATAATTGAGATATTCTGGCTCGATGACCGTTTATCCTATTGTCTCATTGTGGATTTTGGTTTGCACCAGTGTGACCCTGTTCTGGATCGCTTTGACTGATTTGCGAGAATTCAAGATTCTGTAACGAACTGGTCGTCGTCCTGGCGGGACTGTATTTTCTCCACGCCGTGGTGTCGGGACGCTGGGCTTTCATGCAATGGAACGTCGCGTTTGCGCTTCTGATGCTGGCGGCGACCGCTTACGCCTATTCTCTTCAGCAAATGGGGGAGGCGACCTGAAACTGCTCGCCGTGGCCTTCCTTTGGACCGGCCCTTGGTCTGCCCTGCCATTCGTCGTCCTGTTGTTGATGTTCGTTGGGGTCCACTACCTCGCCGCGAGATTGGGTTGGGCTTCGGCGCTGAAAACCGCCGCAGGCGTGCGAATTCCATTGGCCCCCTCGGTGGCGGGAGCGCTAATTGGCACGCTGGCCTTGGGCTTCTTGTCGCCGAACGTCTGATCTTCGCCGGCGGATTGCGTGCGCCCGGCGGCGGGTCAGGGCGACAGCGCTTTATCCAGCGCGAGCCATTGTTTGGAGACCCACGAGCCGACCAAGCCGATAGTCGCAATCACCGCGACGACAAGAACGCCTAGCAGCAGCGTGTATTCGATCAGCGCGGCGCCTTCCTCGTCCTTCACGAATTGCTTAAGTACGTTCAAGGCTCTCTGCATGACCCATCCACCAAACTTCAGAGTTCTACGCTGCGGCCCCGCGGTTGCGCTCGCGACAGACATATGATCGGCAACCAATACTTGAATATCCGCTACGGAATAGAGTGGTCAATACCGGCTCTGGATAGATCGAGCCGGACCCGTCGCCCCTTTGGCGCGGCGGTTGCCGCGCAGACTCCGGTTTGCTAGAGCCAGCCGGAAAAGCGCCGCTTTGGGCGTCCGAACGAAAGTCGCGTGACGATGGACAGGTTTACGACACTGACCGGCGTGGCCGCGCCGCTGCCGATCGACAATATCGACACGGACATGATCATTCCCAAACAATATCTGAAGACGATCAAGCGTACGGGTCTCGGCGCGGCCTGTTTGCGGAAATGCGCTATCGCGACGATGGAACCGAGCACCCCGATTTCGTGCTCAATAAGCCCGCCTATCGGAAGGCGGCAATCCTTGTGGCGGGCGACAATTTCGGGTGCGGCTCCTCACGCGAGCATGCGCCTTGGGCGCTGCTGGATTTCGGCGTCCGCTGCGTGATCGCGACCAATTTCGCCGATATTTTCTACAATAACTGTTTCAAGAATGGCATCTTGCCGATCAAGGTCTCGCCCGAGGACCTCGCCAAGCTACTCGACGACGCCGAGCGCGGCGCGAACGCAACGCTGACAATCGACTTGCCGGCGCAAGAGATTCGCGGTCCGGACGGCGGCGTTGTGACGTTCGAACTCGATCCCTTCCGCAAGGAGTGTCTGATTCAGGGTCTTGACGACATCGGCCTCACTTTGGTGGAAGGGCCGGCGATCGAAGCTCACGAGGCGAAGAAGGCGGAGGCGCATCCTTGGCGATGAGCCGAGGCAAGCTGGGCGCCCGTAAATTCCCCAAAGTACGATGATGCTTTAATATCGTCGCAGGACCAAGGGGCGAACGCTCGCTGCGATGAACGGCACGACGGTATTTGCCACAGCGATCGGCTATGTTTTCGTGCTGTTCCTCATTGCTTGGTGGGGTGACGGCCGAGGTCGGCGCTTCGCGTCCGGCCGTGCGCGCCCGATCGTCTACGCGCTCAGTCTCGGAGTCTATTGCACGTCGTGGACCTACTATGGCTCCGTTGGGCTTGCCTCAGAGCACGGCCTCGATTTTCTCCCAATTTACATTGGACCCATTCTCGTTATCGGCGTCGGCGCGCCGTTCGTCGCCCGCATCGCGAAACTCGCCCGCGCCCAGAATGTGACCACGGTCGCTGATTTCGTCTCGGCGCGCTACGGCAAGTCGCAACCGGTCGCCGCGGTCGCGGCGCTCATCGCGCTTATCGGCTCGGCGCCTTATGTCGCCTTGCAGCTCAAGGCCGTCGCGCCGACCGTGCTGATGGTCGTCAACTCTTTCGACATGGCGCGGTTGACGCCGGAGAAACCCTCCACATCGTTCTATCTGGCGGTCTCTGTGCTGCTTGCCGCCTTCGCGATGGCGTTCGGCACCAGGCGCATCAATCCAAAGGAGCATCAGAACGGCCTCATCCTCGCCATTGCCGTAGAATTGATCGTCAAGCTCATAGCGTTTCTCGGGGTTGGCGCCTTCGTCGTCTGGAAGCTGAACGGCGGAATTGTCGATCTTACCGAGGTCGCGCTGGCGAACCCCAAGATAGCCGCTGTCATCCAGACGCCGCCGGATCCCGCCGTCTGGATAGCGACCACGCTCCTGTCGGCCTTCGCGATCGTGCTGCTGCCTCGCCAGTTCCACGTCGCCATCGTCGAAAGTCACGATTCCGGCGGCATCCGCACCGCGTCGTGGCTTTTTCCGATCTATCTCGTTCTCATCAATCTGTTCGTCGCGCCGCTGGCCATCGCCGGATTGAAGACGTTTCCCGACGGGTCGATCAATCGCGACCTGACCGTTCTCGCGCTGCCCCTGAACGCCGGCGCGCATGGCGTCGCCCTCATGACTATGATCGGCGGTCTTTCCGCGGCGACGGGAATGGTGGTCGTCGACAGCATCGCGCTTGCGATCACAATATCCAACGACCTCGTAATGCCGCTGCTGTTACGGCGGCGCGGCGCGCAATCAGGGGCGGTCGAGGGCGATATCGGCGCGCTTGTTCTGTGGGTCCGGCGGGTCGCAATTGTCGGCGTTCTGGCCCTGGGCTTCGTCTATGAGCGCTTGGCCGGCGAGGCGGGCCTCGTCTCGATCGGGCTTTTGTCTTTCGCCGCTGTGGCGCAGATCGCCCCGGCCTTTCTCGGCGGCCTCTTCTGGCGGCGCGGCACGGCGCGCGGCGCTATCGCTGGGATGACGGCGGGCTCGCTCGTCTGGTTCTATCTGCTGCTTCTGCCATCGATCGGACCCCAGACTTCGCTTGCGACCTACCTTGCGCACGGACCCTTGGCGATCGCGTGGCTGAGCCCGGCCTCGCTGGTCGCCTTCGCGCCGAATGCGCTGGTCGGCGGCGTCGTGATCTCCCTTGCCGCGAATATGGCGGCGTTCGTCGTCTTCTCACTCACGCGCCAGCCGACCGCGCTCGAACGGACGCAAGCGAGCGCGTTCGCGAGCGTCGAAGCCGGCGGCAAGCCTCAGGCGTTCCGACTTTGGCGTTCGTCAACGACGGCTGGCGAACTGGAGACCGCGGTCGCCCGCTATCTCGGCGCGCCCCGAGCGCGCCGCGCCTTCGTGGCCTTCATGCGCGGGCGAGGCCTCGAATATGACCCGTTGCGTGAAGCGGGCGCCCAATTGGTTCGGCATGCCGAGTTTCTGCTCTCGCCGGCGATCGGCGCATCGACGTCACGCCAGGTGTTGTCGCTGCTGCTCAGGCCGCGAACAGTATCCGGCCAGTCGGCGCTGAAACTCATCGACGAAGCGTCGGCGGCGATCCAGTCGAGCCGCGATCAGCTTCAACACGCGCTCGATCACGCGAAACAGGGCATTACCGTTTTCGACTCCAACCTGGCGCTTACCGCCTGGAATCGCGAATTCGCAGACCTTTTCGATCTTCGGCCCGGCATGTTGCATCATGGGGTCGGGCTCGACGAGATAGTCCGTTTCAACGCCAGCCGCGGCGCCTACGGACCCGGAGATTCGGAGGACTTCGTCGCCGACCGCGTGGCGAGTCTGCTCTACGATGATCAGCCGACCCGGCTGCGCTTGTTTTCAAGTCACCGGGTGCTCGAAGTGCGCTCGGCGCGACTGCCGGATGGCGGCATCGTCACCACCTATACCGACGTCACGCAGAATGTTCAGGTCGAGGAGGCGCTAGAGGCGGCCAATGAACTGCTCGAACGGCGTGTCGATGAACGCACCGCCGAATTGCAGCGGCTCAACGCTGAACTCGAGCGCGCCAAGAACGAGGCGGACGAAGCCAATCTTTCCAAGACCCGTTTCCTCGCGGCCGCGAGTCACGACATTCTCCAGCCGCTCAACGCCGCGCGGCTCTACGCCAGTTCGCTTAGCGAAGGCGCAAAAGAGGTCGGCGCGGAGGAGCGGGCCGACCTGGCGCGTAACGTCGAAGTCTCGCTCGAGGCGGTTGAGGAAATTCTTGGCGCTCTGCTCGACATGTCGCGGCTCGACGCTGGCGCGATGCGGCCCGAAATCTCGGACGTCTCGGTTTCCGATCTCTTGCGGACGCTCGAAATCGAATTCGCGCCCATCGCCCGCGCCAAGGGGCTCGACCTCAAGTTCGTCGCGACATCGCTCGCCATTCGCACCGATCGGCGGCTGATGCGCCGCCTATTGCAGAACCTCGTCTCGAATGCGCTCGAAGTATACCCCCCAAGGCCGGGTTCTGGTCGGCTGTCGCTGGGCCCCCGGTTCGGCGCGCATCGAAGTGTGGGACACGGGTCTCGGCATCCCTCGCGAACACCAGCGGGAGGTGTTCGCTGAATTCCGGCGGCTGGATCAGGGCGCCCGCGTCGCACGCGGTTTGGGTCTTGGATTGTCGATCGTCGAGCGGCTGGGACGCGTGCTCGGTCATCCGGTGGGCTTGAGCTCGCTTCCCGGGCAGGGTTCGGTGTTCTTCGTCACCGCGCCGCTCGGACGGGCCGCGCCCGAGCCTCGCAGCGAAGGCGGTCCGCAAGAGACGATGGCGGCTGGCGAGCCGCTGAACGGCCTCAAGGTTCTCGCGATTGACAATGAAGCGCGCGTGCTCGAAGGGATGCGCGTCCTCCTGCAGCGATGGGGGTGCCAAGTCGCAACCGCCGGCGGCCTCGACGAGGCAAAGGTCGCTGCTCGCGCAATTCGGCGCGCCCGACGTCATCATCGCCGACTACCATCTCGACGAGGGCAATGGGGTCGAAACCGTCCGGGCGTTGCGCGAGAATCTCGGTCGCATGGTTCCCGCCATCCTCGCCACAGCCGACCGCAGCCTGGAAGTGCGTGACGAGGCGGCGCGCGCCGAGATCGTCATCCTCAACAAGCCGCTGAAGCCGGCCCCCTTGAGGGCGCAGCTGACCCGCTACAGCGCGATGCGCGAGGCGGCGGAGTAGGCGCGCCCGGGCGCCGATCGGCCGGATGGTCCCGGCTGTCGTCGCCCGTGTCGCATTTGCGGGCAACTCAATGATTTCAAACCGCTAGGCGCCTTTTTTCGCAACTCTGCCGCTCTTGAGCCGGCTAGATCCTTGCAGGCCGCTTAATACATATTTTATCTGTGTTTACTACCGGGATGCGCCTCGCCCAGGTCAGAAGGTCGCGGTCGCCGGGTCGGGACCGATCCGGCCGCTGGGTGAATCGAGCGCTTCGATGCGCCGCATGTCGTCCGCGTCGAGACGGAAATCGAGCGCCCCGATGTTCTCCCTCAGGCGTTCGCGGCGCACCGTCTTCGGAATGACGATGAGACCGCTGTCGAGATGCCAGCGGATGACGACCTGAGCGGCGCTCCTGCGGTGCTTGGCGGCGATGGCGACGAGCGCCGGGTCTCCGAGCAGACCGCCCCGGCCAAGCGGGCTCCACGACTCCGTTTTGATCCCGAGACCGTCGTGAAACGCCCTCAGCGCCTTCTGCTGAAAGCGGGGATGAAGCTCGATCTGATTGACGGCGGGCGCAACGCCCGTTTCGCCGACGATCCGCTCGATGTGATCGCGATTGAAATTCGAGACGCCGATCGAGCGGACCCGGCCCTCGTTCTTCAGACGGACCAACGCTTTCCAGCTCTCGACATAGCGCCCGACCCGCGGCCGCGGCCAATGGATGAGGTAGAGATTGAGCGGATCGCGGCCGATCTTGCGCTCGCTCAGGGCGAAAGCGCGCAGCGTTTCGTCGAAACCGTGGTCGGAATTGCCGAGTTTCGTCGTGATGAACACATCCGGCCGGTCGTGCAGCGCCCTGCCGACGCCCTCCTCGTTTCGATACATGGCCGCCGTGTCGACCAGACGGTAGCCTTCCTCGACCGCCATCCTGACGATCTCCTCGGTCGAGTCCGGCGGCGTCTGGAAAACCCCCAGGCCGAATTGCGGCATCGTCTGCGCCGTCGTTGAGCGAGACCGTCGGCTGCTCGGATTTTGTCATTACCCCTCACTGCCTGAACCCCGCTCTCCATAATCGCCGGATCGATCCGCGGATCAAGCGCTGAGGGCTCGGCGGACAGCGCCGCATCGGTTCGGCCGATCCTGGCGGCCCGTACGCGGGGAACTTTCACGCCGCCTTGCCAAGCCGCCCGGCGACCCGCAGTTTGACCAGCG
>CAWIUD010000033.1:0-30735 GCA_963839185.1 uncultured Alphaproteobacteria bacterium | reverse complement strand
TCGGGGTTGAAGCTCGAATAGGCGAGGGCGAGGCCAGCGGCGAAGACGAGGACGAAGATGAGCCCGGGAAGCGCATTGCGTTGAGGCATGGCGAGTTCCTTGAATCGACCCCGCCAGGGCGGCCCGGCGCGAGCGCCGCGCCGCCTTTTCCAGGCATATGTGGGGCGCTTTCGCCGCCGCGCCAGTGTTTTCATCCCCAGGTCCGGGGAAATTGTCCGACCGAGCCGCCTGCTCGCTCGGCAAAATCGTGATCGGGCCGATGAACGAAGCGGGTTGCGCAACGGCGCCCATCCGGTTAATGTTTCGTTAATGGGCTTGAGGCGGGCGCGGAACAAGGCGCTGCACATGAAACGCCTATGCGTGACGTTGGTCAGTGTGGTTTGCGTGGTCGCCGGGACGGCTGGGGCCGAAACCCTGTCTGCGGCCCGGTCGAAGACCGTTCGTGCGCACGCGGCCAAAACGGCTACGGTCGCGGTCGCCTCGAAGAGCGCCAGCGACAGCGACATTCGCTTCTCCGATCCTTACGCGCCGCCCGTCGGGGTGCGCAAGTTGGCGATTACACGTTTTCCGCCACCCGAAACGAACGCGCCAGCCGATCAGGGCGGGATGTCCTTCACTGCAGGCCGCGACTCCCCAGACGCGCCCTTCACTGGCGGACTCAAGTTTCGCTTTTGATCACGGCGAGAAGGGCGGCGGTCGCGCCGGTTTTTGACGTCTCCCCTTGCTATTCGTCGCCATATGTTGAGCAGGGTTGTTAGGGCGTCGAGCCTATAGAAGGTATTAAGCTGTCGTTCTGTTATGAATTTATATTCGGCAGCAAATCATTGCCGGCGCCAGAGCCGATTGATCCAAACTAAAGCAGCCGATCCGGGGCGAACGCGCGGACGGGTTGGTCTTCGGCGCGGCGGCCTGAATCTTTGGGATCGCGGCCGTGAGCGGGCCGCTTTCACTCCCCTCGCGCCCGTCGTAGTCTCGCCCAATGAGCGAAGCGGCAGCAGGGCGTGGGGTTTGCCTGGTGATCGGGGCGGGCGACGGGCTCGGCGGCTCGATCGCGCGAGCGTTTGCCCGCGAAGGGCTCGACGTCTGCGTCACGCGCCGGCCCCGTCACATGGACGCTGTCGACAAGCTGGCGGAGACGATCCGCGCCGACAGCGGCAAGGCTCACGCGTTCGGGCTCGACGCGCGCCGCGAGGCGGATGTCGCGGAGCTTGTCGAACGTATCGAGCGCGAGATCGGGCCGATTGAGGTTCTCGTCTTCAATATCGGCGCCAATGTGCGGTTCCCGATCGTCGAGACGACGACGCAGGTTTATTCCAAGGTCTGGGAGATGGCTTGTCTCGCGGGATTTCTGACGAGCCGTGAGGCGGCGCGGGTGATGACGCCGCGCGGGCGCGGGACGATCCTGTTCACCGGCGCGACGGCGAGCGTCCGCGGCGGCTCGGGCTATTCGGCGTTCGCCGGGGCCAAGCACGGACTTCGGGCGCTGGCGCAGAGCCTGGCGCGCGAACTAGGCCCGAAGGGCGTGCATGTCGCGCACGTAGTCATCGACGGGGCGATCGACGGCGCCTTCATTCGCGGCCTCATGCCGGACGCAGCCGAGAAATTCGCGCGTCAGGAGATTCTCGCGCCCGACGAGATCGCCCGGAACTACGTCTGGCTGCATCGGCAGGGGCGCAGCGCCTGGACCTTCGAGATGGACCTGCGACCCTGGGCGGAGACCTGGTGATGAGCGCAACGATCGAATTCATCTTCGATTTCGCCAGCCCCAACGCCTATCTCGCTTATCGTACGCTTCCGCCCATTCTCGAGCGGACGGGAGCGAAGCTTGAAATCAACCCCTGCCTGCTCGGCGGCATCTTCAAGGCGACCGGCAACACCGCGCCGGCGATCGCCTATGCGCCGGTCAAGGGAAAGTTCGAATACGAAATGCTCGAACTTCGCCGCTTTGTCGCCAAGCACCGGCTCGACAAATACCGCCTCAATCCGCATTTCCCGGTGATTTCGCTGATGCTGATGCGCGGGTTCATCGCCGCGCGTGAGGCAGGATGCGGGCAAGCCTATCTCGAAATGGGCCTTCGGGGCATGTGGGAGGAGGGGCTGAAGCTCGACGACCCGGCGGTGCTGGCGCAGCGCATCGATGCGGCTGGGATCGATTCTGCAAGCCTCCTCGCCGCAGCGCAGAGCGAGCCGGTGAAGCGGAAACTGGCGGACAATACGGCGGCTGCGGTGGCGCGCGGCGTGTTCGGCGTGCCGACGTTCTTCGTTGGCGACGATATGTTCTTCGGCAAAGAGCGCCTCGGCCAGGTCGAGGAGGCAGCGTCGGCGCAGTCGGCAGTTTCGTAAGCGAAGCGGTAAGCCTTGAGTGTGGCCGGACGGACGCCGAGACGCGCGGGTCCGCGACGCGGCTCGGGCCGGTTGGCCGAACTTAATAAGCGGGCGATGTCATGATCCGACTTCGGAAGACTCTGGCCCTACTTCTTCTCTTGCCCAGCGCCCCGGGGTTCGCGGCGGAGCGGCTGGGAGCTTTGCCGTCGATCCTGGGCAGGTTTCCGTCGCCGGCATATCGTCCGGCGCGTTCATGGCGAACCAGCTCCACATCGCCCATTCGGCCGACATCATGGGCGCCGCGATTATTGCTGGCGGGCTCTATGGCTGCGCTGCGCTTCAAGCGACGCGGGACGGCGTACTGTCGCTGGCGTCCCAGGCGGCCGGTCCCTGCATGCAGACGCCCTTCCTGCTGGAAGAGGTGTCCTTCTACGCCGATCTCGTGAAAACGCTCGCCGCCGAGGGGCAAATTGACCCGCCGTCCAACCTCAGCCACAGCCGGCTTTACATTTTCACCGGCGGTTCCGACATCGTGGTCGACTTGGCCACCGTCGAGAGGGGCAGGGACGTCTACGTCGCGCTCGGCGTTCCCGCCGGCAGCATAGTTTTCGAGGACAAGACCGGACCGGCCGCGAAGGCCGGACATTCGTGGGTGACGAAAAACTTCGGCGGCGCATGTACCGCCAACGCCGAGCCCTTCATCGACGATTGTCGATACGACCAAGCAGGCGCCGAGCTGAAAGCGATCTATGGGGCGGGACTTCAGCCTCCCACAGTCCGCCAGTCCGGGCATATTGTCGCCTTTGACCAGAGGGAATTCGCGCCCGCGAAAGCGGCCAAGCCGAACGGGCTTGCCGACGTCGGGCTTTCTCTTCGTCCCGCAACAATGCACAGGAGGGGCGACGCAGCCCTGCCGCCTTCAGGTCGTCCTGCACGGCTGCGAGCAATCGGCGGAAACGCTGGGCGACGAGTTCTATACCAAGATTGGCGTGAACGAATGGGCGGACGCCAACGGGATCGTTGTCCTCTATCCTCAGGCCCACGCGACGACCCTGGCCGAATTGCCGCCGGGGAGCCCGCTGACTGCGCTCTACGAAGCCAATCCGAATGGCTGTTGGAACTGGTGGGGATATTCTGACGATGAGCGATATTTGACCAAGAATGGCGTCCAGGTCGACGCGATCTGGAAGATGGTGCAACGGATCGAGGGCAACTGACAGGCTTTGCGTTGTCATCGTCGCGCCTTCATGAGACCTGACGGGGGTCATGGACACAGTCGCCCAGCTCGCCCTCGACCCCGCCGCGTGGGCGGCGCTCGCGACTCTGGCCGCCATGGAGGTCGTGCTCGGCCTCGACAATCTCGTCTTCATCGCGCTGCTCGCGAGCCGCATCGAGCAGCGGCGGCGGGTCGTGGCGCGAACGCTCGGCCTTACGCTCGCGCTCGTGTTTCGGCTGGCGCTCCTCGCCTCGGCGTCCTGGGCGGTGCAACTGAGGTCGCCGCTGGCGACGGTTTACGGCCAAACGTTTTCCTTGCGCGACCTGCTGCTGCTCGCCGGCGGGCTGTTCCTCGTCTGGAAGGCGACCACGGAAATTCATCGCCGGGTCGAACCCGACGGCGGGAACGATCAGGCGTCTGCCCTCGTCCCGATCGGCATGGGGGCCGCTCTGATCCAGATCGTGCTGATTGATATCGTCTTTTCGGTCGACAGCATCATCACCGCCGTCGGCATGACCGACCATTTTCCGATCATGGTCGTCGCGGTGGTCGCGGCGGTTGGCGTAATGATGGTCGCCTCGGGCCCGCTCGGGGCGTTCATCCACCGCAATCCGACGGTCCTCATGCTGGCGCTGAGCTTCCTCTTGATGATCGGCATGACCTTGATCGCCGACGGCTTCGGCTTCCATATCGAAAGGGGCTATGTTTACGCGGCGATGTTCTTTTCCTCGCTGGTCGAGACGCTCAACGCCTTGGCCCGGCGCAAACCCAGGCGGCCCGCATGAGTCTCGCTTCGCTGCTCCTTTTCGCCGCTGTTTATTTCGCGGCGGTCGCATCGCCCGGGCCGGGCGTGGCCGCGCTTCTGGCGCGCGTGCTGGGGCAGGGGTTGCGGGGCGTCGCGCCGTTCATCGCCGGCTATGTCGTCGCCGACATGATCTGGCTCATCGCGGCGGCGACCGGGCTCAGCGCCCTGGCCAAGGCTTTCGCGGGACTGTTCGTTGCGGTGAAATTCGCCGGGGCGGCCTATCTCCTCTACCTGGCCTGGAAGATGGCGACCGCCCCCGCCGCGATTGGGAGCGCGGCCCCAGCCGCCTCGCGCGGCTGGCGCGCCTTTTTCGGCTCGCTCTCGCTGACGCTTGGCAATCCGAAGGTGATGGTCTTCTTCCTCTCGATCATGCCGCTCGTCATCGATGTGCGGACGCTCGCGTTCGGCGAGCTTGCCGAACTTGCCGCGGTCTCCGCCGTCGTGATCTCATCGACGCTCGCGGCCTACGCATTCGCCGCCGACCGGGCGCGGACGCTTTTTCGCTCGACCCGAGCGATGCGCTTCGCCCACCGCGCCGCGGGCGGCCTGATGGCCGGAGTCGCGGTCGCCGTCGCGACGAGGTGAGGCATGTCGGATTTGCTGGCGATCGGGGAAGCGCTGATCGAGCTCAACCAGCCGAGCGAGGGGGCGCCCTTCGTTCAGGGCTTCGGCGGCGACACGTCGAACGCGATGATCGCCGCCGCGCGGCTCGGCGCGGACGCGGCCTATTTCACCGCGGTCGGGGCTGACCGCTTTGGCCAGGCGCTGACCGAACTCTGGCTGAAGGAGGGGGTGGACGCGAGCCGGATCGTCGTCAGCGGCGGGGCGCATACCGGGCTCTATTTCGTCAGTCACGGGCCCGACGGCCACGCATTCTCCTATATGCGCGCCGGCTCGGCGGCGAGCCGTATCGGCGAAAGCGATTTGCCGGTCGACCGCATCCGCGAGACGAAAATCCTGCACGCTTCGGGGATCAGCCAGGCGATCTCGTCCTCCGCCGCCGACGCGGTTTTCGCGGCGATCGACATCGCCCGCGACGCGAAGCGCCTCGTCTCCTACGATCCGAACCTGAGGCTGAAGCTCTGGCCGCTCCGCCGGGCGCGGGCGGTCATCCATGAGGCGATGCGGCTCTCGGACATCGCGCTTCCCGGTCTCGACGATGCTGTCGCGCTGACGTCGCTTAGCGATCCCGAGGCGATTACGGATTTCTATCTGCGTCTCGGCGCGCGGGTCGTGGTGTTAAAGATGGGCAAGGCTGGCGCGCTGGCGGCGACCCCGAAAGCGCGGCAGCGCATCCCGGCGCGGGCAGTCGCCGCCGTTGACGCGACGGGGGCGGGGGACTGCTTCGATGGCGCGTTCCTTGCCGAATACGTCCGCTCAGGCGATCCGTTCGCCGCGGCGCGCTTCGCCAATGTTGCGGCGTCCCTGTCGACGCTGGGCTACGGCGCCGTCGCGCCGCTGCCGCGCCGCGCCGACGTCGATGCCGTCATCGCCGGGCGGGCCGAAACGCGCTAGACTCACGGCCCGCCGCTGTCGATGCATCCGTAGCGGGCGCAATCGTCTGGGTTGCGGCTCAGCCCGTCCGTTTCGTGGGTGCTGTACGGATAGGGCCAAGGCGTCGCCGTTGCGAACACCGACCTCGGCGCCAGCGCGGTGGCATGCGCCGCGACGGATCGGTGATGGATCGTCGAATGGCGGTGGGCGGGCTTCGTGGCGCCTGCGGCCGGATAGGCTGCGAGCGCGCCCGCCAGCACGATCCCGAGCGCCAGCGGCGGCAGGATCGATCGTTTCATGGTTTCCTCCTCGCCGCTTGGGCAGCGCGTCATGCGCTGCGACACCAACGGCTTGTCACATATCTGTCATACGGCTGTTTTCCGGCGAGAGCATGTCATAAGTGTAACTTATAGTTCATGAAACAGAATTTATTCTTCTGGTTGAAAGACGGTATCAAGTAATATCGGCGGTTTTATTGCCGTCTCCTTCCACCAATATTGATTAGGCGAGCCGGACGCTATCCAATGCCGGTTTCCCTGGCCGGGCAGGCGGCCGCCCTCGATCGCGCGGGCCGGCGCTTTACGTTTTGGTCCTCAGGCGCCAGTTTCCCGCGCATGGACCTCGCAGCCTTCCGAGCCTCTTTGAGGCGCGCCGCGCCCCCGCCGGGCGTCCGCCCTGCGTTGCGGGCGCTGTGGCTCGACGGGCAGGGGGATTGGGACGGGGCGCACGAGGCCGCGCAAGAGGACGAGGGCGCGGCGGGCGACTGGGTGCACGCCTACCTGCATCGCAAGGAGGGCGACCCCGGCAACGCCGCCTACTGGTACCGCCGCGCCCGGAAGCCGGTCTGCAAAGATTCGCTGGACGAAGAATGGGCGGCGATCGCGACGGAACTGCTCAAAGCCGCCGCCGGGAAGAGCGCGTAAGATTGTCTTGCCGGCGGACCTTGTAGACGCGGTCGTTGACCGCGTCAGCCGCGATCAGCGATCGCGGCTACAGGACTGGCAGGGCGCGAAGACCTGAGCCCTTAACTTTCGTCAGCCCGCCGCTCGGCGCGGCGATCGGTGTGGCGGCCTGGCCAGAGGGCCAGACCGATTCCGACTACAAGGACCGCGGCCAGCACCAGAAACAGAAAGGACTGGGTGAGCCAGGCGATCGCCGGCACGGCGAGCCCCATCGCCAACCCCAGGAAGCAGATTTGCGGCGAGAGGAAGCCGACGCCGGCGAGAAACGTCCCGAGCGCCAGCAAGGTCAGCAGAACGAGACTGGTCGCCGGCGCCGGAAACATGCTCTGAACCCGCGACAGCACCATGATGTTCATGGCGACCAGCACCGCCGCCCAGTGGAGCGCCTGCGTCCACAGCAATTGGAAGCGGTCGCCCCTCTCCGGCGCGTATTCCCATTGCGTGACGACGCAGACGACCCCGATCGCGAACGCCAGGAACTCCCAATAGCCGACCAGCGGCTGCTGCGAGATGTTGGTGTAGGCGACGCCGCCGATCGCCAGCGCCAGCGCGATCACATAGGGCAATTGCTTCCGCAGGAAGTTCGTCCGCTTGGAAGGCGCGGCGGGCTCAACCTCGTCGTGGATCGGTTCGGATTCGGTCATCGGAGCTGACTATGCTTCGCTTCCGGCGGATTTGCCAGAGCGGGGGACGGCCGGCTCGCTCAATGGGAAGAATCCGGGCGAACCGGGTTCGCCGGAATTCCTTCCTCGATCCGCCGCGCGAGGTAAGGGTAGAACGGGTTGGACGAGAGCCGGACCAGCGAGTCGATCGAGACGATGAGGGCATTGCGCTCTCCTCTCGGGGCGATGTCGCCAAGCTCAATTCCGAAGTCGTCCGACGGGTCCGGGTCGAGGCCGTACAGGCCGTCGGTGACCGGAAACGGCAGGGCGATATGGGACAGGGAATAGACGTCCAGCGGGTAGGACAGTCCGATCGGTCGGACGCTCTCGGCGGTCGAGCCCGCGTCGACCACCCGTTCGACCTCCCCGCTTTTGCCCGGGCCGTCGTTGGTGACCACCGTCGTCCGGTAGTTCCGAGGGGCGGGCGGCAGGAGGCGATCCAACTCTGTCTTGGCGCTGTCGCGCAGAAGAAGGCCGATGTCGGCCGACCGGTTGACGTCGAACAGAACAAGCTCGCTGCCGTTTACGGGGAGTCGGGCGTAGAGTCCGGATACGATCGCCGAGGCGCTGACGGTGAAATCCAGCACCGACTGGAAGGTCTGAATCGGCGGGAGCCGATCAAGTTTGTGTCCGGCCGCGCCGTTGGCGATTTCCCGCTGCAAGACTTGAGTCAAACGATGCGATTGCCAGGCGGCGTTGACCGGAAACGAGTTGAACTTGAACGGATTGAACTCCGGCGCGACGTCGAGCCAGGCGGCCTTGGCGAAAGCGGGAAATACGCCGGCAGCGCCGGCGAGCCCGACGAAACGGGCGAACTGGGTGATGCCGATCATTGGAGAGATGAGGACGAGCCGGTCGGCGCGCGCGAGCCGATCATCGTCGAGCGCGTCCAGCGCATATTTGAGCGCGAGCGCGCCGCCGTTGGAATAGCCCACGATCTGCAACGGCTTTTCGTTTCCCACCCGGCGCCTCGCCTCCCGGATGGCAAGGCGTGTCGCGGCCATCCAGTCTTCCCACTCGACCTCCGTCAGCCCGCCCGGAACGGCGCCATGCCCCGGCAGCCGGATCGCGACCACAACGAAGCCCCGCGCGCGGAATAGGTCGGCGACGTGCCGCAAGCTGTACGGAGAGTCGGTCAACCCATGGAGGAGAACGACGGCCCCGATCGGCGCGCCCTCCGGCTCCAGGACAAAGGACCGGTTCCAGTCTTGCTTGAAATGGCCCGGATAGATCGGGCTGCCCGCAAAATACCGGTTGAACGGAACCCGGTCCCGGTCGGGAAGCCGCTCGGTCACCTCGGCTCGGACGGCGTCGAAGATCGCGTTCTCTGCTTTCAGATATTGCGGCCAATCCGCGGTTTCGATCTCGCGCGCAGACAATTCATGCGGGACGTAGGTGTGCCACGGCTCGAGCGGAGGCCCGCGCTGCGAATCCCACGCGCGAACGGCGAGCAGCGTCACGAACACAGCCGCGAGAAGTACGACGGTCCGTCGGGCGGCTTTGCCAAGCCTCGATCTCATTCGCCGGATCCCCGGCGCCGAACCCGGCTCGGCCGGCCCCGGCCCCTGACTTGCGCGGAAGAGCGGCGCTCGGCTTGTTCAGACCGGCGGAGCGGTTTTCGCTTCCGCAGCCGCCGCAATATGTCCCGCCAGCGCTTCGCGCAGAGCCTCCTCCTTCGTCTCGTCGAAAGACGTGCGCATCACCGTCCCGCCGACGCCCTTGAGGTCGGCGAGAACCTTGTCGGTGGTCATCTTCCGGACGAGCAGAAACAACCCCGCAGTCCCCGGGTTCAGGGCGCCGGCCGCGTCGCGCATGAAGTCGTCGTTGATGCCGACATCGGTCAGTTTGCCGCCGATCGCGCCCGACGCGGCGCCGATCCCCATGCCAAGCAGCGGATTGAGAAAGATCAAGCCGATCAGCGTGCCCCAGAACGCTCCCGACATCGCGCCGGTGCTGACCGTGTTGACGAGCTGGTTGAGCTTGATCCGGCCGTTGGCGTCTTTCACCGCGACGACCGCGTCGCCAAGCTCGATCAGATATTCCTTCTGCATCTCCAGGACTTTTTCACGCACCTCCTCGGCCTTCTGCTCGGTGTCAAAAGCGATGAAAACGAGATCGCTCATCTTGGGGTCTCCTGTTCCATATTGGTTGAGAGGCTGTTGGGCGCGCGCAGCCCACTGACGCAAGCGCTATAGGGCGAGGATGACGGATTGGCGACGCTTGGCTTGATCCCCCCATCTCTCCAGTTGCGTCCGGCGGACGTGGCCGCTCTCGCGGCAGGTCCGGGCGCAACGAGTATAGCCTAACTGTACAGGGGCGTCCGCTTCAGGCACAACCCCACGATCCCCGTCGCCTTCCGTCCGAACGCTCGAGGTGCTTCAGAGATGACCGCGGACGCGACTTCGAGGGTTGCTCTCGGGCTGATCGCGGCGGTCGCCGTGTCGGCGGCGGCCTATCAGGCAAGCGCGGTCTTCGCTCCGCTTGCGCTGGCGCTGTTCATCATCGCCGTCGTCTGGCCGTTGCAAAGCCGGCTGCAACGCTGGATGCCGTCGCTGCTGGCGCTTGCGATCACGATGGCGATCACGGTTGCGGCGTGCCTTGGCTTTGCGTCGCTGATCGTCTGGGGTTTTGGACGGGTCGGCCGCTCGCTGATCGCCAACTCCGGCGCGCTACCAGGCGCTCTACGCCAACGCGATCGCGTGGCTCGAGAGCCATGGAATATCGGCTGCCGGCCTATGGGCCGAGCATTTCAACGTCGCGTGGATCGTGCGCTGGGCTGGCCAGCTGACCGGACGCGTCAACACGACATTGAGCTTCTGGCTGATCGCCCTCGTGTACGTCATTTTGGGACTGATGGAAGTCGAGGACATGCGCCGGAAGGTGCAGGCCTTCGTTTCGCCGGCCGCCGCGCGATACCTCCTGGAAGCGAGCGCCGCGACCGCCGGCAAGATCCGCAAATATCTGGAAGTCAGGACGCTGATGAGTCTGGCGACCGGCGCGCTCGTCGGAGGGTTCGCCTGGGCCGCGGGACTGCAATTCGCGGCCGAATGGGGCGTCATCGCGTTCGCGCTCAACTACATTCCGTTCATCGGCCCGTTTATCGCCACGCTGTTTCCGACCCTGCTGGCGATGGCGCAATTCGACACCTGGCAGGCGGTTATCGGCGTCTTCGTTTGCCTCAACATCATCCAGTTCGTGGTCGGCAGCTATGTCGAGCCGCGGGTTTCGGGCGCGGTGCTCGCGATATCGCCCTCGCTCGTCCTGTTCGCCGTCTTCTTCTGGACGTTCCTATGGGGCCTGTTCGGGGCCTTCATCGGCGTTCCGATCACCATCGCGATCCTCACCTTCTGCAGCTATCATCCCTCCAGCCGGTGGATCGCCGATATCCTCGGCGGCCCGATCGAGACAGCGCGGCCGGAGAGCGGCTGAAGCAAATCGCTTGAGATTAATCCGTCGTCCGCCCGCGCCCGACTTGGAAAAAACAACATTTTCTTGCCAATCGAACCAGAGTGTTCTATAATTCAAAATTTCAATGCCCCAGATTGGCGACTGTTCATGAAAAGGAGAATTCGTGAAAGGAGAGCGTTGGGGAGCGAATTGTCCGATAGGGGTCATCCGGCAGTCCGGCGTCGGCTAAGCGCTTGGGATCGTTCAAATCCTCAATGGGCGCCCATTGCGAAGAGTTGGTATGGACTTGGGTTGGCGCTGCTTCTCTTTGGGTTCGGCGCGATGGCCGCTTGGGATTAGTTTGTCGAACAATCGCGTCTTTACTCCGCCAATTTGATCCGAGCGCGTCTCGCCCTAATTGGGCGCGGGCTATCTCGGACATATGTGATATCTATTAATCAAAAATATTTAGTATTATTTACCTGGTTCCTTCATGAAGCCCCAAAGGCGAGAGGCCACGCTAAACCGGGTTGCAAAGGCCTGAAATCATTCGCGCGCGCCGCTAATTTGCCGGAAACCGGGGCGGAGGTCGGGCGCGTCGATGTCGACCCGTTCGGGGGCGAGCAGCCGCAGGCGCCCGTCCGGGCCGGCCGAGAGCGCGTGGACATAGAAATGCGTCGGCTCCTGCTCCGGCGGCCATCACCGGCGACGGGGCGGACACGATCTTGAGCCTGCCGCACGCGCCCATCCAGTCGATATGACGATGCCCGTGCATGACGACTATCCGCTCCGCGTAAGGCTTGAGCAGACGCTGGAACCAGCTGCCGTTGACCAGCGCCGTGCCGATCCGTTCCGAGAAGGCCTTGACCGGCATCGGATACTCGATGACGTGATGGTGCAAAGCGACGATCCATCGCGCCTTCGGATAGTGGTCGAGCGCAGCGGTGAGGCGGCGCGCCTGATCCGCGGAGATCATGCCGAGCGCGTTGGTGAACGAGAAATTGGCGTCGGCGTTGGAATTGAGAATGGCCACCCCAAGCCCATCCTCTCCCTCCGGCGGCAGGACCAGTGGAAAAGCCTCTTCCCAGAGGCGCGCGAGAGCCGCCGATCGGCGAAAGCCCCCGGAGTCCGCAAACGCCTCGATCGCCTGACGGTGCGGGGCGAGCATTTCGGCAAGCGTGGCGCCGGGCTTTTTGGCGCTTGCGCCGACAACCCGCGCCCGTTCGCCCTGGATGGCCGCAATCGCCGATAGGGCGCGCATCTTGCGCAGCCGCTTCACCGGGCTGAACGGCAGGTCGAACCGGGCCGGGTTGGCGCGGTCGACGATGTTAAGGTCGTGGTTGCCGGGCAGGATCAGCATTCGCCCGGCGAGGCCGGGATGGGCGGCGACCGCATCGAGAAACGCAGCCCATTCGACCGAGGTTCCAGCGTCGGTCATGTCGCCGCTGATCAGGATAAGATCGAGCGGCCGTGCGGCGTCCAACGCCTTGATCCGCTCCATGACCCGCTCGAACCGCCCATTGCCGCGCGGACCCCCGCGCCCGCTTTCGATGCGGAAGCCGTAGCGTTCGCCAACGACATGGACGTCGGAGAGATGCGCCACCCTCCAGGTGCGCCCAGCGGCGGGCGGCGCGTCGAACGCCTCGAGGTCGAGCGGCTGGTCCATGCTTGCGTCGGCGAAGCCCCAGACAAGAGAGCCCGCCGCGAGATAGGCGGACATGACGACCACGGCGTTGGCGATCGTGGGCACGATGAGAAGATGCGGCGAGGCGAGATCCAGGGCCGATCCGACCCACTGCGTGGCCGGCCAAACGAGAATGGCGACCAGCGCCGCCAAAGCAAACAGCAGCACGCCGGCGCCCGCGCAACTGATCGCCCGCAGAGGAGCGAGTTCGCGTGCAGTCTTGCGGCTGAAGGACCGCTCAGCGAGATGCCGGATCGCCTCGCGGAAGAGGACGTAGCCGGGCTGAACCGCGAGCGCGTTCAGCGCCCAGAAATTGGCCTCGACGACGCGCAGAAGCGGGCGCCAGCCAATCCACCCGACCGCGACGATCGCGAGGAAGACAAGGCCCGCGCCAAGTCCCGTCAATTGCATCAGGCGGGCGGACATTTTGGCGAACCAGGCCGTCGCCGCCAGCGGCGCCAAGCCGAGCAACACCGCCGGAAGCACAATCGAAGCCGCCGAGGCGAACAGCAGCTTCGCCAGGCTTATTTCGGCGAACAGGCTGCCGGCGACTGCCGCAAGCGACCGCTGACCGGCGCTCGAGGCGTCGTCCTCGAAATCCCCGCAGCGGGGATCGATCAGCTGGGGCGTCTGCCCTCGGACGATCGCCCGCGAGCCGATCCTCGGGCCTCATCCTCGGGGGAGCGCGCCCGTTGCCCATCGATCCGGGTCCCTCTCTTGGCGTCGGGCGAAGCGGGCGTGCGCGAGCAAGACATTCCGCGGGGCGGAGCAATGCTTACCGGATCAGCGGGCGCGGTCAAAGCGTGGGGGATGCCGCGGTCTTCCCGCCTAGCCTTTGGCGAAATCCCAGAGGGAACGCCAGAGGCAACGCCGGGCGGGGTTCTTGAACGCGAGAGGGTCAAAATAAGCCATGTGACCGGTTGATCCGTCGTCCGGCCATCGGAAACCGACCTCGACCCGCCCCGCCCGCAAGGTGACGAATTGCTCGACCGGGCCCGGATCATCCGCCATAGGCGGGGCCGGACTTAGACGACCCGTGGCGCCATCCTCGTAGCGCCAGATTTGCCCGCTTGAGGTTGTGACGCGCACCAGGCGCGCCTTGTCGTCGTAGAGGACAACCAAAGGCCCGATCTTGCCCTCGCCCTTATAGTCGCATTGACGTGTCACCGGCGCGCCCTTCGCTGGGCAGGCGATCAGCGCGGCGACGGCCGCCAGCGAACAGACAGGCACGGATCATGTCGCTCGCGACAACCCCGGATTGGTGAACCTCAATAACCGCGGAGCCAACCTATCATGCCCGCAGCAACCTGCGCACCCTGCTATTTTGCGAAAGCGGCGGAATTGGGCATGACAGGCGCGGCCACCCGCGCTGACGCGGCCTCGCCCCGAACCGTCGCGACTTCAGGGCCGCTCGGGGCGCCGCCAGCGCCGCCCGTGCCGGTTGCAATGCCCCTTCAACCTGCTATCAAGCCGCCCGCGGCGGGTTGCGCCGCAATTCTCCGAGGCCTTTTCATGGTTGTACTGAGTCGCCGCGCTGCGCTCTCGCTTCCCCTTCTCGCCGTTTCGGCGGTTTGGGCCGCGGAGGACCCCGATAACACGGTCATCCTCACGACGAAGCATGGCAAGGTCGTCATTCGCCTCCGGCCCGATTGGGCGCCCAAGCATGTCGCGCAGATCAAGGCCCTGGTGAAGAACAAGTTTTACGATGGCATCGTTTTCCATCGCGTCATTCCGGGATTCATGGCGCAGACCGGCGATCCAACTGGCACCGGAACGGGCGGCTCGAGCCTGCCCAATCTGCCGGCCGAATTCAATGACACGCATTTCGTTCGGGGAACATTGGGCATGGCCCGCGCAGAGGACCCGAATTCCGCCAATTCGCAGTTTTTCATCTGCTTCGGGGATGCGCCGTTTCTTGATGGCAAATACACGGCCTTCGGCGAGGTCGTCTCGGGAATGGACGTCGTCGACAAAATCAAGGCTGGAACCGAGGCCAACAACGGGAAGGTCGAGAATCCCGACAAGATTCTGACCATGCGGATGGCTTCCGACGCGAAATGATGGGAATTTCGATATGACCGAAGCAAGCAATACGTTGACGCTTGAGACCAGCAAGGGTCCAGTGGTGATCGAAATGAATCCCGGCCTCGCGCCCGGCCACGTCGCCCACATTAAGCGGCTTGTCTCCGAGGGCTTCTACGATGGCGTCGTCTTTCACCGGGTGATCGACGGGTTCATGGCCCAGACCGGCTGCCCTCACGGCACGGGCACTGGCGGATCCAAATATCCCGACCTCAAGGCCGAGTTCAACGCCGAGCCTCACGTGCGGGGGACAGTGTCGATGGCCCGCGCCGCCAGCCCGAATTCCGCCAATTCGCAGTTTTTCATCTGCTTCGGGGACGCGCGCTTTCTCGATCGGCAATACACGGTCTGGGGCAAGGTCGTTTCCGGCATGGAAAACGTCGATCGGATTAAGCGCGGCGAGCCGGTGCGCGATCCCGACAAGATCGTCAAGGCGACCCTGGCTGACATCCCGCCGTCCGATGGATTCTCTCCGCGAGGGCAAACATTGCGGCATCCTATAGGGACAGTGCGGACGCAGAACTGATCAACGAGGAGTCTCGACATGCGCGCCTCTCTTGACGGATTTGCGGTCGGCGCTGCCCTCTCGGTGGTTGTCGGCGCTGGAGTCGTGAAGGCAGAAGAGGTGAAGCCGGATGTGCCATTCGCGTTTCAGAATCATCGAAGCGACACGCCCGGGATCACATGGTCGATCACGTTGATCAAGGACACCGGACGGATCTGCGGCAGGGCCAGCGACGGAAGCGAGTCCTGCGGAACGTGGCAGTGGAGCGATTCAGGCAAGACTTGGTGGTGCGTCAGGGCATGGGACAACCCAAAGTGGCAAGGTGGGTGTTTCGCTCGGAGCGATCGAGGCGAAGGTTGACTTCTCCGAGCTTCACAGTTTCGCGGAGGCGGAGTGTCTCATCGTCGATGAAGTTCGAGTCATCTTGCGGCGATGCGCGTCGACGCCTTTGATTTTGATCTTCCCGCTGAGTGCATAGCGCTCACGCCCGCCTCGCCGCGCGACAGTGCGCGGATGCTCGCGGTTGGCGCCGAAGGCGTCTTGACGGACGCCCATGTGAGCAATCTTCCTCAATTCTTGAATCCGGGCGATGCGCTCATCGTCAACGACACCAGGGTGATCGCAGCCGGGCTTACTGGCGTCCGAGTAAGAGGCGAAGCGGCCGCGTCGATCGAAGCGACGCTGATCAAGCGCGTAGACGACTGCCGCTGGCAGGCGCTGGCGCGTCCGGCCAGGAAACTGCAGGTCGGCGAGCGCATCCGGTTCGGCGAGTTCGAGCGAAAGCACGGCCTGCCTTCTCGCTGCGCTCGACGCAGAAGTTGAAGCGAAGGGCGAGGGCGGCGAAGTCCTGCTGCGGTTCGAATTTGCTGGCGCTGCATTGGACGAAGGGATTGAGCGGCTCGGAGCGCCGCCCCTGCCGCCGTATATCGCCGCCCGGCGCGCGTTGTCCGAAACGGACAGCGCGGACTATCAGACGATGTTCGCGGCGAATCCCGGGGCGGTGGCGGCGCCGACCGCGGGGCTGCATTTTACGCCGGCGCTTGTCGCTGACCTCGCTGCGCGCGGCGTCGCTCTGCATTGCGTAACGTTGCACGTCGGCGCCGGAACCTTCCTGCCCGTCAAAGTCGAGGACACCCGCGACCACAAGATGCACGCTGAGTGGGGCTCGATTGATGCGGCGACTGCTCGCGCGATCAATGCGGCGCGGGACCGGGGCGGGCGGATCGTCTGCGTCGGCACAACCTCGGCACGGATAGTCGAGAGCGCGGCCGAGAGCTCCGGAGAGGTTCGACGGTTCACGGGAGAAACAAATATTTTCATCACGCCCGGCTACCACTTTCGCGCGGTCGATTTGCTCCTGACCAATTTCCATCTGCCGCGTTCGACCCTGTTCATGCTGGTCTCCGCCTTCAGCGGCCTCGAGACCATGCACGCGGCGTACTCGTACGCAATTCAGGCCGGTTACCGTTTCTACTCCTACGGCGACGCCTGCCTGCTGGAACGCGCCGCGCCCGCGGGCAAACGCACAGAGAACCGATGAGCGCCGAGTTTTCCTTTGCCGTGCAGGCGACCGACGGCGAGGCGCGACTCGGTGCGATCTCGACATCGCGCGGCAAGATACGCACGCCCGCCTTCATGCCGGTCGGAACAGCGGCGACAGTGAAGGCGATGTATCCCGAAAAAGTGCGGGCGCTCGGCGCCGATGTGGTGTTGTCCAACACCTATCATTTGATGTTGGCGCCCGGCGCCGAGCGCATCGCCGCTCTGGGAGGCCTGCACAAGTTCATGAATTGGCCGCATCCAATCCTCACCGACTCTGGCGGCTTTCAGGTGATGAGCCTCGCGAGGCTCCGCAAACTGACCGAAGCGGGCGTGACCTTTCGGTCGCACATCGACGGCTCGCCGCACGAACTGACCCCCGAGCGGTCAATGGAGGTGCAGCGCCTGCTGGGCTCGGATATTCAGATGCAGCTCGACGAATGCGTGAGGCTGCCGTGCTCGCATGAAGAAGCCGAGCGGGCGATGCAGCTGTCGCTGCGGTGGGCCGAACGTTCAAGGATCGCCTTCGGCGAGCAACCGGGCAGGGCGATGTTCGGGATCGTCCAAGGGGGCGTCGAGGAGGATCTGCGCGTCTATAGCGCCGAGGCGCTCGTCAGCATGGACCTCTGCGGATACGCAATCGGCGGCTTGGCGGTTGGCGAACCGCAGGCGGCTATGTTGGGCGTGCTCGGAACCGTTGTTCCGCACCTGCCCGAGGAAAAGCCCCGCTACCTTATGGGGGTCGGCGCGCCCGATGATCTGCTGAAATCGGTGAGGCGCGGCGTCGACATGTTCGATTGCGTGATGCCAACCCGCGCCGGGCGGCATGGCATGGTGTTCACCCGCCGCGGCCGCCTCAACCTGCGCAACGCGAAGTTTGCCGACGACCCACGCCCGATCGATCCCATGTCGTCAACATCCGTCGCTCGCGACTATTCTCGCGCCTATTGGCGTCACCTAGTGAAATCAGGCGAGATCCTCGGGATGATGGGGCTGACGGAAATCAATCTCGCTTATTATCAAGACCTCATGTCGGGCGCGCGGCAAGCGATTGCGGAAAGACGCTTCGACGCTTTTATCATCGATGCGCAACGAAATTGGGCGGAAGGGGAACGCGAAGGCGGCTGACACCGCCTGCAATCCTTGCGATGGCGGAACTCTGCCCATTTGGCCAATTCAGCGATCGCCGGAAAGCATTGGCGCGCAGTACGCTTCTGCCCAAAAGTAAAGCGCTATCCCCCGCAATAGCAAAGGGCGAGACGCCGGTTCAGCGCCTCGCCCCTTTCTCCGTCCTCGCACAGCGTATCGATTATCCGGCTGATTATGTTCTTCCGCGCTTGTAATTTGCAGCGGTTAAGGACTATCGATCGCTTCGTCCTCCCACAGACCCTGCGGCGTCCGGCGCCAAACTTTTTGGCAGCGGCCTCCTTTTTGGCGGCCCATTGCTAGTCGAAATTTTTGGCGCTGTCACGCGCTCTGGCGCCTCAGCCATGCATATTTTTTCTAGCTTGGACCAATTTGGTCAATTGTTTAGCGGGGAATGCAAAAGTGCCGTCAGGATCGCTGTAGCACTCAGCCTTGTCCGCCTTTCACCCGTCGGCTGGATGACGTAAGAACCGGCGCTCGATCTTCAGGAACGGAGGCCCATCATGACCGCGATCGCGAACGTCGTCGCCCGCGAAATCCTCGACAGCCGCGGTAACCCGACTGTCGAAGTGGATGTCGTGCTCGAAGACGGCTCCATGGGTCGAGCCGCCGTTCCGTCAGGGGCGTCGACCGGTACGCGCGAAGCGGTTGAACTCCGCGATGGGGACAAGGGTCGCTTTGGCGGGAAGGGCGTTCTGAAAGCAGTCGAAGCCGTCAATCGCGACATTTTCGACGCGGTCTCGGGACTGGACGCTGAAGATCAGCTGAAGATCGACGAGACGATGATCGCGCTCGACGGCACGAAGAATAAGTCCGAGACTCGGCGCCAACGCGATTCTCGGCGTCTCGCTCGCGGTCGCCAAGGCGGCAGCCGAAGCTTCGGGGCTTTCGCTCTACCGATATGTCGGCGGGACGACGCCTAGGGTATTGCCGACGCCGATGATGAACATCGTCAACGGCGGCGCGCATGCCGACAACCCGATCGACTTCCAGGAGTTCATGATCCTGCCCGTGGGCGCGCCCTCCTTCGCCGATGCGGTGCGCTGGGGCGCGGAGACGTTCCACGCTCTCAAGGCTGCTTTGAAGAAAGCCGGGCAAAACACCAACGTTGGCGACGAGGGCGGCTTTGCCCCCAACCTGCCGTCGGCGGAAGCGGCGCTCGATTTCTGCGTGAAGGCGATCGAGGCTGCGGGCTTCAGGCCTGGACTGGACATTGCGCTCGGCGTCGATTGCGCCGCGTCCGAATTCTTCAAGGATGGTGCTTACGTCTACGCAGGCGAGGGCAAGACGCGCTCAATAGACGACCAAGTCCAATATCTCGCCAAACTTGCCGACGCCTATCCCATCCTGTCGATCGAGGACGGCATGGCGGAAGATGATTGGGCGGGCTGGAAACTCTTGACGCAGAAGCTCGGAGCGCGCCGTCAACTGGTCGGCGACGACATCTTCGTGACCAACGTCGAGATTCTCGCACGCGGGATCAAGGAGGGAGTCGCAAATTCGATCCTGATCAAGGTCAACCAAATCGGCTCGCTGAGCGAGACATTGGCGGCGGTCGATATGGCGCATCGGGCGGGATACACCTCCGTCATGTCGCACCGGTCCGGCGAGACGGAGGATTCGACCATCGCCGATCTCGCGGTCGCAACCAATTGCGGGCAGATCAAGACGGGCTCGCTTTCCCGTTCGGACCGTCTGGCGAAATACAACCAGTTGATCCGCATCGAGGAGGAGCTCGGCGATCAGGCTCGCTACGCGGGACGGGCTGCGGTCAAGGCGATCTAAAGGCGATAACTTCCCGTTAACTGCAGTCCCGGCAGGATTGCGGCATGATCGTTAGAACGCGCCTCCGCTCGATTGCGCTGCCGGTCGTTTTCTACCTCGTGCTTGGGGTCGCGAGCGGCTACCTGGTTTCCGATGCTTCGAACGGCGAGCATGGGCTCATCGCCCGGTCGAAATTCGATGCCGAGGCTGAGGAGCTCAAGGGTCAGCTCGCGGTCTTGAAAGCGGATCGTGCGCGCTGGGAAAGGCGCGTCGCCAGTTTGAGGCCCGAAAGCCTGGACAAGGATCTCCTCGACGAGGAGGCCCACGCCATGCTCGATCGCGTTGGAAAGGACGAGGTCGTCATCTTCACCGATACGGGCCAGTCCAACTGAGTCCGCGTCAGGCGTCGTAAATGCCGGTTTTGGCGGGCGGATGTCGAACTCGCCGACGCGCTTGTCCTTTCGGCGCGCCGATGCAGGTCCGCCAGGGACGGCACTGGCCACGCGTCGCCGCTCATTCGCGTTTCCCTTTCTCCAATGCAGCGCTCGTGCTATGGCCGGCTCACTTACGGGCTCGCCCAAGCCGCGTTTGTTGGAAGGGTCATCGATGAACGTCTCCGCCCCAGTGTCGATTCGCTCGAACTCGTTCTTTTCCGCGCCACTCGCCGCGGCGGATCCGGAGATCGCTCGCGCGATCGAACTCGAGCTCGGCCGCCAGCGCGATGAGATCGAGCTGATCGCTTCGGAAAACATCGTCTCGCGCGCCGTGCTCGAGGCGCAGGGCTCGGTGCTGACCAACAAGTATGCCGAAGGCTATCCGGGCAGGCGGTACTACGGCGGCTGCCAGTTCGTCGATATTGCCGAGAAGCTGGCGATCGAGCGCGCCTGTGAACTATTCGTCTGCCGCTTCGCCAACGTTCAGCCGAATTCCGGCAGCCAGGCCAATCAGGGCGCGTTCATGGCGCTCATGAAACCGGGCGATGTGTTCATGGGCCTCGATCTCGCCGCAGGCGGCCACCTGACCCACGGATCGCCGGTCAACATGTCGGGGCGCTGGTTCAAGCCGGTTCCCTACACGGTCGATCGGATCACGCATCGCATCGACATGGATAGGGTGGAGGCGCTGGCGCGCGAGCACCAGCCGAAAATAATTATCGCCGGCGGGTCCGCCTACGCGCGGCACTGGGACTTCGCCCGTTTCCGTGCGATCTGCGATGCCGTCGGCGCCTATTTCGTGGTCGACATCGCTCATTTCGCAGGGCTAGTCGCGGGCGGCGCCCATCCGTCGCCTTTCCCGCACGCCCATGTCGTCACCACCACGACGCATAAGACCCTCCGCGGCCCACGCGGCGGCATGATCCTCACCAACGACGAGGAACTGGCGAAAAAGATCAATTCGGCGATCTTCCCGGGCCTCCAGGGCGGTCCGCTCATGCATGTGATCGCCGCGAAGGCGGTCGCGCTGCTTGAGGCGCTGCGGCCCGAGTTCAAGACTTACGCCCACGCCGTCGTCGCCAACGCCAAGGCGATGGCGGAACCGATCCTGGCCGGCGGCTACAAGCTGGTGACCGGGCGGCACGGACAACCACCTGATGCTGGTCGACTTGACGCCGAAGGGCCTCACCGGCAAGGCGGCCGAGGCGACGCTGGGCCGGGCGCACATCACCTGCAACAAGAACGGCATTCCGTTTGACCCCCAGAAGCCGATGGTGACCTCGGGAATACGGTTGGGCTCGCCTGCCGCGACCTCGCGGGGGTTTGGCGCGGCGGAGTTCGCCAAGGTCGGGCGCTTGATCGTCGAGACGCTGGACGGCTTGGCGGCGAACGGCGAATTGGGGAATGTAGCGGTCGAGGCGAAAGTGCGCGCTGACGTCGCCGAATTGACCCGCCGTTTCCCGATCTACTAGGGGACGACATAGACTGAACAGGACGGCTTGCGATGCGGTGCCCGTATTGTGGCGGCCTCGATACGCAAGTGAAGGACTCCCGGCCGACCGAGGACGCCTCGTCGATCCGCCGGCGCCGCATCTGCCCCGATTGCGGCGGCCGTTTCACCACGTTCGAGCGCGTACAGTTGCGCGAATTGCAGGTCGTCAAGAAGAACGGCCGGCGGGCGCCGTTCGACCGCGACAAGCTTATGCGCTCCGTCCACGTCGCGCTGCGCAAGCGATCGGTCGAGCCTGAGCGGGTCGAGCGCATGATCAACGGCGTGGTCCGGCAGCTCGAGAGCCAAACCGATGGCGACATCCCGACCGAGCGGATTGGCGAACTGGTGATGGAAGGACTTAAGGCTCTCGACGACGTCGCCTATGTCCGTTTCGCCTCGGTCTACCGCAATTTCCGTGAGCCGCGGGATTTCAACGCCATCGTCGGCGAGCTGGAGGCCGAACCGGACTCGGGTCAGGCCGGCGGCCCGGCGCGCCGGCGAAAGGACGCTCCGGCTTCATGACGGGCGCGGCGGCCGCAAGCCCCGAAGAGGACCTGCGCTGGATGGACGCGGCTCTCAATCTGGGGGCGCGGTCGCTAGGCCTTGCCGCCCCCAACCCATCGGTCGGCGCCATCCTGGTCAAGGATGGAGCTGGTCGTCGGGCGCGGCGTGACAGCCCCGGGCGGCAGACCGCACGCCGAGCGGGTCGCGATCGCCCAGGCGGGAGAAGCCGCTCGCGGCTCGACGCTTTACGTAACCCTCGAACCCTGTTCGCATTTCGGGTTTTCGCCGCCCTGCGCCGACTTGATCGTCGAATCGGGCGTCGCGCGGGTAGTTTCCGCGATCGACGATCCGAATCCGCTCGTAGCGGGAGAGGGGCATGCGCGGCTGCGCGCGGCAGGAGTTTCCGTGACGGTCGGGACGAGGGCCGCGGAGGCGCGGCGCGACCATCGCGGCCACATCCTGCGGGTGACGGCCGGGCGGCCGGCGGTCACGCTGAAGCTCGCCGAAACCGCGGACGGCTTCGCATCAGGCGGGACGCACGATCCGCGCCTCAGGATCACCGGGCAGATCGCCAACCTGCGCGTCCAGGTCATGCGCTCGACGCACGAGGCGATCATGATCGGCGTCGAGACCGCGATCGCCGACGATCCGGCGCTGACTGTGCGCCTGCCTGGCCTTGGCCTGAAGCCGCTGCGCGTCATCCTCGATACGCGCTTGCGGTTGCCGCTGAAATCGCGCCTCGCGGCGAGCGCGCGCGACGTTCCGACGCTCGTCGATCACCGGTCCGGTCGCGTCGCTCGCCGAGGTCGAGCGCCTTGCCGATCTCGGCGTCGCCATCGAGCATGTCGACCTCGACGCTGAGGGCCACGTCGACCTCGGGCAAGCGTTGCGGGTTCTCGCCGCGCGCGGGGTGACGCGCGTATTCAGCGAGGGCGGCCCGCGCGTCGCGCTCGAAGCTGATTGCGCTCGGACTCGCCGATGAGATCGCGCTGATCGCTGCGGAAAAGCCGCTCGGGCGGGAGGGGCTTCCCGCGCTCGGCGAGGAGGCGCGCGCGGCGCTTCGCGATCCGACCCGCTATCGACTGATGGAGACCCTGACCCTGGGGTCGGACGCGATGCGGGTCTGGGAGAGAATTGGCGCCGGGTAGGTCATGAAGAGGGCGCCGGCGTGGCGCCAAGCCCAAGCCAAACCCAAGCCCAACCCAACTCGCAGCAAGGGTAAGGCCATTGTCATTTTCAATGATTTCAAGAGCTTATGGCGTCAAGTCTGAGACATTTTGCCGCTCACCAGCTGTTCGGTCGATCTGAGCCTCGCTTCCAGCGGACAGCTGCTCAGAAAACATACGCCGCAACTCCGGTTTTCATAAGGCGCGCCGGCCTAGCGGCGCCGAGCGGCAAGGTGCGATAGTTTTCACGTCGGCGTCAGCCAGCGGGGTTAGCCAATGTTCACGGGGATTATCAGCGATATCGGCCAAATCCTTGAAATCATGCCGTCTGGCGCAAAAAGTTCGCTCACAATCGCCAGCGCCTACGATCCTGCGGCGATCGCCGTTGGCGCCTCGATCGCCAATTCCGGCGTCTGTCTGACCGCGGTCGGGGTCCAACCCCGCAATGCCGGCTCGGCGATCGAATTCGATGTCGGCGCGGAGACGCTCGCGGTGACGACGCTCGGCGGCTGGCGCAAGGGGGATCATGTCAATCTCGAGCGTTCGCTCAAAGTCGGCGATGAGCTCGGCGGGCATATGGTGAGCGGCCATGTCGACGGAACGGCGGAAATCCTCTCGCGGCGAGATTTCGACGGCATGGCCCATTTCGCGTTTCGCGCGCCGGCGGGCCTCGCCAAATTCATCGCGGTCAAGGGGTCGGTCGCGCTCGACGGGACATCGCTCACCGTCAACGCCGTCAACGGCGACGTGTTCGAGGTCCTTTTGATCCCGCACACGCTCGTCGTAACCACATGGGGCGAGCGCCGGGCGGGCGAGAGGGTCAACATCGAGGTCGACCAGATCGCCCGCTACGCCGCGCGGCTGATGGAGGCGCGGCAGGGCGGCGGGTGAGTCCGAGCCGATAGCGCCGCTTCGCTCCTTGCCGGGCGGAACCCGCCGCGTCGCCTGCGGCAGCGCCGCGACCGAGATCGGTCGCTTATCAAGGTTCCTGCAAGGCGCCCAGAGGCTGGCGGAACATCAAGCGCAACGCAGGCATCGTGCCAGTGGAGACCGGCGGGAATGACAGACCCGAAAGCTTGCGGCAATTCTGCCGGCCCGACATGATCGGTTACAGTCGTCACCCGCGCCGAGGCGGATCGCGCGCTCTGGCGCCCTGAGGGTCAGCAATGTTCGACAACTTCGAGCGCCGCGTCATCCCGGTCGAGGGGACGGACATCGCATGTGTCGTCGGGGGTTCGGGGCCTCCGCTTTTGATGCTGCATGGCTTCCCGCAAAATCGCGCCATGTGGGCGCGCGTCGCCCCCGAACTTGCGCACGATTTCACCGTCGTCTGCGCCGACCTGCGCGGCTATGGCGATTCCGCGAAGCCGCACTGCTTGCCGGATTGCTCAAACTACGCGTTTCGGACTTTCGCCGCCGACCAGGTCGGTCTCATGAAGCGGCTCGGATTCGAGCGGTTCCATGTTGTCGGCCACGATCGCGGCGGCCGTACGGCGCATCGCATGGCCCTCGATCATCCGCTCGCGGTAGAGACGCTAACGGTGATGGACATCGTCCCGACCTACGCGATGTTCATGGACACCAACCGCAAGGTCGCTGGCGCCTACTGGCATTGGTATTTTCTTTCGCAGCCTGAACCGTTTCCAGAACGACTGATCGGCAACGACCCTGATTTCTTCTATGAAACCTGCCTCGTCGGCTGGGGCGCGACGAAGCTTTCCGACTTCGACGCGGAAATGCTGGCGGCGTACCGGAAAGCGTGGGCCGATCCGGCGATGATCCATGGCTCCTGCTCGGACTATCGGGCCGCCGCCAGCATCGATCTCGACACGACGGCGCCGATATCGACCGCAAAGTCGAGTGCCCGACGCTGGTCCTTTATGGGGCGTCGGGGATGATGGCCAAGCTGTTCGACATCCCAAACGAGTGGCGCAAGCGCTGTCGTCACATCGCCGAAGCGTCGCTTCCGGGCGGCCACTTTTTTGTCGACCACCATCCCAAAGCCACGACGCGAAAATTGCACGAGTTTCTAACCAACCATAATCTCTAGGCAGGTTGGACCGCGGCGATAGCTCATCATCATGCTTCCTCGCGGCATGCCGCCGAACGGCCATCAATGAGCCGGCATTCGCCGCTACCCCACCGCTCGCCCCCAGCCATCGACAACCCATCCGCATTTCGCTGAGGACGCGTCAGCCGGGCGCCATAACGAGCCAAAGATGATGAATCGCCTGAATGCGACGCGAAGAGGCTTTCTGACTTTCACGGCCGCGGCGGCCGCTTTCGGCGTATGGCCGGCGAGCGCCGAGACCGGGAGCGTCCCGTCGGGGGCCGTGGAACTGGCGGCGTTCGATCAAGTCTGGGAGACCGTGCGCGACCGCTTCTACGATCCGCGCCTGCACGGCCTCGACTGGCCGGCGGTTCGGGCGCGCTACCGCCCGCAGGCCGCCTCGGCCGGCTCGCGCGAGGACGCCGCCGCCGTGATCAACGCCATGCTGGCGGAGCTCCGCGCCTCTCACACGCACTACTACACGGTCGACGATCCGGCCTTTTACCAACTCGCCGACATCTTTTCCGGCGCGTTGCGCCGCCGGGGCCTGGACCGCGTCTTTCCGTCGGGGGAGGTGACTTATCCGGGGATCGGCGTGTTCACGGAGGCCGACGATCAGGGCCGAACCTTTGCGACCGGCGTGATTGAGGGCGCGCCCGCGCATCAGGCGGGCGTTCTGGTTGGCGACGAAATCGTATCCGTCGACGGCCGTCCATTTCGCCCGGTCGACTCGTTCCGCGGCAAGGTCGGCGCGGCCGTCCCGCTGTTGATCCGGCGCACGCCGGACGGAGCGCCGACGGCGATCAGCGTCACGCCCACGGACATCCACCCGAACGCGATGTTTCTGCGCGGCCTGGAAGCGAGCGCCCGGGTCATCGACGCGGGCGATCACGCCCGCATCGGCTACGTGCATGTGTGGTCGTACGCGGGCGACAGGTATCAGGCGGGGCTCGAGAACCTGATCGCTGACGGCCCGCTGCGGGACGCCGACGCGCTGATCTGGGATCTCCGCGACGGCTGGGGCGGGGCGCAGCCCGAATACCTCGATCTCTTCAATCCGCGCGCGCCGACCATGCAGGTGACGGACCGAAGCGGCAAGACGAGCATGGTCGACGTGAAGTGGCGAAAGCCGGTCGCGATGCTGATCAACGGAGGGACCCGAAGCGGCAAGGAGGTGCTCGCCTACGGGTTCAAGGAATACCGGCTCGGCGAACTCGTGGGCGTTCGCACGGAGGGCGCGGTGCTTGCGGCGACCGCCTTCCTGATCGGCGACGAAGGATTGTTGCTGCTCGCGGTCGAAGACGTCCTGGTGGACGGCCAGCGCCTGGAAGGGGTGGGCGTCGCGCCGACGATCGAGGTCCCGTTCGATCCGCGCTTCGCCGCGGGCGGCGATCCGCAGCTCGACCGCGCCGTGCAGATTCTCTCGCGCAGTTAATCCTCATAGCTGTCGATAACCATGTCGGCGATCGCCCGCTTGGTGATGACGCCGACGATGTCGGCGGCTCGCGGACGGCGCTCCCCGTGGAACACGATCGCCGCGCCTGACCGGCGACGCTTGAGCCGCGCGAGCACGAACTCAACAAATCCACGTCGCGGCAGACGACGATCTGCTTCTCGACAAAGTCGTCGACCGGCCGGGCGGCGTTGCTCACGCTTTCGCGCCAGAGGCCCGAGCGGGGCGGAATGAGGCCGACGATTCGACCTTCGCGTTCGACGATGATCGCGCGCAGGTCGTCCACGTCTTCCCACCCCATCGATTCCCTCAGCGTCGAGCCCGCATGAGCGAGGATGAACCGCCGCTCCATGACGTCCTGCGCCTGCTGGACGAGATAAAGATTGACATGCCGCTCTTTGGGAATGCGGTGGCCCCGATGCCGCAGCTTGATCGTGTAGATGGTCTCGGAAATGAGGGCGCGTCGCACCCCCGCCGCGACTGCGACCGCAACGATCAACGGGACAATGATCGCGTAATCGCGGGTCATTTCGAAGATCATGACGATCGCTGTCATGACGCCGCCGGTTCCCGCGCCGACCATCGCGGCCATGCCGACGATTGCGGCTGACGGTCCGGTCATGCCGGCATTGGGCAGGACCATCGCCGCCACCCAGGCGAAGGCCGCCCCGAGCGTGGCGCCGAGATAGAGCGAGGGAGAGAAAATGCCGCCCGATGCGCCGCAGCCGAGACTGATCGTGGTCGCGAAGAGCTTGAGGACGAACAAGAGCGTCAGAAGTCCGGCCGCGGTCATGCTTTTGTCGAGCACCGACTGGATGACGCCGTAACCGACCCCGTCGATGAAGGAATGGCCAAAGGCATGGGTCAGGCCGACCATCATCAGGCCGATGATCGCCATGCCGACGATGTTTTGAACGTAGACGCCGCCCGGAAGCTTGGGGAACCCGTCTTCAAAGAAGACAAGCAGGCGAATGAAAGCCCAGGCGGCGACCCCGCAGAGCGCGCCGAGCGCCGCGAATGCGGCCGCCGCCTCGAACCCGAAACCGCGAGCGGTGGGAAAGAGGATTTCAGGAACGGCGAAGGCGGGATTGGGACCGATGAGGATGCGGCCGAGCAGGGTGGCCGCGCCCGTCGCAATGACGACCGGCAGGAAGGTGCGGTTCGACACTTCGGGCAACAGAATTTCGAGGGAGAAAAGCACCCCGCCGAGCGGCGTGTTGAAAGTGGCGGCGATGCCGGCGCCGGCGCCCGCAGCCAAGAGAGTGATCTTCTGTCCGGTCGACAGGCCAATCGCCTTGGCGAACGCCGAACCGAGCGCCGAGCCAATCTGGATGATGGGCCCTTCGCGCCCCACAGCGGCGCCGGAGCCAATGGACAACGCCGAGGCGAGCGACTTGATGACTGCGACGACGCCGCGAATATTTCCGTGCTGATAGAAGATCGCGTCCATCACCTCCGGGACGCCGTGGCCCTTGGCCTCGGGCGCGAAGCGCTCCACGAGATACACCACCGCGAGACCGCCGAGAATCGGCGACAGGACGACCCAGTCGCCGAACCGGCTCGGTCCCTCCAGGATATTGGCGTCATAGGCGATTCTGAAGACGCCGTTGTACATCGCGTTGTGAATAAGGCCGATCAGCGCCCGCAGCGCGACCGCGCCAAGCCCGGTCATGACGCCGACCCCCAAGGCGAGCAGGCAGAGGATCAGCAGGCTCACCCTCCTCTCGTCGCGGTGAGGCTGGGCGAACGTCCGACCCGACTGGGCGGCAGCGGCGGTCGTCGACGACATCTCGGCCTCCTTCACAAACGAAGAATCGGCGCCAGCCCCCCGGGGGTAACCTCCAACCGCATTCGGTCAAGCATGTTCCCCCTGCGGGCGCCGCGCGTCTAGCGCGCACCGCGAGGCGCGATCGCTTCCCGCATGACCAGCCGCCGCAACGGTCCGATCGCGCCAAGCGCGGCCAGGCCCGCGCCGCGCGCGAAATCGACCGGCGCGAAACCGGCGATGAGGGATTGGTTCAGGAGGTCGACGACGCCGCTCCGAACGGCGATGTCGCGGCGCCGCGCGCGTTCGTACTGGCGCAACGCGTCAGCGCCGCCGATGTCGCGTCCTTCCATGCGCGCCCGCCGCGCGGCGTCAATGATCGCCTCGACGTCGCGCAGGCCAAGGTTCAGCCCCTGGGCGCCGATCGGCGGGAAGACATGGGCGGCGTCGCCGATCAGCGCGAGCCGCACGCCGGTGATTTTCGGCACGACCTGACGCATCAGCGGGAAGACGCCGCGGGGCCCTTCGAGGCGCATCGCGCCGAGGAAAGAGCGCGCCTGACGTTCGATTTCGCCTGCAAGCGCTTCGTCGTCGAGGGCGCTGCGGCGGCGCGCCTCCGCGCCGGCCATCGCCCAGACCAGGCTCGACCGGTAGGGCGCCGTTTCGTTTCCCGGCAGTGGCACCAGGGTGAAGGGACCGCCGCGGGTGTGGAACTCGGTCGAGAAATCGCCGTGCGGCAGGCGGTGCGTTAGGATCGCGGTCAGCGCAGATTGGGGATAGGGGCGGGTCCGCGCTTCGAGGCGGCCGGCTCGCCGCGCCAGCGAGCCCCGCCCGTCCGCGCCGACGATCAGCCGGGTTGAGATGACGAGACCGTCGTCCAGACGCGCGATTGCGGCGCTGGTCGAGAAATCATAAGCCGAGACATCCGCCGCGAGATGCTTCAGGCCGGGCGTCCGGCCGGCTTCGACCGAGAGTGCGTCGCTCATCCGATCGTTCTCGACGTTCCATCCAAACGCGTCGAGACCGATCTCCGAGCAGTGGAACTCCACCGGCCGCAGCGGAAAGAGCGCCCCGGTATCGTCGATCAGGCGCAAACCCCGCAACGGGGCCGCCTGGGGCTGGATCGGCGCCCAAAGGCCGAGGGACTTTAGATACGCCACGGAGCGATCGAGGAGGGCGACGGAGCGCCCCCCTCCTGTTCGCTCTCCGGCGCCGCACGACACGACGTCGAAGCCGGCGCGCGCGAAGCCAACCGCAGCTGCGAGCCCGGCAAGCCCCGCCCCGGCGACCAGCACGTCGCAGTTCAGGGCCGGAGGCGCGTCGGGGCTGATCATCAATTTCTCGTGTGTTCACGAACAGGGAGACGCCACGACGCAACTTTGATAAGGCGGAAGCTGCGAAGGTCAAGCCGGCGCTACGGGAGGTCAAGCGCCTTGGTCGCGCCGAGGCGCACGGGGCAGGGCATGTCGATCGAGAAGCGACCGGTTCGCGTCGCCCAGGCGGCGGGGTTCTCCGTCCATGTCTTCACGGCCTCCGGCGGGGCGGTCGCGGTGCTCGCGCTATATGCGGCGATCGAGCGCAATTTTTCGGCCTGCTTCGCCTGGCTGGGCCTCGCTCTGTTCATCGACGGGATCGACGGCACGCTGGCGCGCGCCGCCCGGGTGCAGGTCACCGCGGCCTCGATCGACGGCGCGGTGCTCGATCTGGTGGTGGATTTCCTCACCTATGTGCTGGTCCCGGTCGTTGCGCTTTGGCGGTCGGATCTGATGCCGGTTGAGGCCTCGTTCTGGATTGGCCTCGTGGTCACGATCGCGTCGGCCCTCTATTTCGCCGACACTCGCATGAAGACTGACGACCTCTGGTTTCGCGGCTTTCCGGCGACCTGGAACATCCTTGTCCTCTACCTTTTCGTCTTTCGGCCGCCTTGGCTCCTTAGCGCCGCGGTTTTGCTTGGCGCGACCGCGCTGATGTTTGCGCCGGTTGTGTTCGTGCATCCGTTGCGGGTGACGAGTTTGCGTCGCCTGACGATCGCCATGACGGTCGCGTGGTTCATCTTCGCGGCGACGGCGATTTTCGAGAATCTGCAACCCTCCAGCTGGGTCGGCTGGGGACTGATCGCGACCGCCTGCTACTTTCTGGCGCTGCCTCTCATGCGTCAGTCGCCGTGGGCGAGCCACTGACTGAGCGTCTAGAACAGCCGCAAGCGCCTTGCGGCGAGGATCGAATCCTTGGTATAGGCCCGGGCGTCGCGATGCTGCCTCGGGTTCATCGCCGGCCTCGTGGCGGAGTGGCTACGCAGA
>CAWIUD010000032.1:0-170090 GCA_963839185.1 uncultured Alphaproteobacteria bacterium | reverse complement strand
GGACGGATGGCGAAAATACTTGTCGTTGACGACGAGCCTTTGATCAGCACGATGACCGAAGAGTGGCTGTCGGAACTCGGTCATAGCGTGGTGGGTCCGGCGCACAATCTCGCCTCGGCGCTGGCGCTGGCCGGGACGGACATCGACGCGGCGATTGTCGACGTGTCCCTCGGCAAGGACAACAGCTATCCGCTCGCCGACGCATTGAGCGCCCGCGGCGTTCCGTTCGTTCTGGCGACCGGATATGGGCAGAACGGCATCGAGCCGCGGTATCGCGACCACTCGACGCTCAGCAAGCCGTTCGAATTCGCAACGTTTCGCCGACTGGTCGAGCGGATGCTGAACGAAAGCGGGCCGGCCGCGGGGTCGTGACCTGGCGCTCGACAGGTTAGGCGGACGCCGGCCGCTCCCCGGCCCGGCGCAAGGCCGCACAGGCGAGGGCGGCGAATCCCAGAAGCATCATCGCCCAGGTCGACGCCTCTGGAACGTCGGACCGGAAGAACATGCTGTCTCCAGCCGGCAAGGCGCCCGGCGCAAAATAGGCCGTAGATGTTGACCGGAATGCCTTCCGGCATGATCACCGGGGTCACAATCAGACTGCCGAGAAACGACAGCGGAATGGGATTGGCGCCGACAGCCGAGGCGAAGAACGTCTCGTCGGAACCGCCCATGGGGATAACTGCGACCAAGTCGCTCACGCCATCCTGGTAAGGCAGCCCAGGCACGGTCAACAGGAGCGGGCTGTCGACCATCGCGGGGTTTCCTGAAGTGATCGGAAACGGATGGATGAAGACGCCGTTGCTGGCGTCCTTCAGCTCGTCTGCGCTCGGTGATCATTTGCTGGAAGACGATGGCGCCGCCAGCGTCCGTCATATAGATCAGGTCAGGGCTGAGCTTAGCCTCAGCCGGCATGATATTGTGTAGAGAGAGCGCGGCAAGCGCCGCCGCGCCAATTCTGAATGGCCGCCACATGCGCATTCCCCTGCGTTCGGCGACAAGAGACGACCCTGCCGCCGGGGGGATGCTAACAAAAAATTCCCTATCCGTCCTGCCAATCCTGCGTCGCCGGCGCCCAAATGTTGAGCAGAAGCTGGGTTCCGCTTGGCGCAGCGGCCGACTTACCGCAGCGACGCGTTGATCGCTTCCAGGGCCTTCGACCCAGGGCACAGTTCCCGCTCGGTAAGCTCGTTCAACGGCCGTGTGGTCGTGTCGAGAATCCCGTGCAGCTCGTCGGGCTCGTCCTCGACATAAATCAGACCTGTGGGGATTCGCTTGCGGCGCGGCAGCGTTCGAGGGTGGCGAGCGCAACCGATCGGTCGCGGCAATCGTGGTTGGCGTCAAGCTTGCGCAGCACGATCGTCGAGCCGTCGTGCATCGTGACCGCCTCATTCGCGCCCTCCGCGTATTCCACCTCGATCGGCTCGCGCTCGAGGATCACGTCGAGCGCGTTGACCGCGATATTGTGCTCACGCACGTAATCGAAGCTCTTCGTCGAGCCGGCATGATTGTTGAACGTGACGCAGGGCGAAATGACGTCGATGAACGCCGCGCCGCTGATGCTCGAACGCCGCCTTGATCAGGGGCACCAGTTGCGCCTTGTCGCCGGAAAAGCTGCGGGCGACGAACGACGCGCCGAGCTGGATCGCCATGCCTACGAGATCGATCGGCTCGTTCTGCGCATCCGCGCCCTTCTTGCTCTTCGAGCCGCGGTCGGCCGTGGCGGAGAACTGGCCCTTGGTCAGCCCATAGACGCCGTTGTTCTCGACGATATAGACCATGTTGACGCCGCGCCGCATCGCGTGGGCGAACTGCCCGAGCCCGATCGAGGCCGTATCGCCGTCGCCCGACACGCCGAGATAGATGAGGTCGCGGTTGGCGAGATTGGCGCCGGTCAGCACCGAAGGCATGCGCCCGTGCACCGAGTTGAAGCCGTGGCTCTGGCCGAGCATATAGGTCGGCGTTTTGGACGAGCAGCCGATGCCGCTCAGTTTGGCGACCCGGTGAGGCGGCAGGCTCAATTCGAAACAGGCGTGAATGATCGCCGCGCTGATCGCATCGTGCCCGCAGCCCGCGCATAAGGTCGACATCGACCCTTCGTAGTCGCGATGGGTGAAGCCGAGCGCGTTGACCGGAATCGAGGGGTGGTGAAACTTCGGCTTGGCGAGATAGGTCATTCGGCGGCCTCGAGCGGTTGCGGCGCCGCCGGCTTGCGCAGGCGCGCCACGATTTCGCGATGAATGAAGCGGGCGGAGGTCGGCATCCCGTTGAAGTGGAGGATCGGCGTCCAGCGGTCTGTCGCGACGCCAAGATCGGTCGAGATGAGCGTGCGCATCTGCGCGTCGCGATTTTGCTCGACGACGAAGATCCGGTCATGGCTGGCGATGAAATCCTGGACCTCGCGCGTCATCGGAAACGCGCGGATGCGCAGGGTGTCGACATCAAGGCCCTCGTCGGCGAGCATCTTCTGGGCTTCGTCCATCGCGTCGGCCGTCGATCCGTACTGGAGGACGCCGACCCGGGTCGGCTTCGTCGCCCGCTTAAGCACCGGCCGCGGCAGGAAGCCGCGCGCAGTCTCGAACTTGCGCTCCAGCCGCTCCATGTTGTCGATATAGGGCAGGCCTTCCTCGGTATAGCGCGCGAAGCGGTCACGGCTGGTGCCGCGGGTGAAAAAGGCTCCGCGCGTCGGATGGGCGCCGGGAAGCGTGCGATAGGGAATTCCGTCGCCGTCGACATCGTCGTAGCGTCCGAAATTCGGCGCCTTTTCCAGCTTCGTCGAACGAGAGAACCTTCCCGCGGTCGTAGGCGCGGGCGTCATCCCATTGGAACGGCGCGCTGAGGTGCGAATTCATGCCGATGTCGAGGTCGAGCATGACAAAGACGACCGTTTGCAACCGCTCGGCGAGATCGAAGGCGCGGGCGGCGAATTCGAACGCTTCGTTCGGGCCGTCGGGAATGAGCAGTACGTGCTTGGTGTCGCCGTGCGAGGCGAAGGCGCACGAGAGGAGATCGGACTGCTGGGTCCGGGTCGGCATTCCGGTCGACGGGCCGCCGCGCTGCACGTCAAACACGACGACCGGAATTTCGGCGAAATAGGCCAGACCGAAGAATTCCTGCATCAGCGAGACGCCGGGACCGGATGTCGCGGTGAAGGCGCGCGCGCCGTTCCAGCCCGCCCCGATCGCAATGCCGATGGCGGCGATCTCGTCCTCGGCCTGGACGATCGCATAATTCTTTTTGCCCGTCGCCTTATCGACGCGATAGCGAGCGCAGTTGCGCTCGAACGCTTCCGCGAGCGACGTGGAGGGCGTGATCGGATACCACGCGCAAACGGTCGCGCCGCCATAGACGGCGCCGAGGCCGGCGGCGAAATTGCCGTCGACCAGAATGCGGTCGCCAACCGCGTCGCTGCGCCGGACCCTGACGCCGAGGGGGCAGTTGAAGCGGGACATGGCCTCGGCGTGGCCGATCGCGAGCGCATGCAGATTGGCGGCGATCAGCTTCTCCTTGCCCTTGAACTGTTCGGCGATCAGCGCCTCGACCACCGGCAGATCGATGTCCAGCAGCGCGGCCAGCGCGCCGACGTAGACGATGTTCTTGTAGAGCTGGCGCTGCCTCGGGTCGGAATATTCGGCAGCGCAGATCTCGGTCAGCGGCATGCCGAGGACAACGATATCGTCGCGCATGCTCGAGGGCGGCAGGGGCCGCGTCGAATCGTAGAAGAGGTAGCCGCCGGATTCGAGCGCGGCGACGTCCTGGGCGAAGGTCTGCGCGTTCATCGCGACCAGCATGTCGGCGCCGCCCCTCGCGCCGAGCCACCCTTCCTCGCTCACCCGCACTTCGTACCAGGTCGGCAGGCCCTGGATGTTCGAGGGAAAGATGTTGCGCGGCGCGATCGGCACGCCCATCCGCACAATCGAACGCGCGAACAGGAGGTTCGCGCTCGCCGACCCTGAGCCGTTGACGTTGGCGAAGCGGATGACGAAATCGTTTACGCCTTCGATCGACATGCGTGTCCCGCTTGGGCCATCTCGAGGGTGAACTTCATCATGTCCCACGCCCCGGTCGGACAGCGTTCGGCGCAAAGGCCGCAGTGCAGACAGAGATCCTCGTCCTTGACCATAACCCGGTGGGTCTTGACAGGTTCCGAGACATATATCGCCTGGGAAAGATTGAGCGCCGGCGCGTTCAGCGAATGGCGCAGCTCGTCTTCGGGGGCGTTCGCCACGAACGAAATGCAGTCCATCGGACAAACGTCGACGCATGCGTCGCATTCGATGCAGGCGGGGGCGGAGAAAAGGGTCTCGACGTCGCAGTTGAGGCAACGCTCCGCTTCGCCGACGGCCTGCGTGAGATCGAAGCCGATCTCGACCTCGATCTTGAGGTTTTTCAGCGCGCGCACGGATTCGACGTGAGGCACCGCAAACCGCAGGTCATTGGTGATCGCATTGTCGTAGGACCACTGATGGATGCCCATCTTCTGGCTCACCAGATTGGTCAGGGGATCCGGCCGGGCGCGCGGATCGTCGCCGCGGCAAAAGGCGTCGATCGAGATCGCGGCCTCATGGCCATGCGCGACGGCGGTGATGATGTTCTTCGGCCCGAATGCGGCGTCGCCGCCGAAGAACACCTTCGGCAGGCTCGACTGGAAGGTCAGCGCATCGACGGCGGGCAAGCCGTTACGGCCGAACGCGACGCCCGCGTCGCCTTCGATCCAGGGGAAAGCGTTCTCCTGGCCGACCGCCATCAGAACGTCGTCACATTCGATCAGAACGTCAGGCTCGCCGGTCGGAACGAGCAGACGCCGCCCCCGGTCATCGCTGGCCGCGGTCATCTTTTCAAACACCACGCCGGTGAGGCGGCCGGCCTTGTGCGTGAACGCCTTCGGCGCATGGAAGTTGAAGATCGCGACGCCCTCGCGCATCGCGTCTTCCTTTTCCCAGGGCGAGGCCTTCATCTCCGCGAACCCGGAGCGCACCACGACCTTGACGTCGGCGCCGCCGAGGCGGCGCGCGGTGCGGCAGCAGTCCATCGCCGTGTTGCCGCCGCCGAGCACGATCACGCGCCGGCCGATCGATGAGATGTGACCGAACGACACGCTCGCCAGCCAGTCGATGCCGATATGAATATTGCGCTCCGCCTCCCGCCGTCCGGGAATGTCCAGATCCCGGCCCCGCGGGGCGCCGCAGCCGACGAATATCGCGTCGTACCCCTCGCCAAGCAGACCCTTGAGGCTGTCGATGCGTCGCTCGGCGACGAATTGGGCGCCGGTCAGCAACGCGTATCCGACCTCTTCGTCGATGACCTCGTCAGGCAATCGGAACTTTGGGATCTGGCTGCGCATCATGCCGCCGGCGCGCGAATTCGGAATCGAACACGACCGCCTCGTAGCCGATCGCCGCAAGATCGCGCGCCACAGTCAGCGAAGCCGGACCCGCCCCGACGCAGGCGACCCGTTTGCCGTTGCGGCGCTCGGGCGCTCGGGGCAAGAGGGCGGAAATGTCCTGTTTGTGATCGGCGGCGACGCGCTTGAGGCGGCAGATCGCCACCGGCTCCTCTCCAAGCCTTCCCCGCCGGCAAGCCGGCTCGCACGGCCGGTCGCATGTGCGCCCCAAAATCCCGGGGAATACGTTCGACTTCCAGTTGATCATATACGCGCCGTTGTAATCCCCAGACGCGATCCGGCGAATATACTCAGGGACCGGCGTGTGGGCGGGGCACGCCCACTGACAGTCGACCACTTTGTGAAAATATTCTGGGGCGGAGACGTCAGTTGGCTTCACAACGCGGTACCCATTCGCCCCTCTCCCCGGGACTCGAATCCCGTTTCGAGTCCATATCCTACCCCAATTTTCGGGTGAAACGTCTAATTTCGGTTTGCAAACCTACAATTTGCTGTGAGGTGCCTAATTCATCGGAATTGGGTCGTCAAGCAAGACAAAGGTCGTGGTTAACGCTCCAAGCGCGGCCAGGTGTCGGCGAGCCGGTACCCGGACGGCCAGGGGTCCGCCGGGTCGAGCGCATGCTGGTGGACCCCGGTGATCCAGGCGCGGCCGGAAATAATCGGGACGATCGCTGGGCGCCCGGCGACCTTCGTCTCGCGCGCAATCCGGCAGACGAATTCCGAGCCGATGATCGAGCGGGCGCGATAAATGTCGCCCGGCTTCATCAGGCCTCGCGCGCTCAACGCGGCCATCCGGGCGCTGCATCCGGTCCCGGTCGGCGACCGGTCGATCTTGCCCGGCCGGACGACGACCGCGTTCGGGCCGGTGATTTCGTTTCCCGCCCGGGCGAGCGGACCCGCGAACTGGCAGAAGGAAATATGGTCCCAGCCGGCGTTTTCGGGATGGCGGAAGCCGAGCTGTGCGTTGGCGGCGGCGACGATGGTCATGCCCATCTCCGCGAGGTCGCGCGCCTCGTCCGGGACGATCGAAAAGCCGAGCGCCTGCGCATCGACGATGACGTTGCTGTCGCCGCCGTAGGCGACGTCGACGCTGAGCGTCCCGAGCCCCGCGACTTCCAGCGGCGCATCGAGCCGGTCGGCGAAGGATGGCACGTTCTCGATCGCGATCCGCTCCGCCTTGCCGCCACGGCAATCGGCCGTCACCGCGATCAGGCCTCCCGGCGCCTCGAGGACGAGCCTGGTTTCCGGCTCCTGCATCGGCAAGTATGCCGGTATCGAGCAGCACCGTCGCCACGCAGATCGCGTTGGAGCCCGACATCGGCGGCGTGTCCTCCGGCTCCATGATGATGAAGCCCATCTGCGCCCTGGGGTCTTTCGCCGGCACGATGAGATTGACGTGGCGGAACACGCCGCCGCGCGGCTCATTGAGCACGAAATCGCGCAAGGCGCCGTCGCGGGCGATGAAACGCGACTGCTCCCACAGCGTCTCGCCCGGCGGCGGCGCGACCCCGCCGACGATCACGTCGCCGACCTCGCCCTCGGCATGGCAGGAGACGACATGGATGATTTTGGAGGTGCGCATGGCCAACTCCTTGCATTGGGAAAGAAAACGCAGAGACCGCGTCCGCAGCCGTCACATGTTCAAGCGCCGCGAATATCGGCGCGCCTGGCGCTTTCCGCAGGCCTAGGCTATGATGAGGGGTCACCAGGAATTCGCCATTATGACCGCCGCAAAACGAATAGTGCTTGACGAAAGCGATTCTCGTATGGCAAGCCGAATCGGGGTACGCGTATAGCCGCGGAATTCGTCATCGGTCTCCTTGCGAGGGGTGGAGCGAAGCCGATATACTCTTAGACTACCCGCAGCTGACGGACGATTACGTCATCGCCGATTGGCCTTTGCCCGCGAACGTACTGACGGGCGAAATCGTCGTTTCCCAGCGCGGCATAGCTTGCGATTCCTCGACTGACGAGAACGTTCACAACGCGATTGTTATGGCGCTGCGCACGCGTGAATTGAGTTGCCGCAGTGAGCGTGAAATCGCATGACTGCGCCAGCGACAGGCAGGTCTTTGGACATTGCGGAACTGTCCAACCGGCCAGTCTTTTGACGTTCGATAAGGATCTCGGACGGCTCGGAAGATCGGACAGTCCTCTTCGCCAGCGGGCGTCGACTTCTTCGGCCTCTCCAAGTCCAAACCAAATTGGTCAGGTTGTCGGCCAGATGTCATCGATCTGCACGCAACGATCGAGACCGGGCGCTTCGCGATCGTAGCGCCGGACGAGTCGTTTGAGGCCACTTTCGAGGGAACCGGAGCAGGTCGCGACCGCTCCCCTTCCTTCTTGGCCGGCAAAGGCATAGATAGCCGCCGACCTCAACCGTCATCGCGCCGCTCAGGCGCGGGAGATCCTTATGACCAGCCCGCGTACGCTATACGACAAGATCTGGGACGACCACGTCATCGAAACGGCCGGCGGCGCGAGCCTGATCTACATCGACCGCCATCTTGTGCATGAAGTGACGAGCCCGCAGGCCTTCGAGGGTCTGCGCATGGCGGGCCGCAAGGTGCGCGCGCCGGAAAAGACGCTCGCCGTCGTCGACCACAACATCCAGACCACCGACCGCAGCGGCGGCATCGCCGATCCCGAGAGCCGCCTGCAGGTCGAGGAGCTCGCCCGCAACGCGCGCGAATTCGGCATCGAATATTATGACGAGTTCGATTCCAAGCAGGGCATCGTCCACATCATCGGACCGGAGCAGGGCTTCACCCTGCCGGGAACGACGATCGTTTGCGGCGACAGCCACACCTCGACTCACGGCGCCTTCGGAGCGCTCGCGCACGGCATCGGCACGTCCGAGGTCGAGCATGTGCTGGCGACGCAGACGCTGATGCAGACCAAGGCCAAGAACATGCGGGTCAAGGTCGATGGCGCGCTGCCGCCCGGCGTCACCGCCAAGGACATCATCCTCGCCATCATCGGCGAGATCGGCACGGCCGGCGGCACCGGCCACGTGATCGAATATTGCGGCTCGGCGATCGAGGCGCTGTCGATGGAAGGGCGGATGACGGTCTGCAACATGTCGATCGAGGGCGGCGCCCGCGCTGGCATGATCGCGCCCGACGACAAGACCTACGACTATCTGAAGGACCGCCCGAAGTCGCCGAAAGGCGCCTTGTGGGACCATGCGATGCGCCATTGGGAGACGCTGCACACCGACGAGCGGCGCGCATTTCGACGCTGAGGTGAAGCTCAACGCCGCCGACCTGCCGCCGATCGTCTCCTGGGGCACGAGCCCGCAGGACGTGGTGTCGATCCTCGGCTATGCGCCGCGGGTCGAGGACGGCGCGACCGAGCAGCGACGCGCTTCGATCAGGCGCTCGCTCGAGTACATGGGCCTCAAGGGCGGGGAGAGGATGACCGATATCGAAATCGACCGCGTCTTCATCGGCTCCTGCACCAACGGGCGCATCGAGGATCTGCGCGCGGCGGCGAAGATCGCCGAAGGGCCGCAAGGTCTCCGAGCGGGTGAGCGCGATGGTCGTGCCGGGATCGGGCCTGGTGAAGGCGCAAGCCGAGGCCGAGGGGCTCGATCTTGTGTTCAAGGCGGCGGGTTTCGAATGGCGCGAGCCCGGCTGCTCGATGTGCCTGGCGATGAACCCCGACAAGCTTGCGCCCGGCGAACGCTGCGCCTCGACCTCGAACCGCAATTTCGAGGGCCGCCAGGGCTACAAGGGCCGCACCCATCTCGTCTCGCCCACCATGGCGGCGGCGGCGGCGATCGCCGGGCGGTTCGTCGACGTGAGGGACTGGCGCTAAGGGAGCCGGCAACTCGCGCCGCCGCAGCGTCCACAACTTGTCACACTATCCCAATTGTGGCATGTGTGACATGGCGCGCCCGCTTCGGGAAGGCGAGAAGCCGCTCGATTGGGTCGGGTCGTCGAAGAAGGACTTTCTCGCCTTTCCGTCGTCGGTGAAGGAAGAAATGGGTGCGGCGTTGGTGTCGCCCAGTTTGGAGGCCGCGAAGCCCTGGAAAGGGCAAGGGCCCGGCGTCCTCGAGATTGTCGAGGACCATGCCGGGAACGCATATCGTGATTTACACGGTGCGCTTTCGAGAGGTCGTCTATGTTTTGCACGCTTTCCAAAAGAAGTCGTCGAAGGGCATAAAGACCGCAGTGACGGATAGTGAACTTGTCCAGAGGCGCTTGAGAATTGCACATCAAGACTACGAGGCGCGTTATGACAACCCGAGATCCTAGTCGCACCCGCGAATTGGACGCGTCGATCACTCGCGGAACAGGCAACGTGCTTCGCAGACCTTGGCTACGCCGATGCGGAAGAGAGACAGACCAAACTGCGGCTGGCCTACGCCATCAACGAGATCATTGCCTCGAAGCGAGCTCAGTCAGACCGATGCGGCGGGGCGGCTGGGCGTCGGGCAGCCCAAAGTCTCTGCGCTCGCCCATTACAAGCTGGAAGGATTTTCCGTCGAACGCTTGATCACGTTTCTGACCGCGCTCGATCGCGATGTCGAAATCAGGATCCGGAAGAAGCCTCGCTCGCGCCCGACCGGCCGTGTCCTTGTTAATGCAGCCTGAGGCTGCCCCATGAAAGCGGGCGATCTCCTCATCGACGAGAGCGAGATTGTCGAGAGCTTCGTGCGCTCCTCGGGTCCCGGCGGGCAGAATGTCAACAAGGTGGCGAGCGCGGTCGAGCTCCGGTTCGACGCGCGCCGCAGCCGAAGCCTGCCCAACGACGTCGCGATCCGCCTGATCAAGCTTGCCGGCTCGCGTGCGACGCAGGACGGCGTCATCGTCATTTTCGCGCAGAGATTTTCCAGTCAGCCGCGCAATCGCGAGGACGCGCGCGCCCGGCTTGCGGCCCTGCTGGTCAAGGCTCAGGAGCGCGATAAGCCCCGCCGCCCGACTCGTCCCACGTTTGCATCCAGAGACGCAGCGCCTCGACGAGAAGACCCGCCGCGGCGCGATCAAGGCGTTGCGCGGCAAGGCGACCGCGGCCGATTGAGCGCGAGCGGGCGTCGCGATATTCCGCCGTCTTTACAGAGATTTCTTATTCTCCTATAGCCTGCACCTCATCTGCGGACAGAAGCCGAGACTTTGTCGAGACGCAAAATCGACGGGAGGAAACACATGCTCAATCATGGTTCGAGGAACGTTGCGTTGGCGTTTGGCGCCGCGCTCATCGCGTGCGGAGCGGCCAGCGCTGCTCACGCCACCGACCCGACGCCGAAATGGTGCCAGGGCGTCAAGATCGCCGCCTTCCCGGGCGGCCCGCAGGGCGGCGTGTTCGCCAACAACGTCTATAACGGCTTCAAGCAGGCCGAGCTCGATCTCGGGCCGAGCGTGACCTATTACTTCTCGGACTGGGACCCCAACAAGATGCTGACCCAGATTCAGCAGGCGCTGGCGACCAAGGTCGACGGCATCGCGACCTACGGCTTCGGCGGCGAACCGGCGACGGCGCCGATGGTCGATCAGGCGTTCGCGCAAGGGACGATCTTCACGACGCTCAACACCTCCCTGCCGGACAGCCAGAAGAAATATTCGGCCAAGGGTTTCGGCTATGTCGGCGCGCCCAACTATTCCGCCGGCTTCGCGCTCGGCGCCGAAGCGGCGAAGCGCGCGAGCCTCAAGGCTGGCGACAGCGTGTTCGTCTGGGGCCTCAAGGGCCAGGGCGGCGACCGCGGCCAGCGCACCGTCGGCGTGATCGACGCCTTCACCAAGGCTGGCGCCAAGGTGATCTACCAGGAGATCGACGCGGCGACCAACGCCGATCCGAACGCCGGCACGGCGACCTTCGTCGGCGTGATGGGGGCCAATCCGGGCGTCAAGATCGTCGTCACCGATCACGGCGGCCTGACCTCGAACGTCGGCGTCTATGCGCGCGCCGCGTCGCTGAAGCCGGGGCAGGTGTTCTTCGCCGGCTTCGACATGTCGCCCAACACCGCGCAAGCGGTGAAGGAAGGCTACCAGAACCTGGTCATCGACCAGCAGCCCTACCTTCAGGGCTATCTCCCGATTCTCAACATCTGCCTGACCAAGAAGTACGGCTTCTCCGGCCTCGACGTGAATACCGCCGGCGCATTCGTCGATTCGACCAACGTCGACGCGGTCGCTCCGCTCGCGGCCAAGGAAATCCGTTGATCTTCCCTCGATGAGCCTCGGCGCCCCGCCTCCGCGCCGCCGTGACGCAATCGGCCGGGACCGGCGACCCGCCAGTCATCGAACTTCGCAACGTCTCGAAAACGTTCGGCGAGGTTCGATCGCTGTCGGGCGTCAATTTCGTCGTCAATCGCGGCGAGATCGTCGGCCTGCTTGGCGACAACGGCGCCGGCAAATCGACGCTGGTCAAAACCGTGATGGGCTTTCATAGACCAGACGCGGGCGGCGAGATCTATTTCCATGGGCGCCGCATCGACGACTGGTCCGTCGCCCGGGCGCGTAGCCTCGGCATCGAGACCGTCTATCAGGAGCGCGCGCTCTGCGAGAAGCAGCCGATCTGGCGCAATATGTTCATGGGGCGCGAACCGCGCACGCGCTGGGGCCTCCTCGACGTCAAGCGGATGCGGGGGGAATCGGCGCGGCTGATGAGCGAACACATGGGGTTCACCTCCGCGGCCGTGCACCCGGACAATGTCGTGACGACCATGTCCGGCGGCGAGAAACAGGGCGTGGCGATCACCCGCGCGCTCCATTTCGACGCCGAGCTGGTCATCCTTGATGAGCCGACCATGGGTCTTTCCCTGACCGAGACCCGCAAGACGCTCGATTTCGTCGGCAACATCAAGAAGGCCGGCAAATCGGCGATCTTCATCGACCATAATATTTTTCATGTTTACCCGGTCGTCGACCGGCTCTATGTGCTCGATCGCGGCAAGGTCGCTGGCGTCTACGCGAAGAGCGAAATCACGATGGACGAGTTGATCGACCGGCTCTATCGCGTCGCGCGCTCCGGTTCGATGGATTGATCGCCGATGGCGACTGACGCCATGCCAGACCGTCCCTCCGACAATCGCATCGCCCCGCCGTCGGCTCTGCGCCGGCATGGCAGCCAGCTCGGCATCATCGGCGTCGGGATCGCGATGTGGCTCGCCTTCGTCGCCGCCGCGCCCGCGGTCTTCACCAATATCGACATCTACCGCGCCTTTGCCCAGACGACGCCGCAATTCGGCATCATCGCGCTGGCGTTGACCTTTGTCGTCATCACCGGCGAGATCGACCTGTCGTTCCCGTCGATCATGGCGCTGGGCACGGCGGCGTTCTGTCTCACGACCGCGTATGGCGGATGGCCCTGGCCGCTCGGGCTCGTTTGCGCTTTGGCGACCGGCGCGGTCTGCGGATTGATCAATGGGCTGCTGGTCGCCAAGCTCAATATCCCCTCGCTTGTCATCACCATCGGCACGTCGTTCCTCTACCGCGGACTTGAGCTCGTGCTGATGAACGGCACCGGCGTTCCATTGACCGCCGACAAATATCCGCAAATGCACGCGCTCCTGCGCGGCTCGCTGTTCGGCGTCCCCGTCCAGACGCTATGGATGATCGCCATCCTGGCGGCGTTTTGGGTGCTGCTCAACCGCACCCGTTTTGGCGCGCATGTTTTCCTGGTCGGCGACAATCCGACGAGCGCGAGGCTGATGGGGGTCAATGCGGTGTCGGTGAAGGCGCGCGCCTTCGTGCTGGTCGGCGTCACCGCGGTGTTCTGCGGCCTCCTGACCTCGATCTACGGCTATTATTTCTGGCCGACGACCGGCGACGGCTTCCTGCTCAACACCATCGCCTCGGTGTTCCTCGGCGGCACTTCGGTGTTCGGCGGCACGGGCTCGGTGGTCGGCACCTTTGTCGCCTCCTACATCATCGGCGCGATCAACGCGGGCATCGTTTCCGCCGGCATCAACGCGTTCTACACCCAGCTCTGCTTCGGACTTGTGATCGTGATCTCCGTCGTGCTGCAGACGGTCATCGAACGGCGCATCCGGCGTCAGTCGGTGACCGGCCGCTGACGACGGTTCCCTCGGATTGACAGGAAATAGCCATTGGCCGGACGGATCGCCGGACAGCATGTGTTTGTGACCGGCGGCGCCCGGGGGATCGGCGCCGCAATCGTCGCCAAGGCGCTGGCTGAGGGCGCATGCGTTTCGTTCATCGATCTCGAGGAGGCGGCGGGTCGCGATCTCCTCGAGGCGCTCGACGCGGGCGGGCGCGCGCATTTCGCGGCCGGCGACGTCCGGCGGGCCGCGGACCTCGCACGCGTGGTCGATGAGGCCGCGGCGAAGTTCGGACCGGTCACCGGGCTCGTCAACAACGCTGGGCGCAACGTCTACGCCGATCCGGTCGCGATGACCGAGGAGGAATGGGACGACGTGTTCGCCGTCGACCTCAAAGCCGCCTGGCTTGCGGCGCGCGCTGTCCTGCCGGCGATGAAGGCCGCCGGCAAGGGCGCAATCGTCAACATCGCCTCGCTTCACGCGGACATGACCTATCCGGGGATGTTTCCCTATGCGGCGGCGAAATCCGGGCTTGTCGGGCTGACGCGCTCGCTCGCGCTCGAAGTCGGCCGCGACCAGATTCGCGTCAACGCCTTGTCGCCCGGCTATGTCGAGACGGCGCTCGTCTCCGAATTCTTCGCGCGCAACGACCCGAGCCTGCGCGAGAAGGTTCTCGCCGCCCACCCGATGCGACGCATGGCGAGCCCGCGGAGATCGCCAATTGCGTCATCTTCCTCCTCTCGGACGAGGCGTCCTTCGTGACCGGCGCGAACTGGCTCGCGGACGGGGGCTTGAGCGCGCGTTTCGCCGGTTGAAGCAGGGCCGACGCGGCTTACGCAAACGGCGTTTGCGTCTTTGAGGGCGAGCCGGAAAAGCCCGCCCGGCCCGCCAGCCTGCTCGCGCTTTTGTGGCTTGCGCGCCCGGCGCCGGTGCTAGACTGACCGCACGCTGATGGGGCGCGAGGCGGAGGTTCTCATGCGATCGAAGCTTATCAGACTTGTGCTCGGCTGCGGCTTGGCGGCGGCCATCGCGGCGCCGGCGCTGGCGTGCGATTTCCACAATACGTCCGCCAAGAACGACCAGACGACGACGCAGCAGACCGCGGACTCGCAACCGGCGGCGACCATTCGCAGCCGGCGACGGCGGTCGACTCGAACTAGGGTCTGTTGGGATTTGGGATTCCCGGTTAATTGATCTGTGATTTCAAGCTTGGGATGGCCAGATTTGTTTTGACTGACGCCCAGTGGGCGACGCGGGATGTATTGCCGGGGCAAGCCGAGCGATCCCGGGCGGAGTGGCGCGGATAACCGGCTTTTCGTTGAAGCTGCGTCGTGGATTGTGCGAACGGAGTCCGTGGCGCGACCTTTCGGTGCCGGATGATCCGGACAAAGGCGCCCTGACGACCAAGATCCTCGCGCTTACCGATGCGCTGGACGTCTCGTGCGTTTCGTGCTGCTGCCGGGTCATCGCTTCGACACCGTCGGCGTCGCCCCGCTCATCAGGGGCATGGAGTTTCGCGCTCTGATCGCCGACAAAGCCTTTGACAGCAACTCGATCATTTCCGATCTCGACGAACGCGGCGCGAAGATCGTCATCTCCAACATCCGCGCCGCGCAAAACTGTTTGGTCCCGGGCTTTGATGGAGCGGACTGATTGTGAATCTTTGGCGGTGCGAAGTCCAGGCTTTGGCGCGTCCTTGGCGCGCCACGGCGCGTCTTCGAATCCCACGGCGCGCTCGACGATGTAGAGCGGCCGCCCCTTCACTTCCGCATGGATGCGCCCGACGTAGAGGCCGATGACGCCGGTCATCAGCGTGTTCGCGCCGCCGAGAAAGGCGACAACACGATCGTCGAACTCCAGCCGCGGGTGAGGCCGGGGTCGCCGGCCATCCATTGCCCGATCACGACGAGTCCGTAGATGATCGCGAGCGCCGAAATCGCGAGCGCCGGCCCACAGCGCGAGGCGAAGCGGCGCGTCGGAGAACGACACCAGGCCGCTCAGCGCGAGCGCGATCATCTTCCGCAGCGAATATTTGGTGCCGCCGGCCGCGCGCGGCGGGCGATCGAAACTTCACGACCGCCTGGCGGAACCCGATCCAGGCGAACATGCCGCGCACGAACCGGTCGCGCTCGGGCATCGCGAGAAAGCTGTCGAGCGCCTTGCGGTCGACCAGGCGGAAGTCGCCGGCGTTGCGCGGAATTGCGGCGTCGCCCAGCCTGCCCATCACCCGATAGAAGAGATCCGCGGTCACCCGCTTGAAGCGGCTCTCGCCGTCGCGCGAAGCGCGCTCCGCGCAAACGACTTGGTAGCCCTTCTTCCATTTGGCGATCATCTCCAGAACGACTTCGGGCGGGTCCTGCAGATCGGCGTTCATCACGATGACTGCGCGGCCCGCGGCGTAGTCCATGCCGGTGGTGATCGCGATCTGATGGCCGAAATTGCGGGATAGCTTGATGAGCCGATAGCGCGGGTCGGCGCGCGCCTTGCCCTCGATGCACGATCGGGCCCGCATCCTCGCGAGCCGTCGTCGACGACGATCACTTCGCGCCGGCGCGTCCAGCGCCTCCAGCAGCGCATCGAGCCGCCGAAGCAGGATCGGGATGACGGCTTCCTCGTTGTAGATCGGCACGACGAGGGAATAAGTTGGCGGCATGAGGGGCGGTCCTTCCTAAGAGCGTAGTTTACCCAGCACAAGGCCTAAAGAAAGACTTTGCGCGGCCGGGGGAGCTCGGCGCTACTCGGCCGGCGGCGGTTCTGCTAGCATGGTTAAAACGCGTTAACCGACGTTCGCTCGCCGGAGTTGGACATGGAATACGAAAACATGCCGGAGTCCTCGAATATCGAGGATCGCCGCGGCCAGGGCGGAGGCGGCGGTTTGGCGATGGGCGGCGGCGGACTGGGCATCGGCGCGATCATCGTCATTTTCGCCATCAGCTATTTCACCGGCATCTCGCCCCAGGTCCTGATGAGCGGCGCGGAGATGGTCGGCGTCGGCAGCTCCAAAGCCAGGCGCCGCCGCAATCGATCGCCTCGGTCGATCCGAACGACCCGACGCGCAATTTTCTCTCCCGCGTGTCGGCGGAACGGAGGGCGTGTGGAAGGAGGTGCTGCCGGCGCAGACCGGCGTCCAATACGCGCCCGCGACGCTCGTCATCTACGACGGCGCGACCCGATCGGGCTGCGGCGGCGCGCGGTCGGCGATGGGGCCGTTCTACTGCCCGATCGACAAGAAGGTCTATCTCGACACGTCGTTCTTTCGCGACATGAAGACCAAATACGGCGGCGGCGGCGAATTCGCCTACGCCTATGTCGTCGCGCACGAAATCGGCCATCACGTGCAGGATCTGCTCGGCATTCTCGACAAGGTCGACGACCCAAGCAGCAGGTGGCCAGACCCAGGCCAACGCGCTTTCGGTGAGGGTCGAGCTGCAGGCCGATTGCCTCGCCGGCGTCTGGGCCAACCACGCGAACGAGAAATGGCAGGTCCTCGAACCCGGCGATATCGACCGGGCGATGGCCACCGCGTCGGCGATCGGCGACGACCGGCTGCAAACCGCCGCGCGCGGCTACGCCGTCCCCGACAGCTTCACCCACGGCTCCTCGGCATGCGCCAGCAATGGCTGACCACGGGCCTGAAGAGCGGCGACATCAATTCCTGCAACACGTTCTCGAATTGAGGGCCGAAGAACTCCATCTGTCAACTGATTGGGCAAATTGCCTGCAGCCAGTTATCGGGACCGCCGTCGATCACGATCTTGACAGCGAATTGCGTAGAAATAGGAACGGTTTGGGGTACGTTATAATTGAGCGTTAGAGGAATTTGTTTAACTGAGCCGTCGAGCATTTAAACTTCGATGGAAAAGCTGTACTGCTGTCTCTTCGTATATAAAATCAATTCGGTTTGGTTGACACTGTGCGGAATAACCTTTATATCTATGTTTCCGCCGGAAAACTGAATTCCGTAAGATCCAGAATGCGCCGGATGGCCCGCCTGAGTTACTTCGTAAGGCCCATTAGCGACTGGCAGCAATGTATTCGTAGGAAAATTTTGGCAGGGGAGGAAAATTTGGGCATATCAATATTCTTGGCAGAATCAAATTCCGTGGTCCCAGCCTGGGATTGTCCTGCGCGCGCTGTCGCCTGAAGTTGCAGCGAACCGCGGCAGTGGCGGAGCCGGCCCGCAGCTGTTACGCGGGCGCAGCTTTGTAAGAATTATGACGTCGCGAACGGGATCTCCGTCGGTTTTATAGCCTATCGCGATCAAGCCAATTCCTGTTTACAGCGGCCAACAAGACCGCAGCAAACAAGACTTGAAATTTTCGGAAACGCGGGAAGCCGCCCATGCCGTCGGGCATGTTGTCGATCCAAAAAAAACGTTGTAATGGTTCCGTCAGTTTGACAGCTCCGGTGACCTGGCTGTAAACGACGTCATGAACAGCATTGCTGATCTCCATCTCGCGCCTTTCGGTCACTTCGCGAGCCAAGATCAGCAACTCTCCGCCAACGCGCAGCGGCGCATTGGGCTTCCTTCTCCGGCAGGCGCTACCGACCCTTGACCCCAGCTTTCGGCGGCAACCGCATTGGCGATCCCGCTCAATACCGCTCGTCGAGGATGAGCTTCCACGGGCGAACGCCTGTTCGCCGACACGCCGCGCCTCGCTTGACGAGTGATCCGAGTGTAGTCGCTTCTTGTCTGCGTATCCTGAATTAATAGAATAATATCGATGCGTCGCTTGCGGCTCATGACCCAGCGTGGGGGGGTGGCCACGAAAGCTGCGAATGCGCGCACTCGCTGCGGTCCGAAAGGCGTCCTCTTCAGCGTCCGTCAGGACCGTAGCTCTCCGGACTTCTCGGGGCGAGAGCGTGCCCGGCAGTGCCCAACGCCTTACCCGATTTACGCTGTTGATCAATCGCCCATCGAAGCGCATGCTGCGCCGAAGCGCGACCGGCTGAACTTGAGCGGTTCCGCGAGCGCGCCCTCGAGGAGACGTCTTCATGGACGGACCGACCATCACGACCAATCCCTATCTTTCAGGCAATTTCGCGCCGTTCGCAGCGAGGACGATCACGACCTCGAAGTCACCGGCGAGATTCCGTCCGGCCTTGGCGGCGCGTTCTATCGCAACGGCCCGAATCCCCAGTTCGAGCCGCGCGGCCACTACCACTGGTTCACCGGCGACGGGATGATCCACGCCTTCTTCGTCGGCGGACGGCAAGGTCAGCTATCGCAATCGCTACGTCCGCACGCCGAAATGGCGCGCTGGAAAACGCGGCAGGAAGGCGCTGTTCAGCGGCTTCGATCCGCGCGCGGCCGACCCTTCGGTCATCGGCACGGACAGCGGCGTCGCCAACACCAACATCGTCTGGCACGCGAGTCGCCTGCTCGCGCTCGAGGAAGCCCACAAGCCGTTCGAACTCGATCCGATCAGCCTCGAATTCGCGCGGCTATGTCGAGCATTACAAGGGTCGCGTCACCGCCCATCCCGAAGTTCGACCCCGCGACGGGCGAGATGGTCTGGTTCGGCTATTCGGTCGGCGACACGGCCGTTCTCGCAAACCATTTCCTATGGCGTGACCGACGCCGAAGGCGCGGTGATCCGGCGCGACGATTTCGAGGCGCCGTTCTCGAGCATGGTGCACGACTTCCTGGTCACCCGCGCGCCATGCGCTCTTTCCGATCCTGCCGCTGACCGGCGACCTGCAGCGGGTGATGCGCGGCGGCCCGGCCTACGCCTGGGAGCCGGACAAGGGCGCGCATGTCGGCGTGATGGCGCGCGACGCGGGCGTCGAGACCATGCGCTGGTTCACAACCGAGGCCTGTTACGTCTTCCATCCGATGAACGCCTGGGAGGAAGGCGACAAGATCTTCGCCGATGTCATGGAATACCCGGTCGCGCCGCTGTTTCCCAACGTCGATGGCTCGATGCCGGAGCGCGCGTCGGCTCGGCTGGTGCGCTGGACCTTCGATCTCGCGGCGGAGTCCAACACCATCAAGCGCGAGGCGCTCGACGACCTGCCGGGCGAGTTTCCGCGCTTCGACGAACGCCGCGCCGGCTTGGCCTATCGGCACGGCTGGTTCGCCGGGAAGCTAGCGGCCGCCGGGCGATGGCGTTCGACTGCATCGCCCATGTCGACATCAAAACCGGCAAGCGGACGACTTACCGTTCCCGCCGGCGACGCCCCGGGCGAGCCGATCTTCGTTCCCCGCTCCGCCGATGCGCCGGAAGGCGACGGCTGGGTCATCGCGGTGGTCTACCGCGGCGCGGAGGACCGCAGCGATTTCGTCGTGTTCGACGCCGGCGACATCGAGGCCGGACCGATCGGCTCGCCAAACTGCCGCGTCGGGTTCCCTTCGGCTTCCACGGAAACTGGCGGCCGGCCTAGCGGATTTCCGCGACGCCCTTGTCCCGTTGTGAGACGGACTTGACGGAACCTCGAAGAGCTATCTGCTTGTTCATGATTTGTTCTGAGTCGTCAGGAACGCCACCAGACCGACCCGCGGTCGACCCGCGCCACGCCCCGAGGCGATCGCCGAGCGCATTCTGCCCGCCGAGCGGCGGCGCGGGCGGGGCGCGGCGACCAACGCCTCCGGCCGCTTCGAACTCCAGAAGCGCGAGGATTTCGACGACGGCTGGACGCGCGACGAGGCGCCCGAGCCGCTGGCGACCGAGGTGATCTTCGAAAAGCCGAAGGCGATCATCGCCCGCAACGAATCGCCCGACATCCCGTTCGACCGGTCGATCAATCCCTATCGCGGCTGCGAGCATGGCTGCTTCTATTGCTACGCAAGGCCCACCCACGCCTATATGGGCCTGTCCGCCGGGCTCGATTTCGAGAGCCGCCTGTTCGTCAAGCAGGGCGCGGCCGAACTGCTCGCGCGCGAACTCGCTTCGCCCAAATACCGACCGGCGCCGATCGCGCTCGGCGCCAATACCGATCCCTACCAGCCGATCGAACGGCAATATCGCGTCACGCGCTCGGTGATCGAGACGCTGCAGCGCGCCCGCCATCCATTCACGATCGTCACCAAATCGAACCTCATCCTGCGCGATCTTGACATCCTCAGCGCGGCGGCGCGCGAAGATCTGGTCAAGGTTTTCGTCTCGGTGACAACCCTCGATCGGGCGCTCGCGCGGCAAATGGAGCCGCGCGCGCCGACGCCGCAGAAACGGCTCGAGGCGATCGAGGCGCTGAACGACGCCGGCGTGCCGGCGGGCGTCATGGCCGCGCCGATCATTCCGGCGATCAACGACGAGGAAATCGAGACGATCCTGACCCGCGCCTATGCCGCAGGCGCGCGGGAGGCGAGCTATGTCGTGCTGCGGCTGCCCGGCGAATTGCGCGACATGTTCCGCGAATGGCTGCAGGTCCACTATCCCGACCGGCTCAAGCGCGCCGTCTCGCTGATGCAGTCGATGCGCGAGGGCAAGGACTACGAAGCCGAGTGGGGCCGGCGCATGGCGGGTTCTGGCCCTTACGCCTGGATGGTCGGGCGGCGCTTCGAGATGGCGGCCCGGCGCCTCGGCTACCAGGAGTCGCGGCGAACTTTGCGCACCGACCTTTTCCGCCGCCCTGACCTTGCGGCGCGCGAAGCCGGCGCGCAGCTCAGCCTGTTCTGACCGGCGTCAAACGGCGCTCCGGAGGGAAGCTGGACGCGCGAAGCGGGACCGGATGAGGGCGAGACCCGCGCGTTCCTTCTTTGCGGCCGGTAGACTAGAAGGCGGCGGGCGCCCAACGCGCCGCCGCACCCAAGCCGAATGCCGCGCTTCAAGCTCACTCTCGAATATGACGGCGGGCCGTTTGTCGGCTGGCAGCGGCAGGCGAACGGCCTTTCGGTTCAGGAAGCGCTGGAGACCGCCATTTTCGCCATGACCGGCGAGCGGGCCGCCGTCCACGGCGCGGGCCGCACCGACGCCGGGGTGCATGCGCTCGCCCAGGTCGCCCATGTCGATCTTGAGCGGGACCGGGACGCCTGGCGGCTCGGCGAGGGGCTCAACGCCCATCTCGCCGCGGTTCGCGTCGGGGTCGTCAAGGCCGAGCGGGCGGCGGCGGATTTTGACGCGCGCCGCAGCGCGATCGCCCGCCGCTATCTCTATCGGATCGTCAACCGGCGCGCGCCGCTGACCCTCGATCTCGGCCGCGCCTGGCGGGTGAAGCCGCGGCTCGACGCCGGCGCCATGCACGAGGCCGCGCGGGCGCTCATCGGCCGCCATGATTTCTCGACCTTTCGCGACTCCCAATGCCAGGCGAAATCGCCCGTCCGCACCCTCGATCGGCTCGACGTCACGCGCGAGGGCGACGAAATCCGCATCGAAGCGAGCGCGCGGTCGTTTCTCCATCGCCAGGTGCGCTCGATGGTCGGCTCGCTCGCCGAGGTTGGCGCGGGGCGCTGGAGCCCGGCCGATCTCAAAGCCGCCCTCGATGCAGCCGACCGCAGCCGCTGCGGCCAGGTTGCGCCGGCGTGCGGCCTCTATCTGGCGCGCGTCGACTACCCAGGCGGCTAGCGCGCCCTTTTCGCTTGCGGGAGAAGGCGCCCCTCACGCGTTTCGAGTCTCCCGCGGCGCGAGCGGCCCCTCGCCGAAATAGCGCTCGAACGCGCGCTCGTAGATCCGCGACAGCGCTTCCGAGATCGTCGAGGCCGACCCGCTCGTCGACCGCGTGGATCGTCGCGTTCACCAGGCCAAGCTCGACGACCGGGCAGACGTTCTTGATGAAGCGCGCATCGGAGGTTCCGCCGGTCGTCGTCAGCGCTGGCCGCCGCCCGGTCACGTCTTCGACTGCCGCCGCGACGAGATCGGTGAACGGGCCGGGCGTCGTGAGAAAGGCGACCGCGTTGGTCGGGTCGAAAGTCAGCTTATGGTCTTTCGCCGCCGACGCCACTCGCCGTGCGATTTCGGCCGACAGCGAGTTCGGGCGTCCAGCGATCGTTGAAGCGGATATTGAAGACGAGCCGCACTTCGCCCGGAATGACATTCGCCGCCGGGTTCCCGACATCGACGCTGACGACCTCGAGGTTCGAGGGGTCGAAGTTGGCGTTTCCCTGATCGAGCGGCTGAAACAGCGCTTCCAGAACCGGCGCGAGCGCACGGACGTGGATTGTCGGCGACATGGGGATAGGCGACATGGCCCTGGCGGCCGCGCAGCGCGAGCCGGCCGGTCAGCGAACCGCGCCGGCCATGCTTGATCGTGTCCGCGACGGCTGAGACGCTGGTCGGCTCGCCCACGATGCAATGATCGAACCGCTCGCCCTTGGCGAGCGCCCAATCGAGCAGCTTCGCCGTGCCGTTGACCGAGGGTCCCTCCTCGTCGCCGGTGATCAGGAAGCTGATCGACCCCGCCAACGGCCCCCTGCCGATGAAGCGGAGCGCCGCGGCGAGGCTTGCGGCAAGGCCGCCCTTCATGTCGCAGGCGCCGCGTCCCCAGAGCTGACCGTCGGCGACTTCCGCGGAGAACGGATCGAACCGCCAGCGCGAAAGGTCGCCGGGCGGCACGACGTCGGTGTGGCCGGCGAAGACGAGGTTGGGCGCTCTTGTCCCGATGCGGGCGTAAAGATTGAGAACGTCCGGCGTTCCAGGCGCCGTGAACGTGACGAGTTCGGTCTGAAATCCAGCCTGGCTCAGGAGATCGCGCAGCGACGGCAGCGCGCCATGATCGTCCGGCGTGATCGACGGAAATCGAATCAGCGCGCGCGCGATCTCGAGCGCCGACGGAATCTGCGGTCTTCACCCCAACCCTACCGCGGCCGCATCTCGCGGACCGGCGCCGCCCAATCGAGCCCGACATCGTAGATCGGCGGCTCGGTGTTGGACAACAGATGCCAAAGCCCAACGTTCGGGCTGCGTTTGAGGGCTTTGATCAGCACGCGCCCATCGGACAGGCCGCAAACGCACATCCGCGCGACGAGGCTGTCGTCCGGCGGATCGCGGATGTCGTCGTAGAACACGAGCCAGTTGTCGAAGAGGGCGCCGAGCGAGTGGCCGCGGACTTGCACGGCGACGGTCGTGGGCCGCGCGTCGATCGGCGCATCGACCTCGTCGAACGGACCCTGACCGTCGGCGTAGAAATGCGCGATCGCGCCAGCGCCGACATAGCCGACCAGCGGCGCTTTGGGCGCCTGCGGCGGTCCGCCGCCGACCAGACGCGGCGGCTCGATGCCGAGATAATCGGACACGACCGCAATCTCATCCGCGCGCAGTCGGCGGTGGCCCTTGAGGAGGTCGGTCACCGCCGAAGGCGATCGGCCGAGCGCCCGGGCGAGCCCGCTCCTCGTCTTGCCGGTCTTTCTAAGGCCCGCGAGGATCCACTCGATGGTCGAGCCGGAATTTCCCGCATTGTCTCTGCTCAAGTCGCGCCTCCTCTCGGCGCCAGGAAGAATCCTCGATCGTCGGATTAACCGAAATTCCGAAAAACAGCAATAATAAAAATCAGAAATTATTGACAATCTGCTTCTGATTAGCCAAATTAGAACAGAAAACGAACAACCGGGGCCGATCGGAGCGGCTCGTCCGAAAACCAGCTTTCTCGCCAAGGGGGATTTGATGACAGCGTCCATTCCGCGCCAGCGCCCGCCGAAAATCGACACCGAGCGGGCGGCGGCGAAGCGCGCCTGCGCCCGACATCTCAAGGACTTGAAACGCGCCCATGTCCAGGCGCCGGCCGACGTCGCGGTCTGCATGCGGCGGACGCCGAAATTCATCGCGCCCGTCCAGCAAAGCTCCTACTGCACGTCGCCCGCCCTGCTTTGCGCCGAGCTCGTCAAATGAGCGCCGCCGCCCTTTCCCGGAAGACCGCGGCCAAGGGGCAACGCGCGCCGCGCTCGAACGAGCGGGAGGATCGGCTCGACGCGACGCCCGAGCGGCTGGCCCGCGCCCGCGACGCCGGTCAGGCGGCGACCCGCGACCTCGACCGGATCCGCCGCATCCTCGACCCGTTCGATATGATGCGCGCCAACCGTCTGCTCGCCCCGAGCGACCCCAAGCTCAACGATATCCGCTGGCTGATCGGCGAATCCTTGCGCCGCACCCATCAGCGCGCCCGGCTCGATCAGCTTCGAGCCGTCGCCCCCGACCGGCTCGGCTCGACCGGCTTCGGTCCGCGCCCAGGCCTGCCGCAATCCGAGATCGCGCTCAACGCCCGCGACAAGCTGCGCGCCTGCGAGGACCGGGCCGGCCCGGCCGCCTGGCCAATCGTCGCGCGAATCGTCATCGAGGGGGGCGGCGTGCGCGACTGCCGCGGCTTCGTTCCGGAACTCGCCACCCCCTGGCGAGCCGACGCGGTCATTGCCGACCGCCTGCGGGTCGCCCTCGATCTCATCGGCGGATTGGTGGGGGTCACGCGGGGGCGGGAACGATGAGGGCGAGCGTCGGCGATAAGCCCTCGCCGTCGGTTGACCCGCGTGCATTGCGCCGCTTTTTTGGCCGCCTGCCCATGCGACGCCGAGCCGGGCCGCGGCCGTTTTGTGCGCTGCGGCATCGGCCAGGGCGCCTTAGACGCCAAGGCCGATCTCTCGGGACCATGCTCTTGATCGCCCTGACGCTCGCAGTTACCGACAGCGCAATATCAAGTGCACCGACCAGGTTGTGACATCTCGCATCTGCAAAAACAGGTGTAAACAGGGCCTTCAGCGAGCAGATAAACCCGCGCATCTAGTCTTGACTAAAGCTTTACCTTGGATTATCGTCAGCGCTCCAAGCAATGCTGTCTTGATTTCGTCTGACGGCGCAATTCGAACAACAGGACATGCTTTGATGCAGTGCAGAGCAGCGCTCGTAAGCGCGGCCCTGGCGACGGCGAGCTTCGCGCTCACGACCGAAACCAGTTCCGCCGCCACCCAATGGCTCCCAACCTTTTTCGAGCTGGCGTCCCCGGGCTCGGGGATCCAGCCGGCATGGGAAGCCGAGAAAAGCGAATGGCAGGCCGTTGTCGCGCCCAACCCGGACACGGTCGCCCGCAATGAATACAGCGACCCGGGCTATAGCGCTCCGGACACCGTGAGCTCTGTCGCCGCTCCCGTGTCGTCGTCGTGGACGAACATGCTGCTCGTGTTCGCAAACTTCCGCACCGCCCAGTAGAGGAACTCTCGATCACGGCCGCCGCCGGGGTCTGCAGGCTCCAGTCCTCGCGGGCCGGCGGGGACAGCCATTGCACTGATATATAATGTGCAATGAGCCGGAAATCCGAGGCGACGCTAAACGGGGTTGTAAGCTCCTGAAATCATGTGCGCCGCCGCGCTATAGCGGCGGAAGCGGCGCATCGCCGGGCGATTGGCGATCAGAGGGGTGTGCCTTGGTCAGGCGTTCGGCATGTTGCGCGCCAGCGCCTCCAGCACCGCCATCCGCACGGCGACGCCCATCTCCACCTGCTCGCGAATCAGCGACTGCGCCCCGTCGGCGACCAGCGTGTCGATCTCCACGCCGCGGTTGATGGGGCCTGGATGCATGATGAGCGCGCCGGGCTTGGCGTAGCCGAGCTTTTCCTCGTCGAGGCCGAAATAGCGGAAATATTCGCGAGTCGAGGGCACGAAGGCGCCGCTCATGCGCTCGCGCTGGAGGCGGAGCATCATGACGATGTCGACGTCCTTGAGGCCTGAGCGCATGTCGTGGCTGACCTCGACGCCCATGCGTTCGACGCCCGCCGGCATCAGCGTCGACGGGCCGACGACCCGGACGTAGGCGCCGAGCTTGGCGAGCAGAAGAATGTTCGAGCGCGCGACGCGCGAATGAAGAATGTCGCCGCAGATCGCGACCGTGAGGCCTTCGATGCGGCCGAGATTGCGGCGGATGGTCAGGGCGTCGAGCAGCGCCTGGGTCGGATGCTCATGCGCGCCGTCGCCGGCGTTGATCACCGAGCAGTCCACTTTCCTCGCCAGCAGATGAACCGCGCCCGCCTGGTGGTGGCGAACGACCAGAATGTCGGGCCGCATGGCGTTGAGCGTCATGGCGGTGTCGATCAGCGTCTCGCCCTTTTTGACGCTGGAGGAACTGACCGACATGTTCATCACATCGGCCCCGAGCCGCTTGCCAGCCAGCTCGAACGACGACTGGGTGCGGGTCGAGGCCTCGAAGAACAGGTTGATCTGGGTGCGCCCGCGCAGGGTCGCGCGCTTCTTCTCAACCTGACGGGAGATCGCCACCGCTTCGTCGGCGAGATCGAGCAGCGCCTCGATCTCGAGACGCGACAAATGCTCGATGCCCAGCAGATGGCGCTGGGCGAACACGGGCGGAGCTGGATTGGGCGGCATCGCGCCCCGAGCCTATAGGCGGAGCTTCAAACCGCGGCAACCGGCGATCACCCGCCCTTCGGATAGTCCGCCCCGCGCGCCGCCTCCTCGCCCGCCGCGTATTCCTTGCGCAGAGCCTCCAGCTCCGCGCCCATCGCGTCGTAGGCGAAGCTGCCGAGCACGAGCCGCAATGGCGGATTGGGCGACTCGACGGTCCGGACGATGGTCTCGGCTCCGCGGACGGGATCGCCGGCCTGCGTGCCGCTATAGGCCTGGGTCGCCCTCCGGCGTGCGATCGCGGTCTCGGCATAGGCCTGGACCGGATGTTTGGGGGTTTTCAGCGAGCGGCCGGCCCAGTCGGTGCGGAACGGCCCAGGCTCGACGATGATCACCCGGATTCCCAACGGCGCGACCTCCTTCGAGAGCGATTCGGAAAGGCCTTCGACGGCGAATTTGGTCGCCGCGTAATAGCCGGAGCCGGGAAAGCCGATGAAGCCGCCCATCGAGGAGATATTGACGATCGCGCCCGATTTCTGGGCCCGCATGACCGGCAGGACGGCGCGGGTCAGGGCGGCGAGGCCGAAGAAATTCGTCTCGAACATCGCACGGATGTCGGCGTCGTCGCCTTCCTCGACCGCCGCCATGTAGCCGTAGCCCGCATTGTTGACGAGCACGTCGATGCGGCCGAATTTCCGCGTGGCCGCCTCGACGGCGGCGTCGATCTCCGGCTGCTTTTCGACGTCGAGCTTGAGCGCCAGCGCCGTCTCGTCATGCCCCTCGACGATATCGAGAATCTTGCCGCGGTCGCGCGCCGTCGCCACGACGCGATAGCCGCGCGCGACAAGGATTTTCGCCAGTTCACGTCCGAACCCGGTCGAGCAGCCGGTGATGAACCAGACGGGCTTTGTCGCGCTGGAAGAGGGTGCTGCGGCCATGGGACTCTCGGCTTTTGGAATGCGGCTTATGTTTCGCACGCCGGACGCTGCTTCGCGCAACGCGCCGGCGGACGGCAACGCGGCGCGAACCCGGTGAGGACGCGGTCCTCCATTTGACACGCAGCCCGCGCTCCACCATTTTCCGCCGCCCCGCTGGCCTAAGCCCGGCCTTGAGATTTTGCGGCGCTCGGCCCATATGCCGGCGTCGCTTAAGGAACGCCATCCGAATGAAAGTCGTGATCGTCGAGTTGCCCGCCAAGGCGAAGACCATCAATAAATATCTGGGAAAGGACTACGGGGTTTACGCCTCGTTCGGCCACGTGCGCGATCTCGCGGCCAAGGACGGCTCGGTCGATCCGGACGACGATTTCGCCATGCGCTGGGAGATCGACCCCAAGGCCGCCAAGCGCATGAGCGACATCGGAGGAGCGGTCAAGGGAGCTGAGCGGGTCATTTTGGCGACCGACCCCGACCGTGAGGGCGAGGCGATCTCCTGGCACATCCACGAAATCCTCAAGGGTAAGAAGCTCCTCAAGGACAAGCGCGTCGACCGCGTGGTGTTCAATGCCGTGACCAAGGACGCGGTTCAGGAAGCGATGCGCCATCCGCGCGAGATCGACGAGGCGCTCGTCGACGCCTATCGGGCGCGCCGGGCGCTCGACTATCTCGTCGGCTTCACCCTCTCCCCCGTGCTCTGGCGAAAACTGCCTGGCGCGCGGTCGGCCGGGCGGGTGCAATCAGTCGCGCTCCGTATCGTCTGTGACCGCGAGCTTGAGATCGAGAGGTTCGTGGCGCGCGAATACTGGTCGATCGTCGCGCATCTCAGGACGGAGGCGAACGCGCCGTTCTCCGCCCGCCTCGTCGGCGCCGACGGCAAGAAGATCAGCCGGCTCGACATCGGCTCGGGCGCGGAGGCGGAAGCCTTCAAAGCGGCGCTGGAGAACGCGCGTTTCTCGGTCGCCTCCGTCGAATCGAAGCCGGTCAAGCGGCATCCCTCTCCGCCGTTCACCACCTCCACGCTGCAGCAGGAGGCCTCGCGCAAGCTCGGGCTCGCGCCGGCTCGCACCATGCAGATCGCTCAGCGCCTCTATGAAGGCGTTGACATCGGCGACGGCGCGGCTGGCCTCATCACCTACATGCGCACCGACGGCGTCGACCTCGCGCCGGAAGCCGTTTCGGCGGCGCGCCGCGTCATCGCCAAGGATTTCGGCGATCAGTACGTGCCGGGCGCGCCGCGCAAGTATACTGCGAAGGCGAAGAACGCCCAGGAGGCGCACGAGGCGATCCGCCCGACCGACATGACGCGCCGCCCGCGCGAGGTCGCCCGCCACCTGGAGCCCGAACAGGCCAAGCTCTACGAACTCATCTGGACGCGCACCATCGCCTGCCAAATGGAAAGCGCCGAACTTGAACGCACCACCGTCGACATCCTCGCCGAGGCCGGCGCGCGCAAGCTCGACTTTCGCGCCAGCGGCCAGGTGGTGCGCTTTCCAGGCTTCCTCGCCCTCTATCAGGAGGGCCGCGACGACGAGGAGGACGAGGATTCAGGCCGCCTCCCGCCGATGCGCGAGGGCGAGACGCTCGCCAAGGACCGCATCGAGGCGAGCCAGCATTTCACCGAGCCGCCGCCGCGCTACACCGAGGCGACGCTGGTCAAGCGCATGGAGGAGCTTGGCATCGGGAGGCCGTCGACTTACGCCTCGACGATCGCCGTCCTCAAGGATCGCGACTACGTGCGGCTCGAAAAGAAGCGCCTGATTCCGGAGGACAAGGGCCGGCTGGTGACGGCCTTCCTCGAATCGTTCTTCGCCAAATATGTCGGCTACGACTTCACCGCCGATCTCGAGGAAAAGCTCGATCAGGTCTCCAACAGCGAGATCGACTGGAAGGCGCTCCTGCGCGATTTCTGGCGGGATTTTTCCGGCGCCGTCGGCGACATCAAGGATTTGCGCACCGGCCAGGTGCTCGACAGCCTCAACGAACTCCTCGGGCCTCACATCTTTCCGGACCGCGGCGACGGCGGCGATCCGCGGCTCTGCCCGGTTTGCGGCAAAGGGCAGTTGTCGCTGAAGCTCGGCAAGTTCGGCGCGTTCATCGGCTGCTCGAACTACCCCGACTGCAAGTTCACGCGCGTTCTGTCCCCGACCGGCGCCGAAAGCGCCGAGGGAGAGCGTCCGGGCGTGCGCGTGCTGGGCCAGGATCCGGCATCAGGCGAGGAGATCACGCTGCGCAACGGCCGCTTCGGCGATTACGTGCAGCAGGGCGAAGGCGAGAAGCCCAAACGCTCCTCGCTGCCGCGCGGCCTGAGCCCCGACGATCTGACGCTTGAAAAGGCGCTCGCGCTCTTGTCGCTGCCGCGCGAGATAGCGCGGCACCCGTCCAGCGGCGAGCCGATCCTCGCGGGCATCGGCCGCTACGGCGCCTATGTGCAGCACGGCAAGACCTACGCCAATCTGGGCCGTGACGACGACGTCCTGGAGATCGGCGGCAACCGGGCGATCGACCTCATTGTCGCGAAGGAAAGCGGCGCGGGCGCATCGCGCTTCGGCGGAGGCGGCACGATCCGGGTGGTCGGCGAACACCCGGAGGGCGGCCCGGTCAGCCTCAAGCAGGGCCGATTCGGCGCCTACGTCAATCACGGCAAGATTAACGCGACGATTCCGAAGGGGACCAACCTGGAAACTCTCACGCTTGACGACGCGCAGGCGCTGCTCAAAGCCAAGGCCGCCGGCGGGGGCGTGATCGGGCGCCTGGTTGGCGAGCACCCCGACGGCGGGCCGGTGACGGTGCGCGACGGACGATACGGACCCTACGTCAACTGGGGCAAGGTCAACGCGACCATCCCGAAATCAACCCGGCCGGACTCCGTTTCGCTCAGCGATGCTCTCTCTCTCCTCGCCGAGCGCGAGGGCAGGCCGGTCGGGGAGCCGCGCCGCCCGGCGAAAGCGCCAGCAAAGAGCAAGGCCGAGCCCGCGAAGGCGCCGGCCAAGGCTTCGCCGGCCAAGGCGCCCGCCAAGAGCGCGCCCGCGCGCGGCGCAAAGCCTGCCGCGGCCAAGAAAGCCCCGACCAAGACCGCGGCCAGCGCGAAGGGCAAGAGTTCAGCCAAGCGCTAACGAAGCGGCTCGCTGGCCGCTCTTTCCTCCCAGCGCCTGTGGGGCCATTCTTTCTTTACGCTCTGAACAGGTCCGGCGTGATCCCCGCCGCCGCGAACACATAGTCGCGGCTGGCCTCGAGCTCGGAGCGCAATTTCGGAATGTCGTAGCCGACGATCGACCCCTGCCATTTCTTGATCTGCCCAGCGCACAGCACCGTCGAGACGTTGGAGCGCTCCATCAGCGTGACGACCGCGCCCGGCGCGTGATTGAGCGGCGTGACGTTGAGCGCGGTCGTGTCGAGGAGAATGATGTCGGCGTCCTTGCCCGGGGTCAGCGAGCCGGTCTTGCTCTCGATCTTGAGACCCCTTGCTCCCCCCATCGTCGCGAGGCTTAGCGCGTCCCACACCGACATGAGCTTCGGATACTCCTTGCCCTGCAACGCAAGCTCGTTGGCGAACATGCGTTGCAGAGTGAGGACGCCGCGCATCTGGGTGAACATGTCGGCGGTCATCGTGCACTCGACATCGGTCGATAGCGACAGGCTCATCTTAAGGTCGAGCGCCTTCTGGATCGGCGGCATGCCGTGCCGCATGTGCATTTCGATCGGCACGGCGAGCGTGACATGCGCGCCGGCGTCGGCCGCGCTTTCCAGCCGATCTCGCTCATGCCCGTCATATGGATGAAGAAACAGTCCGAGCCGAATTTCCCCGCCTTGGCGAGTTCGTCGAAAGTCGGCTGCATGCCGAAAGTGCCGACGACATGGAGCGCGATCGGCAGGCCGAGTTCGCGTCCTGCCTTCCACGCCGCCTCATAGCCCGGCAAATAGATCTCGCCGCCCATGAACATGCTGAGCAACTGGTCGGAGGACGAGAAATGCTGCTCGCGGATGCACTTCGCGTCGCCGGGATATTTCGCCTTCTCTCCCCAGCCCTCGAAATAGCCGAAAACGGCGCGCCGGCCGGCCGCGCGGAGCCCCTCGATCGCGGCGTCGGAATGTTCGGGCGAATGATGGATCTGGCTGATGTCCATCACTGCGGTGACGCCCGCGTCGATCTGCGCGATGCCGGCGAACAGCTCGTTGATGTAGACGTCCTGCGGGCGATAACCCATCGAGAGCTTCTGCAGGATCGACTCATAATAATTGTGCGCGCTCTCGGGCCGGCCGTCATTGATGAGAATGCCGTCAGCGAGAAAGCTGCGGAGCGCCGTCTCGAATTGATGGCTATGCGCATCGATGAAGCCCGGCATGACGATATGTCCGGATGCGTCGATGATCGCCGCGTCGGGCGCCGAGATCGAAGGCGCGATCTCGGCGATCGTCGAGCCCTCGATGAGAACGTCGCCGGTCGCGTGATTGCCGACGCGCTCGTCCATGGAGAGGATCGTTCCGCCTTTGATCAGCGTCCGCCGGCTTTCGACGCCGACGCCCTCCGGCATCGCGCGGTTCGCCGCGCCCTGCTGTGCTTCGAGGTTGGTCGGAGCCGCTTGGCGCCTCGTCGGGTTTGCGGCGAAGATCGGACTTGCCCCGCCTCCTGACGAGACGAGATCGCACATGGCGCACATCGATTTCCTCCCTGCAACGCACGCCCTTCCGCGCGACTTCTTTGACGCGCGACCCGACGTTTCCTCGAAAAAGAGGCCGACCGTCAAATGACGGGCGGGCGAGGCTGCTCGCGCTCGCCGCAGGACCAGCGACTGCTATCCTGGTTTATGGCACACCGCTTCGATGTTGTTCCCGTCCGGATCGAGCACGAAAGCGCCATAGTAATTCGCGTGGTAATGGGGCCGCAGGCCCGGCGCTCCGTTGTCCCGGCCGCCGGCCTTGAGCGCGGCCTGGTAGAATGCGTCCACCGCCGCGCGGGTCGGCGCGCCAAACGCGACATGCGTCCCGCCCTTCTGTTTCTTGCCTGTGCCGATCCAGAAGAACGCCTTGCCCGCTGCGCCAAACCCGCAATGCGCGTCCGCCCCGGTCTCTTCGGCGGTCACCTCCATCTCCGGCCCGATCCCCAGCGGGGCGAGCGCGGCGACATAGAAGGCTTTCGAGCGCGCGAAGTCGGCGACGGCAAGGCCGATGTGGTCAATCATGCTTGAACTCCGAACCGTGGGCGCCTTGCCGAAAAAACCTTAGCCGTTTTCGCGCCCGCGCATCAAATCTCTGAAGCATGATCGGCCACTTTCCAAGTGGCCAATGCCGGAGCGCGCGCGCCATAGTTCGTGATATAAGGCCCTCCGCCCGGACCGGGCGAAGGGGCGCGCGCTGTTCGCACCGGCGCGTCTGCGGGAGGAGGGCGCCCGTCCATGAATCCTGTCAATGCGACGGAGGCCCATTCCGCCGGCTCCGCCGAGGAGGCCTACAGCCGCTGGGCGCCGATCTACGACCTCATCTTCGATCTGCCGTTCCACCCGGGCAGGCTGGCCGCGGCGCGCGCGGCCGGCAAGGCCGCCGGGCCCGGCGGGGATATCCTGGTCATGGGCGTCGGAACCGGGCTCGAATTGCCTTTGCTCCCCGGAAACGTGCGGGTCACGGGCATTGACATCAGCGCGCCGATGCTGCGCGCCGCCCGCGCCCGCGTCGAGCGCAAGCAGCTCGCACAGGTCAAGGGGCTGCATGTTATGGACGCCGCCGCGCTCGAATTTCCCGCCGCCGCGTTCGACGTCGCGCTCGCGCCCTATGTGATGAGCGTCGTGCCGCGCCCGGCGGCGGCGCTCGAAGAAGCGTGGCGCGTCCTGAGGCCGGGCGGCAGCCTGATCGTGATGAACCACTTCGCCGCGTCGAACGGACTTCGGGCGACGACCGAGCGGCTGATGGAGAAGTCAGCCGCCTGGCTCGGATGGCATCCGAACTTTCCCTATGCCGCGGTTGGCGACTGGATCGCCGCGCATCGCGATGCGCGGCTCGTCGAGCGCAAGGAGCTCCCCCCGATGCGCTTGTTCACTTTGTTGAGGATCGAAAAAGCGAGGAGCGTTGAACGACGCGCCGTCCGCATCGCGCCGATCTGTAAGCGCATCGCAGGCTCGGCGGCTTCAAACGGATTGAACTCGATGCGCCCGCCAACAATTTGCGCGCCATCGCGCTCTACGAACAGACGGGCTTCGCCCGCGAAGGCCTGATACGTGACGCAAGCTTGACCGATGCGTCTTTTGTGACGCCAACCTGATGGCGATCGTCGATCGCTAAATCCACGTTCCGCCGCCCGAAGCGGCCGTCCGCCGAATGAATTGCCGGCTCGGGCCTCGCCGCTGAACGCTGCGACTTGTTTCCTCGGCGCGGCGAACATAGGTTTGCGTGAGGGCGCTTCGATGCCCCAGAGTTGAAAACCTTGCAACATCATAACCCCGATCGGCGCGCATCGAGGGTCGTCCGCAAGGCCCCGCGGGGAGAAGCGGCGCTTCCCTCCCGCGACGACCTCATCGCGTTTATCGGCGGGGCGCCGGCGCCCAATGGAGAGCGGGCGGCCGCTCGAGTCACCAAGCGCGACATCGCTCGCGCCTTCGGCGTGACGGGTGAAGCGAAGGCCAAGCTGAAGCTGATGATCAAGGATTTGCAGGCCGAAGGCGCGATCGCGCGCGGCCGCAAGGCCCTGCATGTCCAGGGCCGCCTGCCCTCGCTGATCGTCGCCGACGTCGTTGAGATCGACCGCGACGGCGAATTGATCGCCAAGCCCGCCGAATGGAGCGAGGATGGGCCGCCGCCTCGCATCCTGGTGCGCCGCTCCCGCGCCAAGCGCGACAGCGCCCCGACGCCGCGGCGTCGGCGCACGCGTCCTGATGCGGGTCGAGTTCGATTCCGACGCCGGCCCGAAGGAGCCCGCCTATTCGGGCCGGGTGGTCAAGATCCTCGACAAGATGAAGGCGCGCGCCTACGCCGTCTATCGCATGACCGCCGATGGCGCAGGCCGCGCGCTTCCGGTCGAGAAGCGATCGCTTGGGCGCGAGTTCATCGTGCCGCCCGGGATGGGCGGAGAAGCGCGCGACGGCGACCTCGTCGCGATCGAGCCTTTGCGCGAGGGCCGTCTTGGAGCGCCGTCCGCGCGCGTTGTCGAAACCATCGGCTCGGTCAAGTCCGAGCGCGCGCTGAGCCTGATCGCGATCGAGACGCATCATATTCCGCATGTGTTTTCGCCAGCGGCGCTCAAGCAGGCCGAGTCGGCGAGGCCGGCTCGCCTCGAACCGCACCGCGAGGACTGGCGAAGCCTGCCTCTCGTCACCATCGACCCGCCGGACGCCAAGGATCACGACGATGCGGTCCACGCCGCCCCCGATCCTGATCCCGCGAACCCCGGAGGCTTCGTCCTCACCGTCGCGATCGCCGACGTCTCGGCCTACGTCCACCCTGGCTCGGCGCTCGACCGGGAGGCGCTGGAACGCGGAAACTCGGTTTATTTTCCCGACCGGGTCGTGCCGATGCTGCCCGAGCGGATTTCCAACGATCTGTGCTCGCTCCGTGCGTTGGAGGACCGTCCAGCGCTTGCGACGCGCATGGTTCTCGGCGCCGACGGGCGCAAACGCCGCCACACCTTCCATCGCGTCATGATGCGTTCCGCCGCCAAGCTCTCTTACGAGCAGGCCCAGGCGGCGATCGACGGCGCGCCGGATCCAACGACGACGCCCCTCATGGACGGCGTGCTGAAGCCGCTCTGGGCGGCGCATGCCGCGATCCGGCTCGAGCGGGAACGGCGCGATCCGCTCGATCTCGACCTGCCGGAACGCAAGCTTGTTCTGGACGATCAGGGACGCCTGGCGCGGGTCCATTGGCCCGAGCGGCTCGACGCGCATCGGCTGATTGAGGAATTCATGATCCTCGCCAATGTGGCGGCGGCCGAAACGCTGGAGGCTGCGCACTCGCCGCTCCTTTACCGCGCCCATGACGCCCCGAGCGTCGAGAAACTCAACGATCTGATCGAATTCCTGCGCACCATCGGCGTCAAGCTCGCCAAGGGCGATCGCGTTCGTCCGTCGCATTTCAACGGCGTTTTGAGTTGCGTTCGCGGGCAGGCGGTCGAGGCGCTGGTCAACGAAGTGGTGCTGCGGGCTCAAGCGCAGGCCGAATACAGCCACGAGAATTATGGGCATTTCGGGCTCAACCTGCGGCGCTACGCCCATTTCACCTCGCCGATCCGGCGCTACGCCGATCTCATCGTCCATCGCGCGCTGATCCGGGCGTTGAACCTCGGAGATGGCGGCCTCAACGACATGCGCGCGGGCGAACTGGCTCAGATCGCCGAACATGTGTCGGCCGCCGAACGGCGGGCAATGGCCGCCGAGCGCGAGACGGTGGACCGTCTGGTCGCTTCGCATCTGGCCGACCGTGTCGGCGCGCGTCTTTCAGGCGCGCATCGCCGGGGTCACCCGCGCCGGGCTCTTCGTGAAGCTCAGCGAGACAGGGGCGGACGGCTTCGTGCCCGCGGCCACCCTCGGCGACGATTATTTCCGGTTCGAGGAGGCGAGCCGCGCGCTCACCGGCAGGCGGACCGGGGAGACCTTCAGGCTCGGCGGCGCGGTCGACGTTCGTCTCGTCGAGGCGGCCCCCTTCGCCGGCGCGTTGCGGTTCGAGATTGTCCGCGGCCGCTCAGAGCTGCGCCCTGCAACCAGGACGCCGGGCGCCCGATCGAGCGCCCAGTTCCGCAAGGGGGCGCGTCGATGAACGACATGGCGCGCTTCCCTCGCTGGCCCACGCCGAGACCGGATCGCCCGCTCGGCGAGGCGATCCGTCGCGGCCTCCTGGGACGCTGTCCGGCTTGCGGCCGGGGCCGGCTGTTCCGCGCCTATCTCAAAGTCGTCAATTCCTGCCAGGTCTGCGGCGAAGACCTCAGCCACCAGCGCGCTGACGATGCGCCGGCCTATCTGACGATGCTGATCGTTGGCCATGGAGTCGCCGCGGGGGTGCTGATGTCCGAGGAAATGTGGCCTCACTCGTCGCTCCTCCTCGACGCGGCGTTCTGGCTGATGGCGACTGTGGTGGCGAGTCTTCTCATCTTGCCGCGCGCCAAAGGGGCGGTGGTCGGTCAGCAATGGGCGCTCTACATGCACGGCTTCGGGTCGAACGCGGATTGAGCCCGACCCCGACGGACGCGCCGAAGCGAGCCCTCCGACCGCGAGACGCCGCTACGCTCATCGTGGTCCAGCGCTCGGGCGGCGAGATCACCCGGGTGCTGATGGGCAAGCGGCACGAGCGGCACAAATTCATGCCGGGCAAGTTCGTGTTTCCCGGCGGCCGGGTTGAGCCTGAGGACCGCCGCATGTGCGCCGCCGGCGCGCTCGACCCGCATGTCGAGGAAAAGCTGAATGTTCGCGTGCGACGCCCCTCGCCGGGCTTCGCGCGGGCGTTGGCGCTGGCGGCGATCCGCGAGACTTTCGAGGAGACCGGGCTCGCACTTGGCGTCTGCGACTACGGCGCGCCCGAAAGTCCGCCGCCCGGCGCCTGGGCGCGGTTCGCGGCGACCGGCGTCTATCCGGCGCTGGACGCGATCGACTTTCTCGCCCGCGCGATCACGCCGCCCGGACGGCCTAGACGCTTCGACGCTCGGTTTCTGATCGCTGACGCCCGCTCCATCGCCAGACGCGTCGAGGGCGCCGTTCATCCCGACGCTGAACTGGTCGAACTCGTGTGGACGCCGCTCGGCGAGGCGCGCAAACTCGATCTTCCGGAGATCACCCGCCGGGCGCTGGACGATCTCGCCGCGGCGTTGGACGGCGGCCTCGACAGGCGGAGGCCGCGGCCATTCTATCGTGAGCTGCGCGGCAAACGCCTGCGCGAGGAGCTCTAGGGTAAAACCCGAACCCTTTCCCGGTTGCAGCAAAGCGGCATGCGCCGTGAGCGCCATGGCGTGTCGGGTCCGACGCAAAATCGACATTGCTGAACGCGATGGCGGAAGCCGCAATGGGGCGAATTACGGCCCGAAGCCGCCGCCAGGCGACCGAAATAAGCCATCTGCCGGCGCCATGCGCGCCGAGCTTCGGCGAGCGGGGCGAGGTCAGCGTCATTAGCTCGTGAGCTCATGGGCATTCACAAGTGTGAGCTGTTGCGCGCGGCTTTGCCCGTGGCCGCCCTTCCGATCCCCCGGCTTTGAAAGCTTGGAGGACAGTCGCGGGAGCCGACGCTATCGCCGAACGACGCTATCGCCAAAGAAGCATCGGCGCATTCCCGGAACAAGTGGGCCGAGACGTCGTTGGATTCCGGCAGGCGTCCGGAGGGATGAGCGCTGAGTCATGAGCGATCGCGCATATAAACCAGCAGGGCGACGCCAACTCCCTCCGCTCGCTGAGATAGCCGCTTTAAGGTCAAACCGATCCGCGCGACGGTTGCCGACGATTTCGTCGGGTTCCCTGGTCCGCCGCGGAACGGACCGCTCGCTCCCCGAGGTCCTGGTGTCGCGCGGCGTTCGCCCATGAAGGCGCGAGCCGATGAAAGTTTGCGCCGATCTCCCCTGCAAATGGTCGATCGGCTGCAGGCCATGCCGAAACCCTGATCGCAGAGGCCGGGATTTGTCCGGGCCTCGCCTTCCCTCTCCCATGCAGCGTGCGACGAGGCGCGAGGGGGCGATTCCCGGCGCGATACCCGTCCGATTCACGAAGCGATCCGAAATGGGCAACAGAAATCAGAGTCGGGCGTTAGTGGTCGCCGCTCGCGATTTCCGGAGCGCTGGGGGCATTCACAATGACGAGAGAGCAAACAGCTCCCTCCGGCAATTCGAAGGCGATCCGGCCGCTTGAGGCCCTGAATTTCTTCATGGCCGACATGCAGGCCGGCATTGGTCCCTTTCTGGGCGTTTTTCTGCTTGCGCACGGCTGGCGGAGCGGGCTGATCGGCTCGGTGATGACCATCGGCGGCATCGCGGGCATGGCGATGACGGCGCCTGCGGGCGCGCTTGTGGATGCGACTTCACGCAAGCGGCTCTACGTGGTCGTGCCCGGCGTCTGCACCGTGCTGGCGTCGATGATCATCCTCCTGTCCCAGAGCTTCTGGCTCGTCGCGCTCTCGCAGGTAGCGACAGCAATCGCGGGCGCGGCAATCGGGCCGGCGGTCGCGGGCATGACGCTGGGCATCGTGCGGCAGGCCGGCTTTAACCGGCAGAACGGACGCAATCAGGCGTTTAATCACGCGGGCAATATGGTCGGAGCGGGCCTGTCCGGCCTTCTCGGCTGGAAATTCGGCCTCCCCGCGGTCTTCTGGCTGGCGGCCGTCTTCGGCGTCCTGTCGATCATCTCCGTGTTGATGATCCCCGCCGGCGCAATTGACGACAGGGCGGCGCGCGGCCTCAAGGAAGGCGGCGACGACGGCAAGGCCAGCGGCTTCCGGGTGCTGTTGGAATGCAAGCCGCTGCTGATCCTGGCGGGAGCGCTCGCCTGCTTCCACCTTGGCAATGCCGCGATGCTGCCTCTCTACGGGCTCGCGGTCGTTGCGAACAAGCAAGGTGACCCGTCAAGCTTCGTCGCCACAACAATCGTGGTGGCTCAGGCGGTGATGATTGTCGCTTCGCTCGCCGCGATGCGCCTGGCCGAGAAGAACGGCTACTGGCTCGTGCTCCTGATCTCCTTCATCGCGCTGCCGGTCCGCGGACTGGTGGCGGCTCACCTCATTACCTACTGGGGCGTCTATCCGGTGCAGATGCTCGACGGCGTCGGCGCCGGGCTGCAAAGCGTCGCGGTGCCCGGGCTCGTCGCGCGGATTCTCAACGGAACCGGCCGCGTCAACGTCGGCCAGGGCGCCGTCATGACGGTGCAGGGGGTGGGGGCCTCGCTCAGCCCGGCGATCGGCGGCTGGATCGCCCAGGATCTCGGCTACCCCGCGATGTTCATGATTCTCGGCAGCTTCGCCCTGGTGTCGATTGCCCTCTGGGTTGGCCTTGCGTCGCTTCTGAAACCCGCTTGCGCGTCGAAACCAGAGGGAACTGCTGTCTCGCTCGCCGGAGCGGAGGCGTGAGTCAGGTCCGCTGGCCGTCGCCCGCTTCGGCCACCTTTCTCTCACCCGCGCTGCCGACTTCGCCAATCTGCGCTTCGGTCGTGAATGGCGCCCACCCGGCGAGAACGCCCTGATGTTTGGATATGCGACTTTATTCCGAACAAAAGAGATTATTTCATTGCCGAGCGCGCCAAGTTATTCTATTATTCAGAAACTGGAGCGGGCGAGATCGCGTCACAATAACATCAAGATATCGTAAAAAATTGGCTTTTTTTCCTCCAGGGGTCATTCCCACGTTTCCACGTTTCCACGCAACCAAGCCCTTGAATTCGCTCAAAGCGGCGATGGGCCCCTCTTGTCGGGAGTTGGCAGGGATATACGTCCGGCGCCGTGTCCGCTTGGTCTAAGCTTGGAGCTATAGGCGCTTGGCGCCCTATGCGGCGACGCGGGCCGGCCGCAGTCGTCCGGCGAGCTCCATGAGGGCGAGATGATAGGCCTTCGCGGTCCGCTGCGAGCGGTTGTAGCGCGAGAGGACGATTTCGAGCAGCTCGATCATGATCTCGCCGTCGACCTCCGCGAGATGGTCGAGCGTCAGGCTGCAATGCCGAAGCGCGCCGACCAGGGTCTGGCGCATGATGTCGAAGCTCGCCATGTCGCCGCCGATCAGCGCGCGCCAAACTCGCGCATGGAGGCGGGTCAGACTGCCCGCCAGAGCGTCGTCGCGCAGCAGATTGCGATAGGTCGCGAACAGCCGATCGAAAATGACCGGCTCGGCCCATTGCTGCAGGCCGGAAAAGCCCTCGGACGGATCGGTCGTCGGCATGGCGGCGATTCCTGGGCGATCCGATACGCGACCTAAATTGGCGGTCAACTAAAGGCGAATCGACCTGCACTCTCGACTGTAATGGTTAACACAAAATAAATCCTTGCGCCAAGTTGTCCACAAGGAATCCCAGAACAAGCGACGATTTTGCTTGACGCAGCGTCAGCGCTATTGGGCAGCGCCAAACTCGCCCGGACGCGTCTGGCGGGCGAGCGCGTCGAGTACGGCGTTGATCATGCCGCTCTCCTCCGGGCCAAAGAAGGCGGCGGCGACGTCGACATATTCCGTGACGACCACCCGCGCCGGCACGTCGGGACGGCTGCGCAATTCGTAAAGCGCCGCCCGCAGGATCGCTCGCATCAGCGCTTCGACCCGGCGCAGCGGCCAGCCCTTGGAGAGCGTGTCATCGAGGCTGCGGTCGATCGGCAATTGATCGCGCACGGCGCCGGACACCACGTCACGAAAGAACGCAATTTCGGCGGGGCCGTAGGTCTCGCCCTCGATTTCGTGACCGATCCAATGCGTCTCGAATTCCGCGAGGATGTCGTTGAGGCCTTTGTCGGCGACTTCCATCTGGTAGAGCGCCTGGGACGCGGCGAGGCGCGCGGCGGAACGCCGGTCGGCTCGTTTCATCGCCGGCCGAGCCGGCGCTCAAGCAGCGCGAGGCCAATCGCCGCCCGCGCCGCCTCCCCGCCCTTGTCGCCCCGATTGGGGTCGGCGCGTTCTTCGGCCTGTTCGATGGTCTCGGTTGTCAGAATGCCGTTGCCGAGCGGGAGCTTGCGCTGAACCGACATGTCCATCAGCGCGCGGGCCGATTCGCCCGCCACGATCTCAAAGTGAAACGTCTCGCCGCGAATGACGCAGCCAAGCGCAACCGCGCCGTCATACGGGCGCCCCCCCGCTTTGGCCGCGTCGAGGGCGATCGCCATGCCGACCGGAATTTCGAGCGCCCCGGCGACGCTGACCAGGTCATGGGTCGCCCCGGCGGCGGCGAGCGCGCCGGTCGCGCCCATGAGGAGATCGGCCCCGATCGTATCATAGTAACGCGCCTCGACGACGAGGAAGCGCCCGCCCTCGATGCGGGGCGCGGATGCGGCGGCCCGGCGCGGCTCGGCCATGCGTCAAGTTCTCTCAGGGCGGATGCGGATTGGTGTCAGTCCATAAAGACCGGGTGGACCGGACGCAAGGCGCGCGCTGGGCTCATTGGCCTGGCATGCGCCAGCGCCCGTAGCGCCACGGGCGCGCCCACGAGGCGGCGGCGGGAAGGCGATCGGAGGGCGGATCGTAGCCCGATCCTCCCCACGGATGACAGCGGCAGACCCGGGCGGCGCCCATCCAACTCCCCGCCCAGAGGCCGTGCCGCTGGATCGCCTCGTCGGTATAGCTCGAGCAGCTCGGCAGATACCGGCACTGCCGGCCGACGAGGCTCGAAAGCGTCAGCTGATAGAAGCGGATCAGGGCATGCGCGGCGCGGCGCGGCGCGGGGACCAGCGCGGTCATGACGCCCGCGCCGCCCCGGCCACTGGCTCCCGAGCGGCGATCTGCCCGAGGGCGTCGGCGACCGCGTCGAAAGTCAACAGCGTCGAAGCGTGGCGCGCCTTGTAGTTCCGAATCGGCTCCAGCACCGCGAATTCGGCCCATTTTCCCGATGGGGGCGGCCCGTTCCCCTTCAGCATTTGGGTCATGGCGTCACGCAGCGCGAACAGCTCCTCCGGCGTCGCGCCGACGACATGGCGCGCCATCAGCGACGATGAAGCCTGACCCAGCGCGCAAGCCTTGACGTCGTGGGCGAAATCGACAACCCGTCCGTCTCGCACGCAAAGGTCGACGACGACGGTCGAACCGCACAGGCGAGAGTGCGCTTTCGCTGTCGCGTCTGGGGATGCGAGCCGCCCAAGCCGCGGAATATTCGACGCAAGCTCGAGCACGCGACGGTTGTAGATCTCGTCAATCATTTCAACGCCGACGGTCCCGCCCGGCTAGCCCCAATTTGGATTTCTCCTATATAGGGGGCGAAATAGCGCAAATCGAGACCCGGAGTGGGCGAGGGGCGCGCCGCCTGCCGCTGACGAGGAACGGGGATGGGTGACATCTTGATAGGGCGGGGGCGGCCATGACAATCTGCGGCGACGCCAGCGCCCGCGAGGAGGGATCCGCGTTCCAACCGAAATTCGGCCCGGACGGTTTGGCGACATGCGTCACCGTCGACGCGTCGCGGGGCGACGTGCTGATGGTTGCCCACATGAATGACGCGGCCCTGCGCGCGACGCTGACGACAGGGGTCGTCCACTACTGGTCGCGCTCGCGCGACACATTGTGGCGCAAAGGGGACACCTCCGGCCAAACCCAAAAGCTGGTTGAAATGCGCGTCGACTGCGACCAGGACGCCTTCCTCGCTTTTGTCGAAGTCGCAGGCGATGGCGGCGCCTGTCACACAGGCCGGCGCTCATGCTTTTACCGCCGGATCGAGATTGACGGAGACCGGACGCGGCTTGGCTTCATCGACGCCCCAGGCGGCTGACCGGCGATTGACGACAGCGTCTTAGATCGGCCGCGCGCGCAGTAAGCGGAACCGCCGCGAGGTCACGCGGGTTTGACACCTGAGGCGTTAATTCTCTGGCGATCTTTCACGCGCAAGCTTAAGTTTCGTAGCGGAATGCAAGCAGGGGGCATTTTTCAGGCGGGTTGCGTGATGTTTGGGGCGGCCTATCGCAGAAATGAGTTCTGACCCTGCGGCGGGCGGCGAACGACCGCGTCGAGCCAAAGTCGGCGTCGTGCTCGGCGCGGGCGCGGCGCGCGGCTGGGCGCATATCGGCGCCCTGCAGGAATTGGACTCCCTAGGTTTGCGGCCGGATGTCGTGGTCGGCTCGTCGATCGGGTCGCTGGTCGGGGGTTGCTACGCCGCGGGCCGGCTCGACATGCTGGAGGCGTTCGTCCGATCGCTGACCAAGCGGCGGGTCTTTGGCTTCCTCGACTTCTCGTTCTCGGGCGGCGGCCTCATCGCGGGCGAGCGCCTCCGTGCGAGGCTCGAAGCGGAGCTTGGCGACCTTCGCATCGAGGACCTGCCGATCCGGTTTGCCGGAGTCGCGACCGAGATCGGCGGCGGACACGAGATCTGGCTGCGGCGCGGCGCCCTGGTCGACGCGATCCGCGCCTCTTACGCGCTGCCAGGGGTCTTCGAGCCGGTCAAGGTCGACGGGCGTTGGCTCTTCGATGGCGCGCTGGTCAATCCGGTGCCGGTCAGCGTCGCCCGCGCGCTTGGCGCGGAACGGGTGATCGCGCTCAACATTTCCAGCGACAGCGTTGGCCGCGGCACGGCGATCCAGGATCCGTTCGGCGCCTCCGACCCGCCGGGGGCGATCGGCGAGCCCCTTAATGACCGCAACGGCAAGATCGCGCGATGGTGGCGCGGGGCGAATTCCTCTTCCCGACTCGGAGGGGAATCGCCGGCGCCGGGCCTCATGACCGTCATGGTCAACGCTTTCGACATTTCCCAGGACCGCATCATGCGCTCGCGCCTCGCCGGAGATCCGCCGGACGCGCTCGTCCAGCTCAAAGTCGGCACGATCGGCCTCTTCGAGTTCCACCGCGCCGATGAACTGATCGCGCTCGGGCGCGAAGCGGTCCGCAAAGCGGCCGGCGAAATCACGCAGCACATCGACCCGGCGCGGGTCAGCCGCGGCCGGCCCCTGACGGCCGACGCGCGCTTCGCGCTCAGGCCGAGGCGATATATTCGCGCAGCGCCTGCCGCTCGGTGTCGATGGCGCTGACGTGATGCTTGACGACATCGCCGATGGAAACGATGCCGATCAGGCGCCCTCCCTCCACGACGGGAACGTGACGGAATCTGCCCTCGGTCATGGTCTGCATGACATGGTCGATCGTGTCGTCGCGGGTTACGGTGATGACCTTGGGCGTCATGTGCCGTGACACCGGATCCTCAAGGGCCGCGGCGCCGTTCCTGGCGATCACTCGAACCACGTCGCGTTCGGAGACAATGCCGAGCACGCTGAGCGCCGCGTCCGACACAACCACCGCTCCGACGCCTTTTGACCCCAGCAGCTCCACGACTTCCTTCAGGGTGCGATGCGGCTGGGTCGTGAAAACGTCGCTGCCCTTGCCAGCGAGAATGCGCGCAACATTCATCCCTCTCTCCCCTTTCCGGGCGGTCTTCTGGCCGGCCGCCGCTGACCGCTGCGAGGATGCGCCGCTATTCCGGCGCGATCAAGCTCATTTTTGTGGGGATTAACGGAGCCCGCCGTCGACCAGGAAGCACTGCTTGGTGATCATCGAGCTGTCGTCGGCCGACAGGAACAACGCCAGACGCGCCACGTCCTCGGCCATCAGCGAGCGGTCGAGACATTGACGGGCGCGGAAATCCGCGATGTCCTTTTCGCTCATCCACAAACGACGCTGCCTTTCGGTAATCACCGCGCCGGGCGCGATGGCGTTGACGCGGATGTTGTCCGGCCCGAACTCCCGCGCCAGGCTTTTGGTAAGACCGACAATGGCCGCCTTGGCCGCGGAGTAAAGCGATAGCCGCGCGATCCCGATCATCCAGGCGGTCGACGAGAAATTGACGATCGCGCCGCCGCCAAGTTCTCGCATCGAACGGCGGGCGATCTGAGCGGCGAAGAACTGGTGCTTGAGGTTCAGGGCGATTGTCCGGTCGAAGTCCGCCTCGCTCGCCTCATCCACGACCTGGCGCTGGTCGTTGGCGGCGTTATTGATCAAGACTCCGATCGGCCCCAGCCGTTGCCGAACCTCCTCCATCGCGGTCTCGAGCGCCGCGATGTCGGTCAGGTCGCAGTGAAGGAACAGCGGCGCCGGGCCGGACGCGCCAAGTTTTGCGACGAGCGCCTTCGACGCCTCGACTGCGATATCGACGAAGGCGACATTCGCCTTCTGCGCGACGAAAGCCTCGACGATCCCCGCGCCGATTCCGGAGCCGCCGCCGGTGACGAAAACGACCCGGTCCAGGAGCGAGGGATAGCGAGCGTAAGACATGCGGGCGGCCTGTTTCGGTGTTTCGGCGGGAAAGCTAGCAGGGCTGGTCGAACGCGCAAAGCGCGCCCGGCGGCCCCGCTAGCGAAAATCCCCGCGGCGCGCAGGCGATCGATTGTCAGGCGGCCGACTTGAGCAGCGCGAGCAGCTCACGATGCATGATTTCGTTGCCGCAGCAGATCGAGCCGGTCTCCAGGTAGTTCGGCGCGCCGTCGGCGTCGGTGATGAAGCCGCCCGCCTCGCGGATCAGTAGCGAGCCCGCCGCGAAATCCCAGGAATTGAGACCGCGCTCCCAGAAGGCGTCGAACCGGCCGGCCGCGACATAAGCAAGATCAAGCGCCGCGCATCCCATCCGGCGCACGTTGACCACCCGCTCCATCACCACGGCAAGCTCCGCTTTGAACAAAGGATGCTGCGCCGGCTTGCCCAGATGGGGAATGCCGCAGCCGAATAGCGCCTGCGACAAATCGGTGCGCGAGGCCACGCGCAAGCGCCGATTGCCGCCGAAACGCGCCCTGTCCCTTTTCGGTCACGAACATGTCGTCGTTGGCCGGATTGTAGATGACGCCCGCCACGATCTGTCCCTCGCGCTCCAGGCCGATCGAAATCGCGAAATGGGGGATCGCATGCAGGAAATTTGTCGTCGCATCGAGCGGGTCGATGTGCCAGGTGTGGCTCTTGTCCGTGCCCTCGACCCGCCCGCTCTCCTCCATTACGAAACCGTAGCCGTGGCGCGCTTTGGCAAGCTCCTCGTAAAGCGTTTTCTCGGCGCGCTTGTCGGCAAGGCTGACGAAGTCGCCGGGCCCCTTCATCGACACCTGCAATTCGCTGACCTCGCCGAAGTCGCGCTTCAGGCCACGTCCAGCCTTGATCGCAGCGCTGGTCATCACGGTCATCAGGGCGGAGCGGATCATGGCTCAGGTCCATCGGGATGAAAGAGGGCGGAGGTTTAGGGGATGCGCCGGAATGACGCAACCGTACGACGCGCCTGTGGGTTGCGTGCGGAGATCTAGTAAATGAACGGCGCGAGGCGCCAGGTGCGCGCGCGATAAGCGTCGTATTCGGCGCCGAAAGTCTCGCTCAGCAGTCGCTCTTCCGATCGAATGCGAAAAAGTACGACGATCAGCATCAACACGGCGATCGCCACGCCCACCCAGGAGCGGAACGCAAGCGCCCAACCGAGCGCATTGATGAAAAGCCCAAGATAGCTCGGATGACGGATCACCTTGTAGAGGCCGCTTGTGACCAGTCGATGACCCGGTTGAATCGCAACCAGGCCGCTGAAGCGCCGGCCGAGCACGAAGACGGGCGCAAGGCGCAGGACGCCGCCGACCGCATACAGGATAAATCCGATCCAGCGCACGCCCTCGCCGCCGAAGGTCAGAAAATCGATGCGGTCGCAGAACGCCGGCAGAAACGCCTGGATGAGTCCGAGCGCGCCAAGGACGCCGATCACCCAGCGGTTGGAGCGATCCTCGCGAATTCCGGCGCCGACGTGCCCTTCGGTGAACAGCGCCGCGATCCCGAGCGCAACCGTCGCCGCGGCGACGGCGATCAACGGCGGATGGGAGAAGAACGGGCGCGGCCCTCCCAGTCCGGCGATCGCGAGCCCGAGATAAACCGCCAGACTTACGGTTGTGAATAGTGCGAGCCGGGGCGTCGCCATGCGAAGGTTTCCGCGCTTCCCCATTCAACTCTAGCCTCTCGCGCCTTCTGGGCAAAACCTACGGCGATTCCGATTCGAGCTTGCCAAACGGCGCTGCCCGGACGAAATCGTTGCTTGACCCTCTCTCCGCCGTTTCACGGCGCAGCCAAGCACGAGGCCATACTTGCAGTCAGACATCGAGATTTCCCGCGCCGCGCGTTTGAAGCCGATCGCTGAGATCGCCGCTCGGATCGGCGCGCCCGAAATCCGCCCTGCACCCGGTTGGCCGATGGATCGCGAAGCTCGAATACGATTTTCTCGGCCAGCTCGCCGGCCGGCCTGACGGCAAACTCATTCTCGTCACCGCGATCAGCCCGACGCCGGCGGGCGAAGGCAAGACGACGACCACCATCGGCTTGGGCGACGCGCTGAATCGCATCGGCAGGAAGACGATCATTTGTCTGCGCGAGCCCTCGCTTGGGCCCTGCTTTGGCATGAAAGGCGGCGCGACGGGCGGCGGCTATTCCCAGGTCGCGCCGATGGACCAGATCAACCTCCATTTTACCGGCGATTTCCACGCGATCACCTCGGCGCACAATTTGCTGGCGGCGATGGTCGACAATCATATGTACTGGGGCAACGCGCTGAAGCTGGACCAGCGCAGGATCGATTGGCGGCGAACGATCGACATGAACGATCGCGCCCTGCGCGAGATCGTGGTCGGGCTGGGCGCCGGGAATGGCTTTTCGCGCGAGGACGGTTTCGACATTACCGTCGCCTCGGAAGTGATGGCCGCCTTCTGCCTGGCGTCCGATCTCGACGATCTCCAGGACAGGCTGGGGCGGATGGTCGTAGGCCACGCGAGCGACCGGCGGCTGGTCACCGCGGCTGACCTCAAGGCGCCGGGCGCAATGACGGCGTTGCTCAAGGACGCGTTCAAACCCAATCTGGCCCAGACGCTGGAGGGTTCGCCCGCGTTCGTCCATGGCGGTCCGTTCGCCAACATCGCTCACGGCTGCAACTCCGTGGTCGCGACGCGCGCCGCGCTAAAGCTCGCTGATTATGTTGTGACGGAAGCGGGTTTCGGAGCGGATCTCGGGGCGGAGAAATTCTTCGACATCAAGTGCCGGAAGGCGGGATTGAAGCCGGCGGCGGCTGTCATCGTCGCCACAGTGCGCGCGCTCAAAATGCACGGCGGGGTGGCGAGGGACGCGCTTGGCGCGGAAAACCTTCCCGCCTTGAAGGCCGGTCTCGCCAATCTCGCGCGCCATATCGCCAACGTCCGCAAGTTTGGCGTGCCGGTCGTAGTCGCCTTGAACCGGTTCGACTCAGACGCCAGCGCGGAGCTCGACTTCGTCAAGAGCGCCGTCGCGCGCGACTTCTCGGTGAAGACCATCGTCTGCGATCACTGGGCGCGCGGCGGCGCCGGAGCTGAGGACCTTGCGCATGCGGTTGCGGCCCTCGCCGATTCTGGCGACGCGGATTTTCGGCCGCTCTACGCCGACCAGTTGAGCCTGTGGGAAAAGACCCGGACTATCGCGCGCGAAATCTATGGCGCCGACGACATCGCCGCTGGCGCCCCGGCGCGTGCCGAGTTCAGCGCGCTTGAGGCGGCAGGGTGGGGACGCCTGCCGGTCTGCGTCGCCAAGACCCAATATTCGTTTTCCGACGATCCGGCGCTCCTTGGCGCGCCAAGCGGGCATGTTCCGAAGATTCGCGAGGTTCGGCTGCGCGCCGGCGCAGGCTTCGTCGTCGTGATGATGGGCGACATCCGCACGATGCCTGGCCTTCCGCGCCACCCGGCGGCGGAGAGAATTCATCTCGTGAACGGGGAAATCGACGGCTTGACTTGAAAGGCCTCCGGACGCTCAGCGCGGCGTCGGCGCGTCCTCCCGCAACAGTTTCTCGGCCTTCAATGCGCGCCACAGTCCGACCGGTATCTTTGCGTTCATCATCGCGGCGTTGCGTTTGGCCTCGCTCGCGCGCTGCGCGCCCGGGATGACGCTGACAACCGACGGATGACCGAGCGGGAAGCGCAAAGCCGCTTCCGGCAACTTGACTTTGAAGCTCTTGCACACCAGCTGAATTCGGCGCACGCGCTCCCTCACATCTTCCGGCGCGGCGCCATAGTTGTAGTGAGCGTCAGCCTTGACGCCGGTCGCCAGGATGCCGGAGTTGAACGGACCGCCGACCACGACGGCGATGTTCTTCTGCGCGCAGAGCGGCAAGAAGCTCGTCAACGCGTCCTGCTCGAGTAGCGTGTAGCGTCCCGCCAGCAGGAAGACGTCGAAATCGCCCGCCCGCGCCAGAGTCTCCGCGACGTCCCACTCGTTGATCCCCGCGCCGATCGCCTTGATCGCGCCTGAGCTGCGCAATTTATCGAGCGCGCGATAGCCGCCGCCCATGAATTCCTTGATTCGCGCGTCCGAGGCCTCCTTGGTGCCATGCGTGAAGACGTCGACGTCGTGGCCATAGACGATATCCACCTCATCGAGACCGAGGCGCTCGAGCGAGAATTCGAGCGAGCGCATGATTCCGTCATAGGAATAGTCGAATCGCTCGCGGCGCGACGGCGTCTCGAAGAAGGCGCCAGGACGCGAACGCTCGTGCGGTTTGCAGAGTTCAAGCAGGCGGCCAACTTTGGTGGAGATCAGATAGGAGTTGCGCGGTTTTGGACGCAGAAACCCGTTCAGGCGAGTCTCTGAAAGGCCGAGCCCGTAGAGAGGCGCAGTATCGAAATAGCGGCAGCCGGCGGCCCAGACGGCCTCCAGCATTACCCGCGCTTCCTTCTCGGTCATGGGCCGATAGAGATTGCCGAGCGGCGCTCCGCCGAAACCAAGCTCGGTGAATTGCAGCTCCACCCCGCGGCGCGTTACGAACTTCCGCACTCGCGCGCTGCGCGCATTCGTGGACGGCGCCATCGAAACCGGCCCTCCCTCATAATCTTGCCGACGACCGGCGTCGTTCTCGAGTCGATGCGCCGCGCACGTCGCTTCCCACGGCTCCGCGCTCGAATGCCCGCCACGCGATCGACGCTACGCCAGCGAGGGGAACCGAGGCATATGCGAGGATGCTGTTTGCCGAATGAGCGGGCAAATGTTCAGTACTCCCCACGACAAGTCAAGCGATCGAACGCAACTCGAGAGTTTTTCTCGCTTGGCGGGATCACTTGCCCTATCGGCGTCAGACTATCGATTTTTGCGCGGCCATGTGCGGTCGGTCTCGGCGATGAAGGCGCGAAGCCGCGCGAGACTCGGGTCGTTCGAGGATCGCGCCTCCAAATCGGAGAGGATCCGCAACAGCGCCTCGCGCGCAGTCGGCCAGCTGTAGACGTCTTCCCGCAACAGCCGCCGGGCGTGGCGGATCGACAAACGCACAATCTCGGCAATGAAATCGTCCACCGCGCTGCTCCGCACCTCTCCGTCGGCCACAACCGATGCAAAAGGCGGCAAGCGCCGCGCCGCTGACGTAATGGGGGGGATGTGCCGTTTCGGCCCGGGGCCGCGACGGTTCACCCTGCGTCAGCGTGACCCCATATGTTCGCGGCGCGCCAATATGGGATTGAGGAGGCGAATCCCTGGGTTGACGAACGCCCACCCGAGGGATCAGTTGCGCGAGGAGCGGAAATGTTGACGATCGACTGGCGAGCCGCCCTTGCGCTCGCCGCATTGGCGGCGGCTGGAGCCGATCCCGGTTTTGCCGCTTCGGCGCCGGCGGCCGCCTATTGCGCGGCCGGAGCGCATCGGACAGCGGTTCGCGTTCCACCGGAACTCGAAGCGGCGGTCGCGGAGGCGCTCGGCGTCACCGTCGACGCCGCGCGCGAGGCGGCGTCGGTGCGTTGTTCCGGCGGCAGGCCGATGGCCTGCTGGGTCGGCGCGAACCTGAACTGCGGCAAGGCGGATACGCGCCGGTCGCTTCCCGGCGCGACGGCGTTCTGCCGCGCCCATCCGAATTCCGGCGCCATTCCGATGGTCGCGACAGGCCATGCGACGGTCTACGCCTGGCGTTGCGTTGCAGGGCGCGCGATCGCCGGGAAGCCGGCCGCCGCCGTCGACGCTGAGGGCTACGCCGCCGGCAATTGGAAAGAGCTGCCTTAATCCGCTCTCGCCTAAGGCAGGGCCAAGGGCCGCTAGTGAAGCTTCACTTTCGGCTCGGCGCCTCGGGAGAGCCCGCGCGCGAGCACGCCAAGCGCCGTCTTGGCGACCCCGTGCAGCGCCCGCTCGTGCATCCAGTAGAGGGACCGATACATCCATCGGGCAAGAATGCCCTCGACGAACAGATTGCCGCGCAACGCGAGGTTCATGAGATTGCCAACCGCGCCGATGCGGCCGAAGGACACGAGCGAGCCGAAGTCGCGGTAGACGAACGGCTCCATCGGCGCCCCTTGCAAGCGCCGCTTCAACTGCTTGGCGAGATGCGAAGCTTCCTGATGGGCGGCCTGGGCGCGCGGAGGAACCGGGGCCTCGGATCCCTCGCGGGGAACCGCCGCGCAATCGCCGATCGCAAAGATGTCGGGATCGCGGGTCGTCCGCAGCGTCGCCTCGGTCACCAGTTGATTGGCCCGGTTGACCTCGAGTCCGTCGAGATCGCGTAGCACGTCCGGCCCCTTGACGCCCGCCGCCCAGACGACGAGTTCGGCCGGGATGAATTCGCCGCTCGCCAGTTCGATGCCATCCGCGCGCACCGACGCCACGCGCGCGTTGGTGCGCACGACGACTCCCAGTTTGTTCAGAATCTCCAGCGTCGCGGCCGAGATCCGCTCGGGCAGCCCCGGGAGAATGCGCTCGGCCCCTTCGACCAGGATGATGCGAATGTCCTTGTCGGGATCGACCTGATCGAGGCCGTAGGCGACCATTTCGCGCGCGCTCTGATAGAGTTCGGCCGCGAGCTCGGTGCCGGTCGCGCCGGCGCCGATGATCGCCACATGCAACTGGCCGGCGCGAATCGGCTCGCTCTGGGCCTGGGCCCGGAGGCCGGCGTTGACCAGACGGTGGTGAAACCGCACCGCCTGTTCGGCGGTTTCCAGCGGGACGGCGAATTCCGCCGCGCCCGGCGTCCCGAAATCGTTGGTGACGCTGCCGATGGCGATGACCAGCGTATCATAGGGGATGCTGCGCGGGGCGGCGATCTCGCGGCTTTCCTCATCGTAGGTCGCCCCAAGGCGCACCGCCTTGCCCGCGCGGTCGAGGCCGATCATTTCGCCGAAGTGATAGCGAAAATGGTGCCAATGGGCTTGCGCGAGATAATTCAGCTGGTGCTCGGAAGGGTCCATGCTGCCGGCGGCGACGACATGCAGCAGCGGCTTCCACAAGTGGGCGCGGCTGCGCTCGATCAAAGCGATGTCGGCTGCGCCGCGCTTGCCCAGCGTATCGCCAAGCCTTGTGGCGAGTTCGAGACCCGCCGCCCCGCCGCCGACGACGACAATTCGATGCGGATGGCTTTCGCCCGGCGCGCTCATCGTCAATCAGAAGCCCCCGCATTCCCTCCAGCGCATGCCGATCCGCGAACCTGATCGCGCTCAGGGCTCGCGGGGCGCCGAACCCGCCATGGGTAGCATGCCGCCCGTGCGAAGCCCAATCAACCTCAGCCCGCCCTTTGCGAGTGTCGCACGCGCCGGAGTTCGATTCAGCCCCCGCCCCCCGGAGCGCAGCCGCCTGCGACGCTTGGCCGATCCGCGCGCGTTTCGCTCCCCCGGCGGACGAGGCGGTCGATCACGCTTGCGAGCCGCAGCTTCTTGAGCGGCGGGGCTCGCAAGTCGAGGGCGAACCACACCGGCGTTCGCCGGACGACGACCCCTTCGATCCGCCCAAGTTCCTTCACATAGGCGACGACCCACTCCCCGATCGCGCCCGCCGGCGCTCCCCGCACGGCGATCCCGGACAGGGATACATCCTCGGTCCGGCAGGGAAACTCGGTCCCGTCGTCGAGCATGTAGCGCCCTTCGAGCGCAACGGGAAAGCGCCTATGGCGACGGCGCTCCCTGTCCCTCGGCCAATTTGAAGCGGGACAAGCGGGCGCCGGCCGATTTGATTGAGATTCGGCAGGCTCAGAGGGGCGAGAATCAGGCGGGGCAGGAACGGACATGTGGCCAGCATGCCACCGGCGGTCTAACAGGGCCTTTCTCCAACGCTCTGAAGGAGATGAATCGCTCGTAGGAACGCCCTTGCGAGTAAATGGAGACCGGAGGTGAATCGCCAAATTGCCGCCGTTGATGGCCGCCAAGCCGCTTTAACGCTATTTGGCGGTATTGAGCACGATTTCGCCCGTCTCGATAAGAGATTTGAGATTGGAGAGGATGATCGGCCAGCCCCCGCTGACGGCTTGGATCAGCTTCGAGTCCGCGCGGTCCATCACATGCGTGATGGTCAGCTTGACCGCCTTGTCCACCGGCTCAAGTTCGAACGTGCAGCGCGAATATCCCTCCGCCTTAAAATCGGGCTGCCACTCGTTGCGCCATTTGACGACGATGCGCTTGGGCGGATCGATTTCGGCGATTTCGCCGGCATCGGCAACCCGGCCGTCCCTGAAAATCAGCCTCCAGGGCGAGCCAACCTTCCAATCGCATCGCAAAGCATGCCGAACCAATATTGCTTCGCCTCCGCGGACGGCGCTAAACCGGGTCGGAAGCCCCTGAGATTATTGGGGCGCGACGCTAAACAGGCGGAAACCGGCCGCCGCTCTGGTCGCGGCGTCAATTCTCTTTTGGATTCGGGCGGCGGCGGAGGCGCTGGGTAGGGGATTCGCAGGTTCGCCCCCCGCATCCGCCGCAGAACCTCGAAATTGATGTCGCTCCGGGTCCGCTCGCCGAGTTCGATATCGTCGACGAAGCAGATCAGATTGAACTTGAGCGACCAGTCGTTGAAGTCGGCGAACTGCACTGTCGGCGCAGGAATCGCCAGCACGAGGTCCTGCGCCTTGGCGGCGGCGACCAGCAGGTCGCGCACCAGTTCGACGTCGCTCTCATAGGCGACGTTGACCGAGACGATGATACGGCCGACGCGGTCGTTGTGAACCCAGTTCTTGACGATGCCGCTGACCAGATTGGAATTCGGGACGATCAGGGTGCCGCGGTCGAAAGTCTCGATTTCGGTCGCGCGGGCGTTGATGGCGCGCACGAATCCCTGTTCGTTGCCGACGACGATCCAGTCGCCGACCCGGATGCCGCGCTCCCACAGCAGGATGAGGCCGGACACGAAATTGTTGGCGATGGTCTGCAGGCCGAAGCCGATGCCGACCGAAAGCGCGCCGGCGACCAGAGCGAGCTTCTGGACGTCGATGCCGATTTGCGCGCCGGCCGAGCAAGATCGCGACAATGACCCCGGCGTAGCCAAAAATCGTGCTGATCGAGTTGCCGACGCCGGCGTCAAGCCGCGTCTGCGGCAGGAGCCGCGTCGAGAGCCAATTTCGGATCAGCCGAGTGGCGGAGACCACCACCGCGAACACGATCGCCGCCGCAATGATCGACGACAGGGACAAAGTGACGCCGCCGACCCCGAAGCCGAAGTAGGCTGCGCGCAGGGCGGCGAACATGTCCTGCGACTGCACGCCCCACGGTTCGAGCACCGCGGCGGTCGCGATGATCAGCACCACAACCCGGGCCAGTCCCTGAACGATGACCACGATCTGGGCGAGCGTGTTGCGACGTAGCCCGAGCATGGTGAGGAGCCGTCCGCCGACCGGCGCATCCGGCCTCAGCAGGGCCTCGGTTCCGTCCTGGACGATGAGGTTCGCGAGATAGAGCGCGCTTCCGAGAACGCTGAGGTAGATCCCCTGATTGACGAGGAAGGTGGCGAAGGCGATGTAGCCGGTGAGGGCGGCCGCGAAAATGAGGATCGCCGCCGCCCAGCCCAGCGTTCGGGCCGGCGCCCAGACATCCGCTTGGGCCTGTCCTGGCGGGCCGGCCGTCGCAGCGGCCAATTGCCGCAGCGCATGGGCGATCGCAATCGAGACAAAGGTCGCTCCGACAGCTCGTCCGGCGACCGCGATATTGAGCGAGGCGACGGCGTCGGCGCCCGGCTCGACAAGCCTTTCGGCGGCCCAGATCGCCGCGATGGTCATCGCCGCGCGATAGAATATGGCCGCGGCGCGGTCGCTCATGCTGAACACGCGCCAGACCTTCAGACCAGGGGCGAGCAGGCCTCGACCAAGGGCATTGATCACAATCAGCGCGCGCGCGGCGTCCAAAACTGCGTCCAACAGGCCCTGGATGCTCGGGTCGGAGAGGTCAAACGCGTCGAGCGCGCTCGCCAGCAGGTTAAGCACCAGCAGCGGCAGCGCGGCGAGCACGACGATGGTCCAGCCCGCGGCGAGGGCGCGGCGCAGCCGGCTTGGCGCGCCGGCGCGAGGATCGCGATAGACGACTCGGCGCGCGAGCCAGTAGAGCGGCGCCGGGATCAACGCCAGGAACAGCGCGCCCGCCGCCATCGCCGCTTTCTCGAGGATGGTCAGGCGGCTCTCGACGCCCTCCAGCCAATTGCCCACCAGGCTCGCCATCACCGCGGCGTCAACCGGAACTTCATGCCAGACGGCGATCCAAAGCTGAGGATTGAGGACGCTCGACGACCTGGCGAAGGTATGGCGGGCAAAAAGCTCGCGCCGGGCCGCGCTGATGCGGGTTCCGAGATCGTCGGACTGGAGCAGCATGGCGCGCGCGGCGCGCAGATTGGCGTCCAGCGTGTCGTGCCTCTGCTTCTCGCTTGTGAGTTCCTTCGCGGCGAGATCGGTCGCTGGCGCCGCTTCGCCCGATTTGGGCGTGAGCTCGGCGAGGCGTTTGGCCGAGGCGGCGAGCCGCGGCGTCAGATCGGCGATGGCCGCCTGTAAGGAGAGGCCGAGCTGATCGTTCTGGGCGCGCAGATTCTCCAGATCGGCGTCGGCGAGGGTCTTGTTCCTTAGAGCCGATTCGATCGTCGACAGGGCGGTGCGCGTCTGATCGAGGTCGAGCGGGTGCGGCTCTTGCGCCGCGGCATGCCCGAGCGCCAAAAACACGAGGGTTAGGAAGACCCAATGCAGGAGGGCCAGAGCGAACGGAGGCTTCATCGCAGGCAAGGTGGCGTCAAGGGTGATTCGGCGCGCGCTCCCGATCGCATCCGACCATGACCGGGCCATGGCGGCAACCGGAACCTCAAAACCAACGCGGCGTTCACCTTCCAACCGGAAAAGGGCTGCGCCGTCTGCCCAGCTTTGTTAAGGGAAGGCCCGCCAAAATTGAGGACGATCCGGTGACGCTCACCCTGTCCGATCTTGCAAGCCCTGCGCCTCGAAGCGCGGGCGAGCGCGCGCTTGATCATTTCCTCAGCGCCGGTTTCGAGCGGACCGAGCCCCCGATCCTTCACCCGGCGGCGATCTTTCTCGACATGTCCGGCGAGGAGATTCGCCGTCGCCTGTTTCTGACCGCCAATGCGGACGGCGAGGAGCTGTGCCTGCGGCCCGAATATACGATTCCTGTCTGCCGCGCCTATCTCGCGTCTTCCAAAGCCGGGAGAATCGCCGAATATTCCTATCTCGGGCCGGTGTTCCGTGCGCAAGCCGGGCAGGGTGGGGAGCGCATCCAAACAGGGCTCGAAAGCTATGGCCGCAGGGATGCGGAGGCGGCGGATGCGGAGATTTTCGCCCTGGCGATGGAGGCGGCCGCCGTGGCCGGCGGCGGTCCGCTCGTCGCGCGGCTTGGAGATGCGCGCCTTTTCGACAGCGTTCTTGTGTCGCTCGCCGTGCCGGACGCCTGGCGCCGGCGCCTGCGGCGCGGCGTCGCCCGCGGGCGCACGCTCGCCGCCATTTTCGATGGGCGCAGCCAGGGCGCGCTCGCCCAGCCCGGCGTGCTGGCGGCGCTGGAGAGCGCCGACCATGCCGGCGCCAAGGCGCTCGTCGAGGATTTGCTGGCGATCGCAGGCATCGACGCCGTGGGCGGCCGCACCGCCAGCGAAATCGCCGACCGGTTCCTCGAGCAAGCGTCGCTGAGATCAGGCGAGCCGATCGAACCGGACAAGCGAAAGGTCCTGGATGCGTTCCTGGCGATTTCGGGCGACCCCGACGAGGCGGCCCTCGCGTTGCGGCGATTGGCCGATGAGACCCAACTCGACCTCGGCCATGCGCTCGACGCGTTCGAGCGGCGCAACGGCTTCATCGCCGCGCGGGGCGTAACCATCGAGGAGACGCGATTCAGCGCCGCTTTCGTCCGGGATTTCGACTATTACACCGGCTTTGTGTTCGAAGCGCGCGACCCCGACGCCCCGAGCGCGAAGGCTGCGCTGAGCGGCGGGCGCTACGATGGGCTCGCGCGGCGGCTAGGCGCGAGGGAGGACATACCCGCAGTCGGCGCCGCGATCACCCTCGACCGGCTGGCGAACGGCGGAGAACGCTGATGGCTTTCGAAGCCGACACGGGCGCCGAGGCGCCGTTCGTGCTTGCGGCGCCCTCGAAGGGGCGATTGCAGGAAAGCGCTGCGGCGTTCTTTTCCCGCGCCGGACTCGAATTGATGCAGGGACGCGGCGCGCGCGACTATCGTGGCGCGATCGCCGGGCTGCCCGGCGTCGAAGTCGCCTATGTCTCGTCGGCCGAGATCGTCGGCCAGCTTGCCGCCGGCGCCGCGCATTTCGGCGTCGCTGGCGAGGATCTGGTGCGCGAGAAGGTTTCAGACGTCGAGGCGAGGCTCGAACTCTTGAGCCCGCTCGGCTTCGGCCACGCCAATGTGGTGGTCGCCGTGCCGCGAGCCTGGATCGACGTGCGCACCATGGCCGATCTCGAAGACGTCGCGTCAGCCTATCGCGCGCGGCGCGGCGAGCGGATGCGGGTCGCGACCAAATACGTCAATCTGACCCGCCGGTTCTTCGCCGAGCATGGCGTCGCCGACTACCGCATCGTCGAGAGCCTCGGCGCGACGGAGGGCGCGCCGGCCTCTGGCGCAGCCGAACTCATCGTCGACATCACGACGACCGGCGCGACGCTCGCGGCAAACGGTCTCAAGACGCTTGATGACGGCGTCATCCTGCGCTCACAAGCGACGTTGGTCGCCTCGCTCACCGCGCCGTGGGGACCGCGTGCTCGGGCCAGCGCCCGTGACATTCTCGCCCGCATCGCCGCGACCGAGGAAGCCCGCCAGTCGCGCGAGGTCCGGGCGCGCCTGCCGGGACCGGCGCATCTCGTCGTAGACACGGCCTGCGAACGCTTCGGCGCCGTCTCCGCCACCGGCGAGGACGTCGACCCGCATGGCTACGTCGCGCTGCATTGCGCGCGCGGCAAGGTCGCCGAACTCGCCGGCTGGCTGCTTGCCAAAGGCGCGGAGCGGGTCAGCGTCACCGCGCTCGAACAGGCCTTCGACGCCCGCAACGCGCTCTACGAAGCGCTGGAGCAGCGGATCGGCGCGGGGCGGGGATAGAGGCGTTCCATCGTGAGCTTCCAGATTGGAAGCACGGCGCCCTAGCCGAGGCGTTCCTGGACGCGCTCAAGGGCGCGCCGGCGTCTGAGGGCGTCATTCGGCTCTCGGCGCTTACCGACGCGATGGAGAACGAGGTCCAATCGCTGACTAAGGGGCGGCAGCACCTCGGGATGCATGTTAACTTCTGCGGCGACCTTTTTGTGGCCAGCCATTATTGACGGGGACCGCGGGGCTTCGAAGGGACCTTGTGGTGGGAGCGGCCAGGCTTCTGTTATGGCCGACGGATAAAGGGCATTCACGAATTCGCGGACAAAAATGCTTCAAGAAATTCAGAATTTATGGTACAGTCCGCAGGAGAATATCCAATATAGCTGTCGAAAAATGTTATTAATGACATATCAACAGACGAGCAGCCCCGCTATTCCGCTTGCAAGTGGTAACCGGGGCAAATTCCCGGGCAGGGAGGACGAAAGCTACATTTTTGAAAACTGGCTTCCCGCGCAAGTGCTTGATATTACCAAATCTCGCAGATGCAGCATTTTGTTTTGTGCGGTTGCGTGCCCGGTCATTCGCCCCGGTTACTGCAAGTGCGCTTAACCCTTTGAAAAGGCTCAAAACGGCACTGGGCCAGATCTTGTCAAAAGTTGGCATGGATTTGGGGTTGGCGCCATATCCGGTTGGGATGGCGCCATATTTGTTTGCGGCCGGATTGGCTTCTCACGGGATTGTCACCACCAGCCGTCCCCGGATCTCGGCTTAAGGAGGCGAAGGAGGGGGGATCGCCCCCCTCCTTTGAGGGCTTGCCATCAGCTCCGGCTGGCGTTCCACTCCCCGCCATATTTGAACTCAGGAGCTGCCTTGAGCTGATCCTTCGTCGCGTTCATCGTCGCGCGCCAAACCTTGTTGCTCGCGTCATATGTGACTTTGACGGCGTCGGGATCGACGGCGACGTAGTGAGTTCCCATGCCCAAGAATCCGCCGACGGACAGATATGTAGCCGGTGACTTTCTTCGAGGCGTCGAAGGCCACATCCTGGATCTTGCCGATGTCATTGTTTTGGTCGTTGTAGATATCGAGTCCCACGACGTTGGAACTCAGCATGTCTCCGCTTTGGAGGGTAATGAAGTTTGGCGCGCCCTGAGGCATGGGAGCGGGAGCCGATTTTCTGCATTCCCGGCGGATTTGTTGTGGCCGGCGTTGTCACGGTGTCTTGCGCCATCGCGGATGAGCCGGCGAGCGTCAGAACCGCAGTTGCGGTGAGAAAAGATATACGCATGGTTCACTCCTTCGTGATGATGGATGGTCCCGACGAAACTCGAATCGGAGTGGAAGGTTCCCGGATTCGGCGCGTGTGCGATTTGTGGAGGCGCGACGTACGGGGCTGTGGGCGGGACGGCAGAGGCGAAGTCGCGCATTACGGGCGACAGCGCAGCGAACGCTTAAGTTCCGCCGCGTTGTTAACGCTCATCAATGGCGCCGCACGACTCCGCGGTGTCGGTCGACAATGACCTTTTGCTGGTACACAAACGGCGTTTCGTCTTCCTCATGACGCGCCGCAGGGTAGGTGACGACAGTGTCCGGCAAGTTTCACCCACGACGACAATGCGAACCGGGTTCATTTTGCGCCATCGCGCTGCAGCGAGCCCGTGATGCCGAGCCGCATCGAAGACTACGCCATCATCGGCAATTGCGAGACCGTCGCGCTGGTCGGGCGCAACGGGTCGATCGACTGGCTATGCGTGCCGCGGTTCGACAGCGGCGCCTGCTTCGCCGCGCTGCTCGGCGAGCCGAGGCACGGACGTGGCTGATCGCGCCGGCCGCGGACGCGGCGCGCATGACGCGGCGCTATCGCGACGCCACGCTGATCCTGGAAACCACATTCGAAACCCAGGGCGGGCGGCCTGCCTCGATCGACTGCATGACGCGCCGCGACGGCGTCACCGGACCTGGTGCGCCATGGTCAGGGGCCTGCGCGGCACGGTGTCCGATGCGCACCGAGCTCGTCGTCCGCTTCGACTACGGCAACGTGGTTCCCTGGGTTTCGCGCCAGGAGGACGGCCGGCTCCAGCTCACCGCCGGTCCCGACCGGCTGCTGCTGGACACCGCGGTCCAGCTGCGCGGGGAGGACTTCACGCACCGTCGGCGCGTTCGCGTCTCGGCGCGGGGCAGGAAATTGGTTTCACGCTGAGCTGGACACCATCCTTATCGCCCCGCGCCGCCGCCACTGCCGGTCGCGCGACGCGCTGACGCAGGCGGCGGCGTTCTGGACCGGCTGGGCGGGGGCGTTCGAGCGCCGCAGGAGAATGGTCGGACGCCGTGCTGCGCTCGCTGCTGACGCTGAAGGCGCTGGCGCACCGGGAAACCGGCGGGCATCGTCGCCGCGGGCACGACCTCGCTGCCCGAACAGCTCGGCGGGACGCGCAACTGGGACTATCGGTTCTGCTGGCTTCGCGATGCGACCTTCACGCTGTATGCGCTGATCGGCGCGGGTTTCCTCGATGAGGCGAAGGCCTGGCGGGATTGGCTGGTGCGCGCGGTTGCGGGCGACCCGGACGACCTGCAGATCATGTACGGCGTGGCCGGCGAACGGCGGCTGACGGAGTTCGAGGTGCCGTGGCTGCCCGGCTATGAAGGCGCGCCCCGGTGCGCATCGGCAACGCGGCGGCCGGGCAGCTCCAGCTCGATGTCTACGGCGAAATCCTGGATGCGCTCTATGTCGCGCCGCAAGGCCGGCCTGGCCGCCGACGACCGCGAGCTGGGCGCTGGAATGCGCGCTGATCGCCCATCTCGAAACCATCTGGGACCAGCCGGATGATGGCATCTGGGAGGTCCGCGGCGGCCGCAAGCACTTCACCCATTCGAAGGTGATGGCCTGGGTCGCGTTCGACCGCGCGGTGCGCTCGGCCGAGGAATTCGGCCTCGACGGGCCGCTCGACCGTTGGCGCAGCGTCCGCGACGGCCATCCATCGCCAGGTCTGCGAGCGCGGGTTCGACGCCGCGCGCAGAGCCCTTCGTGCAGTCCTATGGCGTCACCGCGCTCGACGCCAGCCTGCTGCTGATCCCGATGGTGGGCTTTCTTGCCGCCCGACGACCCGCGCGTGCGCGGCACGGTGGCGGCAATCGAGCGCGAGCTGGTGCGCGACGGCCTCGTGCTGCGCTATGACACCGGAACGCGGAACCGACGGCCTGCCGCCGGGCGAGGGCGCGTTCCTGGCCTGCAGCTTCTGGCTCGCCGACAACTACCTGCTGCAGGGTCGGTACGACGAGGCGCGCGCGCTGTTCGAGCGGCTGCTGTCGCTGCGCAACGATGTCGGGCTGCTGTGCCGAGGAATACGACCCGACCGACGAAGCGGCAGCTCGGCAATTTCCCACAGGCGTTCTCGCATCTCGCCCTGATCAATACCGCGCATAACCTCGCGAACGCCGCCGGGCCCGTTCATCAGCGATCGTCGCGCAGACCAGCCCGGGCGAAGGGCAAGACGGCTGGTCGAGGCCACCATCGTTCCGGGAGATCGAAAGGCGAGCCGCGGTAGGCTCGCCGCCTGTCGCACGCGCGTCCAGAGTGGTTCCGCCAGTTTAGCGGAGCGCCGCAATCATCTCAGGCCCTTGCGACCCGGTTTAGCGTCCTGTCCCCCAGTTTTCGAGGATTTCGGGCCGCCTAGCACATATAACACATCTATTGTATGTATATAACGACAGGACAAGGCCGGGTCGGCCAGCGATGGTGGCGAAATCGATCTGACGCAACCGAGCACCGCGTGCGGCGCGGGAAAACCGCACGCCGCGGCGGAGCCTCCTCAGCCCCGTTCGCTGTCCAAACTCGCCATCTGCGCCGGCGCGTAGCGGTCGCCGGCCGCGGCGCCTTTGGGAACGGCCCGCTCGATCGCCGCGAGATCGTCGGGACCGAGTCTCGAGGCTTAGCGCGCCAATCGCCTCTTTGAGCTGGTCGCGCCGCCTTGAGCCGATCACCGGGATGATATCCGCGCCCTGGGCCAGCACCCAGGCGATGGCGACCTGGGCGACGCTTGCGTTCCGCGCAGCGGCTACGGCGCGCAGCGCCTCGACCAGCGCCAGGTTGCGGTCGACGTTGTCGCCCTGGAACCTCGGGCCGTGGGCGCGCCAGTCGGCCGCGTTCATCGCGTCTTTCGACCAGTGGCCGCTGATCAGGCCGCGCGACAGCACGCCATAGGCGGTGACGCGCGACGCCGAGCTCGCGCAGGCGGGCAGGATGCGATCCTCGATGCCGCGCGAGATCAGCGAATACTCGATCTGCAGGTCGCAGATGGGGTGGACCGCGGCAGCCCGGCGAATGGTCTCGGAGCCGACCTCGGAAAGACCGATGCAACGGACGTAGCCGGCCTTCACCATGTCGGCGATCGCGCCGATCGTCTCCTCGATCGGCGTCTGCGGGTCGAGCCTGGCCGGCCGGTAGATGTCGATGTGGTCCAGCCCAAGGCGCTGCAGCGAATAGGCGAGCGAGGTTTTCACCGCCGCCGGGCGCGCGTCGAAGCCGATCCAGCCGCCGGCCGGATCGCGCAACGCGCCGAATTTGACGCTGACCTGATAGCTGTCTCGCGGGACCCCCTTCAGCGCCTCGCCGATCAGCATCTCGTTGTGGCCCATGCCGTAGAAATCGCCGGTGTCGAGGAGGGTGATCCCCGCATCGAGCGCGGCGTGGATGGTGGCGATGCTTTCGGCCCGGTCGGCAGGTCCGTACATGCCCGACATTCCCATGCAGCCGAGGCCGAGGGCGGAGACTTTGGGACCGGCTCTCCCGAGTTGACGGATTTCCATGGGCCTTTCCTCTGTCACTGGGCGCTCACCGCTCGTCGAGACCGTCCCATCTCTAAGTCGACCGTCTGCTGTGGCCCCTGATCATCTCAAGCGGCTCATCGCGCGCTGTTCGGCGTCGACTATCACCAACGCTACGTCGGCAAGCTTCTCAAGAAGCTTGGCTTTTCTCACATCAGCGCCCGGCCTCGCCACCCCGCCCAAGACGAACGGATCGTCGAGGCTTTTAAAAAAACTTCCCACGCGCGCTGAGCGCTCATCTCGACGCTCTGCCGGCGACGACGCCGATCGAGATCTCGTTCCCGGACGAGCCCGCATTGGCCAGAAGAACGGCCTCGTGCGTCAATGGCCAGGCGAGGAACGCGGCCTCGCCAACCCGCCGATCAGCGCTACCAAAGCGCCTATCTGTTCGGCGCCATTTGTCCCGCGCGCGGCGTCGGGCTGCGCTTGCGCTGCCCTTCGCCGACACCGAGGCCATGCAGCTCCATCTCTTGTTCCTTTGCTGGGCGCTTCTCGTGCTCCCAATGTAGGCGTTTGCGGGCTGTGCTATAATCTGGCTTAATCTGCACGCCCCGTGTGCTGGAGCGCACAATTGACGACTCCGAGAGGCCGCGCAAGCCGCCGCGGCGCGAAAGCCGCGCGCGCGGGCGACCGCAACGAAAGCGTCGAGATCGGCGAGGCTGAGTCCGAGAGGCGTGCTGCGGCTCAATGTGCCGGTGATCGTCGCCGTGGAAATCCTGCCGCCAATCGTGAGCCGGTTCCTTCTGGCCTATCCGGGCGTCAGGCTCGAAATCGTCGCCAACGACGTGTTCATCGACGTGGTGGGCGCCGGCTTCGACGCCGGCGTCCGCTATGAGGAGCGCATCGAACTCGACATGATCGCGACGCCGATCGGGCCGCGCGTCCAGCGCTTCATCGCCGCCGCGGCGCCATCCTATCTCGCCCAGCGCGGAACGCCGACCCATCCGCGCGACCTCGTCAACCACGCCTGCATCCGGCATCAATTCGCGAGCGGCGCGACGCCCGACTGGGAGTTCACGCGCGGCGACGAGGTCGTGCGCATCAAGCCGGACGGACCGCTGATCGCCTCGACGATCGAACTCGAGCTTTCCGCCGCCGTCGCGGGCCTGGGAATCGTCTGCACCTTCGAGGAGTTCCTGCGCGGGCCGCTCAAGCGCGGCGAGCTTCAGCCCGTGCTCGCCGACTGGCCGCAGACCTTCTCCGGGCCGTTCCTTTACTATCCGAGCCGCAACATGCCCGCGCCGCTGCGCGCCTTTGTCGACTTCGTCCGCAAATACGACGGCGAAGATCGGTAGCGTGATTCCCTCAATGGCCGCCGCTCGCCTCACGCCCTGCGCAAGCCGCTTGCGCAGGCGCCGACCAGCGTCAGAGCGGCGGCGCCCCAAAGGGCGATCGACGTCGCATGTCCGGGCGCGCGGCCGAAGACGACAGCCATCAGGGCGGTTCCCAACGACTGGCCAATGAGCCGGCCAGAGGATTGCAGCCCAGCCGCGCCGCCGCTGCGCTCGCGCGGCGCACTGCCGATGATGAGCCGGTTGTTGGGCGACTGGAAAAACCCGAAGCCCAAGCCGCAGATGGCGAGCGCCAACACGAGTGAGAGTGGGGTCGGATGGCTTAGCCGAATGGCGACGAGGGCGAGACCGCACCCCATCACCAGAAGTCCGATGCTGCTGAGCACTCCCGGGATGAAGCGGTCGGCCAGGCGTCCGGCGATCGGCGCGATGAGAGCCGTCGCGACCGGCCACGGCGTCATCAGCAATCCTGTGGCGGCATCGGAGCGGCCAAGAACATCCTCGAAATAAAACGGCAACGCCACTAGGGCGAGGCTTTGCGCGCCGAACGACGTGATCGAGGTCGCGAGCGAAAGCGCGAACACCGGCCGGCGTAAAAGATCCACCGGCAGAAGCGGCGCGGGAAGACGCAGTTGCCGGCGGACGAGGACGATTCCGATCGCCGCCCCGATAGCGATCTCGATCAGCGCGACGGAGGGGTTCCCGCCCTGGCCGATGCGATTGACCCCGGAGATGACGAGCCCGAACGTCAGAGCGTTGAGGAGCACGCTCGGGAGATCGAGGCGCCCCTTGGCGCGCGGCGTCTCCGGCAGGGTCTGCGCCGCAAGGACCAGCGCGACCGCGCCGAGCGGGACGTTGATCAGGAAGAGCCAGCGCCACGATGCGACCGAAAGGATTGCGGCCGCGACGGTCGGGCTTGCGGCGGAGGACACGGCGACCACGACCGCCATATTGCCCACCCCCTGGCCGAGCCGCGCGTGCGGATAGATGAACCGCACCAGGGCGATGTTGACGCTCATGATCCCCGCTGCGCCAAGCCCCTGAACGACGCGGGCGAAGGTCAGCACGTTGAAGGTCGGCGCGACGGCGCAAGCCAACGAGGCGACTGTGAAGAGGGCGAGGCCGGCCCAATAGACGCGGCGATAACCGTAAATGTCGCCCAGCGCCGCCAGCGGCAACAGCGATACGGTGACCGCCAGCTGGAAGGCGTTGACGATCCAGATCGCATTCTCGGGCGCGACGGCGAAATCGTGCGACATCGTCGGCAGCGCCACGTTGACGATGGTGCCGTCGATGACCGCCATCGATATCGCGACAGCGAGGGTCAGGAACGCGAGCAGGCGTTGCGGGTTGGCGAGGCCGTCCGGGATTTCGGCGGCGTCAGGGGCGGACATGGGATCTCAGGGTTCGAAAGCGAGGGAAGTCCCCCGCGCATACAATGTTCTGCCGGGCGGCGCGCGCGCTTGGCGCGGACGTCGACATCAAACCGTCGTGACAAGGCGAGGGCCGGCCCAGGAAAAGGCGCCTATCGTCCCAACCGCCGTGCGCGAAAGTCCCGGATTATCTCGCGCGCCGCGTTGTGGCCCGGCGCGCCGCTCACGCCGCCGCCGGGATGAGTCGACGCCCCGCACATGTAAAGGCCGGGCACCGGCGAGCGATAATCCGCGTGCCCGAGGACCGGCCGAGCCGAATAGAGCTGGTCGAGGCTGAGGCAGCCGTGAAAGATGTCGCCGCCGACAAGGCCGAATTCCCGCTCGAGGTCGAGCGGCGAGAGCGCCTGGCGGGCGATCACCGAATCCTTGAAGCCGGGCGCGTACGCCTCGATCGTCTCGATCATCAGATCGGCGACGGTCTCGCGCGCGTCGTCCCATGAACGGCCGCCCGGCAGTTTCGGCGCGACATGCTGGCAGAACAGGGAGGCGACATGGCGCCCCGGGGGCGCGAGCGTCGCGTCGAGCGTGGAGGGGATCAAGAGTTCGACAATCGGCGCCGACGACTGCCCTTGAGAGCGCGCATCCATCCACGCCCGGTCCATATAGGCGAGGCTCGGCGCGATCACGATTCCCGAACCATGATGTTCGGCGGGCTCCCGCCCCGGCAGGCAGGCGAAGCTCGGCAGTTCGCTGAGCGCGACGTTGATGCGAAACGAGCCGGAGCCGCTGCGATAGGCGGCGATGCGGGCGCGAAAGTCGGCCGGCAGCGCCGCCGGATCGAGGAGCTTCTCGAAGGTCAGCTTCGGGTGGAGATTCGAGACGACTGAGCGAGCCTTGATCTTGTCTCCCTTGGCGGTGACTACGCCGGCCGCGCGGCCCCTCTCGACCAGAATGGTCTCGACGGCGCTGTTGGTGCGAATCTCGACCCCGCGCGCCGCGCACGAGCGGGCCATCGCTTGCGTGATCGCCCCCATGCCGCCGATCGCATGTCCCCAGACGCCCTTCTTGCCGTTGACCTCGCCGAAGCCATGATGGAGCAGCACATAGGCCGTGCCGGCCGCGTAGGGGCTGGCGTAGGTCCCGACGATTCCGTCGAAGCCGAGGATCGCCTTGATTGGATCGCTCTCGAACCACCGGTCGAGAACCTCGCCAGCCGAACGGGTGAAGATTTCAACGAGATCGCGTTGCCCCTCGAGCCCGAGGGGGCGCAGGCGGTTCGCCGCTCTCGCCGCATCGAGAAGACCGGCGAGGCCGGCGACAAACCCGCGGCCCGTCGCGACGTTGGGCGGCGTCTCGAGCGCAAGGGCCCTCAACACGTCGGTCATTCGCCCGAGCCGAGCTTCGTACTGGTCGAAGAGAGCCGGCGTCGCGGGTCGAGAACTTGGCGACTTCCGCCTTCGTCCGCCCCGGGCCGACCTTCAGGAAGCGCCCGTCTGGCAGCGGCAGGAAATTCGACAGCGGGCGCTCGACGATGCTGAGACCGTGGCGCCGAAGCTCGAGATCGCGGATGATTTTTGGGTTCAGAAGCGAGACGGTGTAGGCGGCCACGGAATTGCGGTAGCCCGGATGAAACTCCTCAGTGACCGCCGCGCCGCCGACGATCGCCCGTCGCTCCAGCACTGTGACCTTGAGCCCCGCGCCCGCCAGATAAGCCGCGGCGGTAAGGCCGTTGTGGCCGCCGCCGACGACGATCACGTCTCGCATCGCCCCGCGCTTTCGGCAGGTTATCAGAAGTCGAACCTGACCCCCTGAGCAAGCGGCAGCTTCGCAGAATAGTTCACCGTGCTCGTCTGTCGGCGCATATAGTTCTTCCACGCGTCGGAGCCGCTCTCGCGCCCGCCCCCGGTTTCCTTCTCGCCGCCGAACGCGCCCCCGATCTCCGCCCCCGAGGGGCCGATATTGACGTTGGCGATGCCGCAATCCGACCCGGCGCCGGAAAGAAAGCTCTCCGCTTCGCGCATATTGAGCGTGAAGATGCAGGAGGAAAGGCCTTGCGGGACGTCATTGTGGAGCGCGATCGCCTCCTCCCAACTGTCGTAGCCGAGCGTGTAGAGGATTGGCGCGAAGGTCTCCTGTCTGACCGTTGCGGTCTGCCCGGGCATTTCGACGATCGCCGGCTCGACATAGGCGCCGCCCTTGGGCGGGCCGTCGCCGACGGTCCGGCCGCCGTGAACGAGGCCCCCCTCGACATTGGCCCGCGCGAGCGTCGCCTGCATCTTGTCGAGCGCCGCGCGGTCGATGAGCGGCCCGACGAGCGTGCGGGCCTTGCGCGGATCGCCGACCGGCAGGCCGGAATAGGCCTTGACGAGGCGCCGGGTGAGGTCGGCGCGGACCGAGCGGTGGACGATGAGCCGGCGAAGCGACGTGCAGCGCTGCCCCGCGGTGCCGACCGCTGAGAAAACAATCGCCCGCACCGCCATGTCGAGATCGGCGGACGGTGTGACGATCATGGCGTTGTTGCCGCCAAGCTCGAGGATCGCCCGGCCAAAGCGCGCGGCGACCTTCGGTCCGACGATCGAGCCCATTCGGGTCGAGCCGGTGGCTGAGACGATCGGCACGTCCTTGGAGGCGACCAGGGCCTCGCCGATCTCCGGTCCTCCGATCACGATCTGAGCAAGCCCCTCGGGGGCGTCGTCGCCGAATCGCTTGAGCGCCCGATCCATGATCTTCATGGCGGCCAGCGCGCTGAGCGGCGCCTTCTCGGACGGCTTCCAGATGACCGGATCGCCGCAGACGAGAGCGAGCGCGGCGTTCCATGACCAGACCGCAACCGGGAAATTGAACGCGGAAATCACTGCGCATGTCCCCATTGGGTGCCAAATCTCCATCATGCGATGCCCAGGACGCTCCGAGGCGATGGCCAGACCGTGTAATTGCCGCGAAAGGCCGTTGGCGAAATCGCAGATGTCGATCATCTCCTGCACTTCGCCGAGACTCTCCGAGACGATCTTGCCGACCTCAAGGGTCACCAGCGCGCCGAGCGCGCCCTTGGAGGCGCGCAATTCCTCGCCGAGCAGGCGCACGAGCTCCCCACGGCGGGGCGCGGGAATCTCGCGCCAGGCCGCGAAGGCGCTTCGAGCGCGCGCGATGATCGCTGGCATGTCTGACAGCGGCGTCTGGTTGAGGCGGGCGATTTCCGCCCCGTCGATCGGCGACAAGACCGAGAGCGAGCCGCCAAGAAGCTCCGCTTCTTTCAAGCCGGCATTCTCGAGAACGTCGTTAACGGTCATGGCTCTGCCTCATTGTTCGGGTTGATAGCGGGGCGGGGCGGCTTGTGAAACCGCCCTTTCGACCCCAATTCCCCCGGCGGGGCAAGCCTGCCGGCTGATTCGCCTAGGTGTCGTCCGTTGCGCTCTAATGCCGGAGCGCCTATGTTGAGATGCTGGCGGGCGGGCTGCCGCGCCGACCGGAGAGCGAGATGACGCGTTCGACGAACCTCGTCCTGGCCTGTGTGGCGATGCTGGCGGCGACGCTGGTTGCGATCCTGCTCACGCCGCACAACCTGATGGCGCGCACGCATGATGTGTTCGACATCGACAAACACCTACCGACGCATTTCGGCGATTGGGCGGCCGCTCCGGGCGTCGCGGTCGTGCAGCCTCCCGCTCCGGACTCGCTCGAGCGCGAGGTCTACAATCAGGAGGTGTCGCGCGGCTTCGTCGATCGCGACGGGCATGTCGTGATGCTGATGGTGGCCTATGGAGAAAGCCAGAGCGACCGCCTGCAATTGCACCATCCGGAGGTCTGCTACACCGCCCAAGGCTTCCGCGTGTCCCGCACGGCCGGGTACAAACTCGACTATTCCCCCTCCGCGCCGCCAATCAAACTGACCAGGCTTGTCGCTACGCGCGAGGAGCGGCTTGAGCCGATCAGCTATTGGATGCGAATTGGTTACGACAACTCAAACAGCAACTGGGAGCGCCAGGCGCTGAAGCTTGGCTACGGCCTCAGGGGGTGGATCCCGGACGGGGCGCTGTTTCGTGTGTCGACGCTCGGCGTGCCTCCCGAGGAGAGCTTCAAGGTTCAAGACAAGTTCATTCACGATCTGTTGAACTCGGTGGATCCAGATACCCGGGAGTTCATGGTCGGCGACCCCAAAAAGGCGCTGCTCGGCTCCTGATCCTCCGCGCTTCGCCAAGGCCGGACGTCGTTCCACGCGCTTCATTCCCGCCTTGTCGACCACGTCACGCATTTGAGCTCGAGTTTTCAAGAGCCTCACCAAGCGGGGGCGCGGGGGTGCGAGGGCGTGGAATCCGAATTCCGTCTCCCGCTTCTGGAAACTCTTTCGCGATAGGCGTAAGCAAAAAGGAGAATGGCCCCGAAGCCGCGAAAGGAAAGAGCCTAGCGGCTGGCGTCCGGATATTTTGTCCGCCGGGCGTAGGCGTTCCGGCAAATGCCGGGGAACGCTCGCGGGCTGACTACGAGGACGACATGGAACGGATATGGCTGAAGTCCTATCCCCAAGGCGTTCCGGCTGAAGTCGATACGAAGGCGTTCGGCTCGATCGGCGATTTCATCAAAACCAGCGTCGACCGTTACCGGAGCCGAACTGCCTTTCTCAGCATGGGCAGGGCGATTTCGTACGGCGAGCTCGACCGCAAGTCGCGCGACTTCGCAAGCTATCTGCAGAATGTCGCGTCCTTGCCGGTAGGCGCGCGCGTCGCGCTGATGATGCCGAACCTGCTGCAATATCCGATCGCGCTGTTCGGCGCGCTGCGGGCGGGCTACGTGGTTGTCAACTGCAACCCGTTGTACGCGCCGCGCGAACTCAGCCATCAGCTCGTCGATTCCGGCGCCGAAGCGATCGTCGTACTTGAGAATTTCGCGCACACGCTCGAACAGGCGATCGGGGACACGGCGGTCAAGACCGTCATCGTCACTGGCGCGGGCGATCAACTCGGCGCTGCGCGCGGGCATGTCGTCAATCTTGCCCTGCGCCATATCCGGCGCGCCGTTCCTGCCTGGCGTCTCCCGCGCGCGGAGCGTTTCAATCGGGCGCTGGGGCTTGGCCGCCACCAGCCCTTGTCGGAACCGCCCGTCGAGCCGACAGACATCGCGTTTCTTCAATATACGGGCGGGACGACCGGCGTGCCGAAGGGCGCCATGCTCACGCATGGCAACATCATCGCCAACCTGCAGCAGATGCACGCCTGGCTCGCCCCCTCGCTCGGATCGGGAGGCGAGGTCTTCGTAACGGCGTTGCCGCTCTATCATGTGTTCGCACTGCTGGCGAACTGCTTCGTGCCGGCGATGATCGGCGCCGCGAACCTTCTGATCCCCAACCCGCGCGATATTAAAGCCTTCATCAAAGCGATGCGCGGAACGCGGTTCACCGCGATCACTGGCGTCAACACCCTGTTCAACGCGCTGCTGAACGATCCTGACTTCTCGAAACTAGACTTCTCCAACCTGCATCTGGCGGTCGGCGGCGGCATGGCCGTGCAAAGGGTCGTCGCCGAGCGCTGGAAGGCGCTGACCGGCAAACCGCTGATCGAGGCTTATGGATTGACCGAGACGTCCCCAGCGGCAATCGCCAATCCGTTGACGATCGACGAATTCACGGGCGCGATCGGCCTGCCGCTGCCCTCGACCGATATCGCGATTCGCGATGCCGACGGGCGTGACCTTCCAGCCGGCGAGATCGGGGAATTGTGCATCAAAGGCCCGCAGGTCATGGCCGGCTACTGGAACATGCCCGGCGAGACCGCGGAGGTGATGACGGCGGACGGTTTCCTGCGCACCGGCGACATCGCGCGCGTCGACGACCGCGGCTATGTGTTCATCGTCGACCGGAAGAAGGACATGATCAACGTCTCCGGCTTCAACGTCTATCCGAACGAGATCGAGGACGTGATGATGACCCATCCGGGCGTCCGGGAGGTCGGGGCCGTCGGGGTGCCGGACGAAAGAACCGGGGAGGCGGTCAAGATCGTCGTCGTCCGCAAGGACGAAAGCGTGACGGCCGCCGACCTCATCGCCCATTCCCGGCAATATCTGACCGGCTACAAGACGCCGCGGCACGTGGAGTTCCGGACCACCCTGCCGCGCACTCCGATCGGAAAAATCCTGCGTCGCGAACTCAGGAGCGAGGATCCGGCGAAGGAGCCGCGAGGCTGACTCCGGAGCCTTGTCCGGCTATATAACGCTTGGCCATGCCCGGCGACCTCAACGGTTCGCCATTTAGCGCCGCGCCCAATGATTTGAGGCGCTTGAGTGCTGATTATCGGCGCTTCGCCACCCTGGGAAATTGGCCCGCAGCGCCGCTCAACAACACGACGGTTGGCCGACTCGCGTCCAGACGCAAAGGACAGGGGCTCGGGATGAGGGTAAATTACGTGAGTAAAATGTTATAAAATCTAACCGCCTTTGACCGATGGCGAAGAGCCTCGAACCGTCACGTCCTCAGCGAGCAAGAAAGGGGTCGGTCGATCGCCTCAGTGCGCCCGGCTGATCGCGAATTCGACCGCGCCGCGCAAAGCGTGCTTCCACGGCGAAGCTGGGAACAATTCCAGCGCGTCGCGCGCCATTGCCCCGTAATGGCGGGCGCGCTCGATCGTGTCGTCGAGCGCGCGATGCTCTTTCATCGTCGAAAGGGCGAATTCGAGATCGCCGTCCACGATCTGCCCCTTTTCCAGCGTGCGGCGCCAGAATTCGCGCTCTTTCGTCGCTCCGCGCCGAAACGACAGCACCACCGGCAGGGTGATCTTGCCCTCGCGAAAATCGTCGCCGACGTTCTTGCCGAGCTTGGCCGCCGAACCGCCATAGTCGAGGGCGTCGTCGATGAGTTGAAAGGCGATGCCGAGATTTGCGCCGTAGCCGCGACAGGCGGCGATCTCGGCCTTGGAGCGGAGGGCGAGAATCGGGCCGACCTCGCAGGCCGCCGCGAACAGCGCCGCCGTCTTGGCGCGGATGACGGCGAGATAGGCGTCTTCCGTCGTCTCGGTGTCCTTGGCGGCGGAGAGCTGCATCACCTCGCCTTCGGCGATCACGGCGGCGGCGCTAGAGAGGACTTCGAGGCTGGGCAGGGAGCCGACCTCGACCATCATCTTGAAGGCTTGCCCGAGCAGGAAATCGCCGACCAGAACGCTCGCCTCGTTGCCCCACAGCACCCGCGCAGCCGCCTTGCCCCGCCGCATGTCGCTCTCGTCGACCACGTCGTCGTGCAACAGCGTGGCCGTGTGCATGAATTCGACCGCAGCGGCAAGCTTGATGTGGCCTTCGCCGGCATAGCCGCATAGACCGGCGGTCGCGAGGGTCAGAATCGGCCGCAGCCGCTTGCCGCCCGACGAAATAAGGTGGTTGGCCACTTCCGGGATCATCGAGACGTCCGATCCCGTGCGCGACAGAATGGTTTGGTTGACCCTCGCCATGTCGCCTGCGACCAGCGTCGTGAGCGGCTCGATCAGCCGGTCCGCGGACTTTTCTTCAAGCGGAACGACAACTCCCACGGAGGCTTTCCCTTGCCAGACGTTGCGCAACGACCATAAAGACGGCGAAACAACGGGGCAAGGGCGCCCGCCGGGGTCATCTGTGGTTGAAATTCTGCGCACCAACGATCTCGTTCTGATCAGCGTCATCGAATCGATTCTCAAAGCGGAACGGGTCGCCTTCTTTGTCGCCGATCAGAACATGGCCGCCGTCGAGGGCTCGCTTGGCTTCCTCCCGAGGCGAATCCTGGTCGACGCGCGCGAGGCGCAGCGGGCCCGCCGCCTCATCGCCGAGGCAGGGCTCGCCGGAGAACTGCGCGATGGCTGAGCGGGCGTCCGCGTCGAGACAGGTCGCCGCTTATGATGAGACGTCCGCGGACCGATGGCTCGGCGGCCGGTTGACCCTCGCCCAGCCGAAACACGGTCATCGGGCAGGCTCGGAGGCGGCGCTGCTCATCGCGGCTGCCGGCAACGCCCGGGGCCGGATCGTCGACGTCGGCGCTGGCGTCGGCGCGGTTGGGCTCGCGCTGGCGCAGCGGTCCGCCGAAGCGACCGTTGCTCTCGTCGAGATCGATCCCGGTCTGGCGCGGCTGGCGGAGGAAAATGCGGTCGGCAACGGGTTTGACAAGCGCGTGCGCGTCCTCGTGGTCGACGTTCTCCGGGCTCGGGGGCGGCGCGATGCGGGGCCTCAACAATGAGGCGGCGGATTGCGTGGTCACCAACCCGCCGTTCTACGAGCCTGGAACGGTTCGCGCGTCTCCCGACGCCGGGCGCGCGCGAGCGCACGTCTTCTCGCCCTCCGGGGGAGCGACGCTGGCGGACTGGATTCGCGCCTGCCTTGCGCTTCTCGCGCCAGGCGGGCGATTTGTGATGATCCACCGGCCCGAGGCGCTCGCTGCGATCCTCGCGGCGGCGGAGAACCGGCTTGGCGCGCGCGTCTTGCTGCCAGTTCATCCGCGCGCCGGCGTCTCGGCTCACCGCCTGCTCGTCTCCGGCGTGAAGGGTTCAAGAGCGCCGCTGCGGATCGCGCCGGCCCTCATTCTGCATCAAGCGGACGGCAGGTTGACGGCGGAGGCCGACGCGATCCATCGCGGCGATGCTCTGATCGATTGGGGCGTTTGAGCGCCGCCGACCGGCTGCTATGCTCGGCGCCTTGATCGTCCGGCGGGCCGCCATGTCCGATGCATTTCTCAGCCACCTCCGCGCGACCCTCGACGAGATCGAGGCCGCTGGGCTCATGAAGCGCGAGCGACTGCTCACCGGGCCGCAGGGAGGCCGGATCCGCGTCGCCTCGGCGAATGGCCAGCGCGAGGCGGTCAACCTCTGCGCCAACAATTATCTCGGCCTCGCCGACCACCCGGAGATCATCGCCGCGGCGCAAGAGCGCGATGGACGAGTTCGGCTTCGGCATGGCCTCGGTGCGCTTCATCTGCGGCGCGCAGACCCTGCACCGCGAACTCGAACAGGCGATCGCCCGGCATCTCGGCAAGGACGACGCAATCATTTTCGCCGCCTGCTTCGACGCCAATGGCGGCGTGTTCGAGCCGCTGCTCGACGAGGCCGACGCGATCATCTCCGACAGCCTCAACCATGCCTCGATCATCGATGGCGTGCGCCTGAGCAAAGCGAAGCGCTATCGTTTCGCCAACTCGAATATGAACGAGCTTGAGGACCGCCTGAAAGAGGCTGACGACGCGGGCGCCCGCTTCAAGCTGATCGCGACCGATGGCGTGTTCTCGATGGACGGCTACGTCGCGAAACTGAAGGAGATCTGTGCGCTCGCCGACCGCTACGGCGCATTGGTGCTGGTCGACGATTGTCATGCGACGGGACATCTCGGCGAAAAAGGACGCGGCACGCCGGCGCTGACCGGCGCGGGCGCGCGCGTCGATATCGTCACCGGCACCTTCGGCAAGACGCTGGGCGGCGGCATGGGCGGCTTCGTCGCCGCCGCCCAGCCGATCGTCGACCTGTTGCGCCAGCGGGCGCGGCCCTATCTGTTCTCGAATTCGCTCGCCCCGCCGGTCGCCGCCGGGGCGCTGAAAGCGCTGGAAATCGCCATCGAGGCCGATGACCGCCGCGCGCTCCTGCGAGCGCATGCGAAACGGTTTCGCGCGGGAATCGAGACAAGCCGGTTTCAAGGTTCTGCCCGGCGAGACGCCGATCATTCCGGTTATGCTCGGAGAGGCGCGCCTTGCGCAGGACCTCGCCGCGGGCGCTGGACGAGCGCGGCGTGTATGTCGCGGGCTTTTTCTTTCCTGTCGTGCCGAAAGGCCAGGCGCGCATCCGCACCCAGATGTCGGCGGCGCTCAACACGCAGGACGTCGACTTCGCGGTCGCGGCGTTCGCCGAGGCCGGCAAGGCGCTGGGGATCGTGTAGCTGGCGAAGTTAAGCTGCCTTGGCGCCTTTGCGCGCCAGTTGCCGCAATGTGTCATCCTTGAGCGCTGCCATTGGCGTGGAGTCACGGTGTGCGATCCGATTCTTCGAGCGCGAATTTGGTGATGTGATTGGAGACCGTGCGAAGCGTCAGATAGACGATCGTGCGAGGATAGGGTGTTATGTTTGGCGGATTCGCATGCTCACCAGATTGCCGTGGAACATCAGCACGCTCCCCGGCTTTCCAGTCGGCGCAACAATCCCGCTTTCCGCTGTCAGACGAGCGACTGTGGCGTTGTCTAGCGACCAGATTGGATAGGATGTCGTCGTCGTATCGTGACCCGCCTCTAGGACGCCCGACTTGTGGCTCTTCGGAATGAGCATCAGAGGACCGTTGAAGGGCATCACTTGGTCGAGAAAGACGGAAATGTTCATCGCTCGCGGCTCGAGCATGCCGTCTTCGCGCGCCCACACGCCATAGTCCTGATGCCATTGCCAGAGTACGTCGAACGGCGCCTTGGCGTTGACCTTGAACTGGTGGACGTAGACCGCTTCGCCAAGGAGCCGCTCGATCGGCTCGATCAGACGCGGATGCGCGGCGAGACGGCGGAAAGCCTCGTTGTAAGTGTGAGCGGCGAATGCCGGTCCAAGGGCGTACATGTTTTTCACGCCAGAATCTCCTTGCGGTCGGTCGCGTAGATCGCGTCGGCCTCTGACCGAAAAATTGCAATCTCCTCATCGGCGAAGCAGTCGGGAAGAAAAAGGTAGCCCTCACGATCGAAGGTTATGAGTTGGTCTTCGCTCAACATCATGTCTGCCTCCTGCTTCGGATTAGGCGCGACGGGCCGGCTGTTGGGTGGCTTCCTCTTTCAAACGTTGGTAGAGCGCGGAACCGGCCTTTTCCGCGTGGTGGGTTGCGGCGCTCTTCGGCTGCCCGCGCCGCGCCTGAGAGGATGGCGTCGGCGATAGCAGCGTGTTCGGCCCAAATTCCTGCGCGGACCACGGGGGTCGACAGCGATGTCCCCATGCAGCGCTTGAAGTGAGGCCACCGCTCCGAAACAGTTTCGGCGAGCGCGACATTCCCCGACAGCAGGTAGATGCTTTGATGGAAGTCGACGTCGGCGGCGATCCAATCATGGATGGTGCGCTTCGGTTGACAAGTCGCCAGCGGAAAGCCGTTGCCTAGGAGTGCCTCCGATCTCCACCGCCGGCGCCTGACTGCGGGCCACCCGCTCGGCCGCGAGCCGGCAGGCTAGCCCATCGATGACCGCTCGCAGCTGATAGAGGTCGCGCATCCTTTCCGGATTGATCGGCGCCACGGAGAGTTCGCGATGACCGTGCTCGACAGCGAGGCCCTGACGTTTCAGCAGTTGCAAAGCATGGCTCACCGGCTGGCGTGAGACGTTGAAGCCGCTCTGCAACCTGCTCCTGAGCAAGCCGTTCGCCAGGGGCCAGAACTCCTTCCGCGATGGCGTCCACCATCCGTTCATGAACCTGATCGATCAGGTTAGGCGCAACGACCAGTAACTCCAGTATGGAATTCAGCATACTGAATTCAATAATCGTGAGACGAGTACTTGTCAAGGCCGACAGCGCGATTTGTTCCGTCGAAAGCGAACGATGGGGAAAGCGCGCTATCGGTTACGCCTAAGAAGAAGGCCAGATCGGTGCTGACAGGGCGCTGGCGAAAATGCACAAAACCGGTATCCGCGGCGCCGACGCGCACAGCGCGCTCGGGCGACCGACGGGGAGGAGACCTATGGCGAGAGAATTGAAAGGCAAGGTCGCCGTCGTGACCGGGGCTGCGTCGGGCATCGGATTGGCGAGCTCCGAGGCGATGTTGGCGCTGGGCGCGCGCGTGGTGATGGTCGATCGCGACGAGGCGGCGCTGAAGGCGCTCCGCGACAAGCACGGCGACGCCGTGATCCCGCTGGTCATCAACCTGCTCGATGCGAAGGACTGCGCCACATTGCTGCCGAGAGTCCTGGAGAAGGCAGGCCAACTCGATATCCTGCACGCCAACGCGGGCGCCTATGTCGGCGGCGACCTGGTCGATGCCGACACCGCGGCCATCGACCGGATGCTGAACCTGAATGTCAACGTCGTGATGAAGAACGTGCACGACGTGCTGCCTCACATGATCGAGCGTCGGACCGGCGACATCATCGTCACGAGTTCGCTCGCGGCCCATTTTCCGACGCCATGGGAGCCGGTCTATGCGTCGTCCAAATGGGCGATCAACTGCTTTGTCCAGACGGTGCGGCGGCAGGTGTTCAAGCACGGCATTCGCGTCGGCTCGATCTCGCCCGGCCCTGTCATCACCGCGCTGCTTGCGGACTGGCCGCCGGAGAAGCTGAAGGAAGCGAGGGAGTCGGAAGCCTGCTCGAGGCCAGCGAAGTGGCCAATGTGGTGACGTTCATGCTGACGCGGCCGCGCGGCATGACGATTCGCGACGTGGTCATGCTGCCCACCAATTTCGACCTCTAGGCGGCCGGGGACAGTCTGCGTCCGTCCCAAGCCGCAACTCGAGCGATCGCATTTGCCGCCGCTATCGCAAGTTGGCTCGAGCGGCTAAAACGTCACGGCGGCCCAGCCCCGCCGTCCACTGCCCGGAAGCCCCATGCGCGCCCTCGTCAAGCAAAAGCCTGAGCCGGGCCTCTGGCTCGAAGAGCAGCCGATCCCATCGGTCGGACCCGACGACGTGCTGGTCAAGATCCACAAGACCGGCATCTGCGGAACCGATGTGCACATCTTCAACTGGGACGAATGGGCGCAAAAGACGATCCCGACGCCGATGACGGTCGGCCACGAATATTCGGGCGAGATTGCTGCGGTCGGCGCCAACGTGCGAGGCCTCCAGGTTGGCGAGCGCGTATCGGGCGAGGGCCACGTGATCGGCATGAGGAGCCGGGCGGCCCGCGGCGGGCGCTACCATCTCGATCCCGAGACCCGCGGGATCGGGGTCAACATCCCAGGCGCCTTCGCCGAATATGTGCGGGTGCCGGCGTTCAACATCGTGCCGCTGCCCGCCGACGTCGATGACGAGCTCGGCGCAATCCTCGATCCGCTCGGCAACGCGGTCCATACCGCGCTCGCTTTCGATCTTGTGGGAGAGGACGTGCTGATCACCGGCGCCGGACCGATCGGCATCATGGCCGGGGCGGTCGCGCGGCATATCGGCGCGCGCCATGTTGTGATCACCGACGTCAATCCGCGCCGCCTGGCGCTGGCCGAAGAGGTCGCCGACGTCGTCGCAGTCGATGTGTCGAAGACGGATCTCAGGGAGACGATGAGCCGGCTCAGGATGAAAGAGGGCTTCGACGTCGCGCTCGAAATGAGCGGCGCGCCGGCGGCGTTCGATCAGCTGTTCGACGCCATCATCACCGGCGGGCGGGTGGCGTTGCTCGGCCTCCCCGCCAAGCCCGCGCTCGTCGACTGGAACAAGGTGATCTTCAAGCAGCTCACCATCAAGGGGATCTACGGTCGCGAAATGTTCGAGACCTGGCACAAGATGATCGCGATGCTGGAAAGCGGGCTTAACGTGCGCAAGGTCATCACCCACCGCCTGCCGGCGGAAAAATTCCTCGAAGGCTTCGAGACCATGCGCCGCGGCGACAGCGGCAAGATCGTGCTGGACTGGGCCAAGTGAAGCCGACTGCAAGCCAAACGCCTTGACAGTCGAAGCCAAAGGTGGAGACGGTCGCCAAAATTCACGGGCAGACCACCATGCCGAACCCAGTCTCCGAAGCCGACCTCATCGAGTCCGCCTACGAGAACCAGGTCCAAATCCTCTACAGGGCTCTGTTCACGGGTCTCGAGGATGGCGGAAGCGACCCTTCGCCCGGCATTGAGCAAGAGTGCGTCCGGCGGTTTGTCACCGGGCTCAGATTGGCCAGGCGCGCGCGAGAGCTGGCGCTCGCGGCGTCGACCCCGCCTGCCGCAACTTTGATCGCGCCCGCCGCGCCTCCGGCAACCGTGATGGCCGCGGCGTCGCCTCCTGCAACTTCCGTCGCGGCGGCTGCCCCAGGCGCCGGGAAGAAAGCAAAGCTCCAAACGATCGCTTCAGCGGATTCGGGACGGCCTCCTTCCGCTACGCCTTCGTGAAGGCGCGGAGCCCGCTCATGGCGAGGGCGGAGGTGCGGCGCTCTCCTGATCTCATGGCTGAATGGACCAGCCTTCACGATTTCGTCGACGAGCATCGAAGGCTCTTCATCCTGACCGGCGCGGGCTGCAGCACGAGTTCGGGGATTCCGGACTATCGCGACGCCGACGGCCAATGGAAACGGTCGCCGCCCGTCACGTTTCAGGCCTTTATGGGCGAAGAAGCCACGCGCCGGCGCTATTGGGCGCGCAGCCTGATCGGGTGGCGGCGCATAAGCCGCGCCGGGCCGAATGACGCCCATCGCGCCCTGGCCCGGCTCGAAGCGAGGGGCGGCGTCGAGCTTCTTCTGACCCAAAATGTCGACCGCCTGCATCAGGCGGCCGGCAGCGCGCGGGTGATCGACCTGCATGGGCGGATTGATCTCGTCCGCTGCATGGGTTGCGAACGCAGAACGCCGCGCGACGCGCTGCAGGAAGAGCTCGGCCGGCTGAACGCCGGCTGGCTCGAACTGGACGCAGCCGATGCGCCGGATGGCGACGCCGACTTGGAGAGCGCCGACTTTTCCTCCTTCGCCGTGCCGTCCTGCCGATCGTGCGGCGGCATGCTGAAGCCAGACGTTGTGTTTTTCGGCGAGAACGTCCCGCGCGAGCGGGTCGACGCGGCCGGGCGACATCTGCAACAAGCCGACGCCGTGCTGGTCGTCGGCTCCTCGCTGATGGTCTATTCCGGCTACCGCTTCGTCCAATGGGCGGCGAGCGCCGGAAAGCCGGTGGCGGCGGTCAACCTCGGCCGGACCCGCGCCGACGGGCTCATCGCGTTGAAGGTCGAGCAGGCGTGCGAGGCCGCGCTGGCTTTTTTGCTGTGACGGACTACGCGCTACCCCGCTCAGATTCCGGCCGGGGGAACCGGCCTGCGTCGCCCTACCTGTCCAGCGCCTTCATAAACGCATCGAACTCGGCGTCGGCGATCGGCACGAGGTGCTTGTCCTCCGGATAGGCGCCGCTCTCGACGTCGGCGCGGAACTCCTTGAACGCGGCGACGCGCTCGCGCTGCAGGCGGTCGTATTCAGCACGGAAGTTGCGATAGACTTTGGCGTGCCGCGGCTGATGGCCGCGCGAATAGCCGAGCACGTCCTCGGCGAACAGATATTGCGCATCGGCGCCGGCTCCCGCGCCCATCGACAACAGGATGAGCGAGGTGCGCTTCGAGATTTCGGCGGCGACCCGAGCCGGAACGACCTCGATCTCGGCGCCGACCGCGCCGGCCGCCTCGAGTTGCTTGACGTGCTCATAGACCTGCATCGCCTGGGCGGCGGTCTTGCCGACCGCCTTGAAGCCGCCGGTCCAGGTCGCCCGCGCGGGGATGAGGCCAACATGGCCGACGACGGGAATGCCTTCCGCCGCGAGCTTGCCGATCGTGTCCAGGCTCCCGGCGCAATAGAAGGCGTCGCCGCCGATCATCAGCCCCGCATGGGCGGCGCGCAGATAATCCTCATACGTGCAATGCTGGCCGTAGATGAGCCCGACCTGGACGAAGCAGTCGCCGGCCGCTTCGCGCATCGCCGGCGACCACACCGGCTCGATGATCGACAGGATGTCGATGCCCGCCGCCGCTGCCGCGGCCGCCTCGTCGGGCGTCTCGACGAACAGCATGGTCAATTGCCGCCTGCCTTTGAGCCCGCGCAGGCCGGCGACTGTCATCCGATTGTGCTTGGTTAAAGCCATCGCCAGCCCCTGCGTGTTTCCGAAAGGGTATCGCCCAGCCGCGGGCGAACGACAAGGCGATGGGAGCTTGATTTCGGAACGGGGATTGACTGATTTCAGAATACTCTGTCATATAGAGTTATCTGAAATGGAGTCCTCATGTCGTTTTCCGCACTCTTTCAAGGCGCGCTTGGCCTGCTGGCGCTGGTCGGCGTCGCCGCGATCACGCTCGCGCTGATGCTGGCCTCGCCTTTGCGCGCGCCCCCGCCGCTCGCTTCGATCCACGAGGGCGCGATGCGGATCGACGCTGCCGGCGCGCCAGCGCTCAGCCGCTATCAGGCCCGCGACGGAACCTGGCTCGCCTACCGGCTTTATCCCGCCGCGAATGGAGCGAAAGACCGGGTCGCCATCTTGGCGCACGGCTCGTCAGCCGAATCGACCGAAATGCATCCAATCGCCGCCGCGCTCGCTGGCGCCGGGATAACGGCGGTCGCGGTCGACATCCGCGGCCACGGCGCCTCGGGGACGCGCGGCGACGTCGCCTATCTCGGGCAGCTCGACGACGACCTTGCCGATCTCTGGCCGAACTCCGCAAGACCTACCCGGCGGCGAGAGTCTCGCTGATTGGCCATTCGGCTGGCGGCGGGTTCGCGCTGCGAATCGCTGGCGGGCCGCTTGCCGATCGGTTCGATCGTTTCGTGTTGCTCGCTCCCTATCTCGGCTATTCCGCGCCGACCAATCGTCCGTCGGAAGGTCGCGGCCTGTGGGCTTCGCCCGATATGCCGCGGATCATGGCGGCGCTCGCGCTCGGCAAACTCGGGATCGACTGGCCGCAGGCGTTGCCGGCCATCGCCTTCGCCAACGCGCCGGAGGCGAAAATGGCTGTGACCAGGCGCTATTCCTTTCGCCTGTTGCAGAACTATACCGCCCCGCCCGACTGGAAGCGGGCCTTCGAGCAGGCCAGGGGCCGGATTGCGGTCGTCGCCGGCGCCGACGACGAGCTGATGGACGCCGAGGCCTATCGCCGCGCGCTGCCGCCGCTCGGCGCCAGCGTGACGATCGTTCCCGGCGTCGATCATATAGGGATCGTCTACCGGCCCGAGGCGATCAAGGCGGTCCTCGCCGCAATGGCCGAAACCGACTTCTGAGCCCGGAGAGAGTCATGTCCAGGTTCTACGCCGTCGCCCGCTTCGCCTTCGCGGAGTTCGGCCCGCTGATCGTCTTCTGGGGGCTCGCCGCGACCCTCGGCGTGAAGCCCGCCATCCTTGGCTCTGTCCTGTTCATCGTCGCGGACGCGGTTTGGCGGCGGCGAAAGGGCCTGCCTTTCACCCGGCTCTATCTGCTGACCAGCGGCCTGACCTTGGTCTTCGGCCTCGTCGATCTCGCCTCGACCTCGCCGTTCATGCTCAAGTACGAGGCGGCGGTCACCAACGTCGCCACCGGCCTTGCCTTCGTGGCCGGCGCGTTCGGCGAAAAGCCGATGCTCCAGGAGGTCGCCGAGCAACGCGGCGAGAACTTCGTCGCGACGGCCGAGATTCGCGCCTTTTTTCGCCTGTTCACGCTGATCTGGGCGGCCTATTTCTTCCTCAAGGCTGCGTTCTATGTCTGGGCGGTGTGGACCCTGCCGATGTTGGAGGCCATGGCCTTGCGCTCCGTGATCGGGGGCTTGAGCCTCGGGCTGATGATTGCGATGAGCGTGACGTTCGGCCGGCGGCTGTTCTTCCTCTGCCGGCGGTTAGGTCTCCTGCCACCGCCTCAGGCGCGGACGGCGAGCCCCGAGGCTCTGCCCGCGCGACAACCATGACCATTCCGTCCGATGAAGCCGCCGCAATGCTCGCCGACGTCGAGAACGTCGTCGCCAGAGTCAAGCAGTCGCGGCTTTACCGCAACGCGGCCCTGATCATCATCCTGTGGGGCGTGGTCGACCTCGCGCGCGGAGGGCTGATCGCGATCGCGCCGGATGGTTCGGCTCGCGATGGATGCTCGTCGACGCGGTCGGCGTCGCCGGCACGATCTTCCTTTTGCGCCGCGGCGGGGGCCCGGCCGCCCGGTTTCCGCTGCGGGCGCTTGCCGCCTTTGCTCTGTTTTACGTCTTCGGCTGGATCTGGGCGGATCTCCTGGGGCGTCTAGCGCCGCGGCAGGAGATGGCGTTCTGGCCGACTTTATTCCTGTTCGGCTATGCGGTCGCGGGACTTTGGCTTGGGTGGGTCTTCACGGGCGTCGGCCTAGGCCTCACGGCCCTGATCCTCGCCGGATATTTCTGGTCGGGCGCCGCCTTTCCGCTGTGGCTCGCGATCGTCACCGGCGGCGGCTTCATTATATGCGGGCTGTGGATGCGGCGGGCCTGACGATGGAGGGACCCGACGATGTCATCCACCAGCCGATCCGCCTCAGGGTGATGGCGGCGTTGACCGCCTGCGATCCCGGCGACGAGGGGCTCGACTTCACGCGTCTCAAGGGTTTGACGGGCGCCACCGACGGCAATCTCGGCGCGCATCTCGACCATCTGGCGCGCGCCGGCTATGTCGACGTGACCAAGGCGTTCGTCGCGCGACGCCCGCGGACGACCGTCAAGGCGAGCGCGGAAGGGCGGGCGGCTTTCGCGCGCCACATCGCGTTCTTGAAGTCGATCATCGCGGGAGGGTGAGTTTCTCAGTCACCCCGCGCCAAAGCGCCTCGGCCTAAAATGAGATTGGCTTTCGCGCGGCGGAAGCAGCGGGTCCGTGAAGGCATGGCCCTAGACAACGCTGGGCCGGGCGCCAGACTTGAGGGCCAAGCGGCGCGTCCTTCGGGCCGCCCACCCGACTGCCGCGAGGCCGAGCGTCACCATCGCCGCGGTTGAAATCTCCGCTGCCGGAGCGGCGACGGCGGAGGGCTGGAAACCCGAAAGGTACAGCCTGGGATCGTCGCCGAGGTCGAATGAGAGGGGCTCGACGCCGCTCTCGGCGAACGTTGGCGTCCCGGTCCCTAGGGTGGATCGCGCAAAATCCGATTGGGAGAAGTCGGCGGCGTCTGCGCACGCCACGCAAGTTACCGTGGGATTGGCGGCCAACGGATCAACGCAGCCGCCAAAGTCGCAATTCGCAGTTTCCGAGCGCCGCGAGGCGAATGCGCCGTCAGTCGCCAGCGGCGCTGCGGGGGCGCCGTGGTCGAAAGGGTCGATTCGACCGCCTGTGCGATGCTCGGCGCCGCCAACCTGGCGGAGCGCGAGGGCGCGCCGGAATGCCAAGCGGCGTAGGCGGCCGCGACGGCCATGGCCGCAACAAGCCCTAAAGCGGAACCCCGAAACGAAATACGCACGCCGTTCTCCTTGTTGTGAAGAAGCCCATAGAGCGGGCCTCGCATCCGGAGACAGCCTAGGAGTCGCCAGCTTTTCGAGTTGTGAACGGCGAGCGCGATTTACGCTACGGAAGCGAAGCCCTCTTGGGGTTAAACATAAGGAACGAGAAACAAAGAAGCGTCCTTTGTAGTGACGCAACGGAACGTGCGGTCCATCCTCCGATCCCTATCCGCGAAGCGCGACGGCGGCGACAAATCTTCAACGCGCGCAGATTTTGACGGCGCCCGTCGCGCCCCACATCGCGCACGGTGAAAAGCTGAAGCGGTAGATCCCGTTTGCGGGCGCGACGAACATCAATTGGCCGGGCGCCTGCGGAGCGCCGAAGTAGAAGCCGCCGGGTCCCTCGACATTGGGATCTCGGGGCCGCCACGACAGCGCGGCGCGTCCCGTTCGCGGATCATAGTCAGCGGCTTGGCCGAACATCCGGGCGACGATCGCCTGCCCGCTCGAGAACCGGCCGAGGAAGCTGGTCGCGGGGCCACGATAGGTCCAGCACGCATGGCCCGCCGTCGTTTCAATCCTTACGATCATGTCGCTGTCGCAGGAACTTGCCGCCGCTGTGCTTGAGTCGACTGCGACCCAGGCCAAGGCTGCGAGGCTTCCAAAGCGAACGAGGCCGCAGACCGCCGATGCTGCGCGACGAACTCCGTTCGGCCAAGATCGAGCGCAGCCCATCGCTCGCCCCAACTGGAGCATCGTTCGAGGGTCCCGCTTCCGCCGGGCCGCCTCAGAATGACGCTGGCGAGTCACCGGCCGCGCCGTCGCTCTTCATCAGGAGCGCGAGCCTTGCCTCTTCCTCGCCGCTGAGCGCCGGCGTCGCGCGGGGCGCCCGGCGTCGCGCGAGCAGCACGGCGGCGAGACCAGCGCCGAGCGTCAACGGCGCGCTTAACCACAACAACAAGGTCTCAGGCTTGAATGGCGGCTTCAAGAGGATGAAATCGCCATAGCGGGAGACGAGATAGGCGCGCACCGTGTCGTTGCTCTCTCCGTTCGCGATGCGCTGGCGAATGAGGATGCGGATGTCGCGCGCGAGCGGCGCCTCGGAATCGTCGATCGACTGGTTCTGGCAGACCATGCAGCGAAGTTCCGCCGACAAGTCCCGCGCTCGCGCCTCGAGCGCAGGGTTCTTCATCACCTCGTCCGGCTCAACCGCGAACAACGGCGCGGGAGCGAGCGCGAAGGCCATCAGGAGAAGCGCCAAGCCAATCCGCCGCATCGATCACTCCGCCGCCTGGGCGACCGCGGCCCGGGCCGCCTTGGCGCGCGCCGCGACGCCGAAGCGCAGACGCCGGTCGGCGAGCGACAGGGCGCCGCCGAACGCCATGGCGCCCGCCCCGAGCCAGATCAGCGTCACCAGCGGCTTCCAGTAAAGGCGCGCCGGCACGTCGCCATCGGGCGTGGGATCGGCGATCGATACATAGACCTGACCGAAGTCGAGGGTCGCCAGCCCGGCTTCGGTGGTCGTCATCTGCCGCGCGGCGAACTGGCGGCGCGCCGGCTCGATATGCGCGACGACCGCGCCCCGCGAGGTAACGGTCATCGCGGTCGTCACTTCCTGATAGTTCGGACCAACGCGCTGGCCGACCTGGTCGAGCGTGACGTCATACGGCCCGATCCGCTGGGCGACGCCTTTGTGCAGCGTCGCAATCGCTTCCGCGCCGAAGCTGACCCCTGCCAGTCCCAACAATGTGACGCCGAGCCCGATGTGGGCGAGCGCCGCGCCGAAGAACGACAACGGCAATCCGGTCGCCCGTCTGAAAGCGACGCCGGCTGGCTGGCCCGGCCGCCAGACGCGGGTGAGAACTTCGGTTAGCGAGCCGATGATGACGAAGATCGCCAGGCCAGCGGCGATCGGGGCAAGGATCGGCCCGCCGTGAAGCCACGCCCATCCAACGATCGCGGTAACCGCGCCGGCGACGATGGCGACGGTCAGCCGCTGCGCAACTCCCAATAGATCGCCGCGTTTCCAGGCCAGCGAGAACCCGAACGGGGCGGCCAGACAGGCGGTCAATAGCAGCGCGCCGCAGGTCAGATTGAAGAAGGGCGCGCCGACGGTGATCTTCTCGCCGGTCAGTTGTTCGAGCGCCAGCGGATAAAGCGTGCCGAAGAACACAGTCGCGCACGAGGTGGTCAGCAGGAGATTGTTGACGATGAGCGCGCCCTCGCGTGAGACCGGCGCGAACAGCCCGCCCTGCTTGAGCATCGGCGCGCGCCAGGCGAAGAGCGCAAACGAGCCGCAAATGAACAGCGCGAGAATCGCCAGGATGAAGACGCCGCGGCGCGGGTCGCTGGCGAAGGCGTGAACCGACGTGAGCACCCCCGAACGCACGAGAAAGGTGCCGAGCAGCGAAAACGAGAAGGCGATGATCGCTAGAAAGATCGTCCATACTTTCAAAGCGTCGCGCTTTTCCATCACCGCGACGGAATGGACGAAGGCTGTGCCCGCGAGCCACGGCATCAAAGACGCGTTCTCGACCGGATCCCAGAACCAGAACCCGCCCCAGCCGAGGGTGTAGTAGGCCCAAAAGGAGCCGGCGGCGATGCCGAGCGTCAAAAAGCTCCAGGCGACGAGCGCGAAGGGACGCACGTAACGCGCCCAGGCCGCATCGATGTGGCCCTCGATCAGCGCAGCGGCGGCGAAGGAAAAAACGATCGAGAAGCCGACATAACCGAGATACAGCAACGGCGGATGGATGGCGAGGCCTGGGTCTTGCAGAATCGGGTTGAGGTCGCGCCCTTCGAATGGGGCCGGCGACAGTCGCTCGAACGGGTTCGAGGTCAGGAGAATAAAGGCGAGGAAGGCGACGCTGATGAGGCCCTGGACGGCGAGCGCGTCAGCGCGGAGCCTGCGCGGCAACGGCCGGCCGAAGAGCGCGACCAGCGCGCCGAAGATCGCCAGGATCAGAACCCACAGCAGCATCGAGCCTTCATGGTTCCCCCACACCCCGGAAATCTTGTAGATCGCCGGCACGGCGCTGTGGGAATTCTCGGCGACGTTGAGGACCGAGAAATCCGAGGTCAAATGCGCATTGACCAGCGCCGCGAAGGCGAGCGCGACAAGGGCGAACTGGGTCAGCGCGGCGCTCTGCCCGACGCCCATGAGGCCGGCGTCGCCGATGCGGGCGCCCCAAAGCGGGACGATCGCCTGCGCGATCGCGGCGCAGAGCGCAAGAACGAGCGCGTAATGGCCGATCTCGACGATCATGGTTTGGCGACTGCCTCCCCTTCCTGCCAGCGCCCCTGTTTCTTGAGCGACTCGACGACTTCACGCGGCATATAACGCTCGTCGTGCTTGGCGAGAATAGTCTCGGCGCGCATTTGGCCGGGCGCCTTCAGGACGCCCTCGGCGACCACGCCCTGTCCCTCGCGAAACAGGTCGGGGAGCAGGCCCTGATAGGAGACCGCGAGATCGTTGGCGCCGTCGGTAACGACAAACGCGGCCTCCTCGTCCGCGGACTTCACCAGCGAGCCCGGCTTGACGAGACCTCCGATGCGCAACCGCGCGCCCGGCCGCACCGCCTTGGCGACGACGTCGCTCGGACTGTAGAAGAAGACGATGCTGTCGCTGAGCGCATAGAGCGCGATGCCGGCCGCTGCGCCGATGACGGCGAGCGCGACGGCGATGAGTCCAAGCCGGCGCCCGCGGCGGGTCAATTCGCATCTCCGAGGCCAAGGTCGCGCGCGAGCGCATTCAGGCTCGCGACTGCGTCCGCATCGGAGCCGAGCGCCTTGCGTGCGTCGGCGAAAGCCGTCCTGGCCTTGTCCGCCTCATGCAACACCGTATAGGCGCGAATGAGGCGCAACCATTCGTCGACACTGCCGCCGTTGCTGGAGAGTCGGGTGGCGAGTTTGTTGACCATGCCCTCGATCATCGGCCGCTGCGCTTCGGGGATGGCGGCGGCGGCGCCCGCCGCGGCCTCGATCGGGGCCGGTTCGCCCTTGAGCGCTCCCAGACGCGCGTTCACGACGTTCCGCCACGGCGCGTCGGCCGGAGAATCCGCGATCAAAGTTTCGTAGGCGTGAATCGCCTCGTCGGTTTTACCGTCCTGCTCGGCCCCAAGGGCGAGGTAGAAGCGCGCCTGCGGTTGTCCCGGCTGGTCGGCGAGCGCCCGGTCGAAGGCCTCGCGCGCCGGTCCGGTGACGACGCCGCCGGCGGCGGCGACCAGAGCCTCGCCATAGCCGGCGCGGCGCGCGGGATCTTCGCCCAGAAGCCGCAAAGCCTCGGAATAGGCGCGCGCCGCATCGTCATAGCGCTCGAGGCGCATGTAGACGGGGGCGATCACCGCCCAGCCTTTTCCGTCGTCGGGCTTGGCGATAAGTCGCGCCTCGATCGCCGCGATCGCGGCCTCGATGTCGCCGGTCGCCTCCTCCCGAACCGGGCGGCTTGCCAGCGGCTCGTCCGGCATCCGCGGCTGGCCGAGGAACGCATAGAGCGGAAGGGCAAGGGCGGGCAAACCAATGGCTATCAGCGCTGCGGCGGCCAAGCGATTGCGCGGAGCGCCGACGGACGGCGGTTCACGCGCGGCTGAACTTGCCGCGATGAGCCGGCGCGCGGCCTCGGCGCGGGCGCTTTCCGCCTCGGCATGCGGCAATTGGCCGCGCTCGACGTCGCGGTTGATCTCCTCGAGTTGCGCCTTGAAGAAGGCGGCCTCGGCCGACGCCTCGTCAGAACCTGGGCCCGACGATGGACGAAGGATCGGCCAGAGCGCGGCGAGGACTGCGACAGCGGTCATTACCGTCAGGACGAACCAGACCATCAACGGGCCTCGGGAGCGGCCCGGCCTCGGGCCGGGAGGAACCGCGCTCTGTTATCGGAAAGCGACGCCAAGGTCTCGTCAAAACTCAACTTTGCATTTTCCAATTTCCGTCCGCCTGCTTGCATCCGACCCCCTGGCCATGGTTGGCGCCGGCCGGCGACATAGATCGTCTGGGAATAGCGACGGCAGCCGTCTCCGGTCTCGGCGCCCGCCTCAACCCATCCAAACACGCCGTGCGAACCCCGCCAGGACCGCTTCTGACCCGAGTCGAGCGCCGCGATCTGCGCCTCCCACGCCGCCTTGCGGTCGTCGTTGCTGAGCGCGGCCCCGACCGGGCCCCCAAGGGCGCCGCCAAGCGCGGCGCCGATCGGTACGACTGGCTCAGTCTCCGCCGCCGGCGTCGCCGCCGCTGAGGCGGTCGAAGCTCCGGTATTTTGGCTGACGCTCGAACATCCCGCCAGCACGCACGCCGCAAGCGCCGGGATGGAAACACGGATGCGATTCATGGGCGTTCGATCTTCCTTGAAGCCCGGCCCGGACGTTGCGCCTCCGCCCGTCGCGGGAGACTTGATGGAGAGCGGACTCGTTCAACGCGCCGGTCGCGGCGGTTCGCGCGGCGTCTTGGCGAGGAATTGCGTCAGGCGCACGGCAGCTTCAGGATCGCGCGCAAGCCCCCTGGCGGGCTTTCGTCGAGCTGCAGGGAGCCGCCATAAATCGAGGCGAGATCGACGACGATCGACAGGCCCAGCCCGGAGCCCGGGCGCGACTCGTCAAGCCGCTTGCCCCGCTCCAGCGCCGCCGCGCGCGCGCTTCGTTCAAGTCCCGGCCCGTCGTCGTCGATCTCGGCGATGAGGAAGGTTCCAGCCTCTTTTTCGGCGCTGACAAGCCGGGAGGCGCGAATCGAAACCCGCTCGTGCGCCCATTTCCCGGCGTTATCGAGCAGATTGCCGATCAGGTCCGTGAGGTCTTGGGCCTCGCCGCGAAACTTGAGGCCGGGCTGCAGATCGACGTCGAACGTGATGCGCCGGTCTTGATGCAGCTTATCGTAGGTGCGAACGAGCCCCTCCACCACGGGTTTCAACTCCGTCGCCGCGCCGAAAGTCCGCGCCCGCGCCGCCGCCCGCGCGCGATCGAGGTAGAACGCCACCTGCCGGCGCATGGTCTCGGCCTGTTCGCGCACCTTTTCCGACAGGCTTGGGCTCATCGAGTCCGCTTCGTTGATCAGCACGCTGAGCGGCGTCTTCAGCGCGTGAGCGAGATTGCCGACCTGGGTGCGCGCGCGCTCGACAATCTCCCGATTGGCGTCGATGAGCTGATTGACCTCGGTCGCGAGCGGCGCGACATCCTGCGGAAATTCGCCGGCGATCCGTTCGGCCTCGCCCCGGCGGATCGCGGCCACCCCTTCCTGCAGGACCCGCAGCGGCCTGAGGCCGAAGCGGACTGCAAGCGCCGTCGAGCCGATCAGGGCCAGCGCCAGCGTCAGGAACGTGGCCGCGAGCGCCCATTCGAAGCTGCGCTCCTGGCCCTCGATCACCTCGGCGTTGGCGGCGACCTGCACCAGGTAGCGCCCCTCGTCGCCGGCGTCGATCTCGCGCTCGATCATCCTCACTTCGTGGCCGCCGGGCCCGACCGCGTAGCCGCTGAGAATGGCGCCGTGATCTTCGCCGACGGCGACCAGATGTGGCAATTGGGTCGCGAACAGCGATTTCGAGGCCCGGATTTCCGGCGGATTCACGTCGGTCCGGGTGATCTGCCAGTACCAACCTGAGAAGGCGAGCTCGAATTGCGGCGCGATCGCCGCCTGGGCGCCGGCCTTGGTCTCCTCGTTCGGAATCGCCACGTTCGCGACCAGCGCCTTGAGGTAAACGTCGAGCTGGTCGTCGAAGTTGGCTTCCGTCCAGCGCGCGTTGAGCGCGCTCAAACCCAGCCCTGCTAACGCGAGGATCAGCGTGCTCCAGAACGCGGCCGAAAGAAACAGGCGCGAGGCGATCGACCGCGCGCTGAGCGCCTTGAACATATCAAGCCGCTTTTAGGGCACTTCCCGGACCGCGCCGCGCGCCGCGCTGGTCGCAAAAGCCGCATAGGCCCGCAAGGCCGTCGACACTTTCCGCGCGCGGGGCTCGGCGGGCTTCCAGGCGCTCGCGCCCTTGGCCTCCATCGCAGTCCGGCGTCGAGCCAGGGTCGCATCGTCCACCAGGACGTTGATCGAGCGGGCTGGGATGTCGAAGGCGATCAGGTCGCCCTCTTCGATGAGGGCGATGGCGCCCCCTTCGGCCGCTTCCGGCGAGACGTGGCCCACTGAGAGGCCGGAAGTGCCGCCGGAAAAGCGCCCGTCGGTGATCAGCGCGCAAGCCTTCCCCAGGCCGCGCGATTTCAGATAACTGGTCGGATAGAGCATCTCCTGCATGCCAGGGCCGCCGCGCGGCCCCTCGTAGCGAATGACGACGACGTCGCCCGCGACGACCTTGCCGCCCAGGATGCCCTGCACCGCGTCGTCCTGGCTCTCGAAGATTCGAGCGGGACCCGTGAACTTGAGGCTGTTGGCGTCCACGCCCGCCGTTTTCACGATTGAGCCGTCGAGCGCGATGTTGCCGTAAAGCACCGCAAGACCGCCGTCCTTGGAGAAGGCGTGCGCCGCGTCGCGGATGACGCCCTTGGCCCGGTCGTCGTCGAGCGACGGGTAGCGCGACGACTGGCTGAAGGCGATCTGGGTCGGGACGCCGCCCGGCGCAGCCAGGAAGAATTCGCGCGTCGCCTTGCCGTGGGCGCGCATGATGTCGTTTCGCGAGAGCGCATGGTCCAGCGACTCGGCATGAACCATGGCGACGTCGCGATTGAGAAGCCCCGCGCGGTCGAGCTCGCCCAGGATCCCCATCACCCCGCCGGCGCGGTGGACGTCCTCGACATGAACGTCGGGAACAGAGGGCGCGACCTTGCAGAGACAAGGCACGCGGCGCGACAGGCGGTCGATATCGGCCATGGTGAAATCGACCTCGGCCTCGTGTGCGGCGGCGAGCAAATGCAGGACCGTGTTGGTCGAGCCGCCCATCGCGATATCGAGCGTCATAGCGTTCTCGAACGCCTTGAACGACGCAATCGAACGCGGCGCCGCGCCTTCGTCGCCCTCGTCGTAGTAGCGCCGCGCCAGATCCACGATGAGATGGCCGGCCTCGACGAACAGCCGCCGCCGGTCGGCGTGGGTCGCGACCACAGTGCCGTTGCCTGGCAGCGACAGGCCCAGCGCCTCGGTCAGGCAGTTCATCGAATTGGCGGTGAACATGCCCGAGCACGAACCGCAGGTCGGGCAGGCGGAGCGCTCGATCACCGCGACGTCGGCGTCGGAGACTTTCGAATCGCCCGCCGCGACCATCGCGTCGATGAGATCGATGCTGCGCGAACCGGTCGAGAGCTTCACCTTGCCCGCCTCCATCGGGCCCCCGGAGACGAACACGGCGGGGATGTTGAGGCGCAGCGCCGCCATCAGCATGCCGGGCGTGATCTTGTCGCAATTGGAGATGCACACGAGCGCGTCGGCGCAATGGGCGTTGGCCATGAATTCGACGCTGTCGGCGATGATTTCGCGCGAGGGCAGCGAATAGAGCATGCCGTCGTGACCCATGGCGATGCCGTCATCGACCGCGATGGTGTTGAATTCCTTGGCCACGCCGCCCGCCGCCTCGATCTCCCTCGCGACCAGCTGCCCGAGATCCTTCAAGTGAACATGGCCGGGCACGAATTGGGTGAAGGAATTGGCGATCGCGATGATCGGCTTGCCGAAGTCACCGTCCTTCATGCCGGTGGCGCGCCAGAGGCCGCGGGCGCCGGCCATGTTGCGGCCATGCGTGGTGGTGCGGGAACGATACGGAGGCATTTCGGGGCCTGTGTTCAAATCGATCGATGGCGCGGTCCGGCGCTGGAAGCGCCTATAGTCGCATTTTCCGCCGCGAGGCGGCAAGGGAATAAGCCGAGCCGTTTCTCGTGTCTGGCGTGGCGGGGCCGCGTGAACCGCGGTGTAGCAAGGAGCCGACCGCCGGCCTCAACTGCGAGCAATCGCGGATGAGCAAAATGCGCCCGGACACCAAGTTGACAACGGCAAATTTCTCCCGCAGGTTCGTGCATGCCGTAGCGGACGGCAGGTCGCGCTCGAAAGGGGCGACCGGGGTTGAGAGGGCTCAACTCCTATCATCGGGAGGATGCGCGACGGGCGGCCCGTCATGCTTATCCTGGACCGCTTGTTTGCAGAGGAAACATCATGATGAGACACAAAGTCCTGGCAGCGCTTCCATTGCTTGGCCTGCTTACGATCAGCGGGCATGCCCAGGCGTATACGTTCAATTTCTCGATCGGCGGGGACGGCAATGTCAGCGGGTCCGGGACCTTGACCGTCGGTGCAGACCAATATGCCGATAAAACCGGCGATACGTTCGGGACCCCCAGCAATCTGGTGCAGGTAGCGCCTCTTAATCAGCCGCCGAGCTGGCAGGGCGTCGTCGACCCTTCCAACGCGCTCGCGGTGACCGGCGTCACCGGAACGTTCTCTGACGCGGCTCTCGGAATCAATGGCGCGACAATCACCGGGCTCGTCACGACCATGCCCCAGGCGCACTTCGAGGCAGACTACACAATCCCTTATAGCTTCGGTTGGTATCCCGGCCTTCCGGCTGCCGTCGTATCCTACGACAATCTGTTCTACCCGGGTTCGGCGGCTCCCGAGACCTGCCTCGGCGTGCCTCCCGGCGGGTTTTTTGACGACTACGGCGTCATGTTCACGCTCTCGGACGGCGCCGTGATCGATATGTACAGCAATGGCGGCACGGCGCCGAACGACGCCATCTACGGCGCAGTCGCCTGGGCCGCCGGAGCCCCGACTCCTGACTATACCAGCGCTGTCGGGCTCACCCTGGCGGTCCCCGAGCCTTCAACCTGGGCAATGATGGCCCTCGGTTTCGCCGGTCTTGGGTTCGCCGGATACCGCAAGGGCCGAACCGCGGTCTCGCTGGCCTGATACGGCGCTCGGCCCTCGCGTTGGGCGACAACGTCTCGAACAGAAGGGCCGCCTGCGGGCGGCCTTTCGATTCTGGGCGGGCTTGCGCATAATGTCTGCGGCCGGCCGTATGGGGTGCGTCCGGATTCTGAGGTGGGGCAATGCTGCAGATTCATGTCATCCTGAGCCTTGTAGGAATTATCTCCGGCCTCATCGTTCTTTACGGATTGCTGACCGGCGGGCTATCCGGCGCCTGGACCGCAGTGTTTCTCGTCACGACGATCCTGACCGGCCTCACCGGCTTTCCGCTGCCGCCCTTCGGGTTCGATCCTCCGCGCGCGGTCGGAGTGATCTCGCTTGTTCTCCTGGCCGGGCCGTGTTCGCCTATTACGTGCGCAATCTCGAGGGGGCGTGGCGCTGGATCTACGTGGCCTGCGCGACCGCAGCCCTTTACCTGAACGTGTTCGTCCTGGTCGTGCAGGGGTTCCTCAAAGTCCCGTTCCTTCACGCGCTGGCGCCGACCCAATCCGAGCCGCCCTTCGCCGTGACCCAGGGAGTCGTGCTGCTGATCTTCATCGCCCTTGGCGTTTGGGCGGCCCGCAAGTTTGACCCGGAGATCAAGCGGGCATGACGACTGACTTGTCGAATTTACAGGCCGAGCTGCACGGCGGGCCGAAATATCACATAATTATGATGTAATAATAGTCGCGGAGCCGCGCAAACCCCAAACCGGCGGGCGACGCTAAACCCCTTGGCAAGGGCCTGAAATGATTGGGGCGTCGCGCTAAATTGGCGAAATCGGCCGCCGAGCGTCGCTCACGCGGCTGTCGCGGGGCTCACCCTGCTGACGCGCGACGTCAGGCGATACGCAGGCTATTTTCCCAAGGTCGCGCTGATTGCGCCGGAATGAGCCGATGAAGCTGATCGCCATTGAAGAGCATTTTCTGACCCGCGACGTGAGGGACGCCTGGGCGGCGAGCCCTGTGGCGGATGATCCGACGATCCATCTGCATCTCGGAGAGATCGAGGATCGGCTGGACGATCTTGGTGACGAACGACTGCGCCTCATGGACGAGACCGGCGTCGATGTGCAGGTTCTGTCCCTCACCACTCCCAGTCTCCACAATCTGGACAGCGGCAGCGTCGCGCTTGCGAAGCGCACCAACGATCTCATCGCCGCGACGGTGGCGGGGCATCCGGATCGCTTTCAGGGGCTGGCCGCGCTGCCGACCGCCGCGCCGAAAGAGGCGTCGCGCGAGCTCGAACGCTCCGTCCGCGACCTCGGACTGAAGGGGGCGATGCTCTGCGGCAGAACCCGCGACAAGAACCTCGATCACCAGGATTTCTGGCCGATTTTCGAGGCCGCGGCGGCGCTCGGCGTGCCGATTTTCATTCATCCGCAAATCCCGCAGCGCGCGGTGAGGGAGGTCTATTACTCCGGCTTTGGCGATCAGGTTGATCTTGCCTTCTCCACTTTCGGACTCGGCTGGCACTACGAGGCCGGGATTCAGTTTGTGCGTCTGGCGCTGGCGGGCGTCTTCGATCGCTTTCCGGAGCTTCAGATCATTCTGGGGCACTGGGGAGAAGTGGTTCTCTTCTACCTCGAGCGGCTGTCCGCGTTGAATCGAGCCGCGACCCTCGATCGGCCGATTGCCGAATACGTTCGCCAGAACCTCTATGTCACCGCGAGCGGGATGTTCAGCCAGACCTACCTTAAGCGCTCGGTCGAGATCGTTGGCGTCGACCGAATCCTGTTCTCGACCGACTATCCCTATCAGTATCGACCCGGGCGGGACGCCCGCCGTTTCCTGGAAGAAACGGCGCTCGACGAGGCCGCCAAGGAGAAATTCGCCAGCGGCAATTGGGAGCGGCTCACCGGCCGGAACTCGATGATCGAAGCCGGACGGCGCGATCGGCGCCGCGACCCGGGTCATCGACGAGGTCACGACCAGCGCCGTGCGCGCTCGGCCTCCCAATGGCGTTTCCATCGGTTTCTCAGGTCGCCGGGACGAGAGCCATGGGTCTCGTCCAGAAATTCGGCGGCGAGGATGCGATCGGTCCGGAAATGCCGGAACCCCTGACGCAGCTCGCACCAGGCCGCGAGCAGCCGCACGGTCTCGGCATAGCCGATGATCACCGGCCAGATGGTGCGCTCGCTGTCCTGCGCCTCCCGGTTTCGATAGCGGATACTTATCTTGCGCCCGCTGCGGATCCATAGGCGGGTTTTCGCGATGTCCAGCCCGTCATGGCTGAGCACGTTGCCCGGCGGGACGCCAATGCTCGGCTCGACGATGAAGGGGCGCAGACGTTCGGGCACGGCCGTGGCGATCTTGGCGATCAGGTCGCCCGCGGCGCGGGCCAGCGCCGGATCGCCCCGTTCGGCGACCCATTGCGCGCCCAGCACCGCAGCCTCGATCTCATCGGGCGTGAGCATCAGCGGCGGCATGTCGAAGTCGCGACCGAGGACGTAACCCACCCCCGCCTCGCCCTGAATCGGCGCCCTTTGTCCGATCAAATCGGCAATATCGCGGTAAACGGTTCGCGTCGACACTTCGAGTTCATCGGCCAGCGCGCCGGCGGTGACCGGGCGGGCGCCGCGCCGCAGGATCTGAATGATCTGAAACAGTCGGTCGGCTCGGCGCACGGCGATCTCCATGCTGACGCCATGCTGTCAGCAGGGCCCCGCTACAACCGGAGCACAGCAGCAGCGAGTTCGTATCGCGCTGAAAATACCCTGAACTTCAAGTTCGGAAAGGACATGTTATGGATTTCGTCTCGGTGCGGGTGATCACCAACGACATCAGGCGTCTGGTTGGATTTTATGCACAGGTGACGGGTCTTGCCCCGACGTGGCGCAGCGAGGATTTTGCGGAAATCGCGACGCGTTCGTGCACGTTGGCGATCGGCAGCAAGCGCACCATGGACATGTTCGGGGCAGGGGCCGCGCGCCCCGCCGACAACCACACCGCGATCATCGAGTTCCGCGTCGATGACGTCGACAAGGAATATGAAAGACTGGAAACAATGATCGGCGACTTGGTTCAGCGCCCGACGACCATGCCATGGGGCAACCGCTCGTTGCTGTTTCGCGACCCCGACGGGAATTTGATCAATTTCTTCACGCCGGTCAGCGCGGAGGCGGTCAAGAAATACCATATTTCGGCATAGGCGTTCAGGCGCGGGCGCGCTCAAGGGTATGAGCGGCGCCGGCGCAATTTGCGATCAGCTCGAAGGATCGCAGGCGCGCGGCGTGATCGTACACGTCCGACACAACGATAAGCTCGTCGGCGCCCGTCTCGGCGACGAGCGCCTCAATCCCTGAGCGCACCGTGTCCGGAGAACCGACAATCGAGCGGGCGAGCATCCGCATCGCCTGCGCCTTTTCGAGCGGCGACCAATAGCTTTCGATGTCGTCGATCGGCGGCTGGCTCAGGCCCCTCGCGCCGCGAAAGATGTTGGCGAAGGACATCTGCTGCGTCGTGGCCAGTCGCCGCGCCTCCTTGTCGCTCTCGGCGGCGATGATGTTGACTCCGACCATCGCATAGGGACGCTCGAGCTGTTGCGACGGCTTGAAACGGCTGCGGTAGATCTGGAGCGCCTGAATCAGCAGATCGGGCGCAAAGTGCGACGCGAAGGAATAGGGCAACCCCAGCTCGGCCGCGAGCATCGCGCCGAAATTGCTCGATCCGAGAATCCACAGCGGCACTTCCGATCCGGCCGCCGGCACCGCCTGAATGCGCTGCCCGGGAACGGCGGGCGCGAGGAACGCCTGCAGTTCGAGAACGTCCTGCGGAAAGCTGTCCGCCGCCTCCGGCCCGCGACGCAAGGCGCGGAGCGTGAGCTGGTCGGTGCCGGGGGCGCGGCCCAATCCGAGATCGATGCGGCCGGGGAAGAGACGCGCAAGAGTTCCGAACTGCTCGGCGATCACATAGGGCGCATGGTTGGGCAGCATGATGCCCCCAGCGCCGACCCGGATTGTTCTCGTCCCCGCGGCGAGATGGGCGAGCACGACCGACGTCGCGGCGCTGGCGATCCCCGGCATATTGTGATGCTCCGCCACCCAGATCCGGCGATAGCCCCATTGCTCCGCATGGACTGCAACATCGCGTGCGTTGTCGAGCGCGCCCTTCGCGTCCGTCTCCTGGGTGACGCGGACAAGTTCGAGTATGGAAAGAGCGGTCATGGCGCGCCCGGCGCCGAACGACGGCGGTCTTCGCTAGGCCGCACTGAGACCGCCTTCCGCCGGCGCGGGCCGGGCGCGCTGGTTATAGAGCAGCTTCATGCGTCGATCGCGCTCTTCCTGCGGAAGGCTCTCAGGATCCTCGGCCGGTCCGGCTGTGACGGCCAAGCCGCGCTGGACCGCGGGACGCGCGCTCAATTCGTCGAACCAGCGCTTGAAATATTTGAACTCGTCGATGTCCTGCCCCTGCGCCTTCCAGTTGACCGTCCAAGGATAGCTGATCATGTCGGCGATCGTGTATTCATCGCCGGCGATATAGCGCCGGTCGTAGAGCCGGTTGTTGAGGACGCCGTAGAGCCGGTTCGCTTCGTCAGTGAAGCGGCGAACGGCATAGGATTGGTCGCCTCGCGTGTCGCCGAGACGCCGAAAATGACCGTTTTCTCCAAGCTTGGGGCCCTGGTTGGCCATCTGCCAGATCACCCACTGATTGACCTCGTAACGGCGCCGAAGGTCCTGCGGGTAGAAGCGCCCGGCTTTCTCCGCCAGATACATCATGATCGCGCCTGATTCGAAGATGCTGATCGGAGCGCCGCCGTCGGCGGGCGCGTGGTCGACAAGCGCGGGCATGCGATTGTTCGGCCCGATCCGCAGGAATCCGTCCTTGAACTGGTCGCCCTTGCCGATGTTGCACGGCACGACGGAGTAGGGCATCTCCAGCTCCTCGAGGAGGATTGTGACCTTCTTGCCGTTCGGCGTCGGCCAATAGTAAAGGTCGATCATTCGGTAGCGTCTCCGTTGCGAGGAACGCTAGGTCATATGGGCGCCGCGCGGCTCGGCAGCAACCACTCCGCGGGCCAAGAGCCGGCGGCGGCCGAGCTCCTCTCCTTCTCGCGCCCCCAATCTGGACGAGGAAAGGCGGGCGCAACGTCTCCGGCATCGAGCCGATCCGAGTCAGATGAGGGCGAAGGTCGTGTGGACTGCAGAGAGCAGCGGAGCGTTGTGCTGGATCGCGTCGGAGACCGGCGTCAGTCGTGATGAAACACTTCCTCGGCCGTCGCCCACCATTCGTCCGCCTTTCGACTGACCAGCGGCGCCTGCATCGGGTCGGTGATCGCCCACCAGTCCCGCATGCAGGGATCGGCCCTCATCCTTTCGGCGTCGGCGGCCCAGTCTGCGCCGTGATATTCCCAATAGGCGAACAGCAGGTTCTCGGGCTCGCGCAGAAATATCGTGTAGTTGCGGATGTTGGCGTCGGAAATTCTCGCCAGGATTTCCGGCCAGACCGCCGCGTGAATCCGCTTGTATTCAGCGATCCGATCGGGCTTGACGCCGATCACCAAGCCCATTCGCTTCACGGCGCGCTCCTATTAAAAAGTGCGGCTCGACTCTCGGAGGCTTGGCCGCCACCGCGTCCGGGTCGCACCCGACGCCGATCCCGGCGTCATCGGCGCGACAGCCACGCCATCTCTGTCCGCGGGGACGACGCCGAGCGGCTCGCTCAGGGGTATAGTCGTCTCGGCGAGTTTTGCTTGTCAATCGCGGGACCCCGTCGACTGAGCTCGGTCAGACGATTGACAGCGTCGGATGCTCGGATACCATCAATCCCAGATGGGCGAGGCGGCGATCGGCGAACTCAACGCAGTTCTCAAGGCAAACTCCCCGCTTTCCACTTGGGAGCAGGGCAGGTTTGTAAGGATGGTCAGCCGCGTCGCCAGCTCGACAATCGCAGCGCGCTCCGACTGCGGCGAGCGGCGCGCCCTCTATGGGGCGTGCGGCGACAATGGCCGCGCCTGTGTAAACGGGCGCGCCAGGAGAGACAGACCGATGTGAGCTGGAACGATTAGCGAATAGCGAGACCGGCTGAAAACAGCCGGCGACTATTGAGGGAGGAAGCCAAATGACAGACGATCGCCAACAGCGCGAATTCAATGATGGACTATCCGAAGAAGTCGACGCATGGCTTCGAGGGGACACATCCCGCCGCACATTCCTGACGCGGTTCATGCTGCTCGGCGGCGCCGCAATGGTTCCCGGACTGGGCTATACCGCATCCGGATCCAAGGCGTGGGCCGCGATGGCCGACGTCTCGAAGGTTGAGCTTGCCGACAAGAGCACGCCGCTCGGCCAGGCGCAGGCCGCCGCGGTGAAAGCGTCGAGCGAGGGCCCGACGGACGGCTCGGCCTACCGCGCGGTGCAGGCCGCACAAGCGTACAAGGATAAGGGGATCACCCTGAACCTTACCTATGAGGCAGGCCTGCAGGCGCTCGAGCCGAAGAATTTCTCGGGGCCTTTGTGGCAAGCGCTGACCGGCATCAATTTCAACGTGGTGGAACTCCCGCACCCTGACCAATATTCCAAGCCGATCGCCGAGCACATCGCCAATTCGGGCGCGTATGACGTTCTTGACATCGAGCCAGCCTGGATACCTGCTCTCGCGAACGGCGGCGTCATCCAGCCGATCGACGACTACGTCGCGAAATATATGAACAAGGCGGATCTCGACGATTACCATCCGCTTTACAAGTCGATTACCCTTTACAAGGGCAAGCGTTGGGGCGTGTTCGACGATGGCGACCAGTTCGCGCTCTACTATCGAACCGACATTTTCGACGACCCCAAGCTGAAAGCCGCGTACCAGGCGAAATTTGGCAAGCCTTTCGCTGTTCCGACGACCTGGGAGGATTATTCGCAGGTCGCCCAATTCATCACCGACCAGATGGCGCCGAACGTTTACGGCGCAGCGCATTTCCGCAAGTTCGGCAGTCCCGGCAACCAGTTCAGCTTCCTGCAACAGTTCCGGGCCAATGGCGGACAATTCTTCGACGGCGACATGAAGGCGCAACTGACCAGCGCGGCGGGCGAAACGACGCTCAATCAAATGATCGCTCAGAACAAAGCGTCGCTCCCCGGCAACAACGATCTCGACGCTGTCGCGCAGTGGGCGGCGTGGCTGCAAGGCAAGGTCGCGATGATCTTCTCGTGGCCGCCGACGGGGCGGATTTCCTCGAACTACGCGCAGCGCGACAAGGCGATCAACTTCATCCCCCAGTCGAGCATCGCCGACAAGGTCGGCTACGCGGTCGTGCCGGGGGGCAATGGCGAAATGGCCTCCGGTTACGTCCGTGCGCTTGCCGCCGGATCGAACAACGAAGAGGCGGCCTATCTGTTCATGCAGTGGGTCACGGCGCCGCCGCTATCGCTGGTGCGCACCATGCTTCCTTACACGCTGCGCGATCCCTACCGGTTGTCGACTTACAAATCGCCGGAGTACCGGGCGCTGTGGCCCGCCGCCAAGGACTACCTGATCACCTTGTGCGAATGTTCGAACGGCGCCGTGGTCGACATGATCATGCCGGGCTGGCAGGACTATGCGCTGTCCATCGACCGGATGTGTTCGGCGGTCTGGGGCGGCCAGGATCCGAAGTCTGCTTTGCAGAAGGCCGCCGCGGAATGGGATACGACCACTCAGCGGCTCGGCGTCCCGGCGCAAAAGGCGGCCTATCAGGAATTTCTCCAGATACCTGGCAGCTACGCCGATCACACCATCGAGAAGGTCGGTCAGGCGGTGCACATCACCTGAACCGCTCCGAAGGCTTTGGCCGCGCGCGCGTCGACGTTCGCGCTCGCGGCTAGAACAGTTCCCGTCAACTTCGAGCAGCCGGTGGCTCGCTCACCATCGCGCGAGTTCCGCCGAACGATGATCGGTCAGACTGCGACTGCCGGTTCGATGTCCCCGCCAGCGAGGCGGGGAAGCGCTTCGTCGTGGGCGGATCGCCATTTCAAATGGCTGATGGTTGCGCCGGCGACGCTGCTCATTCTGGCGTTCTCGATCTATCCGCTCTTGTTCTCGCTGTGGGTCGTCTTCGTCAACTACGACTTCCAGATTCCCGGCCACGCGTTTGTAGGGCTGCAAAATTTTCAGGAAATCCTTGACGATCCTCTGGCCTGGTCGTCGCTCGGCGTCACGATCGGGTTGTCGCTGAGCGTGGTCATCATCGAGTTCGTTCTTGGCCTGGCGCTGGCGCTGGCGATGGTCAGGACGTTTCGCGGACGAGGGGTCGTGATGTCGATCCTGATCATCCCGCTGTTCATCAGTCCGGTGATCGTGGGCCAATCGTGGGCTCTCTTCCTCCAGAGGCCCTTCGGTCCCGCCGACTATCTGTTGAGCGAATTGCTCGGCCGACAGGTCGCGATCAGCTGGGTCGGCGAAGTTCCCTGGGTCTACTTCTCGATCATTCTGGCCGACGTCTGGCAGTGGACACCCTTCATGTTCGTCATTCTGCTTGCGGGTCTGGCCGCCATTCCGCCGCATCTCTACGAGGCGGCCGAACTCGACGGGGTAAGGGCCGCGCAGACCTTCGTCTACGTCACTGCGCCGCAACTGGCCCCGGTCATGCTGCTGGCCGTCACGCTTCGCCTGCTCGATGCGGTCAAGCTCTTCGATGTCATCTTCATGCTGACCGGCGGAGGCCCCGGCACTGCGACCTATACGACGTCCTTCTATCTGTACCAGATTGGCTTTCAACAGTTTCATTTGTCTGTCGCGACGGCGGGGAGCTGGATGTTCCTTATTCTGCTCTCCGCCGTAATCATCGTGCTCGTGCGACGCTTGTTGAAAGTGGAGACCGCGTGATGGCGCAGCGGTCGGCATCCTGGAGCCACGGTCCACGAAGCCTGCAGGCGAGCTCGGCGCGCGCTATCACGATCGGCTTCTTCGTCGTGTTTGTTCTCGTGCCGCTGTACTGGGTCGTCATCACCTCGATCAAGCCGAGCAGCGACTATCTGACCACGCCGCCGGTTTGGTTCCCGGCAAAGCCGACGATCGTGCATTACACGGCGGCTCTCTTTTCCTACCGGGGCCTTCAGGGGCTCATCAACAGCCTGATCATCGCCTCCGCCGCGACCGTGCTTTCGACGGTGATGGGCACGATGATGGCCTACAGCCTCGCGCGCTTCAACACGGGGGGGCGTCATCTTGCGCTTTGGGTGCTCTCCCAGCGGTTTCTGCCGCCGGTCGCGATCGTGCTGCCAATCTTCCTTCTGTTTCGCGCATGGGGCCTTTACGACACCCATATCGGCCTCATACTCGCATATACGTTCATGACGCTGCCGCTGTCGGTCTGGATGATGTACGCCTATTTCCGCCAGTTGCCGAAGTCGCTCGAAGAGGCGGCGCTGGTCGACGGCCTGAGCCGCTGGCAGACGTTCTGGATGGTGGCGACTCCGCTCGCCGCGCCGGGCGTCGCCGCAGCCGCGGTGTTCGTGTTCATTGCGGTATGGACGGAGTTCTTCTTCGCGCTGATCTTGACCAGCCGCCACGCGTTCACGCTGCCGACGATCTTTCGCGCCTTTCTCGGCTTTCAGGGCGCGCAGTATGGCGAAGCTTGCGCGCTGGCGACGACTTCTCTCGCGCCCTCGATCGTTCTCGGGCATGCTTGTGCAGCGCCATCTGGTGCGCGGGCTCACCCTCGGCGCCTTGAGGGGATGAGCGGCGACATGGCGAACGTTAGAATCGGCGCCCTCCACAAGAGCTACGGCTCGGTTCACGCGGTCCGCGGCATCGATCTCGATATTCCGGACGGCGAGTTCACCGTGCTGGTCGGGCCATCCGGATGCGGCAAAAGCACGCTTCTGCGCACCATTGCCGGGCTTGAGGACGCCGACGCGGGCGACATCGAGATCGGCGGCGAAATCGTCAATCGCATGCGTCCGCGCGACCGTGACGTCGCGATGGTGTTCCAAGACTATGCGCTCTATCCGCACATGACCGTGTTCGGCAACATCTCTCTGAGCTTGCGCGCGCGGCGATTGCCCAAACAGGAGATCGAGGAGCGCGTGAAGCGCGTCGCCGGCATGCTGGGCGTCGGACCGCTGCTCGAGCGGTATCCGCGCCAGCTTTCCGGCGGCCAACGTCAGCGCGTCGCGATCGGGCGGGCGATGGTGCGCAATCCGCGCGTCTTCCTGTTCGATGAGCCGCTGTCGAATCTTGACGCACAGCTGCGTGACGAGATGCGCGGCGAGATCAAGCGCCTCCACCAGGAGGTCGCGACGACGATGATCTATGTCACCCATGACCAGGTCGAGGCCATGACGCTTGCGGACCGCATCGTCCTGTTGCGCGATGGCGTGATAGAGCAGCAGGGCGCGCCGCTCGATCTCTTTGAACAGCCCGCGACACTGTTCGTAGCCGGATTTCTCGGCTCGCCGCGGATGAACTTCATCAAGGGCAGACTTGAGCGGACCGCGGATGGCGCAAGAGTGAAGCTCAGCGATAGCGGACCGATGCTTCGCCCTGCCGCGAGAATCCAATGTAGCGGCAGACGATGGCGCCGAGGTGATCCTCGGATTTCGGCCGGAGGACATCCGCCGTGCGACCGCTGGCCCGCCTCGATGACGGCCATGCGCGCGTCGAATCGAAAATCGAATTGGTTCAGCCGACGGGGTCGCGCAGCTACGCGACCTTCAGATTGGCGGGGCAACCGGCGATCGCCGAACTGCAGGCGCATGACGTCAGCCGCGCTGGGGAGCGGATCCAGGTCGACATCAACTTGCGCCGCGCCGTCCTGTTCGATCCCGGCACGGGAAAGGCTTTGCAGGGAATGAGGCGTTGACGATCGCAACTGACACAGGTTGAGCCTTCGCGCGCGGTCAAGCTGTGCGGAACGGAAGCGATCGATCCTCCGAGCCGGCGATTGGCGGCCGGTCGGCTCACCGCGGAACTGGAGAACGGCCAGCTGCGCTACATCGCGTTCGGTGGAGTGGAGGTCCTTCGCGGCATTGCTTTTCTGGTTCGCGACGAGAACTGGGGCACCTACACGCCGCAAGATCGAGGGCCTCTAAGATCGACGAAGGCTCACGGAGCTTCACGGTCGCCTACCGGGCCGTCTGCGCGGACTCCAGACAGCGGCTCGCCTATGAAGCCCGGATAACCGGATCGAGCGACGGCTCGCTCGCCTTCGCCGCCGTCGCCACGCCGGAGACCGATTTCGTTACCAATCGCGCAGGCTTCGTTGTCCTGCATCCCGCTGGGCTCGCCGGGCGGACGCTCAAGGTTTCCCACGTCGACGGTCGCGAGACGGAGACGCGCTTCCCCGACCTGATCAGCCCATCGCAGCCGGTCTTCGACATTCGCGCGCTCGCCCATGAAGTCGCTCCTGGCCTGTGGGCGACTTGCCGGATGGAAGGCGACGCGTTCGAGATGGAGGATCAACGAAACTGGACCGACGCCTCGTACAAGACCTACGTGCGGCCGTTGGCGCTTCCCTGGGGTTACACGCTTGCCAAGGGAAGCCGGCACGAGCAGTCCGTGCGCCTGGCCTTCTCCGGGCGCGCCGAACGAGGCGCAGAGAAGAATAGGCGGCGGCGTTGTGTTGGCGCTCGGTCAGGACCTTTCGACAGCCATGCCGGAGCTTGGCGTCGCGCTGCCTGTCGAGGAGGTACAGGCCGCCCTCGCCGCCGCCGGTGCGCTGCGTTTGCTTAATCCGCAATTTCTTGTCTGCCTTGTCGATGCGCGCGACGGGCGAGACCCTGTTCGGGAACTCGAGACGCTCCGGCAGGTCGGCGAGGCCGTCGGCGCGAAAATCGTCCTCGAGATCGTCATTCCCGATGACGTCGACGCGAAGACATCGCTTGAACCCGTCGCCGCGGCGGCGAAGCGCGCTCGCCTTGAGGTCGAACTCGGTTGTCGTCTCGAGCGCGGCCGACCTGAAATCCTGGCAGCCCGGCGCAGCGCGCCCGCGAGAACCCGACGGTCGACGAGATTTCCGCCGCAGCGCGCGCGGCCTTTCCCGGAGCGAAGCTCGGCGGCGGCATGCTCTCCACCTTCACTGAACTCAATCGCAAGCGGCCGAACGCGAGGCTTTTCGATTTCGTGACCCATACCACGTGTTCGATCGTTCATGCCGCGGACGATCGATCGGTGATGGAGACGCTCGAAACCCTTCCCGCGATTATCGCCTCGACCAGAGCGATGATCGGCGACAAGTCCTATCGCATCGGCCCCAGCGCCATCGCAGCGCGAATGAATCCCTACGGCAAGGGCGTCGCTGACAATCCCGCGAACGGGCGTGTTTGCCTCACCGACAAGGATCCCCGCCAGCGCGGCCTCTTCAATGCGGCATGGACGCTCGGTTATGTCGCCGCCTGCGCCTACGGCGGGCTGGACGCGGTTGCGATGGGCGCCGTTACCGGTCCGCTCGGGTTCATTCACCGCCGCGGCCGCCACCCGCAGCCCTATTTCGATTCGCTTGCCGGTCCTTCGGTCTATCCCGCCTTCCATGTCATGGCGGGTCTCGCCACGCGCTCGCGGACGCAAGCTGGTCGAAGCGCGGATCGTCGCCCGCCAGGGCGCGTGGCGGCGCTTGCGTGGCGGGAGGGCGACGGACCTCGTTGTTTGGCTCGCCAATCTGACCGCCGAGCCCGTCGAAGTACGCGTCGAGGGCCTCGGGCCGAGCCGATCGGCGAGCTCAGCGTGATCGACGCGGCCGCCTTTGCGCAGGCCGTCAGAGACCCGGGCGCGCTTGACGCGCATGGCGCGACCTTACGATGGATCGGCGCTTACGCTCGACGCGTATGCGACAGCGCGCATCGATTAGCGACAGCGACACTCACCGGCCACGCTGACCTGGGCCGGCAACGATAGGGAGGGAAAAATGGCGACGCAAGGTCTCAAGGAAATGGCCGGGAGCAAGGCGCCCAAATTCGGGCATTTCATCGTCGAGTTCGCCACGCCAGGCATCGGTCACATTCTCAAATCCGCTGGATGCGATTTTGTGCTCTTCGATCTCGAACATTCCGGATTCGGTTTCGAGACGGTGAAGAGCGCGATCCGGTATTTCGAAGCAGCCGATCTGCCGGTCATCGTCCGAGCGCCATCGAAGGAATATCACCACATCGCGCGAGCGATGGACATGGGCGCGGAAGGCCTGATGCTGCCGATGGTCGGCAGCGCGGAGGAGGCGCGCCATATCATCAACTCGATGAAATACACGCCGGATGGCGGACGAGGCGTCGCGCTGCAGGTTTCGCATGACCGCTACCGGCCGGGCACGGTCAAGGACAAGTTCGCCGCCGCAAACCGGCGAAGCACGCTGTTCTGCCAGATCGAGACGGCGGAAGGCGTCGAAGAACGCCGACGCCATCGCCGCTCTGCCGGGCGTCGACTGTCTGTGGGTCGGCCATTTCGATTTGTCGGTTTCGCTCGGCGTGCCGGGTGAATTCGGCTCGAAGACATTTACCGATGCCATCGCCAAGGTCTGCGGCCGCCACGAAAAAGCACGGCAAGTCGCTTGGACGGCTTGTTCCGACAGTGCAGCAGGGAATCGAGCTCTACGGCCAGGGCTTCGACTTCATCTGCTATTCCGGCGACGTGTGGGTGCTGCACGACGCGCTTGCCGATGCGATCGGCAAGCTGCGCGAAGGCTGCGCGCCGGCCAAAGCGAAGCGCGGCGAAGACGGAGAAGACGGCATGAGCGAGCCGTTTCGCGTCGCCCTTTCCGGCGATTTCCGCAAGCCCGATGGCGCGCCCGTTTATCCCGACTTCGATCTCGAACCGCTTCGTCGCGCGCCGGGGGTCGAGTTCGCCTATCTGGAGTCCACGCAATCCGGTTCGATCGGAGCAGCTCGCGCGATTTTGACGCGCTCATCCTTCTGGCGCACCGTTTCACGAAGGACAGCATCCATCCCAACGGGCGGCTCGCGGTCGTTGCGCGATTTGGCGTGGGCTACGACACTGTCGACGTCCAGGCTTGCACGGACGCCGGCATCGCTCTCGTCATTACTCCGGACGGCGTTCGCAGGCCGGTGGCGGTATCGATCATTACGCTCATCCTTGCCCTCACCGGAAAGCTGATGGTCAAGGATCGCCTGACGCGCGAAGCCGCCGCCGGATTCGCTCGCCGCGGCGAGCACATGGGCGTCGGCCTCGTCGGCCGCACGCTGGGGTCGATCGGAATTGGAAACATCGGCGCCGAGCTCTTTCGATTGCTCAAGCCTTTCGACATGAAACTGATCGCTCATGACCCTTACGCGGACGCAGAGACCGCGGCAGAACTTGGCGTTGAACTCGTCAGCCTGGAGGAGGTCTTTCGCCGCTCCGACATCGTCAGCGTCAGCTGCCCGCTCACTCCCGAGACCCGTCATCTCGTCAACGCGGACCGTTTGGCCTTGATGAAACCCACTGCATATCTTATCAACACCGCTCGAGGCCCGATCGTCGACCAGAAAGCCCTAACGAAAACGCTTCAGGAGCGTCGCATTGCAGGCGCCGGGCTTGACGTGCTCGAGCAGGAGCCACCCGATCCCGACGACCCAATCCTGAGGCTAGACAACGTCATTCTCGCGCCCCATGCGCTTTGCTGGACCGACCAGTGCTTCGCTGGAAATGGCGCTGCCGATGTCCGCGCCGTCCTTGACGTGCAGCAGGGACGAGTTCCGCATTTGGTCGTCAACAAAGAGGTGTTGGGCGCCGCGGCTTGGAGAGACAGACTGTCCAAGTTCCGCAGCCGGTTCGGCGGCTAACGCCGGTCGAAATGACCGGCATCGCGGCTTTAGGCCGCAGCCGGCTGAAGTGATCTGCGATGCGCCTCCAAACCAATTCGGACGCGGGGGCGGCATTAGTTCGGCTTACCCCATTCAGCGAGCCTCCCGCCGCCTGTTTCTTCGCTGACCGATATCGTTCAAACGCCAAGGATCACCGTCGATGAAACTCACCGACTTCAAAGCCCTGACCTTTGACTGCTACGGCACGCTGATCGACTGGGAATCGGGCATGATCGAGGCCCTCAAGCCGCTGACCAGCAAGGTCCCTCGCGGATTGACCCGCAATGAGATCCTTGAGGCGCATGCGCGCCACGAGTCCTCGCAGCAGGTCCAAACCCCGACCAAGCTCTATCGCGAGCTGCTGCCGATCGTTTATCGCCGTCTGGCGGAGGAGTGGGGCGTCTCGGTCGGCTGGAGCGATTGTTTAGCCTATGGCCGCTCGGTGAAGGCCTGGCCGGCGTTCAGCGATTCCGCCGCCGCGCTTCAATACCTGAAGCGGCACTACAGGTTGGTCATTTTGTCGAATGTCGACAACGAGAGTTTTTCAGGCAGCAACGAGCAGCTGCAGGTCGACTTCGACGCAATCTACACCGCTGAGGACATTGGTTCCTACAAGCCGTCGAGCCGCAATTTCGAGTACATGCTCGCGAAGCTCAAGACGCTCGGGATCGAGAAGCGCCAGATCCTGCATATCGCCGAGAGCATGTTTCACGACCACGGTCCCGCGAACACACACGGTCTCGCCTCATGCTGGATCTTTCGCCGGTACGGCCAGGATGGCTTCGGGGCCACCATGTTCCCGGGAGAAATGCCAAGATACGACTTCCGCTTCACCAGCATCGCCGATCTGGTCAAGGCTCACCAGGACGCGTTACGGGGGTAGAGCCGCCCGGGTTTTTTGTTGACCGCGATTGAACCGAAGCATCATTCCGCCAAATTGGTCGGCAAGCCTGTTTTCGGCGGAGGCTCGAGCGGCGCTACCCATCCGCCACCAAGCGCAAGCATCAAGCCGATATCGGCGACGAGTTCGCGCGTGCGCAAGGCGATCGCCAGGCGTTCGGCGTCGAGAGCGGCGCTTTGCGCCGTGACCACGTCGAGATACGAGGCCGCGCCGTCACGATAAAGGGTCATCGACAGGTCGGCGGCCTTGCGAGCCGCTGTCGCAGCGGTGTTGGTCTGGCGCGCTTCGTCGGCGAGCCATCGCAGGGCGGACAGATTGTCCTGCACTTCCTTAATTGCGCGCAGGACCGTCGCGCGGTAGCCCTCCGCCGCTTGCGTGAACTCGGCCTTTGCGACTTCGAGTTCGGCCTGACGCAGGCCAGCGTCAAACAATGGGAAGTCGATCGAGGGGCCGATCGTTCCAATCGTATTTGCCCCGCTCAGCAGTCGGAAAGCGGTGTCCTGGGTCCCGCCGAGCGCAATCAGAGTGAATTTGGGAAAGAAATTCGCCCGCGCCACGCCGACCAGTTCGCTGGCCGCGGCGGTGAGGCGTTCGTTTTCCGCCACGTCCGGCCGGCGCCGCAATACATCGGCGGGGACCGCGCGCGGGCGGCTGGGCAAAGGGAGGGGGCCCGAAGAACGCGGCACCGAGAAGGATGCAGCGGCCTTGCCGACCAGAGCCGCGATCGAATCCTCGAGGCGCGCCCGGTTAAGGGCGAGGTCGGAGGCCTCAGCCTCGGCCGAACTCAACTGATTCTGGGCCCGATCGACGTCGACCGGCGAAGCGATCTTCGCATCGAGGCGGTTCTGTGTCAGCTGCAACGCTGAGCGGTAAATGGCGATCGTATCGGAATAAAGCTTGGACTCTTCCTCAAGTCCTCGCAGATTGACATAGTCGCGCGCGAGTTCCGCGTGGAGTTCGAGCCGCGCGTCGGCGAGCGCCGCTGCGCTCGCCTCAGCCGTGGCGTTTGCCGACTTGACGATGTCCCGGACCCGCCCCCAGATATCGATCTCGTAGGAGGTTTGGGCGCCAATGAGATTGTCGCCGTAATAGGTCGGCTGATCGAACGACCGAAGCGGCCGGTTGGCTGACTGTTTGTTGGCGGTGAAATGTGCGACCCCATTGATCTCGGGGTAGGACGCGCTCAACGCAGCGTTGGCGCGCGCGACGGCTTCGTCGTTCGCGGCGACCGCGGCGGCGAGATCGGGATTTGCCGCGTCGACCTGCGACTGGAGATCGTTGAGCGTTCGATCGTTGAAAGCTCAACCACCACATGCCGCTGGCGGGCAGTTCGGCGCCGCCCGCTGACGCATCCCGGAATTTCGGTGGCAGCGATACCGATGGCGGAGCGTAACGCGGCGCGAAGTCGCACCCGCCGAGCGCAAGCACGATCGGCGCCGCGAGCCACGGCCACGACTTCATTCCTTGTGGTCTCGGCCTGTTTGCGCCATTTCCTCGGCGCTCTTTGGGTGATCGCCCGGCCCCTGCGCGCCCTGCTGTCCAGGCGGCGCTTGCTTCTTCTCGTCAGCGGCTTCCATGACCCGCACCTCCTCGCCGTCGCCGATCGAATTCGGGAGGATTGGCGACGATGCGCTCGTCCTGGCTCAGGCCGCCAGCGATTTCGACCTCCGTTCCAAGGTCGCGCGCAATGCGTACTTTCTTGAGGGACACTTGGTTGTCAAGGCCGACCACCGCAACTTGCAGGGAGTTGTTACGATACACCAGCGCGCTGGCCGGAACCGTCAAAGTATTCGGATCGGACGGGATTTCAAAATGAACGCGCGCGAACGCGCCCGGGGAGAGCAGGCCGTCCTTATTGTCGGCGATGAGTTCAACCAGCAAGGTACGCGATTTTTGTTCGATCGCGTGTGAGGTGGTGATGATCGTCGCATCAAACTTGCGGTCCGGGTACTCGGGCAGCTCGAGCTTCGCCTTCATGCCGTCCTTGAGCTCGGCGGCGTAGGATTCCGGCACAGGAACGTAAATCCGCATCTGGTGAATGTCAGAGACGGTAAACAGATCCTGGCTGTTGTTCGAATCCGCCCTGACCAACGATCCCACGTCGATGTTGCGCGCCGTCACAACGCCGTCGAACGGCGCGACGATGTTGGCGAACCCCTTCTGCGCCTTCAGCCGATCGACATTGGACTGAGCGGCGTCAACCTCGGCGGCTCGCGCGTGCGCGTCGCTGTCCTTCTCGTCCGCAGCCTGTTGAGACACCGCAGCCGAGGCGCGCAGCGAGTTCCAGCGCGAAGCCGTCACCTTCGCCAGCGCCAGGTTCGCCTTGGCCTTTACGAGTTCGTTCTCCGCCACGGCGATGCTTTGGTCGAGCTCCGGAGTGTCGACGACAGCGAGCATGTCGCCCTGATGGACCTTGGCGCCGATGTCCTTGCGCCATTCCTGCACATAGCCGCTCACTTGCGCATGTATGCGGGCGCTGAAAAAGGCGTCGACGTTGCCAGGCAGAACGAGTTCCCGGGTCGATCCTCCCCGCTGGGGCGTCACCACCGTCACCGGCAGGATGGCCCGCTCCTCGGTCCATTTTGTCAGCTTCTCGTCGTCGTGCTTTCGTCCCACGATTCCGGTTGCGGCGACCGCAACCGCGGCGATGATGAGGATCAGGATCGCGCGTCCCGCTCTGACCGGCGCATGATGATCCGTCGCATCGGGCTTCGGACCTTCATCCTTCGCATGCGGCTGTGAACCTCCTCATCCTTCGCGTCGGGCTTCGGACCTTCGGCGTGATCCTGGCTCATATCGGCTTCGCCTCGATGGGAAGGTTTGGCGCAGATTCGCTCGCCCGGCTCGGCTTGCGCTCATGAACAAGCCGGAAGACCGCCGGAACGAACAAAAGCGTCGCCAGCGTAGCACAAACCAGGCCGCCGATCACCGCGCGGCCGAGCGGCGCATTCAGTTCGGCGCTGAGCGCCATGGGCATCATGCCGATGATCATCGCCAACGCTGTCATGAGAACCGGCCGGAAGCGCGTGAATCCGGCGTCGATCGCCGCAGTCGCGGCGTCGGCGCCTTCGGCAAGGCGTTCGCGCGCGAAGCTGACGACGAGAATGCTGTTGGCGGTCGCAACGCCCATGCACATGATCGCTCCCGTCAGAGCGGGAACCGAAAGCGTCGTGCGCGTAATGAACAACATCCAGACGATCCCCGCCAAGGCGGTCGGCAAGGCGCTGACGATGACGAAAGGATCGAGCCACGACTGGAAATTGACGACGATCAGCAGATAGATGAGCACGATGGCGAGCGCGATGCCGATAAAGAGTTGCTCATAGGCGTAGGTCATTGTCTGGACCTGCCCGCGCACGATGACGGTCGAGCCCGGCGGGACGTCTTTCGCCGTTTCATCCAGAATCTTCTGGATGTCGGCGGCAACCGCGCCAAGATCCCGCTCATTGTTGGTCGCGAAAATGTCAATGACGGGTTGAACCGCATAATGCGACACGACGGCGTCGCTGACCCCGCGCTTGATCGTCGCGACCCCGCCGAGGATTTGCTTGCTCGAACCCAGGGAAGCGGGAATATTCTCGAGGGTGGAAAGGGAATTTTCCCAATATTGCGGCGTTTGAGCGACAATTGGGTAGGAGACGCCGTTTTTCGGATTGAGCCAGAACGTCGGGGCTGTCTGGATGCTGCCGGCCAGCGCGTCCTGCAGGTTCTGCGCGACATCCCGCTCGGTCACCCCGACGATCTGAGCCCGCGTTCGGTCGACGTCGACATTGAACGTCGGCGTGTTGAACGCCTGCTGGATGCGCGCGTCGGCAACCCCGGGAACCCGAGCGATGCGTTCGAGAATCTTGTCGGCGTAAGCGCGGTTGTCTTCGATTTTCGAGCCGATGATCTGGACGTCGATCGGCGCCGGAAGGCCGAAGTTGAGAATCTGCGTCACGATGTCCGCCGGAAGAAACGCGAAGTTCGTTCCAGGGAATTTTGCCGGCAGCGTCTCCCGCAGAGCTTTCACATAGCCCGGGGCTTCCGCCTCGTGGCCATCGTTCAAGCTGATCAAAATGTCAGCGTCGGAGGCCCCGATCGTGCCCGTGTTGGAGTAGGCCATATTGATGCCGCTGATCGGCAGACCGATATTGTCGACAATCGTATGCAGGGCCGCCGGCGGGATGATCGACCGGATCGCCGCTTCGATTTGATCGACCTGCATCGCGGTCTCCTCAATCCGCATCCCGGTAGGAGCGCGCACGTGCAGAGCGATTTGGGTGCTTTCGATCGGCGGAAAAAAGTTGCGTCCGAGATATGGCGCGAGCCCAAAAGAGCAAAGGACGACCGCCATGAAGCCGATGATGAAAAGGCGCCGTCCCGCCAGGGCGCTGACGAGCACGCGCCGGTAGAAGTCGCGCATCGCCTCGAAGCGCCGGTCAAATCCGCGCTGGAAGAGCGTGAAAGGATTGCGGGTCGGCGGCTCCGGCGCGCCATGGCCATGCGCCGTCTGATGGGCCAGCAGGAACATCGCCATGGTGTTGACCAGGGTGCGCGACAGCACGTACGAGCCGATCAGCGCGAAGACGACCGCCTTCGCCATCGGGCGAAACAAATAGCCGGCCACGCCGCCGAGGGTGAACATCGGCACGAACACGATGCAGATGCAAAGCAGCGATACGGTCGCGGGAATGACGATCTGCCGCGCGCCGTCCATGATCGCGCTCTCGATGTCCTTGCCCTGTTCGAGGTGATAATTGATGTTCTCGATCGTGACCGTCGCGTCGTCGACGAGAATGCCGACGGCCAGCGCGAGGCCGCCGAGCGTCATGACGTTGATCGTCTCGCCGGTCGCGGCGAGCAGGGTGACGGAAGTCAGAATCGCGAGCGGGATCGAGATGGTGATGATGAGCGTCGAGCGCCAGCTGCCGAGAAAAATCAGGATCATCAGCCCGGTGAGCGCGGCGGCGACGACGCCTTCGAAGATGACCGACGACACCGCAGCCTTGACGAACGTCGATTGATCGCCAACGGCGTCGAGACGAAGGCTCGCCGGCAAGGTCTCGCGCAATTTCGGCAACAGCGCCTTCACGCCGGCTATGACGTCGAGGGTCGAAGCGGAGCCGCTCTTCAGGATGGTCATCAGGACGGCGTTCGAACCGTCGACGCGCACCATGTTGGTCTGCGGCGGACTGCCTTCGTGAACGAAGGCGACGTCGTGGATGTAGACTGGGACGCCGTCGACGTCGCGGATCGGGAGATCGTTCAGTTCAGCGATACGACTTGGCGCGTCGTTGAGATCGATGATGTATTCGAACTCGCCGACTTTCTCCGTCCCGACCGGCGTGATCACGTTCTGGCGCGCAATCGCGTCGACGACGTCCTGAGATGAAAAGCCGTAAGCCTGCAACTTGTCCTGGTCGAGATCGACCTGAACCTGCAGAACCTTGCCCCCGTAGGGCGAGGGAATCGCGGAACCGGCGACAGTCGCCAGTTGCGGGCGGATGAAATTCTGTCCCGCGTCGAATATCTGCGCCTGCGACATCGCCTTGCTGGACAGGGCCAGTTGGAGGATCGGCACGCTCGAGGCGTTGAAGCTCAACACGTAAGGCGGCGTGATGCCGGCGGGAAGCAGCTTCAGCACGGTCTGCGAGGCGGCGGTGATCTGGGCGAGCGCCGAATTGATGTTGACGTTGGGCTGGAAGAACACCTTCACGACGCCGTAGCCGGCGAGCGATTGCGACTCGATGTGCTCGATGTCGTTGACCTGCGCGCTCAGCGTTCGCTCGTAGTAGTAGATGACGCGGCCGGACATGTCGTCTGGGGGCAGGCCGTTGTATGTCCAAACGACCGCGACGACAGGAATGCCGATGTTGGGGAAAATGTCGGTCGGCGTCTTGATCGCAGCGGACACGCCGAAGATGACGATCAGCATCGCCATGACGACGAACGTGTAAGGCCTGTTCAGGGCGATGCGAACGATAGCGAGCATTGGTCCCTTCTACGAGCGCGCCCTTTACCCGACACGCACAACACCGCCGCGGCAAACATCGTCCGCCGCGTTAGCGCGGTTCGTTTGATACCCGTCGTCGACCAGACGGCACATTAAATTATATTTTTTTTCCTTGTGTCGATCGGGGCGGCGTTCGCGGCGAGACGAGCGCGCGAGTCAGGCCTTTTCGCGCTCCAACGCCGGAGCGGCCTGCCTAACGGCGCGCAATTCGAAGCGCGCCCCCGGTTCATTGTCTTCAACTGTAAGTCTGAAGCCGTGCAAATTGGCGATCCTCTCGGCAATGCTTAGGCCAAGACCATGACCTGGCGCTTCGCCGCTCTTTTCGCCGCGATAGAAACGCCGAAATATCTTCTCCCGTTCCTCTGGCGCAACCCCGCGGCCGGTGTCGCTGACCCGCGCGAGCGGAAGCCCGTCTGCGATCTCGGGTCTCGATAAGCACCTTGCCGCCGGGAGGGGTGAACTTGATCGCATTGTCGACCAGGTTCGAGATGGCTTCGCGCATGAGGTCTTCGTCGCCGCGGACCGGAACGGGCCGGCCGGCGTCGAGGCCGATCGCTGACAGATCTGGAATTCGGCGAGCGGTTCGAAAAAATCGAACACCTGGGCGCAGACCGCGGCCAAATCGAAGTCCTTGAATTGTCGTTCGCGGGTCCCCTGCTCTACTGCAGAGACGCGCAAAATAGCCGAGACTGTCATCGACACTTTTTCGATTTGCGCCAGCGCAGCCTCCATTGCCTCCCGCAAATTTTCGAACCGGCTTTCGTTGTTGAGCGCCCGCTCGATTTTTATGCGCGCGACCGCCAGCGGCGTTCGCAAATCATGAGCGATGTTGTCGCCCACGTTCTTGAGCTGCTCGAGCAGGCGGGCGATCTCGTCGAGCATGAGGTTGACGGCGCGGGCGACCTTGTCGATGTCGCTGTCCTCGTTGGTGACCGGCAGGCGTAAATCGAGGTCGCCTTTCATGATCCGCACAATCGCGTCGTTCACCCGCTCGAACCGTTGCGTTGCGCGGCGGGCGAAAACGGCGCCGATCCCGAGGCTCAGCAGGATCGTCGGCAGGAGCGCGATCGCGAGTGCGCGCAGAAGCGTCTCCTGCAGGTCGTAGGCCTCTCGCAGGCTGCGCCCAAGCAGCAGCACATCGCCGTCGCCCCGCCGGCGGGCGACAAAAATCGCGGGCTCCCGCAGTCCGCTCGAGTCCGGCAATAATTGCTGCTGAACCAGATGCGCCTGGCCGTCGATCGGGATGGGCGGCATGCCCGGCACGTTGCCGAAAACTAACGCGCCGTCCCGGCCGACCAAGGCGACGTAGTCCAGGCGGCGGATATCCCGGGTCAGGCGCAGTTCCAGCGCCTGGCGCAGCGTCGCCTCGCTATCGCCTTCGCTCTTGGCCGCCTCATCGACCAGGATGGCGCCGGCCCGTTGAATATCGGCGCGGGAAACTTGAAGATAGATCAGAGCGAAAACCGCCGCGGTCGCGGCGGAGACTGCGACCGAGAAGGCCAGCGCAAGCCGAAAAGCCCGCGCCTTGAAGACTTCACTGATCCGCATTCAGTTTGAAGCCGACGGCCCGAATATTGACGATGAAATGCCGGGCGCCGGTAGGGTCGAGCTTGCGGCGCAGATTGCCGATCTGGACGTCCACGACATTGGTTTGCGCGACAAATTTGAAATTCCACACATCCTCGAGCAGCATTTGGCGCGTCACGATCTGTCCCGGGCGGCGCATGAAATATTCCAGAAGCTTGAATTCCCGTCGGAAGCAAATCGACCGGCTTGCCGTCGGATCTGACTTTTCGTTCGACCAGGTCCATTTCCAGGCCGCTCACCTGAAGCCGGGTGACCCGCGTGTCATTGCCCCGGCGCAAGAGCGCATGAACCCGCGCCGTCAACTCGCGAATGTCGAATGGCTTGACGAGATAATCGTCGCCGCCGGCCTTCAGCCCATTGATCCGCTCATCAACGGACGTAAGGGCGCTGATCACCAGGGCGGGCGTCGCATTCCCCTCCCTGCGCAACGTCTCGATGATCGACAGTCCGTCCTCGCCACGCAACATTCGATCGATGACCAGCACCGCCGCTCCGCCAGAGCGGGCAGCCCGGAGCGCGTCCCCCACCGTCTCCGATAGCAGCACCGGATGCCCGCTCGCCTGCAGTTCGAGGCGAATTTCTTCCGCAAGATCGCGCTCGTCTTCGACGACCAGAACCGGCGGACCGGCGAGGGCGTTCGTCGACCTGGCAGGCGCGTTGCCCTCATCCTCATGTGGCGAAACGCTCATTGCTCATTCCCGTCCCGGTTTTCGCCCGCGTTGCGACACAGTATGCGCGCGGAGATTGGCGTCACGATGTCAGCTGGCTGGGAGCTGTCTCTCGCCTAGTCCGCTGGTATTTAGCGATATGTTCGATCTCGCATACCGACTGCACGATTTGCCCGCCATTGCTTCGGCTATTCGCGCCCGGTCCGAATATGCCCGTGGAGCTGACGTGTCATGCCTAAATTTTTTTAGAAACCGGCGGCGGTTGTCGCCAAACTGTTACACGCGCCGGGTAGCGTTCTGTCTTGTTAACGGTAATTTAGCTGGAGCGGCTATCGCGGCGCCAGCGTATTGTTGTGTGCGCTAAGTTTTGATCATGACCGAGACTGGCTATTGCCAAGTGAACTCCAAGAAATCGCCTGTGATCGATTTACAACACTCAGAAAAAAGGCTCTAAAGCGGTAGAATTATTGTTTGTTTGTGACGTTTGGCTGAACTAACTTCACATTGGCTCATTTGAATTGACGGGGACGGCGGGTTCCAACGAACCCAGAAATACAAACAAGATCCGGTCCCAACAGACTGCGATTCGAACTCGAAGCAGGCGCGTTCGAAGCCAACGCGCCGCAGGGAGGGGACAGCGGGATCAACAGGGCGGCCGCGCGGGCGATCGGCCTGACGAGGGTCGTGGGCTGGAACGTTGAATGGTTGCGGCGAGGGCCGGCGTTGGGGCCGGCCCGCGACAGATGGGGTGGTCATGAGAAAGCTTAGTGTTTCCCTGGCGATCATGATCGCCGCCGTCGGCGCGGCTCACGCGGCCGATTTGCCGACCAAGAAAGACGTTCCGCCGGCTCCGCCCGTGAACTGCTTCTCGAAGTCTCTGGGACTTCATGAATTCGACCGCCGCGGACTGCCCGCTGAGCTACGGACCCGTTACGGCCTACATGACCCTTGACTGGGGCATGGGGTGGGAGTTCCATGGCGCGGGCTACAACGCCGCGTTCAACAACGGCGTTTCGAACATTGTCACCAAGCAGAGCAGTCCCCATTCCGAGTGGCTGCAGACGCCGAACGGCATCAACCAGTCGGTTGTCGGCCTCAAGATCAGTCAGCCGATCGCCTATGGTTGGTCTCTCGTCGGCACGGCGGAGATGGGATTCAATCCCTATTTGGGCTACCTGGCCGACGCTCAGCGCGCGCAAGTCCAGAACAACGGCAAAGCGCTCGTCCTGCAGAACGCGAACGCCGATTTCGAGCCGCACCGGCCAATGGGATAACTCGCAAGGCTTCCTCGGCCTCAGCAACCCGACCTATGGCACGCTGACCGCGGGCCGGGTGAACACCCTGACGCTTGACGGACTGATTGCCTACGATCCGATGAGCAGCGCCTATGCGTTCTCGCCGTTCGGCTATTCCGGCTCCTACGCCGGTTTCGGCGACACCGAGGCCGCGCGCGTCAATACCGGGGTCAAATATCGGCTGAGCTACCAGAATTTCCGCGTGGGCGCCCTGGCGCAATGGGGCGGCTATGACCAGGGCAACGGCTCGAGCTCGATGTATCAGGGCCAAATCGGCGCTGACTTTCCCCTCCTCGGCGGGAAGCTGTCGCTGGACGGATATGGCGACTACGCTCACGAATGTCGCGAACGTCGGCACGTTTTCCGGGACCTGCTCGGTCGTCAAGAAGGGGCCCTTCAAGGGTCAGACCGGATGCAGCTCGGGCATCCCGGAATTTTACAACAACACCGACGTCAAGGCGACCTTGTCGAACAACACAGGCCTGTGGCTGCTCGGAAAATATGCGCTTCCGTCCATTCCCCTGACCATCTCGGGCGGCTACGCATGGTGGCGGCAGGCGAATCCCAGCAACGATTATCTGAACGGCTTCCAGACCATCGGCGGCTGGAACGTTCCCGCGACCATCGCCGCGATCAACAAGACGGTCGGGAAGCTGTTTCCGACAGCCTGGACCAACTTCACCGCCTATAACGACAACAGGTTTGTCAACGTGTTCTTTATTGGCGGGAAATACGCGATCAACCCGCAGCTTGATGTGTCCGCGGCCTTCTACTATCTCGACCAGAACAACTACAATTCCTCCACCAAGCCCTGCGCCAACGCTCCAACACGACCTTCGTCGAACCAAACGGCACAGTTTCAGGTTACGCGCATCAACAGCGGCGCCTGCGCGGGAGCGACGGACTTCGTTTCGTTCCTGATCGACTATCGGCCGGTCAAGCGCGTCGATCTCTATGCCGGCGTCATGGTCTCGAACGTCTACGGCGGCCTTGCCAACGGCTACCAGGTGACCCAGACCATCAACCCGACCGCCGGCCTGCGCATCAAATTCTAGTCGGCGCGAAATGAACCGCCTGGCGCCGGCTCTTTAGGGGCTGGCGTTCGCAGTCAATGTGAATGACCGTCTTCGCCGCCCGCGAAGGCCGCCATCTTGCCACTTTGGCCCCTTCAGCGACTTGCAGAACCTTCAGCACGCTACTTGACATTCAACCCAAGGCGCCGTGGCGCCTGAGCCAAACAAACGCGGCGCCGATCGCTCGTCCACGCCAACTTTTGACAAGACCCGCTCATTGCCGGTTTGAGCGATTCCAGCGCCTTGCCGCTGTCGGACGGCCACTGACCAGAATATTGGGCCGTTGGCGCTCTTACTCCTTTGACCTTCCCCAGCGAGTAATTTCTAGATTATAGAATCATCAGATCTCTCTGTCAAATATAATGTTGTTTTTCGGAAGCCGGCCGGGCGAGGCGGCCCTAAGCCCGGCTATTGAGCGGGCGCCAAAATTGCGGGAAACGCATTTTCGCATGCGGTCAGAGCCGCAATAGTCTCCAGCGTGGAGCGCAGCCTTCGCTTCGCCAATGCGGACTCGCGCCGCTTAGATCGGCCCGTCGCCGTCGTCGCGCCAGGAAAGAACCCGGTACGGTTCGTCCCCGGTCTCCAACAGGAGGATTACGACTTCGGCGTGCGCGGTGCGCCCATTGTCGAGCCGGATCTGCATCCGGACCCGCGCGGCCGGATTTGAGGAAGCGCCGGCCCCGTTGGCCGCGGGTCCGAGAATTTGCAACAGCGCCTTGCCGTCCGTGGGGTCTCGCGCGCGTTGCGCCAGGACTTCCTTGAGCTGGTCTGGCGTCACATTCGGCAACGCGGACAGAACCTCCGGCGGCGCGACCCGAACATCGACCTGCGCGCTGCCGCTGTACACAGTCACCAGCGGCAGAACGCGCTCGACGATATAGGGCGGGATGCCAAGCACCAACGGCAGTTCGAGAGCGTTCTCAAAGGGCGCCTGTCGGGGCGCGTAAGGATAGCCGGCCGCTTTGTAGCTTGCGGCTTCGTCGTTCTGTCCCGGCGACGTCCCCTTTCTTTCGCCAGGCGACCACGCGGTCGGCGAAGCTTCCCGCGTCCGAGCCGCTTACCCCGACGGCGGCGAATAGTCCCGCCAGCAACTCCTTGGGCGCGGCGTTCAGATCGATCGCGTGCGGCCTCGGACGCGAAGTTGACGTCGATCGTCGACCGGGACAGCCGCGCGGTGAAAGAGCCTTGTGCAGGACGGGCGTCGTCGCTGGGCGCGGCAAGCAGCTTGTAGGCGGCCAGCTCGACTCCGCTCGATATGGCGTTTGCGATTCGCAATCGATCATCATTGACGTGCGTCGCGAACGACGCATTGGCGACATAGACAGAATACGTCGACGCAAGAATGGCGAGCGCGCCCAGTATCCACAGGACGGCGACAAGGATGAACCCGCTCTCTTCGCTCTCCCGCTTCAAAGCTTGCGTATTCGAGCGTCCCGGCTTCATGGCTCATTGTCCATTGGTCGGCTGCGGCGGTTGTGCGGGAGGCGGTTGCGTGGCCGGCGGCGCGGCCGCCTGGGCGCGCATTCCGTCGAGGCATTGCTGCACGGATTTTTGGTTGATGCATCCCGGGGGAAGGTCGACGTGCAGGAGCGTCGCGGTCGAGACGGCGAGAATGCGGTCGGTCGGCGCATCGCGCACCTGGATGCGCACCGCGGAAGGCAACATGAGCGGGTCCGCCCAGGAATCGCGCCAGGCCCGGTCGTCTCCGGCGTAAGCGAAGGAAACGCGAAACGGGGCCCGGACAAGCACGACAGGGTCGGCGAAAAAGAGTTGCGCGTCGACGGGTCGATTGGGATCGAGCGGCTTGAACGGCGCACGGGAGCGCACCAGCGCAAAGCCGCGTTCGTCGACCGTTTCGGCCAGTCTGACAAATTCAAGACTGGGAGGAGCGCCCGGAGCGCTCCCGATGCGAACAATCGTCACCGATTTTGGGTCGCCGAGAAAAATCGGGGTTTTGGAGGCGCTGTTGGGGGTGACGAATTCGGCAGCCTGAAGATCGTCGACCAGGCGTTGAAGGCCGACGTCGAGCATTTCCATGCGCTGCACCCGCCCGAACCCGCGATGCCAATTGGGCAGCCACTGGCCGCTGACCGCGCTGAGCGAGACAACGATCGCGCTCATCAACGTGACCGAGGCCAGCGCCTCGACGAGCGAGAAGCCCCGGGTCGTCCGCGTTCGCGAGTCTCTCAGGCGGGGATCGGCGTTTCACTTCCCGCCGCCTCTCTTGACCAGCCGGACCATATCGAAGCTCAACGGAGCGCCGTCCGGACCGCGCACCGTCAAGACGATCTTTTCCGGCGCCCAGGGCGGTTGCGCGTGCGGATCGACGAAGTCGGCGTTGAACGGCGCGGCGTCCAGCCGCCATCGATAGCCGGCCATCTCGCCGGAAAGCGTCTCGTTCGCCAGTCCGTTGCGCGGGGGCATCCCCGCCAGGATCTGCTGGACGTTTTCCACCTCCGCCAAATGACGTTCGACGTGACGGCCGGCGTCAAGCGACGATGCGGTCAATCCGCCGATCGCCGACAGCAAGACCATCGTGACCGTCAGGGCGACGAGCGACTCGACGAGGGTGAACCCGCGCGATTGGCTATTGGGTCGGAGAGTCGGACGAAACAACTTCAGCTCCTCCCGTGAGCCAATTGACGCGAACTTGAAATCCGACCGGTCCGCGCCGCAAATCGACGGTCCCGCCGCACGACATGCCGGTGGGAAAAAAGTCGATCGTCGCGCCGGCTCTATGACCATTGCATGTTTTGGCGAGCAAGGCGTTGAAGGCGACGTCGCGCGGCAATTGTATTCGGCCCGCGCCGGCGCCCGAACGTATCGCGCGAGCGTTCGAGTCGAGCGAGGTTGCGACCTCGGTGCGGCGCCGGATGGCCGCGTTGCGATCGGCGGTCAGGAGCGCCGCGACTTCGAGCGCATAAGCCTCCAGTCGAGGGCGGGAAGTCGCGGGAGGAAACGCCGGCAGGATCAGAGCGGCCAGCAATGCGACGATCGCGAGAACGCAGACGACCTCGATCAATGTGAATCCGCGGGCTCGCTTCATGGCGCGCTATTGCGACGCGCTCTTGATCTCCGCGGCGGAGCCCGCGCCGCCGGGCTCGCCGCTCGGGCCGTACGAACTGATTTCGTAGGGCGCGTGATCCGCCGGCGACCGATAGACGTAGGGCTTGCCCCAGGGATCGTTCGGCACCGACGCGGTCTTCAGATAGGGCCCATTCCACGCCCCGGCGTTCGCCGGCCGCTGCACCAAGGCCGGAAGCCCCTCGGACGAAGAGGGATAGCGCCCGTTATCGAGGTAGTAGAGATCGAGCGCCGACGACAAGCTCTCGATTTGAATTCGAGCCGCCTTCACCTTCGACTCGCCCAGATAGTTCAACACCCGCGGTCCGACCAGAGCCATGATCAGGCCGATGATGGTGATGACGACGAGCATTTCGACGAGCGTAAATCCGCGTTCTCCATCCCGGGCGGCCGGGCGGCGGCGGAAGAATTGACGAGGTCGGTCATGATCTTGATTCCTGATTCCGAAGCTTATTGAGCGATTTGATTGACGGACAGCAAAGCGGTCATGACCGAGACGATGAGACCGCCTACGATCACGCTTATCACAATAATGGAGGCGGGTCCGACGATCCCGACCAGCCGATCGAGGCTGCGCTGCAGCTTGGCGTCGTAAAAGTCGGCGACGCGGCCGGCCAGCATCGACAATTGTCCGGCGTCCTCCCCCAAGCGCAAAGTGCGCACCGCCATTGACGGGAGAGCGCGCGTTTGCGCCAGGGCGTCGGACAGCTTGCCTCCCTGACGCACCTTGTCAACGACTTCGGTCCAAATCGAGACGTCGCTCGACGTCGCCATCATATCGGCGAGAACGCGCAGGCTCGTTGGCAAAGTCACGCCGTTCGCCAGCAGCAGGCCGAGGTTGCGGCAAAAAAGCGCCGTCCGGCGATATCCCAACGCCGGGCTCACGAGCGGAAGGCGCGACGACAGCGCCGATCACGCGAGCCCGCACGCGCGGCCGCCGGGACAGCAGGAAGCCGATCGACAGCAGTCCGACCAGGACGAGCAGGATGGTGTTCATGTCCTTGCGCAGGAAATCCGACAGGCCAAGAAAGGTCAGGAGCACCGGATCCAATTTGGCGTTAAAATCTTTGAAAACATTGGTAAATTGGGGCAAGACAACGAGAAGAAAGAACAGCAGCACGCCGCAGGCCGCCGATAGCAGGAACGCGGGATACCGCAAAGTTTCGGACAGGCGCCGGCGCAACGCCTCGGCGCGCTGGCGCTCAATGCTGATCGCCTCGAGAATCTGCACCAAACTGCCCGACGCCTCGCCCACGCGCACGAGCGCGATATAGATCGGCGGGAAAGACGCTCGGATGATGCGAGATTGCGTCGGCGAAGCTCTCTCCAGCAAGAATCGCCGACGTCACTTTGGTCGCCGTCGGCCGCATGCGGCCGATATCGGTGTCGGCGGCCAGCAATTCCAGTGCGTCGTTGATCCTGCGCGCCGGTGCGAAGCAAGAGGGCGAGATCGCCGGTGAAGATGGTGACGTCCTCCGGCGCGCGGCCGCGAAAACAGCGCGAAATCGTCGCGGCGCTTGATCTGCGCCTCGCTTTCCTCGGTGACCGAGTCGATGGGGATCAATCCGAGGTATTCGATGCGTCGCCCGACCTCCGCCGCGGTCGGCGCGGCGATCGACCCGCTGACGACCTCGCCGACTTGGCTCAGAGCGCGGTAGCGGAACGTCGGCATGTCATGGTCACCGGATGGTCGTGACGCGCAGCGCTTCTGCGAAGGATGTCGCGCCGCTGCGACACTTGACGACCGCATCGTCGATCATCGTCGTCATGCCGGCTCGCACCGCCGCGTCGTCAAGCGCCCCGGACGCGGCGTTCGGCCCAATCAGATCGCGGACCTCGCCGGTGACGTCGAGAACCTCGAACACGCCGGATCGGCCGCGATACCCGACTCCGCCGCAGCGCTCGCAGCCCTTCGGGGCAAAGACCGGTTCGCCGACTTTGAATCCGAGCGTCGCAAGCCGCGGATCCGCGTCGAAATCGGCCTCGGTGAGGCGCCGCTCCGTCTTGCAACGGTCGCAAAGCAGCCGCACCAAGCGCTGGGCGATGACCGCCCGAAGGGTCGATTTCAACAGGAAGGCCTCGACGCCCAGGTCGATAAGCCTCGGCACCGCCGCCGTCGACGTCTCGGTATGCAGCGTGGTGAGCACAAGATGCCCGGTAAGCGCCGCATGAACGGCGATGCTCGCCGTCTCCGCATCGCGCACTTCGCCGACCATGATGACATCAGGATCCTGACGAACGAAGGCGCGCATCGCCGCGGCGAAGGTCAGTCCGATCGCCGGCTTGACCTGCGATTGATTGACGCCGGGAATTTCGTACTCGACCGGATCCTCGATGGTGAGAATCTTGCGCGACGGCGAATTGAGCGCCGACAGCATGGTCGCCAGCGTCGTGGTCTTGCCGCTGCCTGTCGGGCCGGTGACGGCGATCATCCCGTGGGGCAGATCGAGAAGGCGCCGCACCTTTCTTTCGTCGCCTGGCGCGAGGCCCAATTTCGGAATGTCGAGCAGGCCGCGATCGCGCGGCAAAAGGCGGATGACCGCGGATTCGCCGTACTGCGTCGGCATGGTGGCGACGCGAATGTCGAGGTCGGTCCGCGCCGCCTGCAGGCGCGCCGCGCCGTCCTGCGGCAGACGCCGTTCCGCAATGTTGAGGCCGGCGAGAATCTTGACGCGCGAGACGAGCGCCTGCGGCAGCACGTGGGCCGGGCCCGGGACCGCCCGCAAGAGGCCGTCCACGCGCATCCGCACGCTAAGCCCGTCGCGAAACGGCTCGATGTGGATATCGCTTGCGCGCAGCTCGACCGCCTTTTCGACGAGGTCGTTGACCGCGCGCACGACGGGCGCGCCGCTGGCCAAGTCTCGCAGATTATCGACGCTTTCGTCGGCGCCGCCGCCGTCGCGGCCGGCCGCCGCAGCGTCGGCGCTCTCGAGCTTGTCGCCCAAGATGGTTGCGATGTCCTCGAACGAGGCGGTGACGATTTCAAACGAAGTTCCAAACGCGAGTTCGACGGCCTGGAGAGCCTCCGCGTCGGCGGGATCGCCCGCCGCGAGGCCAAACTTTCCGTGGCCGGTCTCGAACGGAAATATCGAAGCCTCGCGCAAGAATCTCGGCGCGAAACGATCGGCCATCGAACGGAGTTCCTCCAACTCCAGGAGCGTCAATCTTCGCAGCCGGAAAAAAGCGGCGACCTCATTGGCGAATTCATGCGAGGAAAGATCTGTGGCCTTCCACAGCTGTCTTAAGTAAGAACCCGATTCCGCGGAATTTCTTGAAGAAATCGCTTTGAATTTTGCCGGGTCAAACAATCCGCGCATTGCCAGATGGTCAGCAAACTCCGCAACGTTAGCCGCCTTCGTGAATCCAAGGAGCCCAACATTACTTTCGATATTCATTGGCAGTGCCGATTTCTGACTTCAGTCCGCAAGTCCGACATCTGATCGTACGCTTTCAACACAATTTTGCCTTTGTGACGGGGTGTGATATTAGGCAATACGGCTTCCGCGTTCAAGATGGATTGGGCGACGGGTCATTGGGTGGCGTGTTGGCGGGGCAGGGGTTCGGTCTCTCGGGCTTCTTTCAGTTACGAGCGCTCCCGGCGCTCGCGCTGCTGTGCCTCAGCGGTTGCCTTCAGACCGCATCCGACCTCGGAAGCAAAGATTCTCCCAATGCCTACGACGCCATTCGCAGGGCGGATCTGCAGCCGCGCTTTCCACAGGCGACCGCCAACGCCGACACGGCGACGCCGGAGCGCCAGGCGGCCAGCTACTACGGAAGTCCTGTGGAGGCCGCGGTGGCCAACGCGCCGCCCGGGGCGGGGGGCGGCGGCGAGGGCGGCGAAGGATTTTCATTGAATTTCGAGAATACGCCTGTGGCCACGGTCGCCAAGGTCATTCTCGGCGACATCTTGAACGTGGGCTACGTCATAAGCCCGCTCGCCCAGGGCACCATAAGTCTGTCGTCAGGCCGTCCGGTCGCGAAGAGCGACATGCTTTTCGTGCTTGAGAACGCGCTCAGGGTGAACAATCTGGTGCTGGTCCGCGACCCCGTGGGCTATCGCATTCTTCCGGCGACGGACGGATCGATCGGATCGGTCGACCGCGGCGCCGCGGTCGAACCCGGATACGGCCTGACAGTGATTCCGGTTCAATACGTGTCGGGCGCGACGCTGGTCAAATTGATGGAGGGCTTCGCCACCAAGCCCGGCACGATCCGAACCGACCCTACCGGGAAAATTCTGCTCGTCCTGGGTTCGGGCTCTGAGCGCCAAACGGCGGTCGAGACGGTTCAAAGCTTCGACGTCGATTGGCTGCGCGGGCAGTCCGTTGGCATCTATCCGGTCTACAACAGCCAGCCGGCGACGATGGTCGCCGAACTGGAGAAGATCATGGACTCGGGGGACACCGGGCTTGGCCACAATCTGGTCAAGTTCCAGGCGATCGAGCGGCAGAATTCGATCCTGGTCGTGGCGTCGAAACCGGAATTGCTGCGAACGGCGTCTCTCTGGGTCAAGAGACTGGACAAGTCGGCCGTCGCGAGCACCGGGGTCAAAGTCTATCGGGTCAAATACGGCGACGCGGCTAAGATTGCCGGCTTGCTCAGCAATATCTTCACCGGCGGCGGCTCCACGGGCCTTAAATCGCCTTCAAATCAGATTGCGCCCAATTCCGGAGCCACCAGCCTGTCGACGATCGATCGCCTGACGGGGGGTGGGGCAAATCAGGAAACGCCCAACGCAAACGCGCCGCCGGGGGCCGGAGGCCTGGGTCAGGGCGGCCTGGGTCAGGGCCATGCCGAAGCGGCGGCCGCCATCTCAACGGCGGGAACCCTCGGGCCCCTAGGCGGGGGAGGGGGCGCTGGCGGTCCCGGCGGCGGCAGTGTGCCGCTTCCGGACGTGCGGATCACCGCCGATGTCGCCAACAACTCGGTTCTCATCTATGCCAATGAGGAGGAATACCGGATTATCGAGCGGGCCCTGGCTCAGCTCGATCGTCCCAAAATGCAGGTCGCCATCGACGTCACCATCGCCGAGGTCACCCTCAATGACGAATTGGACTATGGCGTCCAGTTCTTCCTCAGCAACGGGCACGGGTCATTGATGAATGTCGCCGGCACGACGTTGCCGATCACTCCCGCTCTGCCAGGGTTCAACTTCGTGGCTGGAGCGGCGGGTTCGGTGAAGCTGATTCTCAATGCCCTGCACCAATATACCGACGTGAAAATACTCTCCAATCCCTCGCTTGTGGTTGTCGACAATGGGGAGGCTACGTTGGAAGTTGGCGACCAGGTGCCGATATCGACCGGCAGCGCGACGGTGCTGAGCGCCAACAACGCAGTGGTGAACACCGTCGACTACAAGAACACCGGCATCATCTTGCATGTCAAGCCGCGGGTGAATTCCAATGACACGGTCCTTCTCGACATCGAGCAGGAAATCAGCACCGTGCCCCCCGGCAGCAGCAGCGCGACGGCGCCCAATCTGACGCCGACGATTTCACAGCGCAAAGTGAAGAGCGAACTTTCCGTCGCCGACGGACAGACCGTGTTGATGGCCGGGTTGATCAATGAAACGCAGAGCGTCACGCATTCCGGCATTCCGATCCTCGATCAGATTCCGGTGGTGGGAAACGCATTCTCGCAGAAAGAGAACTCGGTCAACCGAACCGAGCTCATCCTCTTCATCCGCCCTCAGGTCATCCATAATGGCGCCGATGCTTCGGTCGTCGCGGAGGAATTGCGGTCGAAGATGCGCGGCGGACAACTCGGCTCGCTAGGGTTGCCCAAGCTCTTTGCGCCCCAGCCAAACCGGACGATTCAGTGAGCGAAGCGGCGTCGCGCGCGCCGTCGGCGCCGGGCCTTTCGCTGCAAAGCGGCGACGACGCCCCGAGGGTGCGGGCACGACGAAGCGGGATACGCTTTGGATGGGGATTTGCAGGCGCGGGCGTTTGCGCCGCGAGCTACGCGCTAGCTCCCGGCATAGAGGGCCTGTTCGGCGCCGCGCTCGGCCTTCTGATGCTGGGGGTTGCATCCTCGGACGCGCGGCGCTTCATTGTCCCCGATGTTTTGAGCGGGGGCGCCTTTGCGCTTGGCATGATCCACGCGGTCGCGACGAGCCCCGACTCCGCTTCCTCGGCCGCCCTGACGGCTCTCGCCCGCGCGGCTTTGGCCGGCGGATTGTTATGGCTCGTGCGAGTTGGCTATCGGCGCTTTCGCGGACGCGACGGTCTCGGGCTCGGCGATGTGAAATTGGCCGCGGCCGCCGGCGCGTGGCTGAGCGTGCAGGCGCTGCCCATGGCGATTGAAATCGCCGCGCTCGCCGCGCTCGCCGCCTATGCGTTCCGTCAGAAAAAGCGGGCGCGCGTCCTGCGCGGTGCGGCGCGTGTTCCGTTTGGAGCGTTTTTTGCGCCGGCCATATGGCTAGGCTGGGCGCTGGATTCACTATTCCCCTATTTGAGCTAGCCGGCTGCCGGGAAAACCGCTAAGCTCGCGTGTTTTTATTCGCGAGCCAGGACCGGGTCGGGGTCGCTATTCGGTGCGGCGGATTCAAAGCACGGCGGGCCGAGATTATTCGCCTTTTTTGGCGAGGCGAGGCGCCCTAGCGCAGCGCCACGCGGCTGTGTATGTTAACGCCATTCCACGTTGCTTGAAGGGCATTCCATGACCAAGACAATATCTTCCGCAGCAATCGGTGTGGCGCTCCTCCTCGCCGGGTTTGCCGCCGCGCCGGCGCAGGCGCAGTCGAATAGGACTTGGGTTTCCGGACTTGGCGCGGACACGGGCGCGTGCCCGATCACCGCGCCGTGTCTGACATTTGCTTATGCCTACGCCCAAACCTCGGTTCCGGGCGAGATTGACGTGCTCGACCCGGGCAACTTCGGCCCGGTGACGATCACTTCGGCGCTCAGCATCGTCAATGACGGCGGCGGAGTGGCGGCCGTCGGGGTTGCTTCCGGAAACGCCATCACCATCGCCGCCGGCGTGAGCGACAACATCCATTTGCGCGGCCTGACCCTCTCGGGGGTTGGCGGCGGGGCGAACGGCATCCAGTTCCTTTCCGCCGCAAGCCTCGCCATAGAGAATTGCGTCGTTCGGAATTTCGCGGGCGCCGGGATAAACATTTCGTCTGGCATACCCGGCAGCTTCGCGGTGTCGAATACGATTGCCTCCAACAATAATGTCGGGATCTTCATCCAGCCCACCGGAGCGGCGCTCGTTACCGGCGTGCTCAGCAGAGACACCACGAACGCCAATGCGACGAACGGAATCGTTCTGAGCGGCGCCATGTCGACTGCGGCATCGCTCAATGTCAGCATCGTCGATAGCGAAACGTCCGACAACGCCAACTACGGCGTCGTAGCCTACTCGGCGGCCAGCCACGCAGTCACCGCCGGCATGCTGCGCAGTGTCGTCGCCAGCTACAACTCCATGGGACTCGTCGCGCAAACGAATTCAATTCTCAGAGTCGCGCATTCGGTGGTCACGGGGAATGGCGCCGGAGTAAGCGCGACCGGCGGCGTCATCGATAGCTACGCCGACAACGACATCGACGGCAATACGACCGATGGCACCGCCAGTTTGGCTACGATCCCCATGCATTGAAGGGCCACGGCGCCGCTGTTTCGCGTTGTCGCTTAACCGTTAGACCCGAGGCATTCCATGCCCAAGATGACATCGTCGCCAACCATCGCCGCCGCGCTTCTCGGCCTCAGCCTTACCGCGGCTCCAGCGCAGGCGCAGGGGAACCGGACTTGGGTTTCCGGACATGGCGTCGACAGCGGCGCTTGTACATTTACCGCGCCGTGCGCAACGTTTGCTTTTGCGGAAAACCAGACCACCGCCGGCGGGGAGATCGACGTTATCGATTCGGCCAACTATGGCCCGGTAGTCATCAACAAAGCGCTCAGCATTATCAATGACGGTGGGGGAATTGCGGGCATTGGGGCGACCGCGCAAGATGCCGTCGCGATCGGCGCTGGGGCGACCGACACCGTTCGCCTGCGCGGCCTGACCATCACCGGAGTTGGGACGCTGGATTCCGGCATTCGGCTCTTCTCAGGAGGAACGCTGATCGTCGAGAATTGTGTCATCCGGAATTACTTCAATTCCGGAATCAATATCTCGCCCTACACATCGAGCAGCTTCACGGTGTCGAACACCATTGTGTCCAATTCCGGCAAATTCGGGATCAGGGTCCACCCGCAGCCGCCCGCCACCATCACAGGGGTGATCCGCAAAGTCATAGCGGACAACAACCAATTCGCCGGAATTGGCGTGATCGGCTATGAGACGACTGGACCGACGGTCAACGTCACCATCGCCGATAGCGAGGCTTCCAATAACGGCACTTTCGGCGTTTATGCCTTTTCGGCCGCGGGCGACGCGGCAACCTCGGTTACGATGCGTAATTCCGTCGTCAGCAACAACACCAGTTATGGAGTTGTTTCGGGGCCGAATACGACGCTCCTGATGTCGCGTTCGGTCGTCACAGGGAATGGTTTTGGAGCGCTCGTGCAGGGCGGCGGCATCATCCAAAGTACGGGCGATAACGACGTCGATGGGAACGTAAGCAACAACTGGGTCGTCCTGAGTCCGGCGACCGAGCACTAAAGGCGGAATCGCGCGGAGGTCTGCAGGTGGCGAGCGATGCCGGCGGAAACGAACGTTCTGGATGGAGATCGAGCGGAAGTTTTGCGCTCGGGGCGACGGCGCCAGGCCCCCCCGGGCGGGAGAGGAGACGCGTCTCGGTTCGTGCGGCGTGCTCTCGGCTAATCCTGCTGATCGCGCTCGCGACGGCTTTTGCGCCAGGCGCGCGGGCGGATACATTTGCGCGGGGGTCGCGCGCCTATGCCGCCCAAAACTACGTGCTGGCCGCCCCTATTTTTCAGAGCCTGGCGGACCAGGGCGACCCACGCGCGCAGACTTATCTCGGCGTCATGTATCTGCGCGGCGAGGGCGTGCCGCAGAGTTTCGACTTCGCGATCCGATGGCTTCGCGTCGCGTCGGAAACAGGATTCCCGACCGCGCAGTATTTTCTCGGCCTGATGTACGACAAAGGTCAGGGAGTCCCGCAAGACTTCGTTCTCGCGCACGCTTGGCTAAATCTTGCCGTCTCGCACGCCGAACCGGGAGAGCGCCGGCGTTGGGCGCTTATTCGCGATGCGGTCGGCTCCAAAATGACCGAGGCGCAACTCGCCGAAGCGCGCGCGCTCGCGCTCCAATGGCATCCGGAGCCGCGATGGACGGCTTGGGCCCGTTGATGGCTTAATAACACAATTAACAGTATAAATTGGTTACCCGGTCGCGACGAGCGCCGAACGCCGCCAAACCTGGAGGACGACGCTAAATCGGGGCGCAAACGCCTCAGATGATTGAGGCGCCCCGCTAAGACGGCGGAACGCGCTTCAGCCCTCGGCTGAGCCGGTCCGCTGCGGTCTGCGACCTCCGCCCCGAGCTACAGGTTGTTCGGTGGGTTGCCCGGAATAATCGGGTTGCCTGGAATGAAACGCCGCTTCCGCGTGATTGCGGAAACTCGGGGCGGCGGGGCCTGCTGCACGCCGGGTTCGGGCAGGTCGAGCGTCGCCGTGCGGCCGCTCGCCTCCAAGACCGCCGAGTGCGAATTCAACCGTGCGCAGCATCCATCCAGCCACGGCCTCGCCCTCCCGAACCCCGCTCGAGGTCTTGGCGTTCTCGTCGAAGAAAATCGCAATTCGACTGTTCTCGCCGATGATCGTTCCAACCAAGGTCAAATGCGGCGGCTCCGGCGCGGGAGACGTGGCGACGGCCACGGGCTGTGGCGATGGAGCGGCGGCGACGGTTGGGGTTCGCGGCCGCCGCGACGCGGAGAACAATGGGCGATCTCGCGTCGCGGAAAGCTTCGACATGGGAATGGCCCATAGGGGATTGCCCGTCACCGGGGGATCGCCCGCCTGTGCGGCCGGCTCTTCGGCCGCCGGCGCGCCGACGGTTTCGGCTGGAGCCTCGCCGGTCACGCTGGGCTGGCCCCTCTCGACCTCGACCGAGGCCAGCGCGACCTCGTGAGAATGTGGATAGGCCCAGCCCGCGGCTCCCACGGCCAAAGCGGCGGCCGTCGCGACCGCCATTCGGGGCCTTGTCACTGGGATTCTTGCCACTGTCCGGACACCCCCAAGAGGACGCGCATCGAAGTCCCCTCCGCCTCGCCAAAGGCTTGTGGAGCCTGTATGGCAAGATTTTCAACGAAAAGATACGGCATGCCGGCTTCGAGATCATAGAGCAGCGGCTGCAAGGACGCTTGATCGATTTCCAGACTTTCGGTGAGGCCGACAAACCCCTCCGCGGCGCGCGGCCCCTCCAGATCGATCTGCGACGACAGGACATTGCCGCCCGCCTTCTTGACGGCCGCCTCGACGCGCTCCTGCAAAGCCGCGCCTGCAATGGTGATGGTCTTTCCGCTCAGAAAAGGCGGTCCGTTGATCGCCGGGTTTGCGGTGTCCTGGCGCGTCGCGAAGCGCTGCATCTGCCGATCGAGACGGGCAAGCGTCGTCCGGCTCTCGTCGAGCGCGGCGAACGACTCCAGAAGATTGGAGATCATGGCGGCGGCGGTCGCCACGAGGCCAACCAAAACAATCGCGTAGATCAGCAGCGCCAGCGATTGGCGGCGAAAGGGTCCCGCGGTCGTCAAGCTCGCCGCGCTCATGGGAAGGCCGGAAAGGTGGGCACGATCTTCGCCTGGATATGGAACTGTTCGCCGACCTCCTGCGGACCCCGTGTCGTCGGCGCGAAGAACGTGGCGCTGGTGAACTGATCGGTCTGCTCGATGATCCGGATCAGAGACGCCGCTTCGCGGGTAACGCCGGTGATCTCCAGCTTGCCGTCGGTCACATGCAATTCCGTGAGATAGGTATCGTCCGGCAACGCTTCGGACAGGGTGTCAAGGACGATGACGCTGGCTGGCGTTTCGCGTTTCCTTTGCGCCAGTTTCGCGGTGGCTTCCTCGAAAACGCCGGCGCGTCCGCTTAATAGCGCGGCCCGCCGTTCGGCCATTTGCCGCGAGACCTCAAGCCGCGACGCCTCGAGATCGGCGCCGACATAAACCCAGGCCGCGAACGCGACGACGGCAGCCAGTCCCGCCGCCGTGGGCGCGGCCACGAGGAATCGACGCAGACGCCGCGTCGCCAGTTCGCGATTGGTTTGCTGAGAAAACACGACGGTTCGGCGCTGCCTCTCCTCGGCCGCGGGGTCGCGGCGCCGCGGAAACGACAATCGAGTCAGGTTTCCACGCCTCCAATGCGGTCACGAAGGGCATGACCGAAGACCGCGCGGTCGCTGCGACGACGACGCCAATGCGGCCGCCTGGCATTTCCGTCGGCGCGCTGCAGCCGAAGACGGCCTGGGAGGGATTCCAGGGAGTCAGCCGGTCAATTTGCGAGCGAACGATGGCCTCGAGAAAATCGGACGCCTGTCGGGGCAGCTCCAGGGACCGGAAGACGAAACGACGTCTCGCCAGAACGATCTCGATTTGTCCGCCGGCAATTCGCGCACGAACCGGCTGATCGGCCTCTTCGATGAACTGGCCGTCGGAAAATCGCAACGGCCGTCCGAGAGCCGCGCTCGAGGATCGCCCTCTGACCGCCTGGACCAGGAAGGCAAGCCCCTCCTGCTCGACAATCTGAAATCTTTCGCGCCGGCCGGAACAGGCCGCCGATCGATACGACCGCCCAGGCCACCTCGTCCATCCAGCGCGACAGCAGCAGCGCCAATTGACGCAGGAAGTTCATCACCCGCTACGCCTCCTGACCGTGAGACGCCAAGTCGCGCACCATGCCGAACGTTAGCATTGAAATGCACACCGCGTCGATGTCCTCAGGCGGACGGCTCCATCGCGCAGATTTGGCGGGACGCCGAACCAAGCGGCGCCGGCGCTCCGGGTTCAAGGATCAAAATTCGGTCCCAAGTCGCGCGCGGTCCGCGCCGCTGGTCTTCGATCGGATCAATCTGCATCCGCGCGGGCGGATGAGAAGTCGTGTGGCGCAATCGGCCCAGGTGTAAGCCACTGAGGCCCTGGCCTCTCCCCAAGCCCAGGAGGCATCACTGCGTCGGCGGTCCGTACTGGACGGAAGGCGGTGAAGCGACGCGCATGAGGGGCGGCCGCTTGGGCTGAATTTGCTCGGGGAGGCTGGCATACGCCCGAGCGCGGATAGAGAAGGTAACCGCGCTCCGGCGATTGCGGAAAGAGCGTGGCCACGCGGTCCGCCGCCGCCAAGGCCAGCGGCGCGCCGACCGCGACCGACGCAACCACCACGAGAGCGTTCGTCCACGCCATAGGCCATCGCCAAGGTTGCATGGCGCCTCTCAGTTTTGGCCGAGAATGCGAACGCGGATGCGCGCCATCATTCCCCCATCCTCATGTTCCAGAATATGGCAATGAAAGACATAGTCGCCCGCGACAAAAAACGGAATTCTGACGACGGTTGGCGTTGACGGGCAGGCGCCGCTCTTCCATGAGTCGATGCTGGGGCAGCCGCCCGGCGTATTCGGATTGTAGTTGGGCGAGTTCGTGTCCACCGCGCCATTGGCGTGGATAACGGGAACGTTATCTACAGAGACTTGCGTGCCACCTACAATCGGCGGCGAGGTCGTTCCCGAACTCGGGGGCGCCGACAGCACGAAAAACTTCGTTTGATGCAAGTGGAAGTTGTGGTTCTCTCCTGAAAGGTTAACCAGCTCCCAAATTTCCGGCGCCGGGGCGTTATCCGGACCGAGCGTAAGGCAGACAGTCGGCATGCCGGCGTTGAACTCGGTTACCGGCCTGAAAGTATTGGGGACCGCCGGGTAGATTCCAAAGCTGTTGGGGGGTTGGGTAGCGTCGACCTCTTCGTAGCCCAACCCGAACAAATCCGGATAGTTGGTTCCGACGTCGAAATAGATTCGCCGCCGATGCCCGGGCGCCAGCGGGACGCAACTGGCGGCGTTTACGCCTTGGTCGGCGGCAATGTTGCCGGTCGTCTGGTCCTGGTCTGAGTCCTGCGTTATCTGGAGCGGGTTGGCGACCGTCAGCGGCGCGCCGCTCGTGGTCAGAAAAAGCGGCGGATGCGCTGTGCCGACAGGGGCGAAACCGACTTGCGCGAGATTGACCGCCGGCCAGGTGTCGCCGGCAGGTCCGGTGTTGTACCCGCTGTCGAGGAGCACTGCGCTCGCCCCGGCGGGAGGGGCTGTCAGGTTGCCGGCGGCGTCTCGATATGCAACCCAAATTTCTACCCGCGAACTCGGCATCATCAGGATCTGGTCGGCGCAGAGGGGGGCGTGCGCGGCGTTTGGCGAATAGCTGGGGGCGCCTGGACACGGCATCGTGTGGAATCGTCCCGTGTTGTCGGCCGGGACGCTGGGCGGCAACGTGACCCCGTCGACTGACAGAACCTGGAAGATCATGTTCTGCCGGGTCCTGGGGTTCATCAGCGACAAGTTATGCGTCGCACTGCCGGACTGGTTGGTGAAACGCCAGATTTCGCCGCCCGGCGAGGTCATCGGCACGGTCGGAAATTGCTGGCCGTTGACCGTGACGAACCATCGGGCTCCAGTATAATTTGGCCCGCCGGACGCGGAAAAGTCCTGTCCGGCGCAATAGCCGTTGAGCGGAGGCAGCACCAACCCGCCGGTGGTGGGCGACAGGCACATTGTAGTGTCGGGCTGATCCTGGCGCGTTCCGTCCGCCAGCACCTGCAAGTCCTTGATCACCAAGTCGCGGATGGGCAACGTCGCCAAAAAACCGGAACACGGATCGTTGTTGCAGACGTAGTCGCCGACGTTGCCGACCGTGATTGTGCCCGAAAGACCCGATGAGATCTGGTTGAGGGAAATGCCATGGATATGAGAATGCACCCAAAACAGGCCGGACGGATGATTCTTCGGAATGGGGATCGAGTAGTCGGTCGCATGTATCCTGACGTCGGCATGCGCCGCCGCCAGCGCAGGCGGCGCGCCATTCGCGGGATTGAACGTATAGACATAGACGTTGTCGCCGTAATTGGGCTTCGCGGCGGTCGGATAGTGGGCTGAAACCAGCATCCCATGGGTGTGGATGTTGGTCGGGTTCATGGACAGATAAGTTTCCGTCGGCTCCTCCGGATTGGTCGCGTGATTCGAATCCGTCAACGGCGGCAGAAGGTTGACCAAGTGCACGTTCAACACGTCGCCTGGCATCAGTTTTAGAAGAGGGCCAGCGTAGGGAATAGCGTTGGCTGGCGGCGGGGGACAGGTCTCCGACCCGTCCGGTGGCCGCAGGCACGCGCTATAGACCAAACCTGTCGGGTTCAGGGGGGAAAGTGTCGGGACTGTTTGCGCGTGAGCCACCAAAAGGACGTTCAAGGAGCCTTTCGATGACGTCAGCGTATACGGTTCCTGGATTGGATCGGCTTTAGCGACGGTGGCGAACAGCACGCAACCGGCGATCAGACGGACACCGGCCGAAAGGCTGTAATTTCTCATTTTCTTCCCCCCACGAAAACTTTAACCGAGGCGCCCAACTCCTCTGTTTACATCATCCCACATTTTACAGACGCCTTCAACGCTCGTCTCCCCATAGACCTGCTACGGATTGGTTGATGTCGATCCCTCCGTATAGCCGAGGTCGCAATCAGCGACCTGGCCCGGTTTCGAGTCGCCTGCCGCGCCCGAATCCCCAGTGTAGGTCCTCCCGGCTCCGCCCACGGCAAAGGCGACAAGGCGGGTGCTTGTTGAAGGCCGTGGAGGCCCGTCCGACCGCCAAATGACGGGGGCTCCCGATTGCCGCCGGGTGGCCGATGGTGTCGACGAGGCGATCGTGTCGACCGGCATTGTTTTACTTTTCTATAATGTCTAATATCGCTTTGACGGCTTGAGCGGCGACATCGTAGAGCTTCTCGTCAAGAGCCTTCTGGAGCTGCGCGACCTTGTCCTTCACCTGCGTTGGACCGTTTTTTTGGATCCAGCCAGGGAGCTCCGCCTGCAGCTTGTGCATATTGTCGATAAAGCCGGCCGGGGGGTATCGCCGGAGGCGCGATCGAGGCGTCCTGCAGGGGCTCGCCCCTGAGAAATTTTTGATAGGCCGCGAGTGCGGTGTCGCCTTCCGCGATCTGCCTGAACGGGTTGCCGCGCTCGCCAACGCCCCAGCCAAAGACATTTACCAGGACCGCCCCCTGGTTGAACAGATTCCCGAGATAGCCTTCCATTCCATCGCCCTTGCCGGATCGCTCGGCCTCTCCCGGATCGGCGGCTGTGCCCTCGGCCGACGCCCAGGGCGGATTGCCGTTCTTATCGAGCGCATCCCGCCATTGCTGCAAAAGCCCGGGCTGCGGATAAGTGGAAAGGCCCGGCAGACATCGGTCGCAAAAGCGACTCCCGGGGGCGTATAGTTCATCGCCCGCAGGGATGGCCCGGTGTCTTTTCCAGAGTTTGCAGCTTTGACGAAGTCGTTCATCGCTGACGACTGGAAGGCGATGTGAGAAAAGATTTTGCCCTCCGGAACTCCCGCCGCAATGAGCGACTGAGCCCAGAAACCTATAAAGTCCTTGGTGATTTCGCCGAGCGCGGCTTCCGGATTCGGCGGAGGATTGGTCGGTCCGTACCCCGCGTTGGTCAGGGCGCAATAGCCGAGATATTTCCCGGTATCGAAATCCCTGCCGATACGGGTCTCCCATCCCGCGATGACGCCGACGAACAGGTCCGGCTTCCGAGCAGCCCGCAGCCGTTCGAGGCCTTTGGCGACCTCGCTCCCGATCAGCGCGGCGCGCGCCGACACGGCTTCTCGCACTGCTTTGCTGTTGAAGCAGAGCTGAGGCATGATTTTTATCGGCGTCAGGGACCAATCCAGCCGCTGGCCGGTATTGAGCTCGCCTTTCCAGTCCAGCCACTCGATGCTGTCGCGCGCATTCAGAATCTTGAGTCGGCTCCAGAACATGGAGTCGTCGATGTGGAAGCCGACCGCGACGCCGGTGTCGAGCGCAATATCAAAGCCTGCGGAGATCAGTTTGCGGACGTCATCATCAGTGTTGTCGAACGCGACGGGGCCAAGAATGAATCCGACCGGCGATCGCTCTTTCCGGTGACGCCGATCTGGTCGCGCGAGCCCCGTGACGGCCTGACGCAAGTCCTCCGGCGGGGGAGGAAGCGCCCGCCGCAACTGTGCCGAGTCATAACTGCCGGTGAAGATCTGGAAGGCGAGATAGCGTGTCGAATCGCCCGCGAGCGCGCTTCCCATGAGAGAAAGAATGATCAGCAGAATGAGGCCAAGTCTTGATGGCAGGCACATTTCCAGTCTCTCGCATATCGGACCGAACAACGCGCCCGCATCACCTCACTGCCGCGCCGAAGCGCCCGAACTTAGCCGACGACGCGCTCCGGCGGGCGATCGCGGCGCAAGCCGGCGCCGATATCGCGCTAAGGGGTGCCCGCGATCGGCGCTGCCCCGGCCCGCAAATAATATCGGCCCCACATCCGCGCGAGCCACTTGCCAAAAGAATCGAGATAAATGAAGACCACCGGGGTCGTGTACAACGTCAACACTTGGCTCACCAGCAAGCCGCCGACAATCGTGATTCCGAGCGGATGCCGCAACTCCGAACCCTCGCCGGTTCCGAACGCCAGCGGCAAAGCGCCGAACAGCGCGGCGAAGGTGGTCATCATGATGGGACGGAAACGCAGAAGGCAAGCCTGCTCGATCGCATCGCGCGTGTTGAGTCCATCGCGCTCCGCTTCGAGGGCGAAGTCGACCATCATGATCGCGTTCTTCTTGACGATGCCGATCAACAACAGCACGCCGATCGCGGCAATGACGGTAAATTGCGTGTTGAACGCCCAGAGCGCCAGCGCCGCCCCGACGCTTGCAGAGAATAGGGTCGACAGGATCGTGATCGGATGGATCAGGCTCTCATAGAGGATGCCCAACACGATATAGATCGTCCCCAGCGCCGCGGCGAAAAGCAGCGGCATGCTCGACTGCGATTGCTGATAGGTCGCCGCGGTGCCGGCGAAGGCGCCCCGGACGGTCGAAGGCATGTCCGATGCGTTTGATTGCGTTCTCGATCTCCGTCTTCGCCTCGCTGAGGGACCGCCCCGACGCAAGGTTGAAGGAAATCGTCGCCGCGGCAAACTGTCCCTGATGATTGACGCTGAGCGGCGTGTGGCCCGGCGCATAGTGAGCGAAGGCGGAGAGCGGAACCATGGTCTCGAGCGAGGTCGACACCGCGGCGCCCGACGAAGCGGAGGAATGACCGCTCGCCGCGAGCGAATTTGTCGCGAGGTTCCGCGCCGAATCGGCTGCGATCGCCGCTGCGGTGCTGGCGGTTGCGGTGGAGGTTGAGGACACGTAGTCGCCCGCGGCGATTCCTGTCTGCTGCACGCCGGTCGGATTGGCGCCGGAGGTGGAAACGTAAAGCTGCTCGAGCGTGTGCGGATCTTGCCAATAACGCGGCGCGACCTCCATCACCACGTGATATTGGTTGAGGGCTTCGTAAATCGTCGAAACCTGCCGCTGTCCGAACGCGTCGTAGAGCGTGTTGTCGATGGCATATAGATGTGAGCCCGAGGCGCATCGCGGTATCGCGATCGATCGTGACGTTTGTTTGAAGCCCGCCTTGCTGCTGATCGGAATTGACGTCCTTGACGATGTCGCTGTTCATGAGCGCCGCGGTCAGCTTCGGCCCCCAGATATAGAGTTCCGCGGTATCGTCGGAGAGAAGCGTATATTGATAGGTTGCGTTGCTCTGCCGCCCGCCGGTCCTCAGGTCGGAGACAGCGACCATGAAGAGTCTCGCGCCCGCGACCTGCGTGAGCTTGCCGCGCAGACGGGTGACGACCTCATCGGCGGTCACTTTGCGCTCGGCATAGGGCTTGAGCGAGATGTAGACGAAACCCGCGTTGGTCTGCCGTCCGCCGGTGAAGCCGACGACGCTGGCGACAGCGGGATCGTCCTGGACGATCCCCTGCAGTTGCGCCAGCTTGGTCTTCATCGCCTGGAACGAGATGCTCTGGTCGCCCTGGATCGAGCCGATGACGAGGCCGGTGTCCTGCACCGGGAAGAGGCCGTAGGTCATCTGGTAACGGAACAGGTAATAATTGAGGCCGATCGTGGCGAACAGCGACAAAGCCACCATCCCGGGATGACGAAGTGCGATGCGCAACGTGTATCGATAGAAATTGAGCATCGCGTCGAAGATATGCTCGGTCGCGCGATAGAGACGCCCATGCTGGAGTTGGGGCCCGCGCGGCAGGATCAAGGCGCACATCATCGGCGTGGTCGTCAGCGACACCGCCATCGAGATCAACACCGCAACCGATAGCGTCAGCGCAAATTCCGTGAAAAGTCTTCCGACGATTCCGCCCAGGAACAACAACGGGGCGAAGACCGCGATCAGCGACAGGCTGATGGAAATGACCGTGAAGCCGACCTCGTTTGCGCCCTTGATCGCCGCCTCGACGCGCGGCATTCCCTGTTCGAGATAGCGTGAGATATTCTCGAGCACGACAATCGCGTCGTCGACCACGAAGCCGGTGGAGATGGTCAACGCCATCAGCGAGAGGTTGTTGAGGCTGAAGCCGAGCAGATACATCACCCCGAACGAGCCGATGATCGAGGTTGGCACCGCGACGCTCGGGATCGCTGCGGCGCGCACGCTGCGCAGGAACGCAAACACCACGAGAATCACCAGCACGACCGCAATGACGAGGGTTTTCTCGGTGTCCTTGAGAGACTGCCTGATGGTTTTCGACCGGTCGACCGCCACCGTGAGATCGATGTCGCCGGGCAACGAGGCGGCCAGCCGCGGCAGCTCCGCCTTCACCCCGTCGACGGCTTGGATGATGTTGGCGCCGGGCTGGCGGGACAAAACCACCGCGACGCCCGATTTGCCGTTGACCAGGCCGGCGTTGCGCAGATCCTCGACCGAGTTCGAGAACCTCGGCGACGTCGGAGAGCCGGACCGGCGCGCCGTTGCGGTAGGCGATAACCAGATCGCGGTATTGGGCGGCGTGTGACGCCTGATCGTTGGCGTAAATCTGATAGTGGAAATCGTCGTCCTCGATCGCGCCCTTCGGGCTATTGGCGTTGGCCGAGGCAAGCGCGGCCCGAATGTCCTCAAGCCCTATGCCGTAGTGAAATATCGCGCCGGGATTGATCTCGATCCGCACCGCCGGCAAGGCGGCGCCCGAGACGTCGACCTCTCCGATGCCGGGAAGCTGCGAGAGCCTCTGCTGCAGGATGTTGGAAGCCAGATCGTAAAGCTGCCCCGCCGTGTGCGTTGTCGACGACATCGCGATGACCATGATCGGCGCGTCGGCGGGATTCACTTTGTGGTAGGAGGGGATTTTGGCGCAGGCTGGTCGGCAGGTCGGCGCGGGCGGCGACGATGCCCGCCTGGACATCGCGCGCGGCGCCGTCGATATCGCGGTCGAGCCCGAACTGGAGCGTGATGCGCGTCGAGCCGAGCGTGCTCTGCGAGGTCATTTCGTTGACGTCGGCGATCTGGCCAAGGCGCCGCTCGAGCGGCGCGGCTACCGAGGTCGCCATGGTGTCGGGGCTCGCGCCAGGCATGTTGGCCTGAACCGATATGATCGGGAAGTCGACTTGAGGCAGCGGCGAAACAGGCAACTGCGAATAGCCGAGAAGCCCCGCAAAGACGACGCCGACCGTCAAGAGCGTCGTTGCGACGGGTCGGCGAATGAAGGCTTCGGAAAAACGGTTGTTCACCGCGTCTCCACCGCAAGCGCCGGACCGGCCGACCCGAGCCCGAAGCGCTCGCCAAGCCGTTCGAAGAACAGGTAGATGACCGGCGTGGTGTAGAGCGTGAGCACTTGGCTGAAAACGAGGCCGCCGACGATCGCCAGACCCAGCGGACGGCGAAGCTCCGAGCCCACGCCCGTTCCCAGCATCAGCGGCAGCGCGCCGAAAATCGCCGCGACCGTCGTCATCAGGATCGGCCGAAGGCGCAAGAGGCAAGCCTGATAGATCGCTTCGCGCGGCGGCAGGCCTTGATGTCGCTGCGCCTCGAGCGCGAAGTCGATCATCATGATCGCATTCTTCTTGACGATGCCGATCAACAGCACGATGCCGATGACCCCGATGATGTCGAGACCGGCCCCTGCGGCGCCGAGGGTCAGCAGCGCCCCGATCCCCGCGGAGGGAAGGGTAGTGAGGATGGTGATCGGGTGGATGAAGCTCTCGTAGAGCACGCCGAGGACGATATACATGGCGGCGATCGCGGCTACGAGCAGGAACACCTCGTTCGACAGCGCGGATTGGAAGGCCTGGGCGGTGCCCTGGAAGCTGACGGCGAAGCTCGGCGGCAAGCCGATATCGGCGAGCGCGGCGCTGATTGCATCGACCGCGTCGCCGAGCGAACCTCCCGGCGCGAGATTGAACGAGATTGTCGTCACCGGAAACTGCTTGAGATGCGAGATCTGCAATGGCTCTGTCTTGACGACGTAGTTCGCCACCGTATCGAGTTGCGTCTGGCCGGTCGTCGAGGCCGCCGAGGGAAGGTAAATCGAATCAAGCGACTTCAACGACCGAGTCATTTTCGGATCAATGTCCATGATGACGCGATACTGATTGCTCTGCGTGAAAATCGTCGAGATGATGCGCTGGCCGTAGGCGTCATAGAGCGCGTTGTCGACGATCGCCGGCGTGATGCCGAAGCGCGCGGCGTCAGCGCGATCGAGATCGACCATTACCGAACGCCCGTTCGGCTGCAGATCGCTCGCGACGTCGACGATGGAATTGATCTTGGCGAGACGCTGCAGCACCTTGGGCGTCCAGGTCTGCAGCGTCGCCAGATCCTGGTTCTCCAGCGTGAACTGGTACTGGGTCGCGCTGACGGCGGTGTCGATCGAGAGATCCTGCACCGGCTGCATGAACAGCGATATGCCGGCTATGTCCGCCGTCTCCTTCTGCAGCCGGCGAATAATCTCGCTCGCCGTCGCCTTGCGCTCCTCATGCGGCTTGAGGTTGATCAGGAATCGACCGGAATTCAGCGTGACGTTGGAGCCGTCGACGCCGATGAAGGAGGATAGGCTCTCAACGTCGGAATCGGCGAGAATGGCTTTGGCGAGCGCCTGCTGATGGCCGGCCATCTGGTCGAACGAGATATCCTCCGCCGCCTGCGTCACGCCCTGGATGACGCCGGTGTCCTGAATCGGAAAGAAGCCCTTCGGGATCGTCACGTAGAGATAACCCGTGAGCAGGAAGGTGCCGAGCGCCACGATGCAGCGTCACGACCTGATGGTTGAGGACGACGGTCAATGTCGCGGCGTAGAAGCGGGTGAGGCCCTGGAACAGCCGCCCTCCGCTCGCCTCGTGGCCGCCGCCGCTGGACCGCAGGAGCTTGGCGCAAAGCATCGGCACTAAGGTGAGGGAGACGACGGCGGAGATAACGATCGTTGCGGCGAGCGTGATCGCAAATTCGTGGAAAAGCCGCCCGACGACGTCGCCCATGAAGAGCAGTGGAATCAGAACCGCGATCAGCGACACCGTCAGCGAAATGATGGTGAAGCCGATTTGCGCCGAGCCCTTCACCGCGGCTTCGTAAGGCGTTTCGCCCTGCTCGAGGAAGCGGGCGATATTCTCGATCACCACGATCGCGTCGTCGACGACGAAGCCCGTCGCGATCGTGAGCGCCATCAGCGACAGATTGTCGAGGCTGAAGCCGAATTGGTACATGATGGCGAGCGCCCCAATCAGCGACAGCGGCACGGACAGGCTCGGAATGATCGTCGCCGGGATGTTGCGCAGGAACAGGAAGATCACCATCACGACCAGACCGACCGCGAGCGACAGCTCGAAGGCGACGTCCCGGACGGAGGCGCGGATGGTGATCGTGCGGTCGGTCAGCGGCTTCACGGTGATGTCGGCCGGCAGCGAGGCGGTCAGCGTCGGCAGCAGCGCCTCGATCCGGTCGACGACCTTGATCACGTTCGCGCCCGGCTGGCGCTGAATGTTGACGATGAGCGCCGGAGTTGTGTTCATCCAGGCCCTGAGCCGGGTGTTCTCCGGCGCGATCTCGACGGTCGCGACGTCGGACAGCAGGATCGGCGCTCCGTTGCGGTAGGCGATCACCGATTTGGCGTAGTCGTTGGGATCGCGGATCTGGTCGTTGGCGTTGATGGCCGAGGACTGCGCCGGCCCGTCGAAATTCCCCTTGGGGGTGTTGACGTTGAGATTGGCGATGGTCGTGCGCAGGTCATCGAGATTGACGCCGACGGCCGCGAGCGCGAGCGGGTTGACATGGATGCGCACAGCGGGCCGCTGACCGCCCGAGATCGACACCAGTCCGACGCCGGGAAGCTCAGAGAGCTTTGGCACGAGGCGGGTCTCGATGATGTCCTCGACCTCGGTCAGCTTCATTGAATCGGACGCGACGCCAAGGGTCAGGATTGGCGCGTCGGCCGGATTGACCTTGGCGTAGATCGGCGGGGCGGGCAGGTCGGCGGGCAGCAGATTTCCGGCGGCGTTGATCGCCGCCTGCACTTCCTGCTCGGCGATGTCGATGCCAATGTCGAGGCCGAACCGCAAGCGTGATGACCGATGAGCCCGCCGAGCTTTGCGACATCATCTGGCTGAGGCTCGCCATCTGGCCGAATTGCCGCTCGAGCGGGGCCGTCACCGCCGAGGTCATCACCTCCGGGCTTGCGCCCGGATAGAAGGTCTGCACCTGGATCGTCGGATAGTCGACCTCGGGCAGGGCCGACAGCGGCAGGAAGCGAAAAGCCAAAATCCCGACCAGCAGGATCGCGATCATCAGGAGGCTGGTCGCGACGGGTCGATCGATGAAAATGCGGGACGGGTTCAACTCAGCGCCTCCGGACGCCGCAACTTCATTGCGTCGCGCCGTGCGGCGAGCCTCCGCCCGGGGCCGCCTGCACGCTTGGCGTGCCCTGGACGCCAGTCCCAGCCCGACTGTTTGGCGTCGGCTTGAACGCCGGAAACGGTCTTTCCCTCGCTGCGCCGGACGCGCTCGGAGCCGTTTCACCTTTCGGGCCGGCGGCCGCAGGCAGGCGAACCCTCGTCGGCCCCGGGTTGATCGCCTTCCCGATGGCGATGGCGGTGATGTTGCGCATCGCCCGCGCCGTCTGCGCCATCGCCGTGGGCGCTGCTTTGGTCCTGGCCCTGACCGCTAGCGGCCTGGCCGTTGGACGCGGTCGGATTCTCGACGATTTTCACCTTGGCGCCATCGCGAAGCCGGTCGACGCCGTCGATCACGACGCTGTCGCCGGCAGCGAGACCGGACTTGATTACGGTATGCTTGCTGTTGCTTGGGCCTGTGACGATGTCTCGCTTCGAGACCGTCGAGTCCTGGTCGACCAGGTACACAAAATTGCCAGACGCGCCGAGCTGGATCGCGGCGTTGGGCGCCAGCACCGCGCCGGTCATCGTGTCAACCAGGATTCTGACGTTGACGAATTGATTCGGGAACAGCACGCCGTTGGGGTTGTCGAAGGTCGCGCGCATCCTGATCGTGCCAGTGGTCACGTCGATCTGGCTGTCGAAAGTCGTCAACGTGCCGGTGGCTAGCTGGTCGACATTGGCCCGGTCGAATACCGTCACCGGCACCTTTGCGCCGGCGTTGAGCCGCGCCGATATGCTCGGCAGGTTGTCCTCGGGGGTCGAGAACACGACGCTGATCGGATCGATCTGGGTGATGACCACAATGCCGTTGGCGTCGGACGGCTGCAGATAGTTGCCGGGATCGACGAGCCGGAGCCCGACCCTCCCCGTGATCGGAGAGACGATGTGCGTGTAAGCGAGATTCAGCTGGGCGGTCTTGACCTGCGCCTGGTCGGTCGTGATCGCGGCTTTGTCCTGGGCGACTAACGCCTCCTGGTCGGCGACCTGCTGCTTGGAAATCGAATCCTGCTTCGCAAGCGCTTCGTAGCGGGCAAGATCGCTCTCGGCCTGGGCGAGCAGCGCCTGGTCCTTGGCCAATTGTCCCTGCGCCTGCGCGAGCGCCGCTTCATAGGGACGCGGATCGATCTGTGCGAGGAAGTCGCCAGTCTTGACGATCTGCCCTTCCGTGAATCCCACCTGCTGCAGACTGCCGGCGATCTGGGTGCGGATGGTCACAGTCTCGAAGGGCGTCACCGTTCCGAGCGCGTCGATAGTCAGCGGCATGTCGCCAAGCGCCACCGCGCCGACCCGCACGGTTTGCGGCGGCTGGGCCGAACGCCCGGAGTTGGCGCCTTCGTCCGGCGAAGGGGCGTGGTTCTCGACCCTCTCCCAGACGAAAAACGCGGCTGCTGCGAGCGCCACGACAATCGCAAGCCGGACCCACAGGCTCCGCCGCCGCGGCGGCGGCGGCTCCGGAATCGTCGGCGTCACATATCGGGTGGCGTCCGGTTTGAGGGCTTCGTTCATCCCTAAAGCTCGTTATCCGCCGTCAGCGCCCCGCTTCTACGCTTCGCATGGATAAAATTGAGTTTCAAATCAAGGCTTCGTGCGAAACAATGAACGGGACCGCAAGGAGTTCCCGCGACCTTCATCTCCAAGGCGACGAGTTGGGGTTAGCGCACCGTCGGTTATAGCATTTCGAGCAAGTATTCGGGGTTCCCGGAAACGGCTTTGGGTCGGCGCTCGATGGCGCGTAGGTGCTTTGCCCGCCGGACGACGTTGATGGCCAAGTGTCTGACGACACCCATGTTTCTGGCCCGTGAGCGGTTTGCGGCCGCGAGAAGTTTTCTCTGAAGGAGACGTCGAGCGCCGCCAGGCGCAAGCTGTTTTCGATGACCAGTGCTTCGCACGGCCTGAGCGAAGTCCCCAGAGGCGAAGAAATAGTTCAACGCCCGAAGCGCGGCTTGGGCGATGAAAAATCCTCCACCCGAATCAAACAACCCGAGAGAATCATCGCCACTCCTCCAAGATATCCCCCTCAAGCCTCAGTTCGAGTTAACCCGAAACCGAGGCCCTTCCTTCAGCCGAACCTTCAGCCGACGAGGTATTGCATTCTCCCAGGCCTTACGCCATAAGCGCGTCCACCGGCGGCGCGCGCTGCCGGTGGACGCGGGTGTAGCTCAGGGGTAGAGCACAACCTTGCCAAGGTTGGGGTCGAGGGTTCGAATCCCTTCGCCCGCTCCAGAATCTCTGAGAAATTCAGGTGGTTAGAAGAGGCCCTTCGGGGCCGTTTTTGCTCCCCGCTTTCAGCACTAAAGCCGGGGAAGCAGGGGGGAAGCAGCAGAAAGCGCAAAGTAGCGGGTTTTCGTTCACCTTCGGCATGGACAGCGCCCGTAAACACCGGTTTTCCGCCGGCGCTATGGGCCGCGACGGGAGCCGTGGGCTCCACTTTGAAAACGCGCTTTGGATGTGTCCGTGCTTCTCCGGAGGCCGAAGCGGGAATCGTTTTGCTTCCGTGGGCGCTTCCCCGGCATGCAGCGTGAGCCGGGTGCGTAGGCCATCATTCAGGTGTCCCGCGGGCAAGACGCATGGGCAGCACAAGGCGCAGCGAGTCCGGCAATCGCACGGACCCATGGGCCGCGTAGAAATCGACCGCCTGTTCGTCCAGCGCACCGACGATCACCATCGAGGACCCAACCGTGATTGGAGCTCTCGAACTGCCCGCCCTGCAACGCCTCCGACCAACAGGAAAGGATCCGCTCCGCCCCCAAGCCTATCGCGCCCAAGCCTTTCGCCGAGTCGCCCGTTCGCTCAGTATGAACACGGCATTGGCCTTCCGGCGCACGTCCTGACCGGCCTGGTCTTGAGATAGCGATCCAGGCTTTCCACCCCACACGTAAAGCTGCCCCGGGCGTGCTCCTCCTCGATTAGCACAATGCGAAGATTTTCGGATGGCTGTTTCGCCATTCACGGCATGACCCGGCGTTTATGCTCCGCAAATGCCCGCTGGAGCCGCTCGCTCGGGGACGGCGGATGGACCAAAGCGTCAAAAAAGACCTGCCGGTCCCTGTCAGACAGGACGAGCGTCTCATGCTTCGAGATCGTCCGCCGGGCGGCGTCCGCGAGTGCGGTCATGCAGAAATCTGTGAGTTTGCGCCGCTCGAGTAGCGCAGCTCCTCGATCAGAGCTTTGGTAGGTTTGTCGACTCGAAAGCCAAGCCGTTCTTCGCGAGACGTCATCACCCCACCGAGTTGATCGCGTCGTTCCAAGCGACGTGCTCATGTCTTTCCCAGTTCGTCCTGGAGCGCGAAGAGGCGCCAATTGCGGACCTTCGGATGCGATCAATGCGGAGCATTCCAAGACGAGTTCGAAGGAGACGCTCAAATAGGCTCGGCAGACCGACCGTGTCGTCGCAACCCGCGGAAATGTCGCGCTATTCTGAGGTCCCGGAAATCACGCCAATTCGCGCGGACTTCCTGGTGGAGCTGAGGGGATTCGAACCCCTGACCTCTGCAGTGCGATTGCAGCGCTCTCCCATCTGAGCTACAGCCCCGTCGCGCGGCTGTTTACGTGCGCGCCCTTTTCATGTCAACGGATTGAGGTTGAGGCGTCTGGGGCTGCTTTTTGGCTGAGGCGGGCAATATGGAGCGTGAGCGAATTCATGCGGGCAATCCTCGACATCGTCATCTACGCGCTCGACCTTTACAAGCTGGTCATCGTGGCGGGGGCGATTCTCTCCTGGCTGATCGCGTTCGGCGTCGTGAATATCCGCAACGATTTCGTTCGCGCCGTCTGGAACTTGTTTTTGGCGCTCACCGAGCCGTTGCTCAGGCCAATCCGAAATTTTCTGCCGAATACGGGAGGCATTGATATTTCGCCGATCATTTTGCTCCTCGGCGTCATGCTGCTTGAGCGGATCATCGTCTATTATCTCTATCCCTACGTGTTCTAGGCGCCATGGCGGAGGCCGTCCCGACCAAGGCAACAGGCCGTTTCTTCGAAGATTTCACCATCGGGGAAACTATACGCCATGCGACGCCGCGCACGCTGCGCGACGGAGACGCCTCGCTCTATCTTGCCGTCTACGGCGCGCGCTTCGCCCCCCAAAGCGCCGAGACTTTCGCCCGCGCTATCGGCTATCCGGCGAGCCCGATCGATGATCTGCTTGCCTTCCACGTCGTGTTTGGGAAGACGACGCCTGACGTCTCGCTCAATGCGATCGCCAATCTCGGCTACGCCGACTGCCGGTTCCTGAAGCCGGTCTTCCCAGGCGACACTCTCACGGCGGATTCGCAGGTCATCGGACTGAAGGAAAACTCAAACAGGCAGAGCGGGGTCGTGCACGTCCGTTCGCGCGGCGTCAATCAGCGCGGCGAGACCGTTATCGAATATGTGCGGTGGGTGATGGTGAGGAAGCGTGACTTCGCCGCCGAGGCGCCTGCGGCGCGGGTTCCCACGCTGCCCGAGGCGGTCGACGTCGCTCGCCTTGGCGCGGCTTGCCCGCGCATCGACCGCGCCGCCTTCGACAATGCGCTCAGCGGCTCGCCGCGCCGATTTGAGGACTACGCCGCAGGCGAAAGAATTGATCACGTCGACGGCGTGACGGTCGAAGAGGCCGAGCACCAGATCGCGACCCGGCTTTATCAGAACGCCGCCAAAGTGCATTTCAACCAGTTCAGCGAGGGGCAGGGGCGGTTCGGGCGAAGGCTCATCTATGGCGGCCATGTCATTTCGCTGGCGCGCGCCTTGAGTTTCAACGGCCTCGCCAATGCCTTCCACATCGCGGCGATCAACGCGGGCCGACACGTCGCGCCGCTCTTCGCGGGCGACACGGTTTTCGCCTGGAGCGAGGTCTTGGGTACCGCGGAAATCCCCGGCCGCGACGACGTCGGCGCGTTGAGGCTTCGGACCATTGCCACGAAGAACCGCCCTTGCGCCGACTTTCCGCTGCGCGAGGGTGAGAACTACGAGCCCCATGTCGTGCTCGATCTCGACTATTGGGCGCTCGCGCCGCGTAAGCTCTGATCGCCATGCGGCTGCCAGCGGACGCGGTGCTGATCACGATCGACCTGCAAGAGGCGATCGACGATCGCCGGTGGGGCCCGCGCAACAATCTCGAGGCCGAAGCGAACATTGCCGCACTCGTTGCCGCGTGGCGCGCGGAGCGTCTACCGCTCGTCCATATCCGCCACGACTTGGTTGACCCTGCCTCACCGTATGCGCCGCATGGGCCGGGTCATCGTTTCAAGCCTTGCGCAGCGCCGCTCGACGGCGAAACCGTGATCGGAAAGAACGCCAACAGCGCCTTCGTCGGCACGGCGCTCGAAAGCCTCCTCGACGAGCTCGGAGCGACGACGCTTGTGCTTTGCGGCGCGCTGACGCCGAATTCGGTGGAGGCGACCGCGCGGCACGCCGGCAACCTGGGCTATCAGGTCTTTGTCGTCGCCGACGCCTGCTGGGCGGTCGACAAGGTCGATCTGAGAGGCACGCGCTGGCCAGCGGACGAGGTGCATGCGTTGTCGCTCGCCCATCTCCAGGGCGAATATGCCAGCATTGTCGACACCGCGACCGCGGTTGGCGCGGCGGCGATGGCGAAGACGCGCCAGCGGCGCTTGGCGGCAAAGGCGCGATGATTCTGTGCAGAGCTGCCGCCCGCTGACCGCCGGTTGAACGCACGCCAGCGCGAATTCCCGCGATCGCGATCCTTCGCCGACTTCAGTCGTCGTGCGCGCCGATCGACGACGTGGGCGCCGGGTCGACGCTCGGCCCGGCTCCGGCCGGCAGTATGGGAGGGGCCGGATCGGTCTCGCCGATCGGCGCCGGCGGCAAGGACCCGTCGAGTCCGTCGCCTGGCCCCGGCAGGGACGCCGGCGTCATGGCGAGGGAGTCCGCCGGGCGCAAATGGGCGATATCGAGCGGCTCGTCGATGTTGGGAGCGGGCGGCAGGCCGTCCGGCGCGGCGGGCGCAGGCAAAAGATTCGGGGCGGGAGTGGGCTTGCAGATGCGGCGGGGACCGGCGTCGGTTGCGCCGTGATTGGCGAGGTCCAAATGGATATGGTTGTAGTGAAACACGTCCGCTCCCGGCCCCAGAACGGTGGTGAAATATTGGCAAGCCCCGGCGTGCGCTTCATGCAGGAAGGCGGATTCTTGACTATCGGCCTTCTTCCAGTCGCTCACAAAATCGATCCTGCGGCCGTCGGCGAGCGTGAAGCCGGAGACGTCGACGGCGTTGCCGAAGGCGTGCTCGGAGAGAGCAGCGCCCGCGATATTATCCACCGAACGGCAGCTATAGGCGCCGAAAGACGTTGAGCGTCGAAACCTTCTGCCCGAAGCGGGTTTCGGCGTCCGGTTCGACGACATCGTTGAGCCAAGCCTCCAGCGCGGGGACCATTGGACAATCGATGGTGAGGACCTTGTCGACCCCGATTGCGCCATTTGCTAGCGCCGAGACCTTGAGCGGGCGGGTCATTCCGCAGATGCCCGGGCCGTCGATCTCATGCGAAGGGACGATGAAATCCGAAGGCGTGACCAGCTTGCGGGCGAAGCAGGCGTTTTCGGCCTGAGTTCCGCCAGATTGGGCGCTCCTCGCGGGCAAAGAATCCGCAGCCCGCAAGACAAAGGGCGGCGGCAAACGCTAAGGAGCCCGGCGGAACGCAACGCGCCATCGCGCCAAATTGCTCTTATTGTTTTAAGAATTGCTGAACCATTTGGTTTGCCGGAGGCGCCATCGCGTCGCCGCACTTTGCCCCCAAGAGAACGCGGCGGCTGGCTGGAACCGCCGCCGAGGAGGCCGATTTGTTGGGATTTGGGGCGAGGGGACTGCGAATTGCGACGCTGGCATTGACGCTCGGCCTGACTGCGACTTCCGGTGTGCGCGCGCACCCGCATGTGTGGATTACGGTGAAGAGCCAGATCGCGTTCACCCCAGACGGCAAGATCAAAGCCGTCATCCACGATTGGGTGTTCGACGAAATGTATTCGTCCTTCGCGACCCAGGGGCTCGCCAAGCCGGGCGAACTGGTCAAGCGCGAGCAATTCGCCCCGCTCGCCAAGGAGAACGCGGGGAGCCTGGCCGACATCGGCTATTTTACGACGCTCAAGGTCGGCGGGAAGGCGGTCGAGTTCGGGTCGGTGTCCGATTATTGGATGGAGGAGCGGCCCGACCATCTGGTCGAGTTCCATGTCACTTTGCCGCTGAAGTCGCCGACCCCGCCGGCCAAATTCCTCACGCTGCGCGTCGCCGACCCGGAATATTTCATCGATTTCGAATACGACGACAAGGAGCCGGTCACGCTCGTGTCCGCGCCCTCCGGCTGCTCCGCCTCGGTCGCCAAACCCAAGCCGCTCGAGACCGGCGACCAGCAAAAGCTGAGCGAGTCATTCTTCACCAACCTCGCGCCCGGAGCGAATTTCGGGTTCAAGATGGCGAGCGCCGCCATCATCGCCTGCCCATGATGAAGCCGATGGCCGACAGGTTCCGCCTTGCTTTCGTCGCGTGGGTCGGGTCGGCCTCCGCCGCGTTGGCCCAGCTCTCGCCGCGGCCATTCGCGGTCGGCGGCGGAGAAGGCGGAGGCGGCGCCGAGGGCGGTTTGACCGGCTGGCTGCTCGCCGAGCAATCGCAGCTGACCCATCTGATGGCCGGGAAGGTCCATGCTCTGCACAGCAATCCCGGCGCGGTCTGGGGCCTCATTGGCCTCGGCGCGGCCTATGGCGTGTTCCATGCCGCGGGTCCCGGCCACGGCAAGGCGCTGATCGCCTCTTACATGCTGGCCAACGACCGCTCGCTGAAGCGCGGCGCCGTCATGGCGCTGCTCGCGGCGCTGCTTCAGGCGGCGGTCGCCATTCTGCTTGTCGGCGCCGCAGGTTTCCTCTTCAACGCCACGGCCTCGCAGATGAACAGGGCCGCCGATTGGATGGCGCTCATGAGCTACGGCGGCGTGGCGGCGATTGGCGCATGGCTCGTCTGGCGCAAAGGCGGCGCGCTGATCGCGGCTTTGCGGCGGCGCGTCGACCGCAGGCGGGCGCTCGCTTCCGCGCCAGCCTATGCGGGCGTCGCATGGACGAGGCCGGCGTTCAGTCTGTCGGCGGCGGCTTACCGCGCCGCGGCGCCGGGTGACGTTGCGCCGGCGGCAGACGAATGCAGCCATGCGCATGCGCCCGATCCGACGCTGCTTGCCGGGCCGCTCTCATGGCGCGACGCGGCCGGGACGGTGATCGCCGCCGGCATGCGCCCCTGCTCGGGCGCGATCCTGGTGCTGGTGTTCGCGCTCGCTCAAGGGCTGTTCGCAGCGGGCGTCGCCGCGACATTCGCGATGGCGCTAGGCGCGGCCGTGACGACGGGCGCGCTGGCTACGATCGCCGTTTTCGGCAAGTCGCTGGCGATGCGGCTGGCGGCGGGCGAGGATTCGCGCCTGATGCTGGTCGCGCGGGGCTTCGAATTCGCGGCCGCGCTCGCGGTGCTGGCGTTCGGCCTCGCGCTGATGGCCGGGGCGCGCGGCGGGGCGTGAGCTCCATGCGCTTCCAAGCGGAAATCAAACCCGGCGCCAAGCGGATGTGGTGTAAAACCCAAATCCATGCCAACTTCCGACAAGAGCGAGCTCCTTGCCATTTTGAGCGTTTTCAAGCGGTTGGAGCCAGGCGCAGCCCGCCTGAAGCGCCGAGGCCAAGTTCACTGCATTTCCCGGCGCGATCGAACCGGCGAAGCATAGCAGCATTTCGGTTTTAGAGAAGAAAATTCATTGGATTGGCGAGGACCTGCCTCAACCCATTGCAATGACAATGCTTTTTCAATGATGCGGAATAATTCAGGCGCGGGAATGGCCGGGTCAAGCCCGGCCATGACGTGTTGAAGCCTTGCAGTCTGGGAGCAGCCCTCCCTCAGAAGGCGGCGAATTCGACGGCTCTCAGCGCCCGTAGAGTCCGATCAGCTCCGCCTTCGCCAGCGTATGCGCGTGGGTCATGAAGCCGATGACCGCGGGCGAGGTGTTCGCGTCGATGTCGATCTTGTCGGTGTCGAGCGCATAGACGGTGATGTGATAATGATGCGGGTTGCCCGGGGGCGGGCAAGGGCCGCCATACGTGTTGATGCTGAAGTCATTCCTCCCCTGCGTCGCGCCTGCCGGCATTCCGGTCCCTCCTGCCGCGCCCTTGGGCAACGAGGTCGTGTCGGCGGGGATATTGACGACCCACCAGTGCCAGAAGCCGCTGCCGGTTGGCGCATCCGGATCATACATGCTGATCGCGAAGCTCTTTGTGCCCTTCGGGGCGCCTGTCCAGGCGAGCGACGGCGACACGTTCGGGCTCTTGCAGCCAAAGAGGTTGGCCACCTGCTCGTCGGGGATCTTGCCCCCGGATTTGATTTCCGCGCTCGTCACGGTCATCGCGCTCGCCGCGGACGCGCCGATGAAACCGGCAGCGGCCAGGAAAGTTAAAGCAGCAACATTCCGCATAGAATCTCCTCCCGATGAAAGCCGTCGGCGGCGCCGCACGGCGCATGGCGAACCTCCGCCTGGGGACCCTAACACAAAAGACCCGGCCAAATCCGCTCGTGTTGACGCGAAAACGACTCAGACGCTGAGAGGAAGCCTCGACCGTCGCGCCTTGGTCGATTTGACCCTTGGCCAAGCCGTCGACAGTGACCGCTATTTGCGCGCGCCATACCTCATTCACCGCGAAGCAAATGACCTCTTTCCCCCGCAACAGCCATACCTGTCCGACGCCGGGCGTCCGATTTTGTACCGCTGCCTCGCGCCGCAATTTCGCCTCGCATATAGGGTAGGGGGGTATGTTACATCATGACTCACACCATCCGCGACAAGCAGAAGCTTCTGGCGCGCGTGCGCCGCATCCGGGGCCAGGTCGAGGCGATCGAGCGGGCGCTCGACGGGGAAGCCGGCTGCGAAAAGGTCATGCACCTGATCTCGGCGGTGCGCGGCGCGACGAACGGCCTGATGGCCGAGGTGGTGGAGGACCATGTGCGCACGCATCTCGTCGACGCGCGCCGTCACCCGGAAGCGCTCAACGCGGAAGCGGCCGACCAGCTCGTCGACGTCGTGCGCGCCTATCTCAAGTGAGGGTCTCATGAGCCAGTCCGGCAACACGGCTACTCGGCGTTCCACAGCCACATGTTTCTCGGCGAGGGGCACGAGCGAAGCGAGCGCAAGACCTGGGCGGTGATCTGGCTCTGCGCCGCGATGATGGCCGCCGAGATCGTCGGCGGCTGGCTGTTCGGTTCGATCGCGCTGATCGCCGACGGGTTGCACATGAGCACCCATGCCGGCGCTTTATTGCTGGCGGCGCTCGCCTATACGGTCGCGCGCCGCCACGCGAACGATCCGCGCTTCACCTTCGGCACCGGCAAGCTCGGCGACCTCGCGGGTTTCGCCAGCGCCCTCATTCTGGCGATGATCGCGCTCCTGATCGGCTACGAGGCCGTCTCGCGCCTCTTTGCGCCCGTGCCGATCCGCTTCACGGAGGCCATCCCGATCGCCGTTGTCGGACTCGCCGTCAACATCGCCAGCGCCTGGCTGTTGAGCGGGGGCGATCATCATGGCCACGCGCATGGGCACGGCCATTCGCATGGACAAGGGCATGCGCCCCACCACGACGAAATCGAAGCGGATCGCGACGCCCGGCGGCGAGGTGATCCTCGACATTTTCGAGGATGGCGTTCCCCCGCGCTTCCGGCTCAGCGCCGCCCCGGGCGCGGCGCTGTCCGACGCCGGAAGTTTGGTCGAGACCGTGCGGCCGGACGGGGCGCGGCAGGCGTTCGCGTTCGTCGACCGCGGCGGGTTCCTCGAGTCGGTCGACGAAATCCCCGAGCCGCACGCATTCGCCGCCAACGTCACGATCGACGGCCAGACTTACGCCGTCGCCTTCGAGGAGCATGAGCACGCCGGCGGGGCGGCTTCGCGCGACAACAATATGCGCGCCGCGTTCCTGCATGTGATCGGCGACGCCGCCGTCTCGGTGATGGTCATCGCCGGCCTGATCATGGCGCGCCTGTTCGGCTGGCTGTGGATCGATCCGCTCGCCGGCATCGTCGGCGCGCTGGTCATCGCCAGCTGGGCGATCACGCTGATCCGCGACACCAGCGCCGTGCTGCTCGACATGATCCCCGACCGCGGCATGGCTGACAATCTGCGCCGGGCGATCGAGACCGAGGGGGATGCGATCGCCGATCTGCATCTTTGGCGCCTCGGCCCCGGCCACCTCGGCGCCATCGTGTCGGTCGTCACCCCGTCCGGGCGTTCCGAGGCCGACTATCGGGCCAAGCTCGCGCGCTTTGCCTCCCTGTCGCATCTGACGATCGAGGTCCGGCGCGCCGCATGACGGCCCCGGCCATCCGCTTAAACGTCCCCGAGTCGCCCGAAGACGGGCCAAAAGCGCTCGTCGCGGCCGGCAGTCTACACCGATAGACCGCAAAACTGCCGCCCGCGACAAGTTTACTGCGAAAACTTTAATGCTGCGGCGCTCGCGTAAATTTGACCGGATTAAGATTGACAAATTCCATAATCGCCCACTAGGTTGTGACGGTGCGGTAGTGTGCATTTGGCAAATGTGTGCATCCATAGGCGCGAGCTGCTTGGGGCTGATTTTGGAGGGACCAATGAAGGGTAGTGCTGTCGTTTACGCATTGCGTTACAAGGCGAAGTTATTTACGGCGCTCGTGTTGGGAGGTCTGCTGAGCTCGGCAGCGCAGGCGAGCATCGTTCCGAACGGGTCTCCGCTGACCATGATCCTCACCAATCCGTTCGGTTGCGCGGACACTGTCTGCACGACGACCACGACCTTCCAGAACGGCGTGACGCAGACGCTGACCGGCGGATTGCAACTGACCACGGAGCAAGTCGCAGACGGCGCAAGCAGTGAATGGGACGTGTGGAAGTTCTCGACGCCTGATGGCCAGCCGATTGCCGGCGACGTCAACAGCGACTGGGCCATCGATATGAACTACGACCTGTCGAAGGCGGTGAACTTCAATGCCGTGGTCGATCAATGGACAGTGGGCGGCGTCGCGGTTACGCCTTTGTCCAACTTTGGCAGCATCTGCTGCGCCTCGGCGACCAACCCGATCCTGCCCGGCGAGGCCTTCTACGGCTCGGGATTCTCGGCTCCGTACGCCGCCGGAGCGTTTGAACTCGGCGCAGTGGGACCAGATTTTCGTCAATCCATACAACTTCGTTACGTCGGCCGGTATTCCGACGACTGCAGACGGATTCAACTTTGCGCTGCATTTCACGCTTCAAACGCCGGTGCCGGAGCCCTCGACCTGGGCGATGATGTTGATCGGCTTCGCAGGCGTCGGCTATGCGGGGTATCGCGCCTCGCATAAGAGAGCGATCGCCGCCGCCTAATCTCGCATTCCACTGCGATGAAAGAGGGCCGCCGAAAAGGCGGCCCTTTTTCGTTTGGCTCCGGGCCAATTCACGCTCGCCAAAGCGATCGGGCTCCCGGCGTCACGGGAGACCGCGGTCGGACATTGTCGTTTACCCTGATGTGAAATAACGATTGATTCACCATTAGCAAAAAGCTAATTTTGATTTGCGGCGCTTTCCTGGCGCGGCGCGAGAAGCGCCGCCCGTAGGGGGTTACCCGTGAATCATCATCCAGTCAGAAAGATCGTCACCAGCAGCGTGTTTGTCGCCGCGTCCCTTGCGGCGATTGGCGTCGCCCCGGCGTACGCGACAACCGCCGTCATCGACGGCATTACTGTAACCGAATCCGGCCGCGTCAATCCGGCGTCGCCGAATTTCGGCCAGCCGGCGTCGGTCGACACGACTGGCGTTGCGCAAATTCAGATCGGCCAGGTGGCCGGCCCCGGCAATCCTCCGGAGTTTTCCAATCCGGGCTGGAACCCGTACGGCTTGGACGACGTCAGCCACAACTGGTGGAACGTCTATTCAGGCAGCGTAACCTTCAACCTGTCGGGCAGCCGCCTGAATGTGGTCTGGGGATCGCCGAACGACGACGATCCCACCTCATCGAATTCCGTGTCGTTCTATTCCGGCGCGAACGGCACAGGCAGCCTGCTCGGGACGGTGCTTGCTTCCGACCTCTATTCGAACTTCGCCGGCATCGCCAACACGACGGACCCGGGCTATCTCGTGTCTTTCGCCCCGGGCAAATTCGGCAGCGTCGTCTTCGGCACGGTTCCGAGCGACTTCGAGTTCGCCGTGGTCGGCGTCCCGGAGCCCTCGACCTGGGCGATGCTGCTGCTCGGCTTCGCGGGCCTCGGCTACGCCGGTTTTCGCAAGCCCAAAGGCGCGCGGGCGGCGTTTTCCGCCGCCTAATCTCAACTTTCGTCGCGACTCTCCCGGGTCACAAGCCCCGGGGGGTCGCGATGACGGAGCGACGCGAACCTGCGAAGCATGCGACGCGCTCTAGCAAATATTATCCGCCGATGGCCGCGCCGTCGCGCTGGCGGAGATATTCGCGCACGTCGCTCATCGAGTTGCGCAGGAGTTCGGTCATTCTCTTCTTCGCCAGGTCCGGGCGCCGTCGCGAATGGCCTCGAGAATCCCGCGGTGTTGCAGCAGGCGGTCGTCCTGGATGCGCGACGCGCCCTCCCAGCTGAGTTCGAAGGTGCATTCAAGCGACGTGCGGATGAGTCCGCCGAGGGCGGTGAGAAAGTGATTGCCCGTCGCTTCGAGGATGCTCATGTGGAAGTCGAGATCGGCGCGGATCAAGTCGCCGGCGCCGTCCTTGAACTGGTCCATCCGGCCGTAGGCTTCGGCGATCCGATCGATCGTCGAGCGTGAACGCGCCTTCGCCGCGAGCGCCGCCGCCTCGGGCTCCACCATCTGCCGCAGGACGAACAGCTCGGCGACGAAGCTTTCGGTCGGCGTCGACTGCAAGTGCCAGGACAGCACCTCGGCGTCGAGCATGTTCCAGTCCGCCTTGGGACGCACGCGGGTGCCGATCTTCGGCCGCGCGACGATCAGCGATTTGGCGTTCAATACGCTATAAGCCTCCCGCAATGCGGTGCGCGACACGGAAAAGCGCGCGCACATGTCGTTGGCGTTGGGCAACAGCGACCCTGGCGGATAGACCCCGCCCACGATCTCGCGGCCGAGCTTGCCGGCAAGAGAGGTGTGGATGTTGCGCTCGAACGGCTCGGCGGCGCGCTGTCGCCGCGCGGACGCGCTCGGCCGCCGACCGATGCGGCGCCCCGCCGCCGCCGCGCGCGGGCCGGCTCACGGGTTTGGAGCCCGGCGACGCCATGGACTGTGCCTCAAGCGACGCCCCGCAGTTTGAACGATCCGAGGAGAGACCGCTGCATGACGATGAACAGGAACAGCAGAACGCCGCCGCTGATCATGATCCAGGCCCCGTTCAGGGAGCCGTTAAAGTTGATCAGCGTCGCGATCAAGCCGAGAATCATTCCGCCAAACAGCGTCCCCGCCACCATCCCGACGCCGCCGGTCAGCACCGTGCCGCCGAGCACCACCGCGGCGATCGCGCTGAGCTCGTTTCCCGTGCCGGCCAGCGGGTAGCCCGAAGAGGTATAGAGCGCGTAGATCACCCCGCCAAGCGCGCTGTAGAAGCCGCCCGAGCGCGTAAATCTCCACCGTCGTGCGGCGCATCGGCACGCCCATCAGGGCCGCCGAGACACGATCGCCGCCGATCGCGTAAACATTGGCGCCGAAACCGGTGAAATGGGCGATGCCGATCGCCGCGACGAGCGACAGCAGCATGACGATCGCCGAACTCGCCAGAAAGCCGCCGCCGGGAAGGGGGATGCTGGCCGCGGCGAACAGGGCGACGAAAGGATGCTGGATCGGCACCGAATCCAGATTGATCATGAAACAACTGCCGCGCAGGAGAAACAGTCCGGCGAGGGTGACGATGAAAGGCTGGATGTCGCAAAAGTCGATGATGAACCCCTGCAGGGCGCCGAACAGCAGGCCGAAGCATAGCATCATGCCGCCCGACGCGAGCGGATGCCATCCGAGCGGATCGAGATTCGCCATCACGACGCCGACGAAGCCGATCATCGAGCCGATCGACAGGTCGATGCCGCCAGAAAGAATGACGAAGGTCGTGCCGATCGCGGCGATGATGACAAAGGCGTTGTCGGCGAGGATATCGCCGAGCACCAGCGTCGAGAGGAAATTGTTGTACAGAAGTCCGCCGATCAGGAACAGCGCCACAAAGACGATGATCGTCGCGACCAGCGGCAGGTATTTCTCGTTCATCGCGGCTTCCTCGCGAAATTCGCATAGAGGGCGTTGCGCAGATTTTCGGACTGCAGCAGGAGCACGATGACGACCACGACCGCCTTGACCACGAGATTGTATTCCGGCGGCAGCCCGCTGGTCAGAATGGACGTCGTCAGCGCCTGAATGACCAGCGCGCCGAGAACGGTCATGCCGAGATAGATGCGGCCGCCGGAGAGCGAACCGCCGCCGATGACCACGGCGAGGATGGCGTCGAGCTCGATGTATAGGCCGACGCTCACCGGATCGGAGGTGTGGGTGTCCGCGGCGAGCACGACGCCCGCCCAGGCGGCGCACAGGCCGGAGATGAGATAGGCCGCATATTTGATCAGCCGGGCGTTGATGCCGGCCAGATCCGCCGCCGCGCGAATTGCCGCCGACCGATTCGAGAAACAGGCCCAGCGCCGTGCGGCGGATCAGAAGCCAGAGCGCAAAAAATATCGCCGCAAACAAGATAAGCCGGCTCGGAATCAGACCGATATGCCCGACGCTGAGCCCCTGAAGCAGAGGGCTTTTGAAGCTTGGGTTGGTTCCGCCGTAGAGCAGGTTGATCATCAGCCCGATGCCGCGGCCGGAGACCATCAGGATCAAGGTCGCGATGATCGGCTGGATGTCGAGGATCGCGACCAGAAAGCCGTTCCACAAGCCGCAGATGAGGCCCGTGCCAAGGGCGAGCAGCAGAATGACGAAATGGGGATCGCCGGCGTGGATACGCCAGGCGATCACCGCGCTGCAAATGGCGATGATCGAGCCGACCGAGAGATCGATTCCCTTCGTGCCGATGACGACCGCCATCCCAATCGCGACAAGCGCCGTCGGCACGGCCCGGTAGAGAATGTCGATCAGATTGCCGAACAGGCGGCCCTCGACGACGCGAATGTGGAAGAACCCGGGCGAGATCAAACCGTCGATGGCGAAGATCAGCGCAAGCGCGACGACCGGCCAGACCGCTCGATGCCCCGCGAGCGCGCGCAACCGCAGGGAGAAGGACCTTTCCGCCTCGGCGCTCGAAGGGATTCATGACCGCGCGCTCGCGATGGTGCGGATGATGTTTTCGCGGGTGATCTCGTTGCGCTCGATTTCGCCGACCTTTCGGCGATCGCGCAGCACCGCTATCCGGTCGCTGACCGCCACCAGCTCGTCGAGCTCGGACGACGCGACCAGCAGGGCCATGCCCTCCGCGGAAAGCTTGCGGATCAGGGAGACGACCTCGGCGTGCGCGCCGACATCGATGCCGCGCGTCGGCTCGTCGAGAATGAGGATGCGCGGGTCCGAAACCAGGCATCGCGCGAGCACGACCTTCTGCTGGTTTCCCCCGGACAGCTGGCCCACCGGCTTGTCCGCGTCCGATGTCGCGATCGACAGCGCCTTGATCATCTCCTCGGCCAGCTTTTGCTGTTCGCTTTGCGACAGCCGCCTCAGCCACCCCCGCTTGGTCTGCAAGGCGAGGATGATGTTCTCGCGGACGCTGAGTTCTCCGAGTATGCCCTCCGCCTTGCGGTCCTCGGGACAGAACGCCATTCCCCGGCGCAGAGACTGCCCGGGGGAATGGGCGGTCATCGGCTCGCCCCCAACCTCCAACCGTCCGGCGTCGGGCCGCAACGCCCCGAAAATGAGCTTGGCGACTTCGGTCCGCCCCGACCCCAGCAAGCCGGAAAGCCCGACGACCTCGCCGGCGCGCAATGAAAGATCGAACGGCGCCATGGTCAGCCGCCGTCCGACGCCTTCCGCGACCAGAACCAGCGATCCTTTCGGCGGCGGCGCTGAGGCGGCAAGCCGCTCCTCGGTCCGCTCGAGCTCCCGGCCGAGCATCAGCGAGATCATTTCCAGCGGCGGCAAATCCGCGGTTGCAGCGACTCCGACCAGCCGTCCGTTGCGCAACACGGATATGCGGTCTGCGATTTCGTAAACCTGGTCGATGAAATGGGTGATGAAGACGATCGCGAGACCGCGCGACTTCAGGTCGCGAATGACCTGGAAGAGGAGGCCGGTTTCCTGGGCGTCGAGACTCGCCGTCGGCTCGTCCAGAACCAGGACCCGCGTGTCGTCTTCGAGCGCGCGCGCAATGGCGACCAATTGCTGGACCGCGACCGAGTATGAGCCGAGCGGGCGCTCGACGTCGATGTCCACCTTGAGGCGCCCAAGCCGCGCCCGCGCCCGCGCCCGCGCTTCGCGCCACGAAATCAGGCCGAACCTGCGCGGCTGGCGGCCGAGCGTCAGGTTCTTGGTCACCGACATCGTCGGGACGAGATTGACTTCCTGGTAGACGGCGCCGATGCCCAGGGCGCGAGCCTGACCGGGGGTGTTGATCTCGACCGGCCCGCCGTCGAGCCGAATCTCGCCCTCGTCGCGGCGCAACGCGCCGGTCATGATCTTGATCAGCGTCGACTTTCCGGCCCCGTTCTCCCCCATCAGCGCATGGACTTCGCCGGGCTCGATGCGGAAGTCGACCCTCTCCAGCGCGCGCACGCCGGGGAACGCCTTGGACACGCCCAGCATTTCGATCCGCGCAGTCAAGGTCTCAGCCACGCGCGCGCCCGCCCCCTGGATCACGAGAATTATCCCCGCGCGCGGGATTCGCACAAGCGTCCGCGCCAAGGGCAAAACGGCGTCCCGCCGCACGGGCGGGACGCCGTTTGTCACTTGCAATTGCGGGAACTCCTCCGTCAGGTGCCCGGGGTCGCCGCCGCGTGCAGGTCGGACGGGATCACGATCCACTTCGGCAGCTCTTTCTTGTCCTTGAGATAGTCGAGCACAACCGGATAGATGTATTTGCCGATCGCCGAGCGCAACTCGACCGAGGCGTTGGCGTCGCCCGCCGCAAGCGCCTCTTTCTCCGCCGGCACATAATCGACCGAGACCATCAGGAAGTCCTTGCCGGGCTTCAGGCCAGCTTCCTTCATCGCCTGGATCGCGCCAAGCTGCATGTTGTCGTTGTGGGCGAAGACGCCGCAGATCCCCTTCAGATTGTCGGTCGACTTGATGAAGGCCTCCATCACCTGCTTGCCGCCGTCGGTGGTGAAGTTGCCGCTCTGCGTCTTGACGATCTTCATGTTCGGGAAGTTGGAGATGATCGCCTCAAACCCCTTCTTGCGCTCGATCGCCGGCGCCGCGCCGGTGGTGCCTTGCAGCTCGACGATGTTGCAATTGCCCTTGCTCGCCTGAGCGAGCCAGGCCCCGGCGAGTTTTCCTTCGAGGTTGAAATCGGCGGAAATGCGGGTGACGAACAGCGACTTGTCGGCCACGTCGACGTCGCGGTCGGCGAGGAATACCGGAATCCCGGCTTTCTTGGCCTCTTCGAGCACCTGGCCCCAGCCCGTCACGACGACCGGCGCGATGATGATGGCGTCGACCTTCTGGGCGATGAACGCGCGGACAGCCTTGAGCTGCTCTTCTTCCTTGCCCTGCGCGTCGGCGAATTTGAGATCGATTCCTTCCTTCTTGGCTTCTTCCTGCATGTCCTTGGAAAACGCCGGACGCCAGTCGCCTTCATCGCCCACTTGCGAGAAGCCGATGGTCACCGCCCATGTGGGCGATCCCGCGAACATCAGCGCCGCGCCGAACGCGGCCCCGCCCAACCACTTTAACGCCTGCATCAATTCCTCCCATTTCAGGTTCAGTCGTGCGTCGATCCGCATTCGCCCAGAGAGACGCGGCCGAAAGGGGCCGCCCAGGGCTGACCGACGGATCGGCAGATTAGTAATACTATAATAACAATTGTCAAACGCGCCCGGTCGGTCGGACGCAAAAATTGCCGTTGGATCAGCTGTGCCCGGAGACGCCCGAGCCGCGGCGCGAGAGCCCGTTCTTTGCCCTGAGTGACCGCGAATTTGTCGCTGGCGACAAGGTTACCGCGAACGCGTTGACCGCAATGCTGGCCCCTTCGCAGAAATTTGACCGGATCCATCCTCGCGTCTTCTCGCAGCGAAGACCCCGGATATCGAAGCGGAGAGAAGACGCGACGCCGTGGCGCGCTGGCTCATGGCGCGCGCAGCCGGACTGACGGCGGAGGCTGCCGCTCGAGCGGTGGGCGCGTCCCGTTCCACGCTCCATCGCTGGCGCAAGCGCGCCGCGCCGCTCAGCCGGCGTCCCCGTCCGTTGCGCGGCCCGAACCGCCCCGCTCGCGCTCAGGCGGCGGTCAGGCCTCAGGCTCGACTTTCCAATGTGGGGCAAGGCCGAGATCGGGCCGCTCGTGCGCGAGCTCGGCTTTGCGGTCAGCGACGCCACGGTCGGGCAGATCCTGGGCGACCTCATCAGGCGCGGGCGCGTGCCCGCCGCGCCCGACCTCCTGCGCAAGCTCGGGCCGCGCTCGGCCGCGAAAAAGCGGCCCTACGCCGTGCGCAAGCCCGAGACCGTCGTGTTCCAGAAGCCCGGCGATGTCGTGCAGATCAAAGGATTGACAAATAGGAAAGCCACCCCCTAAAGTTGTTACGCGGCGTCAGTGTTTTTTGGGCACGCCCCGCAATTTGGGCCGGCGTCGGACATTTTCCGGAAGGGAGCGCACCTCAAAATGAAACGAGCAGCTTTGATATTCGGCGTGGCCGTCGTCGCGGTGGGCCTCTCCAGCGCGGGCCATGCAACCAACTTGTTCGTCCCGGGCAGCACTTTCCAGGTTCAAGCGACGAATTCGCCGGATACGTTTACTGACACCGTCAACCTGGCCGCGGGCGCCCAGTCGCTGGATGGCGGCGCGGTTACTTTGAATATCTCTTTCGTCCCCGCGGGCGGAGGAGCAGAGTGGCTCGTATTCAATTACACCACGGCCAGCGGAGGACCGCTGTCTGGGGATGACTACTGGGCGCTGTATCAGACGGGCCTTGACGCGGCGATTCCGATCAATTTTACCAACGCCTACTCCGAGTTTCTCGTGAACGGCGTCTCGCAGCCCTGGTCGTACAGCTTCTTTGGCGGCTATGAGCCAAAGTCGAGCCCCGTCCCCGGGATGCCGGGGACTGGCGTTGGCAACATAAGCCCATTTGTCGATATGATTTCGCCGGGGCCGATTGGAGCGCTCGGCGCGTTTATCAACCCATACTCGGGCTACTTGTCGAGCGCAGGCATCGACCCGACAATGGTCAATGGCTGGACGCAAGCTCTTGAGTTCCAGCCGCAGACGCCAACCATCCCTGAGCCCTCGACCTGGGCAATGATGCTGCTCGGCTTCGCTGGGCTCGGGTTCGCAGGGTATCGTCAGGCGGCAAAGGCCCGAGCGACGCTGGCTTGAGGCCTCCAAACGGGCAAACAACGATCGGGGCCGCCTTCCGCGCCGCTTGGGTCCGTTCGGACGGCGACTTTGTGGTTTTCGGGAAATTTGGCCGGGTCAAGCATCGCTGTCGGATCGTGGATTGACAGTTCGTGTCCTTTACGTTAACTCAACGTCACTTTAGGTGGCGGCGTCCAGCCCATCCGCCTTTTGGGGTACCTGTCATTTTTTACGAATTCGGGATTGTTGGGGACGCGCACTGCGTCTGAATCTTAAGGGGAGGTGTGTATGACAATGAAGCGTATATTGGCGTGCTTCGCGTTCGGAGCCGCCGCAGTAACTGCGCCAAGCTTGGCGATGGCGTCCGACAATCTTTTCCAGGAATATACAGGGGATGTGGGCGTTGCGACGTCCGGTTGGGGCTCGCTCTCTCAATCCGGGACGATCTTTACCTCCGCCATTCCTGTTGGTTCGACCGTTACCGCCGCATATCTTTACACTTCGGAGTTTTATTCCGATGGTTTGGCGGGGGGAACCCTAGGCGGGACCACCGTCAATTACAATACGGCCCTTGGCATCAATACCAGCGCGTGCTGCAGCCTTCAGGCCTACCGCGCCGACGTGACAAGCATTGTTGCGCCAGTCGTCAACGGTGGTCCAGGCGGCGTTTATAGCTTTGGAATAACGGAGACCGACGCCAATCAAGACGGCGAAGCTCTTGTCATCGCCTACACCAATCCGGCAATCGCCACCAATACGGTCGCCATCCTGAACGGCTTTGCGGAATCGACCGGGGACATCAGTCATGTCAACTTCGCGACGCCGCTCGATACAACCGCTCCCGGATTTTTTGCCCACATGATCATTGGCGACGGGTTCAGCTGCTGCGGTCAAGCATCGACGATCACCGTCAACGGTCAGGTGATGACGACGGTCGCTGGCAACAACAACAGTTCCGTGGATGCGACTCCGGCGAACGGCAATCTCATCACCGTCGGAAACATCAACGGACCATATACGGGCGGGACACCCGGTTTCCCCCAAAACGACTATTCCGCCGATCATGAAGCCTACGACTTGGCGCCGTTCATATCGAACGGGGACACGACGATTACCATCAACACCATCAACTCCAGCCTCGACGACAACATCTTCCTGCAGGTGTTTAACGTGTCGGGCGTAGCCAGCGTCGTGACGCCGACCATCCCGGAGCCGTCGACCTGGGCGATGATGCTGCTGGGCTTCGCCGGTCTGGGATTCGCTGGGTATCGTCAGGCGGCGAAGGCCCGAGCGACGATGGCTTGAGGCTTCCGCACGGGCAAACAACCAGGGGCCGCCTTCGGGCGGCCTTTTGTCTTGCTCAGCCGTCGACGCGCGACCCCCCTATCTCACCGCTTTTCGACCCACCCGTCGCCGGCCTTTTCGTAGGCGCGTTTGACCGCCGCCCAGGCGATGCGGAAGGCCGCCTCTTCCTGGCGCGGGTCATGGGCATGGGCGGCGTGGGCGTGGTTGAACGCCTCGCGGAAAATGTCCTGCGCATGTTCGGGCAGATGGTCGCGGACGGAAGGCGGCAGATCGGCGTTGACGCGATAGGGCATGGCGCGCGCTCCGCTCAGGCGATGATGTCCGGCGTCAGTTGGTCTTCGAGCCGCGAAAGCCGGTCGCGCAGCAGAAGCTTGCGCTTTTTCAGCCGCTGCAATTGCAGCTGATCCACCTGCCCGGCGGCGCGCAGCGCCTCGATCGCCGCGTCGAGATCCCGGTGTTCTTCGCGCAGCCGTTCGACCTGGGCGACGAGGGCGGCGCGTTCCTCAGGCGAGAGCCCCTTGTCGTCCATCTCTACACCGCGCGTCCCCTTGGCCGCTCAGCCCAAGCCCAGCTTAAGACGACTATGGATGCGCCGGACCCGCCGCGCAAGGCAGCGGCCGCCGCTGTCCTAGGCCGTTCTGGGGAGGCCGAATTTCCACATCCTGCCTAAGACTTTACCCAAGGTCAGCGTCCGCTTCCCCCGAAATGTTGGGGATCGGATGCCGGATTTGAACAGGCTCGCGACATTTTGCGGCTTGCGCGGACCGTCAGTTATGTCACAATTTCGTCGTCGTGAACGTTAGGGAGCGGCCCATGTCGATTGATTCGCATCTCGGCGAGCTGGTGCGGCGTCACCAGGCCATTGAGGAGGCGATACTCGCCGAAGAAAATCATCCGGCGTCAGACGACATCAAAGTACACGAGCTCAAGCGCAAGAAACTTCATCTGAAAGACGAGATCGAGAGGCTCAAGCATCAGGCCGAGACCGCGCCTACGCACTGATTCGCGCGGCGTCAGTCAGCCTGCCGGGTTATCGGCCGAATGAAGGTCCCGAGCGCGGCGCGCCATTCGTCGCGCATCTCTTGAACCTGCTCTTTTTCCGGCGCGACGCGGCGGCGGCCAGACCTCCTTCGGCGAACTCAGGCGGGCGTAGGCCCAGATCGCGGCTCCGCGGACCAGCGGGGCGTCGTCGTCGAGCCGCTCAAAAGCCGCGCCGCGAGCGCAGGGTCGCCCGAGTTGCCGATCGCGATCATCACGTTGCGCAGGAAGCGGGCCCGGCCGGCGCGCTTGATCGGGCCGCCGGCGAATAGCGCGCGAAACGACGCGTCGTCCAGCCGGGCAAGTTCGGCGAGGGGCGGAGCGTTGAGATCGGCGCGCGCGGCGAGTTTCGCCTCACGGCCATTTTTCGCAAATTTGTTCCATGGGCAGACCGCCAGACAATCGTCGCAACCGTAGATGCGGTTGCCGATTGCGGGACGAAGGTCGCGCGGGATTGGTCCTTTATGCTACCGGCTGGCGCTTGCGCGGATGTGGCGGGCTGGCCATCAAGCACGGCGCTAAAGCCGTGCGTCCGATGCTGCCGAA
>CAWIUD010000031.1:0-26613 GCA_963839185.1 uncultured Alphaproteobacteria bacterium | reverse complement strand
CCCATGGCGTCGCGAAAGCCGTACCGGCACCGAAGCGAAGGCGCGAATCTGCTCACCATCGACGCGACCTGCCCGCTGGTGACCAAGGTGCATCGCGAGGGCAGGCCCACCTCAAGCGGGGCCGGCGGATCATTCTGGTTGGCCATGAAGGGCATCCCGAAGTGACCGGCACGATGGGACAGTTGCCGCCAGGGCGGTGACGCTGATAGGCTCGATCGCAGAGTCGAGGCCTTGCCGGCCCATGACGGGGAACTCGCGTATGTCACCCAGACGACTTTGTCGGTCGACGACACGCGCGAGATCGTCGCCGCGCTCAAGCGGCGCTTTCCCTTCGATCCATGCCCCCCCGATGGAAGATATTTGCTACGCGACCACCGACCGCCAGGAGGCGGTAAAAGCGGCGGCGCGCGAAGTCGAGGCGGTGATCATCGTCGGGCGCCAATTCCTCCAATTCGCAGCGTCTGCGCGAAGTCGCCGAGCGCGAGGGCCGCACGGCCCAGCTCGTCGCGGACGCGCGAGACATCGACTGGAGGCCGCTCGAAGGCGTTCGTTCCCTGGCGATCACGGCGGGCGCTTCGGCCCCGGAAGCACTGATGGAACGGATCATGGAGGCTCTCCGCGAGCGCTACGCGATTACGATCGAACGCTGACGACGACAAGCGAATCGATCGTTTTCCCTCTGCCGCGGCTTTGCGTGAAGCGGTCAGTCGATTGGGTCTTCGCACGAGGCCGCCTCGCCGGCGCGTGACGCAGTCGGGTCGACCCGTTGCGTTCGACGCCCGAGCCCAAGGGAACAGGGTCCGCCGCCAAATGGACGTGGCGCCGACGTGGTACCATGCCAAGACTTCTCCGGCCCTTACCGTCGTTTAATGATTTCAATATGGTTACCGGAACCAAGAGCATTTGCCATGACGCTTCCCATAGGGGCGTTGCCCGAACAAATACAGTACGAATGCGATATTCGCCAACGACTTTTTCACTGCCGCCTGTCGCGCAGCTCCTTGTGGTGCCCGTCTGTCAGTTCCTCGGAATGTTCGGCGCACCAAAGTCGCCGGATCGACGAGACGGTCGAACTCGGCCGCTCGATGAGCTTGAGCGCCAGCGCCGCCTCCCGCAACGACAGGTCGTGATCGAGCGCCTAATGTGCGATCTTCGAGGCGTTGTCGTAGCCGATGACCGGCGAGGCGCGGTGACCAGCATCAAGGATCGGCTGACGAACTGCGATCTGCTTCGTCGTTCGGCTTCATGCCCTCGACGAGGAAGCGCGGAAGTTCGTCGCTCCGTCGGCGAGGATGCGATCGACCCCATCACATTGTGGATGATGAGCGGCTTATAGACGTTCATCTCCAACTGGCCGCCGGCCCCGCCGAGCGCGACCGCGACGTCGTTACCGATGACCTGCGCCGCGACCATCGTCAGCGCCTCGCATTGGGTCGGATTGACCTTCCCCGGCATGATGGAGGAGCCCGGCTCGTTGGCCGGAATGATCAGCTCATACAGGCCCGCCCGCGGTCCGCAGGACAGCAGTCTGATATCGTTGGCGATCTTGTAGAACGAGACCGCCAGCGTTTTCAACGTTGCGGACAGGTGGACGAGCGCATCATGCGCGCCCTGCGCGGCGAATTTGTTCGGCGCGGTGACGAAGGCAGCCCGGAGAGCCTGGCGATCTCGGCAGCCGAGGCGGCGTCGAAACCTGGCGGGGCGTTGATCCCGGTGCCGACCGCCGTTCCGCCCAAGGCGAGGCGATAGACGCCGCGAGAGCGCCTGGGCCAACCGATCGAGATTGTCGTCCAGCATGGCGACATAGCCGGAGAATTCCTGCCCCAGGGTCAGCGGGGTCGCGTCCTGAAGATGGGTCCGGCCAATCTTGATGATCTCCGCCCAAGCCTCGGCCTTGGCGTTCAGTCCGTCGCGCAGGCTCTGCACGGCCGGGATCAGCGCGCCCGTCACGCCGCCGGCGGCGGCGATATGCATCGCCGTGGGAAAGTAGTCGTTCGACGACTGCGACATGTTGACGTCGTCGTTCGGGTGCACCGGCTCTTGCCGCCAAGCTTCGTGCCCGGCGAGCTGACAGCACCGGTTCGAGATCACCTCATTGACGTTCATGTTGAATTGCGTGCCGCTGCCGGTCATCCAGACGTGCAGCGGAAACATGTCGCGGTGCTCGCCGGCGAGGATTTCATCGCAGGCGCGAACGATCAAATCCGCCTTCGCCTTGGGCAGCCGACCGTCCGCCTGGTTGACGATAGCGCAGGCCTTTTTCAGGATCGCGTAGGCGTCGATCATCTCCGCCGGCATGAGATCGACGCCGATGCTGAAATAGGTGATCGATCGCTGCGTTTGCGCCCCCCATAGCTTGTCGGCGGGAACCATCACCTCGCCGTGACTGTCGTTTTCGATTCGAAAATCGGCTGGAGACTTCTGTCATCGCGATATTCCCGCCTCAAACAGCGCCGCTCGGCATTGGCGACGCTGCCGACGCGCCGCCCGCACTTGTAGATCGACATTGTGAGCCTGATCTGTCGCTGTGGCCCGTGCGCGTCACGACGCCGCCTGAAAGCGCCGCCACGACCGGCCGGCCGAACCGCCGGCCCAAACGAGGATCGCCGCCGCGACCACGATCAGGGTGATGCCGAGCCCATCGCGCAACGATGGCGGCTCGCGGAAGAGCTTCAGCGACACGGCCTGGGCCATCGGCACTTCGATGAGCGCAAGCGTACGCACACGGGCCGCGTCGGTCAGCGCGAAAGCGAGGAACCAGAATTGCGAGGCCAGCGCCCCCATGAACCCGGCAAACAGCGAAGAGCGCCAGGCCATCAGAATTGCCCGCGCCCCGGCGCGATCGTACACGCCAAGATAGAGGGCGAGCGCTGCGGTCTGGATCGCCAGGCCGACGACCAGGATCAGAGAGGCCGACAGCACCCGCGATGGGCTCTGGACGCCGATCACTGCGGAGCGGAAGCCGATCGCCGCAAAGGCGAAGAAGGTCGCAGAGCCGAGGCCAAGCGCCGCCGACCGCCAATCGGCCGGCAAGATCCTTGCGGCTCTGAACGGCCATCAATGCAACGCCGACCGTCGCCAGCACGATCGCCGCAATCAGCGCGACCGTCGGCGGATCGTTGAGCGCGATGAGGCCGAAGAGCGCGATCTGCGCGGCCTCGGTCTTCGTATAAGCGACCGCGACGACGAAGCTGCGGGTGCGCATGGCCGCCAGCATCATCGCGGTCGCGATCACTTGCGAGACGGCGCCGAACACCGCCCATGCAAGGATCGGCACGCGCTCAGGCGCGGCGCCGGGAGGCCGTCACCGCCAGAAGGCCGAGGAAGAACAGCCGCCCCGAAAGGCAGGCCGAACAAAAAGCGCACCTGCGCCGCGCCGACAGCTCCGAGCGCGCCGATGAGATCGCGCTGCAGCGCATTGCGCACCGTTTGCGCGCTCGACGCCATCAGCGTGACCAGAACCCAAAGCCCGCCCGAGGCCACTCCGCGCCGCCTTTCTAGATTGTGGACGGAGTTTCCCCCTCGTCGCGTCGGCCCCCATGCATTGTCGCAAGCGCCCGCTCATAGGTTGCGACAAACTTTCGCGCTTCGTTCTCCCATACGAAAACATCGCGCGATAGTCTTGCCGCTTCGGCCGCCAGGCGCTTCCGGAGGGCGATATCCTTCATGAGGGTGAGACAGGCCGCCGCAAGCCCCGCTGGATCGAGCGTCGGCGCATAGACGCCCGCCTCCCCCAGGAGCCGCTTCGTCTCCTTCAGCGGATAGCAGGCGGTCGGGATGCCCAAGGCGCAGTATTCGAACACCTTGTTCATGCTCATGACGTCGTTGGCTTCGTTGAACGGATCGGGGATGACGCCGATGTCGAAGGCGCTGATTGTGGCGAGGACCGCTCCCCGCTGAGATAGCCGGTGAACACGAGAAAATCTTCGACGTCCGAGCGAACGCGCGAGCTCACGCACCGAATTCGAGCGCCGGGCCCGAGCCGACGACGACGGCGCGAAAGTCGCGAAACCCTTTGACTTTCGCGAGTTCCGCGACTGCGCGCACGAAATGGTCGACGCCGTCCTGCTCGTTGATGATGCCGATATAGCCGAGAACGAAGGATCGGCCGTCGTGGAAGCTGGGTTCAGGCTCGACGCGGTGGATGCGCTTCTTGTCGGGAACGCCGTAGACGACCTCGACGCGCGACGGCGCCTTGCCGCCGCGGGCGACCGCCAGATCCTTGAACGTCGCGTTGGCGGTGATGACGAAGTCCGCCATCGCATAACTCAACCGCTCGAAAAACATGAGCGCATGATAAAGCGGGCCCTTTCTTCCGAACTTGACGACGAAGAGTTCCGGTCCGACGTCGTGCTGATCGAAGATGAAGCGCTTGCCGAAGAGCCTGAACGGCGCCGCGGCCAGAAAGATCAGGTCGGGCGGATTGCAGGCCTGAATGATCGAAAAGCCGCGCTCGCGATGGACCTTGATCAGCAACCGGAGCTCATGCAACAGCGCCGCGGAATACTCGAGGAAATAGGCGATCGTCCCGCGCCCTTCGGGCGGCAGCGGATGGCGGTAGATCGCTATGTCGTCGATGACCTCGAATTTCTGAGGGAAGTCGGGGCTCGACGGACAGATGACCGACACAAGCCAGCCGGCGCGGCTTAGCGCCTGCGCCTCCTGCCAGACCCGGCGGTCGAAGGGAACGGGCAGGTTCTCGACGATGATGACGCAGGAGCGTGAGGGACGCGTCGGCGGCATGGGACTCCTTCGATTGCTGCCGGCTTCGCGTGCATGGCCGGGACTTGGCCGCGCGGCCTTGCAGGCATTCTTGGCGATTTGGCCGGCGCGCGGAAACGCGCCGGCGACGGGTCAGGCCTCAGCCTTCGCCGCCGAACCCCCGGCCTACGCTGACATAGCGAAACCCGAGCGCCTTCATCGTCTTTGTCGGATAGATGTTGCGCAGATCGACGATGATCGGGACCGCCAGCGCCTTCTTGACGCGGGCGAGGTCGAGGGCGCGAAACTCGTCCCATTCGGTGACGATGACCGCGGCGTCGGCCCCCTTGAGGCAGGCGTAGGCGTTGTCGGCGAACTCGACGCCGGGAAGGAGCGGCTTCGCGGTCCGAATCCCTTCCGGATCGTAAGCGACGACGGCGGCGCCCGCCGCCTGCAGCTCAGGCACGATGACGAGGCTCGGAGCGTCGCGCATGTCGTCGGTCTTCGGCTTGTAGGTGAGGCCGAGCACGGCGATGCGCTTGCCCGCGACCGAACCGCCGCAGGCCGAGATCACCTTCGCCGCCATCGCGGACTTTCGCTTCTCGTTGACGTCGACCAGCGTCTCGACCAGACGGATCGGCGCCTTGGCGTCCGCGGCGAGCTTGGTCAGCGCCAGCGTGTCCTTGGGAAAGCACGAGCCGCCGAACCCCGGGCCGGGGTTGAGGAACTTGCGGCCGATCCGGTTGTCGAGGCCGATGCCGTGCGAGACGTCGAGCACATCGGCGCCGAGCCGCTCGCAGAGGTCGGCGATCTCGTTGATGAACGTCACCTTCATCGCCAGGAAGACGTTGGCCGCATATTTGATCATCTCCGAACTGCGCCGGGACGTGTACACGATCGGTCCGCCGTTGCGCTCGATCGGCTGGTAGATTTCGCGCATGACTTCCTTGGCGCGATCGTCCTCGACGCCGATAACCACCCGGTCGGGCCGCTTGAAGTCATCGATCGCGGCGCCCTCGCGCAGGAATTCCGGATTGGACACCACGGCGAACGACGCTTTCGGCGACCGCTCGGCGATGATGCGCTCGACTTCGTCGCCTGCGCCGATCGGAACGGTGGACTTGACCACCACGACGGTGAAGTCGTCGATGACATCGGCGATCTGGCGCGCGGCGTCGTGAACATAATGCATGTCGGCCGAGCCGACCTCGGCAAGCGAAGGAGTCCCGACCGCGATGAAAATCGCGTGGGCGCCTGGGCCCGGCAGCCTCGAGGCTGGTCGCGAACGACAGCCGTCCCGCGCTCTGGTTGGCGAGCACCAGTTCACTGAGGCCAGGCTCGTAGATCGGGACGCGGCCCTGGCGCAAGCTTGCGACTTTGTTCGCATCCACTTCGACGCAGACGACTTCATGACCGAAGTCCGCGAGGCAGGCCCCGAAACGAGGCCGACATAGCCGGCGCCAATCATCACAATGCGCATCGATGAACCCCCATCTGATCGCGCCGCAATCCGCGCCGCCAAGGCGCACACGGCGGCGGCAGTACATAGCCGATTTCCTCTTAATGCCAATACCGAGAGCCGGCTCGACGGATGTTCAAGGCATTGTGATGGGTTTCATCCAACATGCGCGCGCAAAACTTGCGCTTAATCACTAAGGCTCATCGCCGCCTATGACGACGGCGCATCCTGTAAACTGTCGCTGTGTTCGCTGTTAACTGTCCGAAAGAAGCGATAAGCACGTTCGCGCGCTTCGATTTTGCCCTCATAGCGGCGATTGACGCCCCTTCGGCGCGCGGATAAGCGGGATCGGCATCCCCGGCCTCATTAACGTAAGGCGCATCGTTAGACATGGCCGTCTACACCGAGGTCACGGACGAAGCGCTCAGCGCGTTCCTCGCGCGCTATGACATCGGCGAGGTGATTTCGTTCAAGGGCATCGCGGAGGGAGTCGAAAATTCAAATTTCCTTCTGCGCACAAGCCGTAGCCAATATATCCTCACGCTTTACGAGAAGCGGGTAAAGGCCGAGGATTTGCCGTTTTTTATCGGCCTCATGGAGCATCTGGCCGAGCGCGGCGTGACTTGTCCCCAGCCGGTGAGGGATCGCGTGGGCGAGGCGCTCGGAGAACTCGCGGGCCGGCCGGCGGCGATCGTCACCTTTCTCGACGGGTTGTGGATTCGCCGGCCCAACGTTCGCCATTGCGGCGCGGTTGGCGAGGCGCTGGCGCGCATGCATCTGGCCGGGGCGGACTTCCCGCTGAAGCGCGCCAACGCGCTGTCGCTCGAGGGCTGGCCGCCGCTCCTTCGGGCGGCCGAGGCGCGGGCGGACAGCGTCGCTCCGCAGCTGGGCGAGGAGAGCGCGGCGGAACTGGCCTTTCTCGAGGAGCATTGGCCGAAGGGCCTGCCGGGCGGCGTCATTCACGCCGATCTGTTCAACGACAACGTATTCTTCCTTGGCGAGAAACTGTCCGGGCTCATCGACTTCTATTTCGCCTGCAACGACGCCCTCGCCTACGATCTCGCGATCTGTCTCAGCGCCTGGTGTTTTGAGCCCGACAGCGCATTCAACGTCTCGAAAGGCCGGGCGATGATCGCGGGCTACGAGCGCTTGCGGCCGCTCGGGGAGGATGAGATCGAGGCGCTGCCGCTGCTCGCGCGGGGCGCGGCGCTGCGGTTCATGCTGACCAGGCTCGTCGACTGGCTGAACGTGCCGCCGGGCGCGAAGGTCGCGCCGAAAAATCCGCTCGAATACCGCGACAAGCTGCGTTTCCATCAGCGCGTGAAATCCGCAGCCGACTACGGGCTGATGCGGTGAGCCGGCGGGTCTCGATCTGGACCGACGGCGCCTGTTCGGGCAATCCAGGTCCAGGGGGCTGGGGCGCGGTCTTACGATACGGCGCGCATGAAAAGGAGCTGAAGGGCGGCGAAGCGTTCACCACCAACAACCGCATGGAGCTGACGGCGGCGATCGAGGCGCTCCATTCGCTCAGCCGCCCATGCGCGGTGAGCCTGCATACGGACTCCCAATATTTGCGCGGCGGCGTCACGCGTTGGCTTGAGGGGTGGAAGCGCAACGGCTGGCGGACCGCCGACAAAAAGCCGGTCAAGAACGAGGATCTCTGGCGTCGCCTGGACGAAGCGGCTGATCGCCACGAAATCGACTGGCTCTGGGTAAAGGGCCACGCCGACGACGAGGATAACGCGCGCGCCGATCAGCTTGCCCGCGAGGGCATGGCGAAGTTCAAGCAATAGGGCGAATTGGAAACCGGATGCTTTCGGCCGGCGGCCGCCTTTACGAGAACTCGGCATTCGGCCGACGGGAGCGGGTCCCGAGCCAAGCTTCTGTTTACCACTGACTTGACGGGGGTGATCGACTGGGACAAACCGCCAAAAAGGGCCTCGCGTTCGCCTGGGGTCGACCGGAAAGAGGGATAGCGCGACTCGACGCGCTCCCTCCCGGTAGGAAAATGAAGCCCCATGCACACCACTTTCGCCGTGACCTTCGGGTAGTTGCGAAGGCCAGACCAAGTCTGGTGACCGCACATTCGGCGGTAGAACGCCTGATGTCCGGCCGCACAGCTCAAGACCAGGATGTCAGCGTTGAAATGCTGCGCCGCCATCCACGCAGGGCGAAGCGCAAGCAGGGCCAGTTCCGGAAACTCGCTCGACATTTCGGCCTGGGCCGCAAGGCGCGACGGGTCGACGATGATGCGGCGCATGCGAAGATGGGGCGCGAGCACGTCCGGGAATACGTCGCAGGTCGGCGATGCCGCAGCGTCATTCGTGACCACGTGCACCCGGACCGTGCTCGCAAGCTCGCCGTCGATGAAGGTCAACGTCGTCAGCGCGTTATCGCTCTTGTCGTAGATTTCGTCGTGGAGCATGGCGTCCACCCGTGGGCCGAGCAGATTTTGCCTCAGATAGGCTTGATATCGAAGCCGGTAGGCCGCCTCCCGGTCGGCCGGCGCCAACGCTGCTCGAAATTCCACACGCTCCAGCATCCTCGCGACCCGGTCGGCGAACCGGGGCGCGTGATCAAACGCCTGCACAACCATGACCCGAGCCCTTCTTGACCCGGGACATGATTAATCAAATCATAACAGAAGTAAACAAAATTACAACCAGTAGCGGGTGTCCGCTGCCGCGCGGAGCCGCCTGGCGTTTGATTGCAAGAGATTATATATTTCAAGTTGTTATTCGATTTGAGGGAATGACAAAGCCTCGCCAAATCAGTTAATTTGATCGGTTGCGCCATTTTGGTGCGCAGGTTGTAACGACGAGATAAAACGATTGCGTCTCCACCGCAGCTCAACGTTAAGCATAAGATCGCGCAGATCAGTCACGGTCAATCGTCGCCCTGACAAATCTATTTTGCGTATTGAGCTGACCAATGGAGATTTTCCCGATCCGAGCGTCGTTGACCCTCGCGGGCAAACCGGTCTAGCGCCGACAGACTCGGAGACGTCGACGTCCACCGGCGCCAATTGGCGAACGCGGCGATTTGAACCGGAATGATTTTGACGTTGAAGCCGGCCATCCTGAGGGCAAACAATGCCGCCTCGCGAAAATCGAGCCAGTCGTCGTAGTCTTGAAACGCCCTGATCTCAGGTATCGCAAATTTTGCAAGCGCGAATTCGTTCTCATCGAGGTGCGCGACGACACAATTGTCGCAGTCCCTCTGCGATCTTACCTCTCTTGCCGAACTGTCCTCCTCTCTATCCTTGAGATTGCAGGCTGGCAAGGAATGAGGCGAGGAGCGCTGCTCTCCGGCGGGCGGCGATTGCAAAAACTTAATGATCATGAGCCTATATCTCTCCTTGCGGACTCAGAGACGATCTCGATCATCTCGTAAAGAATTTACTAATTACAACCAATTCGACGTAATGGATTGATGTCTAGGTGGTCAGCCAACAGGTCGGATACTCGGTAAGCTTAATGCGGCTATCGCTTTCAACCCCCAATCCGACCGCTCGCGATGAGATCCCGGGCGAGTTGTACATCGGATTCGTTGACAATCTGCTCGTCGAGGTCAGAAGCCTGTTCCTGGCCTGCACGGCAAGCGTCGCCGCGGCGCTGGTCGCCGCCCTTGCCTCAGGCAGTTTAAGCCTCTGGGCTTGCGCCGGCTTAATGCTGCTCTTGTCCTGCGTTCGCATGCATTTCCAATTGCTGCATGCAAAGAACCGGCCGAGCCCGAACATGGAGGCGGCCCGCCGGCGCGAGTTGATTTTCGTCGCGGGCGCGACCGTGCATATGGCCCTCCTGGCCACTTGGACCCTGGTCGCCTTCGCGGTCACCAGCGACGGATTCGTGCGGCTGCTCGCGACCAGCGTCACCGTGCCTTACGCGTTCGGAATGTGGACGCGGAGTTTCGCGCTCGATCGCGGCATGAACGCGCAGATCATCGCGGCCTTCGTCCCTTTGAGCGCGGCGCTCATCGTCGGCGGCGGGTGGTATCCGACGTTGATCGTCATCTCCCTTCTGCCGCTCTTCCTGTTCATCAAGTCCTCCTCGACCCGCATGAAGGAGATTTTCCGGGCGGAGATCGTCGCCCGAAACAGGAGCGCCACGCTCGCCGAGCGGCTCGACACTGCGCTGAACAACATGTCGCACGGCCTCTGCATGATCGACCGCCAGGGCCGCCTCATTCTCGCCAACGACAAGTTCCACCGCATCTTTCGCCTGCCCCTTGAAGCGCCGCTGACCGGGGCCAGCGCGCGCTCCGTCTTTCGAACGCTGGTCAAAAGCCGGGCGATTGACGAAGCGAATTTCGTCCCGCTCTCCTACGCCGTGTTCGGCAAGAAAAGCCACGGCGCCGACATCACGACGCCGATCGAAACCCTCGACGGGCGGGCGATCGAAATCACGATTCACAAGATGAAAGATGACGGCACCGTCCTCGTCATTCAGGACGTGACCGAACGGCGCAACGCCCAGCGGGAAATCAACCGGATGGCCCGGTTCGACCCGGTCACCGAACTGCCCAATCGCCGCTGCTTCGAGGAAGAGCTGGCGCAGGCGCTTCATCCCGAACGGCGGCCCGCCGGCGGCCTCACCGTGATGTTTCTCGACCTCGACGACTTCAAGCAGGTCAACGACAGCCTCGGCCACCGGACCGGCGACAAGCTCCTGATCGAAATCGCGCGGCGCCTCAGCGCCATCATCGGGCCGAGCGATCTGGTCGCGCGCTGGGGCGGCGACGAATTCGTCATCCTCCACCACCACCCGCCGGGCGAATCCGGGACGCATGGCCTCGCCAGGCGCATCATCGAGGAGATCAACCGCGCGGTGATCATCGACGGCAGCGAGGTCGTGGTCGGCGCCAGCATCGGCAGCGCCTCCGCCCCCGAAGACGGGCTCAGCCCCGACGCCCTGCTGTCCAACGCGGATATCGCGCTTTACGCGGCGAAGGCCGACGGACGGCGGGTCTGGCGGGCGTTCGAACCGGCGATGGACACCAAGATCCAGATCCGCCGGCTGATCGAGCTTGAACTGCGCGCGGCGGTCGCCACCGACGGGATCGACATCCACTTCCAGCCGATCGTCGACGTCGCGACGCGGCGGATCATCAGCTTCGAAGCGCTCGCCCGCTGGCACCACCCGGTGCGCGGATCGATTTCGCCAGGCGAATTCATTCCGATCGTCGAGGAAATCGGCCTGATGGAGGAACTGGGCGCTTCGGTGCTCAGGCGCGCCTGCGCGGCCTGCGCCGCCTGGCCGGACGACGTCAGCGTCTCGGTGAACCTGTCGTCGACCCAGTTTCGCAACGGAAACCTCGAGAAGACGATCGTCAACGCGCTCGCAGCCGCGAATCTCGCGCCCACGCGCCTCGACCTGGAGATCACCGAATCGACGCTGCTCGACGATCGGGGCGACACGCGGCGCACCCTCGAATCGCTCCGCGCGCGCAGGGCTTCGCATTTCGCTCGACGATTTCGGCACCGGCTTTTCGAGCCTGAGCTATCTGTTGAGCTTCCCGCTCGACCGCATCAAGATCGACCGCACCTTCACGATGGGGCTCGGCGTCCAGGAGCGCGCGTCGGTCGTGGTCGAGAGCGTCGCCGCGATGAGCCGCAGGCTCGGCATGTGCGTCCTGATCGAAGGCGTCGAGACGGAACGCCAGCTGCGCCTGATCGAAGCCCTGGGCACGATCGCCGAAGTGCAGGGCTTCTTCTTCAGCCCGCCCGTCCCGGGGCCGAATGTCGGGGCGCTCCTCGGCCGCGACTTTCGCCGGAAGGCGGCCTAGCCGGCGGGCTGGCGCGGCTTTGCGCGCGCTCGCGCAATCTCAGAGGGTTGGGCGCCAAAATCTGCAGCACGCGCTGGACCCGTCCAATATACCATGTGTGTTATGTTTATAACGTGAACGGGGAATGCGCGAGGCGCGGCCGCTCGGTGAGACAACGCGCCTCCCGTGAGGACACGAGTGGAACTACGTTCGGGCGGTGAGGAATCTACGGCGTTCCTCCGCCCAGCGGCGCCGCCGGCCACAGCCAGCTTCGCAATCGAAGGCTTAACTCACCCCGCATGGCGGCGTTCAACCGCATGAGGGCGTCCGCCGCCCCAAAGATAAAAAACCGGGGGGCGAGCGCGTGCAGTTCTACCTCGACGGTTACAGTCCGGGCGATCCCGACATACGCCCGGCCGCCCCCGGCGCCGAGGCGCGCGCCGCGGCCCTGCCCGGCGCCATAGACGTTCTCATCGTCGGCGCCGGCCCGGCCGGGATGCTGCTGGCCGCGCAGCTCGCCGCCTTCCCCGCCATTTCGACGCGCATCGTCGATCGTCGCGACGGTCCCCTGCAGGTCGGCCAGGCGGACGGGGTCGCCTGCCGCACGGTGGAGATGTTCGACGCCTTCGGCCTCAGCGGGAAACTCATCCGCGAAGCCTATTGGGTGAACGAGACGGTGTTCTGGCGCCCGTCGCCCGAAGATCGATCGAGAATTGTCCGGACCGGGCGCGTGCAGGACACCGCGGACGACCTGTCCGAATTTCCGCACCTGATCGTCAATCAGGCGCGCCTGCTGGGCTATCTCGAAGACTACATGCACAGATCGCCGTCGCGGCTGGTCCCCGACTACGGGTGGGAGTTCGTCGCCCTGACGGTCGAGTCCGCGGGCGAGCGCCCCGTGACAGTCACGCTGGAGAACGCGAAGACCCGGGAGGAGAAGAAGGTCCGCGCGAAATATGTTGTCGGATGCGACGGCGCGCACAGCCGCGTGCGGGACGCGATCGGCGCCGTGCCGCGTGGCGACTTCGCCAACCACGCCTGGGGCGTCGTCGACATGCTCGCCATCACCGACTTCCCGGACATCCGGCTGAAAGCGGCGATCCAGTCGGCGGACGAAGGGAACATCCTGCTCATCCCGCGCGAGGGCGGCTACCTGGTGCGGCTCTATGTCGATCTCGGCGAGATCGACCCGGCGAACCGCGAAGCGTTCCGGCGCATCACGCAGGAACAAGTCATCGAGACCGCGCAGCGCGTGCTCCGCCCGTACACGCTCGACGTGCGCAACGTGGTCTGGTTCGCGGTTTACCAGGTGGGCCAGCGCGTCACTGACCGTTTCGACGACGTCAGGGCCGACGAGGCAGGGTCTCGCCCGCCGCGCGTGTTCATTGCCGGCGACGCCTGCCACACGCATAGCGCCAAAGCCGGCCAGGGCATGAACGTATCCATGCAGGACACGTACAACCTCGGCTGGAAACTCGCCTCCGTCCTCGAAGGGCGCGCCAGGCCCGACCTGCTTCGCACCTACACGGTCGAGCGTCACGCAATCGCGCAGGGCCTCATCGACTTCGACAAGGAATGGTCGAAGATCATGGCCTCCCCGCCGAAGAATCCGGATCACCCGGAGCTCGGGGGCGTCGATCCCGCGGAACTCCAGGCTTACTTCGTGATGTCGGGCCGCTACACGGCCGGCGTCGGGACGCATTACCCGCCGGCGACCTATCTGACCGCCAAAGCGACGCACCAGGCGCTGGCCGAAGGCTACACGATCGGCATGCGCTTCCACTCGGCGCGGGTCGTGCGCCTTGCCGACGCGAAGCCCGTGCAGCTCGGCCACGCGGCCCGGGCGGACGGAGCGTGGCGCATCTACGCCTTTGCCGACGCGGGCGGGGAAAGGCTGCGCGCGCTCATGGATTATCTCGCGCAATCCGAGCGCTCGCCGATCCGGCAATTCACCCCGCGCGGAGCGAATATCGACAGCGTCATCGACGTCCGCGGGATTTTCCAGCAAGGGCATCGCGATCTCAAGGTCGAGGCGCTGCCGTCGATGCTCGCGCCGCGCAAAGGCCGGTTCGGGTTGGTCGACTACGAGAAGGCCTATACGCCCGATCTCAAGAACGGCCCGGATATTTTCGACCTGCGCGGCATCGACCGCGAAAGGGGAGCGATGATCGTCGTCCGTCCGGACCAGCACGTCGCGAACGTGCTGCCGCTCGACGCGTACGACGCGCTGGCCGACTTCTTCGGGCAGTTCATGCTTGACCAGCGCTGAGCGCGATGGGGCGCAGGAAACCGCGCCGGCCCGACGAAATGCTTTGAAGGAGAACGAGCAATGGTCGAAACGCCTGAGCGGCGCTGGCCGCGCCTCAGTCACCGGCCGGTAACGGCGAGGATCGCCTCCTTGACCTTCGCCCTGGCGTAATTTGCGACCTTCTCAAGATCGATATGCGGGACGTTGGGCAGTTCGTCGGCCGGGACGACGCAGTCGATGATGGCCGGGCCTTCGGCTTTGAGCGCCTGGTCGATGGCGTCGCGCAGCTCGCCGGGCTTTTCGGCCTTGAAGCCTACGGCGCCGCAGGCGCGGGCCAGCGCGACATAATCCGGATTGGGAAATTCCATGGCCTTTCCAGGCCGGCAGCCCCATCGACTCGGCCTCAAGCCTGATCAGTCCGAGCGACGAATTGTTATAGACCACGGCTTTCACCGGCAGCTTGTGATGCACGGCGGTGAGGAATTCGCACATCAGCATGTTGAAGCCGCCGTCGCCGCAGAGCGCGATGACCTGGCGCGAACGGTCGAGCGCCTGGATGCCGTTCGCCTGGCCAAGCGCGGTGCCGACGGCGCCGTTGTTGAAAGAGCCGAGGATCCGCTGCTCGCCGCTCTGGCGGATCCAGTTGCCTGACCAGAGCGTGTTGAGCCCGGTGTCGATAATGAACACGGCGTCGCGTCTGGCGAGGTCGCTCACCATGCGCGCCACGGCCTGCGGATGAATGCGGTCCTTGCTGCGCGCGGGATCGGCCTGCTTGTCCAGCATCGCGTCCCAGGTTTTGCGCTCTGCGGTCACGCGATCGAAGAACGCGCTGTCGCTCTTCGGCTTCACCCGGTCGAGCAGCGATTTGACCGTGGGCCGCACCGAGCCGATGACGCCGAGCTCGGTCGGCGCGCGGCGGCCGAGCACCCGCGCCCGCTCATCCACCTGGATGACGACGCCTTTGCGCGGCAAGAATTCCGAATAGGGATAGTCCGTGCCGAGCATCAGAAACAGATCGCAACGCATGACGGCCTGATAGTCCGCCTTCGTTCCGATCATGCCGATGCCGCCCATCCAGCGCGGGTCGTCGTAAGGCATGATGTCCTTGCCCTTGACCGAATGGATCAAGGGCGCCTTGAGCCGATCGGATAGCGCGCGCAATTCGTCGGCCGCGCCATGGCACCCGGCGCCGCACATGATCACGATGCTCCCGGCTTCGTCGATGCGGCGCGCGATCTCGGCGATATCCGCTTCGCCGGCGAAGATTTCCGGGCGGGGCTTAAGCGTGGCGAGGCTCGCAACGCTGCGGTCGGCCTTTGCGGCGAGGACGTCCATTGGCGCCGTCAGATGCGCGACGCCGCGGCCCGCATAGGCGGCGGCGATGGCCTGATGGATGACGGCCGGCGCCTGCGCCGGGGACGAAATGGTCTCGGTATAGAGCGAGACGTCGCGGAACAGCAGGTTGGGATTGGTCGCCTGAAAATAGTCGAGGCCCGCAGCTTGCGCGGCATATCCCCGGAGATCGCAAGAACCGGCGCGTGGTCGCGGCTCGCCTCGTAAAGGCCGGCGACGAGATGGGTGCTGCCGGGTCCGGTCGATCCGCAACACACGCCGAGCCGGCCGGTGAGCTTTGCCTGGCCGGCCGCCGCGAGCGCCGCCCCTTCCTCGTGGCGCACGCCGATCCATTCAATTTTGCTGCTGGCGCACGACGTCGCCGATCGGATTGAGCGAATCGGCGATGAGGCCGAATATCTGCGTGACGCCGATCGTTTCGAGCGCCGCGACCAGGGCGCCGGCTACTGTCTGGGACATCCTGCGTCTCCTGCGGTCAAAACTGGGTCGCGTTCCGCTGCGCGTGAGGCTGCGTCTCCGCCGCATGCCCACGCGAAGATAACGTTGCACAGTGCTGGAGCTTAGGCCACCCGCGCGACGAGGCGTATGTGACGGCCGCCGAACGCGAGATTTATCCCGCCTTCAGCGCCGCGATCAGCGCTTCCGCCTCGGCCGAGTCCCATTTGGCCGGCCCGGCGACGACGCCGATCTCGCAGCCGTCGCTTGTCGATCATCAGGCTCGTCGGCAGGCCGAGCGCCTTGCCGGCCAGGCGCAGGGTCTCGAACGTGTCGCCGCTCGGATCGGCGTAGCGGGTGAGCGTCTTGACGCCGATCTCGATCGAGGAATGCCGGCCGCGCGTTCGAGCCGCGCGGTGTCGACATTGACCGCCACCACCTCGAAATCGCGGCCCGCCCGCCGCCGCCTGCAGCCGGTCGAGCGCCGGCATTTCGGCCCGGCAGGGCACGCACCAGGTCGCCCAGAGGTTGAGCAGCACGCGCCCTGCCCTCGAAATCGGCGAGCGTCAGCTTGCCGCCGTCCGGCGCCTTCGAAGGCGAGCGCTCGGCGCGCCGCGGCTCGCGCGGCGACATTCGAGCGCGGCGATTTCGCCCTTGGCGAGCGGCGCCAGCGTGGCGGCGAGCGCGCTCGAGGCGGCGGGGCAGTCGGCTCGCGCCTTGCCGGCGCGGCGCGCCCGTCCCGTAGAGGACGCCGCGCGCCGCCGCGACGGCGGCGAGCGCGGCGGCGCCAGTACGAAACCGCCGCGCGGCGGGTTCGCTTCTCGTTCTCGTCATCGTTCGATACCAGGGCTTGACGCGCATGAGCAACAAGATGTGGGGCGGCCGGTTCGCCACCGGCCCGGCCGAGATCATGGAGGAGATCAACGCCTCCATCGACTTCGACCGCAAGCTCGCCGCCCAGGACATCGCCGGCTCGCTGGCCCATGTCGCCATGCTCGCCGAACCAGGGCATCGTCGAGCCGGCCGACGCCGACGCCATCGCCGCGGGTCTCGACGCAAGTCAAAGGCGAAATCGAGGCGGGGACTTTCCCCTTCTCGCGCGCGCTCGAGGACATCCACATGAACGTCGAGAGCCGGCTCGCCGAGATCGTCGGCCCGGCCGCCGGCCGGCTGCACACCGCCCGCTCGCGCAACGATCAGGTCGCCACCGATTTCAAGCTCTGGGTGCGCGACACGATCGACGCGCTCGATCGCGCAGATCGCCGAGCTGCAGCGGGCGCTGGCCGACCGCGCGCTCGAATGCGCCGACATGGTGATGCCCGGCTTCACCCATCTGCAATCGGCGCAGCCGGTCACCTTCGGCCATCATCTGCTCGCCTATGTCGAGATGCTCGCGCGCGACCGCGGCCGCTTCGCCGACGCCCGCAAGCGGCTCAACGAATGCCCGCTCGGCGCGGCGGCGCTCGCCGGCACGTCGTTCCCGATCGACCGCGACGATGACGGCCAAGGCGCTCGGCTTCGACCGGCCGACCGCCAATTCGCTCGACAGCGTCGCCGACCGCGATTTCGCGCTCGAGACGCTCGAGCGCCGCGGCGATCTCGGCGACGCATCTGTCGCGCTTCGCCGAGGAGATCGTGCTGTGGACGACGCCGCAGTTCGGCTTCGTCCGGCTCTCCGACGCCTTCTCGACCGGCTCGTCGATCATGCCGCAGAAGCGCAATCCGGACGCGGCCGAACTGGTGCGCGGCAAGACGGGCCGCGTCGTCGGCGCGCTGGTCGGGCTCCTGACGGTGATGAAAGGCCTGCCGCTCGCCTATTCCAAGGACATGCAGGAGGACAAGGAAGGCGCGTTCGACGCGCTTCAGACGCTGTCGCTGTGTCTCGCCGCGATGACCGGCATGGTGCGCGATCTGACGCCGGACGCGAGGCGGATGAAGGCGGCGGCGGGCGCGGGCTATGCGACCGCGACCGACCTCGCCGACTGGCTCGTGCGCGACGCTGAAGATGCCGTTCCGCGAGGCCCATCACGTGACCGGCCGCATCGTCGCGCTCGCCGCCGCGCGCGGCGTCGCGCTGGAGAAGCTGACGCTCGAGGAGATGCGGAGCGTCGAGCCGCGCATCACCGACGAGGCCTTCGCGCGTGCTCGGCGTCGAGCGCTCGGTCAGGAGCCGCACGTCCTACGGCGGCACGGCGCCGGCCAATGTGCGGCGGCAGGCGAAGGCGTGGCTGAAGCGGCTCGGCGATTGAGAAGGAGCGCCGCGGCCGGGTCAGGATCGGCGTGCGGGCGCAGCCGTCGCCATGGCAAGCAGCGCGGTCGCGATGGCCGGAAGCGCAAGGGCCGCGATTCCCCATCGGCCAAACGCGACCGCGCCCGCACCTCCGCCCGCGACGAGGGCTGCCCAGAGGGACAGGTAAGGCAGGCAGGCCGAGGCCGGCCCCCGGCCTGCGAGCGCATCAGCCAGCCGCTCGCCGAAATTGACCAGCGTGCCTGTCACATAGGTGAGGCTCGTCTTCGTCTCCCCTGCTCTGTGCACGATGCCGTTCTGCGCCCCCATCGCGAGCGCCATGAGCGCGGCCTGTGGGACGCTGGCCAGCGGGACCGCCGCGGCGAGGCCAAGACAGACCGTCTCGAAGGTCAGGATCGCCTGACGGCCCCGCGCCTTGGCGAGGATCGCCAGGAAGCGGCCGATCATCACGCCGATCACGAACAGGCCGACCATCGCCCCTGCGGGCCACGCGTCGCTCCACGCCAGTTGCGCGGCCCGCAAGGCGAACTGCGTCGAGTTTCCGCTCATGAACGACACAAAGAAATGGCCGAGCGTGAAAAAGCCGATCGCGTCGACGAACCCCGCCAGGGCGATGAGCAGCTGCCGCCAGCATCAGATCGTGGAATTCGTCGCGCGCCCATTCTTGTCCTCGGCCGCCGTCCTATAGCGGTGTTCAATAGGGCTGGCGGCGTTGGCGAGGAAGCGGGACGCTATAGCGTCCAAAGAAACGTCGGCGTTTCACCCGTCCGAGCGAAGCGCGCTCATCGGACTGAAAGCCGATCCGGTCTAGCCGTTCGTGAGCCGGGATCAGTGCACCTTAGGCGGGACGCTCGTCCCAGCCCGGCGAGAGTCGCTGCTCCCTCGCTCAGCCGATCAGCTCGACCTGCCCGGTCGTCAGGCGGTAGATCCCTCCGACGACTATCAGCCGGCCCTCCTCGACCGCCGCGCTGAGGATCGGCGTCGATGTTTTCAGCGCTTCGACGCTCAGGCGCACATTTTCCCGGGTCGCGTTCCAGAGGAGGTCGCCGGGCTCCTTGGCGGCGGCCTGAACGGCGGGCGTCAGCGCCTCGACGAGCGACGGCAGATGCCCGGGCAGCGTCAGATTGTCCTGAATTGAGGAAATCGCCGCCTTGACCGCGCCGCACGCTTCATGTCCGAGCACGAGAATGAGCGGCGTCTTCAGCGCGTCGACCGCGAACTCGAAGCTCGCGAGATTGTCCGCATTGGCGAAATTGCCGGCGACGCGGCAGACAAAGAGATCGCCGCGCGCCGAGTCGAACGCGTATTCCGGGGCGATGCGCGAATCGGCGCAACTCAGGATGCCGGCGTAAGGATTTTGCCCGCCAACCAGGGCTTCGCGCTCAGCCAAAAAGTCGTGGCGCCTGGCGAAGCCGTTGACGTAGCGCGCGTTGCCCTCCATCAGCCGGTCCAACGCCCCCCGGGGCGATATGACGTTCTCAGGTTTCGGCGGAGGCTTATCGTCCGCGAATGCGGCGGCCGGCGCAGCAAGCGCCGCCGCCGCCATGCCCAGCCCGAGGGAAAGCGCGTCGCGCCGCGCGAAACGCCGCGCATGAGGGACGCCCGGGCGTCCGCAGCTTTCGCACATGGTCGATTCCTCCCTTTGATAATCTCTTGGTAGTCGCCGCCGCCGGCGGCGCAGCGGGAGGCGGACCCTACAGAGGTTCGCCGCGATCGGCAATGTACAGAAGCAGTTCTGTAACTGGCCCCAAGCGCCTCATTGCCTTACCGCGGCCTCGCCCTAGACTGACTGTCCGGGGCTTGCCCAGATCGGCGAGGTCCCATCTGATCCGGCATTGATTTCGGGGAGCCATGATCGAGGGCGAATTTCGGTGAAGCCGGAAGCGTTCACAAGCCGCGTCGGACCCTACGCGCTCGCAGCTGTTTGTGCGCTCATTTCCGGCGCTGTCGAATTCGCGCTGATGAGATGGCTCGGCGATCCGGCTGGGTTTGTGATTTTCTTTCCAGCCATCGTCGCCGGCTCGCTCATGGGCGCTGGACCCGGCGCGCTCGGCCTCGGCCTCAGTCTCATCATCGGGTGGGCGGCGATGAAAGGGGTAAGCGGCCCCGCCCCGGCTGAACGCGGCGGCGCGCTTGAGCTTCTTGTGCTCGCCGTTTGCGGTTCGCTCGTCGTTCTCATCGTCGGCGCGATGCGCGAGAGGCGAGCGCCTTCTGAAGGCGTTTACCCGCACCTCTTCAAAGCGGTGCAGGATATTTCGCTCGAGGGGGTGGTCGTCTACCGCGCGCTGCTCGATCCAGCGGGCAAGGTTGTCGATTTCGAATATCGGTACGCCAATCCCGCCGCCTGTGCGATCATGACCAACCCGACCGCCGCCGAGATCATCGGCGCGAAGCTCCTGGAGCGTTTGCCGCTGGCGAGGGATCACCCGCAGTTGTTTACGCGCTACGTCCGCGTATTCGCCACCGGCGAGACGTCGGAGGCTGAGTACGAACTCGGCGGGCGGTGGTTTCACAGCACCGCGGCGAAGCTCGACGACGGCCTCGTCGTCACGGTCCAGGACGTGTCGTCGCGACGGCGCGGCGAAGAGGCTCAGAAGCTGCTCTTGCAAGAACTGAACCACCGTGTGAAAAATCTGCTGGCGGCAGTCATCGCGATGACCAATTCTACCGAGCGAGGCGCTCAATCGGCAGCCGAATTCCGTGACAAGCTTTCGGCGCGTCTGTTCGCGCTGTCGAGGGCGCATGGAACTCTTGAGCCAGAGCGCATGGACCGACGCGGAGGTCGGGGAGATTGTGCGGGGCACGCTCGAACCTCATCTGGAGACGGATCCGGGCCGATTTGGCATCCATGGGCCGGAGATCAGAGTTTCTTCGGACGCGGCGCTCGCCCTCAACATGGCGCTGCACGAACTGGGGACAAACGCGATCAAATATGGGGCGCTTTCGAGCGAGCAAGGGCGGATTGAGATCGCGTGGAAATTGGATCCGGATCGCCCCGGCTACGTCCGGCTGACCTGGATCGAGTTCGGGAGGACCTCGCGTATCGCCGCCCAGCACTCGCGGATTCGGGACGCGGCTGCTGGATCGGGCTTTCGCCGCGACGGATGGCGATGTCGAGTTGCAATTTCTCGCCGACGGGGTCTCTTGCGAGATGCGGTTCGCGAGCGCGATGGCCCGTGAGCCGGCGCCGGCGCGACGGCCCGGCCGGAAGCAGAGTGCTGAGCGTGATGGTCAAGGGCGCCGCCGCATTGCCGATCGACGAGATCCTGGACGGGATCGCGGAAGGATTTTTCGTCCTCGACGCGAACTGGCGGTTCATCGTCTTCAATCGGGCCGCCGAGGAGTTGTTCGACCTCAAGCGCGAGGACGTCATCGGCAAGCTCCTCTGGGAGGTCTCGCCAGCGATCATCGGGACGGAATTCGATCGCCGCTATCGCCTGGTGATGGCCGAGCGGGAAAAACAGGTCTTCGAGAGCCATTCGATCCGGCGGCCGGACCGTTATCACGAGGTGCGGGCCTTTCCCCTGGGCGACGGGATGGGCGTCGCCTTCAAGGATGCGACTGAAGGTCAAAGCGTCCGCCGGACGCTTCGCAATCGCGAACTCGAGCTCGCGCGCGCCCAGGAGATCGGCGGCCTGGGCGGCATGAGCGTCGACCTTGCCGGCGGCTTCCTCGGCCGCCGTTCGCCGGAATATTTGCGCATTCACGGCCTGCCGCCGGACGCGTTTTCCGAACCGTTCGAGGAATGGGCGCAACGCATTCATCCCGAGGATCGTTCAGGCGCGGTCGATCACTTTCTCAGCACGATCGCGGGCGACAGCCGGGAATACAAATCGGAATACCGAATCGTTCGTCCCAGCGACGGCGCGGTCCGCTGGATCCGGGCGGTGGCGGAAATCGAGCGCGACGAGCAAGGACGGGCGAAGTCCATGGTCGGCGCGCACATGGACATCACCGACCGCAAGCTCGCCGAGCAGGAAGCGCGCGACAGCGAAGAGAAGCTCCGCGCCATCGCCGACAACCTTCCGGTGCTCATCTCCTACGTCGACAACAACCAGATTTTCCGCTTCGTCAACAAGGCCTACGAATTATGGTTCGAGCGCCCGTTGAGCGCGATCGTCGGCCGGCGGGTGATCGAGGTGATGAGCCCGGCGATGTATGAGGCGCGCCGTCCTTTCCTGGAGCGCGCTCTCGCTGGCGAGAGGATATCGTACGAGGCCGAATTTCCGCGGTCGAGCGGCACGGCGATCACCGAGATCGTTCACGTCCCCCATCGCGATCCGTCGGGCCGCACGCTCGGCGTCTACGTGGTGGTCAGCGACATCACCGATCTGAAGCTCGCCGAGAAAACGATCGCCGACAGCGAGGCGCGTTTCCGCGCCATCGCCAACAGCGCGCCGGTCCTGATCTGGGTGACCGGGCCCGGCGGCGGGCGGGAATTCGTCAATCAGGCCTATCTGGATTTTGTCGGACGCCCGTATGAAGAGGCCCTCGCCTACGACTGGCGAAAGATGCTTCACCCGGAGGACCTGCCGCGAATCCTCAGCGAGGAGCCGGTCGTCGAACCCTCGCTCAAGTCGGTGACGGTCGAGGCGCGCTTCCTGCGCGGCGACGGCGAATGGCGGTGGCTGCGAGCGGAGTCGCAACCGAGGTGGGGACGCGCAGGAGAGCACGTCGGCTTCATCGGCGTGGCGCATGACGTTACGGACGCGAGGCGAGCGCAGCAGGAACTGACCCAGATCAACGAAACCCTGGAGAAACGGGTCGCGGAGCGCACCGTGCAGCTCGCGGCGAGCGAGGCGCTGGTCCAGCTGTTTTTCCAGCATTCCTCGGAGTGCCACGCGATTCTGGTCGAGGACGGGGAGACCTTCCGCTACCAGGAGGTCAATCCAGCGACGCTGCGTCTTTATGGCATGACGAGAGAGGCGGTCATCGGGCGCACGACGGATGACGTGCTTGGACGGGAGACCGGCGCTTTGATCAACCAGCATCTGGCGCGATGCCTGCGCGACGGAGGTTCTTATCACTACGAAGATCGCAAGGCGCCGGCTCGGTGATCGAAGCGGATGCGACCGCCATCCCGACGCGAGAGGGCGAAGCGCGCCGGGTCATCGTCAGCGCTCGCGACGTCACCGAGCGGAGGCGTCTCGAAGAGCACTTGCGCCAGGCGCAAAAGATGGAGGCGCTTGGCCAGCTGACGGGAGGCGTCGCGCATGATTTCAACAATATGCTGACGCTGGTGCTTGGCGGGCTCGACACCGTCGACCGCCAGCTCGCCGCTTTGCCGCCCTCGCCTGCGAAGGTCCGGATCGCCCGCGCCAAAGACCTCGCGCTCCAGGGCGTGGATCGGGCGCAGGCGCTGACCAACCGGCTGCTCGCCTTTTCGCGCCGCCAGGCGCTCGCTCCCCAGACGGTCGACGCCAACACCCTGGTCAGCGGCCTATGCGATCTCTTGCAGCGAACGCTGGGCGAGCAGATCACGCTTGAGACGGTCCTGACCAACGGGCTGTGGAGCGCTTTCGTCGACCCGAACCAGCTCGAGAACGCGCTGATCAATCTCGCCCTCAACGCCCGGGACGCGATGCCGCGCGGAGGCAGGCTGATCATCGAAACGGCCAATCGTTTGCTGACTGGAGACGAGGTCGACGCATCGCCGGAGCGGATCGAGCCTGGCGAGTATGTGATGGTCTCGGTCGCCGACACGGGCGCCGGCATGGACGAGGCGACGCGCAAGCGCGCGTTCGATCCGTTCTTCACCACCAAGGAAATCGGCAAGGGAACTGGCCTTGGCCTCAGTCAGGTCTATGGGTTTTCGCGCCAGTCCGGCGGACATGTCCAGCTCGACAGCGAGCCGGGACAAGGCGCGGTCGTCAAGATCTACCTTCCGCGTCGATCGCGCCCGTCGTCGCCAACGCGGGAGGGCGACCGCAAGGATGCCGAGCGGAGCGGCGGTCATGAAAGCGTGCTTGTCGTCGAGGATGACGACGCGGTCAGGGCCTACACGACCGAGACGTTGCGCGAGCTCGGTTACAATGTCGCCGAGGCGTCAAGTGGGCAAGCGGCCCTCGACATTCTCGATCAGACCCAAGACCTCGACTTGCTTCTGACCGACGTCGTCATGCCGGGCGAACTCAATGGACGCGAACTTGCCGACGAGGCGGTCAAGCGCCGCAGCGGCCTTCGGGTGCTGTACATGACCGGTTACAGCCGGGACGCCATCATCCATCATGGGCGGATCGCCGAGGGCGTGCATGTGATCGGCAAGCCTTTCTCCCACGACGAGCTGGCGGCGAGAGTGCGCGACCGGCTCGACGCGTCGGAGTAATACGCTCGGTCCCGAGCCCGCCGCGCGTCAATTCGCCTGGATCAGTCTCCCCGCGCGAAGGTCGGCGAACGCCTCGGCGATCTCCTCCCGTGTGTTCATCACGAAGGGCCCGCCCATCGCGACCGGCTCATCGATGATCGGGCTCGCGAAGACGAGAAGGCGAGCGGCTTTCCCCGCCTTGACGGTCAGAATGTCGTCCGCCCCCGCCGCCCGAGGACGGCGCAGCCCACGCGACGTCTCCGGCCTTCGCGGGCCGGCCTTCCCGGCCGAGCAAAACCTCGCCTTCAAGGACATAGGCGAAAACCCGATCGCCCGCGGGAAGCGGCGCGTCGAGCCCCGCGCCGGCGGCGAGCTTCAGGTCGAACAGGGTGAGCGGCCAGGTCGAGGCGTGCGGGACGACAAGATCGCCGAACCGCCCCGAGTAGATTTGCGCTTCGACGCCTTGCGCGCGATGGACCGGAGCGTCCTGCTCGAGGACGTTCTGATAGCGCGCCGCGACCCGCTTCAGCCTCGCGGGCAGGTTCAGCCAAAGCTGGAGGCTCTGCACGCCCTCCGGACCCGGCATCTCGCTGTGCATGACGCCCCCGCCCGCGGTCATGAATTGCGCGTCGCCCGCTTTGAGCCGCCCCGCCCCGCCGGTGTGATCCGCGTGGATCAGCGCGCCGGCGAGGACGAAGGTCACTGTCTCGATGCCGCGATGCGGATGGGTCGGGAAGCCGGCCGGGGGCGCGAACCAGTCCTCGGCCATCAGCAGGAACGGGCTATGCGCGGCGACGTCGTCGGGCGCGATGACGAGCCGCGCGCTCTGAGTGGGTCGCGGGCCTCGCGGGGACTGGCCCGGTCAACGCTTTGGATCGAAAGCTGCATGCGTCAGGCTCCTTGCCGTTCACTCCACCACCATAGACCGTGCTGTCTCAGCAAGGAGGTCTGTCAGGAGCTTGCGGGTTGGTTTGTGTCGTAAGGGCACGGTTCTAGCAACGTTTGGGCATCGTCATTGCCTCGGACGTATAGTCGAACGAAACGAAGAACCCCTTCGCCCGGTTCTCGCGCGTCAACGCCGCCTCAAACTTGTCGATATCCGGCCGTCCGGCCTCGTCCTGCTGCTTGACCTGTATGGGATACCAAACGTCCATGAAGTCGAAGCTCGGCTCCGACAAGCCGCCGGGTTTCTCCGGCATGGATGATACTGGGAAGATGCGTCCGTCTATTCCCATGTCGCCAACCTTGGCCTTGTTCGGAATACCGCCGATCGCAATCACGGCCCAATTCTCGAACTCGAACGGCGGGATACGGCGTAGCTCTTTTTCAGATCGAGGTAGGTCGCGGACTATGAAACCGTGACCCTTTCGCCATTGTTCTTCGCTCTCTTTCAGCCCGCAAGTCATCGCGCAATCGCTTTGCCATGACGCGGCAGGCGGTAGGAGAAATGTCGATTTGATCCATTGCCGTTTGAGCGTTTGGGCGGTCACAAGCGCCGTCCCACAACCGCAAAAGGCGTCAAGTACGATAGCGCCCGGATCGGAACTCGCTTCGATGATCCTTTCCAACAGTGCAACCGGCTTTTGCGTTGGATAACCTAAACGTTCGATCGCCTGAGAATTGATGGGCGGAATGTCGGTCCACACATCATCGATTGGACGGCCATCCTGTTCATCAAGGTAGCGCTTGAACCGGGGCACGGCCCCTGGGTCGGCTGGACAACGCTCCCGTTTTTATATGCTTCCTCCATTCTTTCCCTGGTCCACCGCCAGACGCGCTTAACTCCCATAAATTCGTAGGTTAAATTCGGTCTATTGGAATTTGGATTGAGCAAACTAGTTAGTTGATATCGTCGGCCATCTGGATCGCGAAGAGAGTATTTGCTCGCTGTTTTCGCATCTAAGTCGTCTGGATCATACGGGTCGACGATTGGATTCCACACAAAGTCAGGGCCGCCTACAAAGTAATGGATCGTATCGTGATTGTTGGCGAAACCGCGAAACGCCAGTCCTTTTGAGAGGTTCCGACGCCAGATGATTTCGGTCTCAAAGGTATTCCCCCAAAAATCTGATCGAGCATCGCCCTGACATAATGGCTGGCGT
>CAWIUD010000030.1:0-50633 GCA_963839185.1 uncultured Alphaproteobacteria bacterium | reverse complement strand
AGCTGAAGGCCGGCCGCATGGGCGAGTTTACGATCACCAAAGATCCGACCCGCGCCAAGGGCCTGCGTATCCTGATGGGACCGTTCACGGTCTACAACAAGGATAATGTCGAAGCGGCGGCGAAGTAGTCCGGCCGAGCTCATGCTGGACAGAAAATGAGGGTCAGGCCGTTACGTGACGGCCTCTCCCTTTCGATGCGCGAAACAATCAGGCTGAAGCCGCGATGAGGAAACGCTGTAAGGCAGGGCCGATGGACCATTACGACGTCATTGTTGTCGGCGCGGGCTCGAGCGGCGGCGTCGTCGCGGCGCGCTTGTCCGAGAACGCCGCGCGGAAAGTTTTGCTGCTCGAGGCCGGCCCTGATTTCCCGCAGGAGGAAACGGTCCCGCCGCTGTTCACCTTCAGCGGCGAGCACCATTGGCGCGGCGCGGCGGGATACCTGAGTTTGACTGGGACTTCGTCAACACCGACGGCGCCGGCACATTGGAGGGCCGCAGCTTGCGGATGCCTCGCGGCCGCCTTGTCGGCGGCACGTCGATGATCAACGCGACGATCGCCGCGCGCGGCGCGCCGTTCGATTTCGATCGCTGGGCCGCGATGGGGAACAAGGGCTGGGCGTGGGCGGATGTGCTGCCGTTGTTCATCGCCATCGAGAACGACGTCAATTTCGGCGATGACCCGATCCACGGCCGCAATGGGCCGATCGTCATCCAGCGCTACCGGCCGCAGAGCTGGGCGCCCGTCAACCGCGCCATGTACGACGCCTGTGTCGAACTCGGCGTGCGCGAAGCGCCGGACCTCAACGCCCTCGACGCGCATGCGGGCGTCGTCGGGCCGATGCCGCATAACCGCTACAAGGAAGTCCGCCTCGGCACGCTCGTGACCTACGTACGGGCCGCCCGCTCCAGGCCAAATCTGACCATCCGCGCCGGCAGCCATGTCGATCGAATCCTGTTCGAAGGCGACCGCGCCAAGGGCGTCGTCTATCTCGACGCCGCAAGAGAGCGGCGGACCGCGTTGGCCGACGAGATCGTGATCAGCGCCGGCGTCTACAACAGCCCCGCCATCCTGCATCGCTCGGGCATCGGCCCGGCCGAATGGCTGCGGCCGCTCGGGATCGATGTCGTCGCCGACCTTCCGGTCGGACGCAACCTGACCGATCATCCGGGCTTTCCCATGCTGTTCAGGGCGGACGGGCTCGGCGTGACGACCGGCCGCTTCTTCGCCGCGAACGTGCGCGGGCCGGCGAACGCGCAGGGCGAGCCGGAGTGGCAGACGCATCCGTTCCCGGTCGACGAGGAGGAGCATACCGCAGGCTTCTGGACCTATCTCACGCACCAGGAGGCGACCGGCGAAGTCCGCATCCAAAGCGCCGACCCGACGCGCGCGCCGCTCATCGACCATCGATACAACACCAGTCAGCGGGATCGCGATCGGTTCGCCGACGCTCGCGCGTTCGTCAAGGCCATGCTGGCGACGAAGACGTTCCAGTCGCACGGCGCGGTCGCGATCGACGATCTCGATAAACCGATCGCCGAGGCGCTGACTGAATCGATGGGACCCGCGCATCATCAGGCGGGATCGGTCAGGATGGGTCCGGCCGGAGACCCGACCGCGGTCGTCGGGCCTGACCTTCGCGTCCACGGCTTCGACAACCTGCGCGTCGCCGACACCAGCATCTATCCCGACAACGTCATGCACAACACCAATCTCACCGCCATCGTGGTCGGGGAGATGGCGGCGCGCTTCATCGATACGGCGCAGCGCCTGAACTCGTGGCGGGACGAACAGCGCCAGGCGGGCTAGGCTTCGGCGAGACACGGAATGAATTCAAGTCGCTTCGCTCTCGTCATTGCAAGCGAAGCGAAGCAATCCAGAGGAACGTGGGCGCCGTATGTTCTCTGGATTGCTTCGTCGCTCCGCTCCTCGCAATGACGGCGGTGGTCGAACCAGATATTCATCTGGCTCTGAAACGGAATGAAAGTCAGCGTCGCAGGTTCCGAGGCGTGGCCGGGGCCCGACGAAAAGCGGCGCCGCGTCTGTTGCTGCCCGCAGGAGGCGGTGAAAAATGTTGGCCAAAAATTGTATTTCGCTACTATGTTTTGTTCGGCAAGGCCGATGATTTGGGGAGAGGCCGGGTCGTGAGCCGCGGGTTCCAGCGAAGGCTCTCTTTGTAGACCATCTGAAAACACGGAAAACGGCCAATGGGCAGGCCTTGTAAAAAGTCTGGCATGAATGCCGCATCGCGCCCCGTCTCGCTGGCGCCGAGGGCGCGGTTCGTTGGGGTCCGGGCGTCAGTCAGGAACGGCAGCGCCCTGTCCCTCTGGCGCTTGACGATCTGGTCGAGGGCGACCGCGAGCACGATCACGGCGCCGGTCACGAAGGTGCTCCAGGTTGCGTCGATGCCGAAGAAGATGATGCCGCTGCTGATCACCTGAATGATCAGCATGCCGACGACGGCGCCGATGACCGTGCCCCAACCGCCGGAAAGGGGGGTTCCGCCGATGATCACGGCGGCGATGACGATGAGCGCGAAATCGGCGCCTTCCTGGGGATCGATTGCGCCGCGGAAGCCGACATACAGCGCTCCCGAAAGCCCGCAGATCGCGCCCATGAGCACCAGCGTCTGCAGGCGCACGAGGGCAATGGGAATGCCGGCGAAACGGGCGGCTTCCGGGTTGCTGCCGACAGCCTGCACCCGATAGCCGAACCGCGTGCGGTGAAGCACGACATGCAGGACAATGGCCAACGCGACGAACAGGACGCCGACGACCGGAACGACGCGAAACACCTTCATCGAGGCGAAGCTGAAGAAGCTGCTCGACTGGTCGGTCGGAAATACCGCCCGGCCCTGATTGGCGACCAGCGACAGTCCCTCGAACATCGAATACGTGCCAAGCGTGACGATGATCGAAGGCAACCGCAGGCCGATCGCAAGCACGCCGTTGACGAGGCCCAGAACGGCGCCGAAGGCTACGCCGCCAAGCGCGGCGAGCCAGGGATTGACGCCGCCCACCATCATCAGCGCGGCGACCACGGCGGAAAAATTGAACATCCATCCGACCGAGAGATCGATCTCGCGAATCGCCAGAAGAAACACCATGCCGAGCGACAGCATGCCCTGAAACGTGGTGTTGCCGAGAATGGTCAGCAGATTGATCGGATTGAGAAAGCGCGGCCGCGCAATCCCGATGACCGCGATCATGACCAGCAACGCGACGATGACGCCGATCTCGTCGGGCAATCGAAACGCCTCCGGCGCAATGCCGGCCGCTTCGGAGGCTTCAGGCTGGGCGTCGCCGGGTCGTCCATCAGGCTATTTTTGCCACGGCGCGACCCCGATCGGACGCTCCAACTCGGGATCGGCGCCTGCAACCCGTCTTTGATCCATAAGAACTGGCCGTTGACCGAGGCGGCCTCGTCGCCCATCAGGTTGACGATCAGATCCGCCGCTTTTTCTGGATCGTCTCCCCCTGTCTTCTCGACCCAATCGGCCCATTGCAGGAACGGCTCCGCCGCGCGGCCCGACCCGCTGGGCCTTGGCCCGGATATCAGCCCACATCTCCGTCTTGACGTCGCCCGGATGAATGACATTGGCGGTGACGCCGCTGCCGTTCACCTCTGCGGCCAGGTGCCGGGTGAAGTGGTTGAGCGCCGCCTTGCTCGTCCCATAGGCGCTGTGAAGCGGCCCCGGCGGATGCAGCGCGTTGGCCGACGTCACGTTGATGATCCGGCCCCAGCCTTGATCGATCATTCCGCCGACAAAGGCCCGGCAGGTCAGGTAATGGCTGATCATGTTGATCATCAATGTTTCGGTCCACTCCCGCGGATCGCTGTCCTTGATGAGCTGGAGCGGGCCGAACACTCCGGCCGCGTTGACCAGGATTGACGGTACGCCGACGCGGTGCGCGCCGGCGACGACCGCGTCGAGCGAACGAGGGTCGCTCAGGTCCGCCGACACCACCTCGGCGCGGCCGCCCTTCTGGACGATGCCGCGGGCGGTCGCCTCCAGTACCGCCTCGCTGCGGGCGACCAGCACGACCGTTGCGCCTTGGTCCGCGAGTCGGATGGCGACACGTTGACCGAGGCCGCGGCTCGCGCCAGTGATTACCGCGACCTTCCCGGCGAGATCCGTCATCGCGCCGCGCCGGCCTTGGTCTCGAGGTGGAAAACTTCTCGCAAGCTGGTCGAGTTGACGATGCCATCGTCGCGGAAGAACATCAGCGGGTTCATCGCCTCCTCCGACCACTTGTCGTGGATCTTGGTGCGCCACAGCTTGTCCCATGCGCCCTCGTCGACGATCTCCGAGTAGAGAAAGAGGACCGGATCGTTCTCGAAGATCGTCATCGACGCGATGCCGCTCCGCTCGATTTCGGCGACCAGCTCCGGCCACACATGGTCATGAAAGCGCTTGTATTCCGGGAGCTTTCCGGGTTGCAGGCGCATGGTGAAGGCGCGACGTATCATGGGTCTTCCTCTCGTTCACGGGTTTGCAGTGCAGGATGTCGACGCGTCACAATTTCTCACTGATACGCCGCCTGGGGCATCTCGCCGGTATTGATCGCGTGCAGCAGAGCGCGTCCGTCGATCTCGCCTCCCGCGATCTCGCCAGCGATTTGTCCGCGATAAAGAACGATGATCCGATCGCAAAGTCCGATCAGTTCTGACAGCTCGGTGGAGCTGAACAGAACAATGCGCCCGTCGGCGGAAATCCGGCGGATCAGAGCATAGATTTCCCGCTTCGCGCCCACGTCGACCCCCCGTGTAGGGTCGTCCAGCAGAATCACCCGCGGCGCGACTTCCAGCCATTTGCCGACCACGGTCTTCTGCTGATTGCCGCCGGACAGTTGGCCGGCCAACGCATTAGGCGACTCGGCCTTGATGCGCAGCCGGTTGATTTGCCGAACGGCGCGCTTGAGCGCCGTCCCGTGATCGAACCAGGGCAGCCCATCCTTGAGTGCGCCCATCGCAACGTGGCTGATGTTGAAGAGGACGCTCTTGTCGAGCATCAGGCCGTTTCTTCGCCGGTCGGCGGGGACCAGCGCGATGCCGCGGCGCGCTGCTTCCGTGGGACCGCGCGGCAACCCCCGCGAGTCCGGGAACATCACGTCGCCGGTGCGCGCCTTTTGCGTCCCGAACAGCATGCCGAACAGTGTCGCGACGCCTGAGCCCTCCAGGCCGGCAAAGCCGACCACTTCTCCGGAGCGGGCCGTGAAGCCGATTTCCTTCAACGCGCCCCCGCTCAACCCCTTGACGACGACGGCTGCCGACTCGCGGTCGACTCGGCTCGGAAGAGGCGGTGGAAACAACGCCGTTTGTGGAGCGCCGATCATCCCTTCGATCACCTCGGGTATGGTCAGGTTCGCCCGTTCTCTGGTCAGCGCGTCTCGGCCATTGCGGGTCACGGTGATCCGGTTGCAGATCGCGAACACTTCTTCGAGTCGGTGCGAGACATAGAGCATCGTGATGCCGCGTCGATTGAGTTCACGCAGGACATCGAAGAGGCGCTGGGTTTCGCGCTCGTTGAGAGCGGAGTTCGGCTCATCGAGGATGAGGAGACGCGGCTCCTCCAGGAGCACGCGCGCCAGTTCGACAAGCTGCTGCTCGCCGATGCTGAGCCGACTTACCGGCTGATCGACTCCGACGCGTAAGCCGAGCCGATCCAGAACATCCGCGCTGCGCTCTTCCATGGCGCGGACCGACACGAGGCCTCGCCGTAGCGGCTCGCGGTTGACGAACAGGTTGGCCAGCACCGATCGCTGCGGGAAGAGACTCAGCTCCTGGTAGACAATGCCGACGCCGTGCTGGCGCGCCACGACCGGCGAACTGATCACGACAGGAACACCGTCGAATTCGATCTCGCCGGCGTCCGGACGAACGACTCCCGCGAGCGCTTTCATCAGCGTCGATTTGCCGGCGCCATTCTCGCCCACGACAGCATGAACGTCGCCGCGGCGGACGACGAGGTTCATGTTGTCGACAGCGACCACCCCTCCATAGCGCTTGCAGAGGCCACGAACAGCGACGAGCGGCGTCTCGACCATCTCGGATCCAGGCTGGATCGCACGGCCCGCGAAGCCGCGCGGTCCGGCTTACTGGCCTTCAGCGGCGATTGGCTCGATCGTGGCGCAGTTCTTGCCCGCGTCAGGACCGTTCACGCATTGCGACCAAGGCTTGTAGAAGGCCGCGGTCGCCTTGGGATCGGCGGACATCGTCTGCAGCTCCGAAAACGTCATCGCCGGCAGATGGTTCGCCATGTCGACGCTGCTGGCGGTCACGGCTTGAGTGCCGGCGTTGTAGAATCCGACTTCGAGCGGCTTCTTGTCACGAATTGCGCGGACCAGCAGGGCGACAGGAAGATAGCCCTGGACGAAAGCGCTCTGGCCCAGCGTCACATAGGCATGACCGTCTTTGACGGCTTGCAGATTCTGCGCCGTCAGGTCGTAACCTCCCGCGACAAACTTGTCGGAGTTCGCCGCGTTGAGCTTGCCCAGGCTCGCGACGTCGGGGGCGCATAGTCCGACGAGAGCGATCGCATCGGGATTGGCCGCGTAGAGCTGCTCCCAGTGATTGTAGTTCTCCACGGCGCTGACCTTCACGTCGAAGGGGCCGAGGATCGTGACGCCAGGCGCAGTCTTCAGCGACTCTTCAACGCCTCTGGCGCGATTCTCGAGCACAGTCAGACCGGGAAAGCAGTTGCCGATGATCACTTTTCCCTTCGCCCCAGCGCCGCCGACTTTGTCGACGATCGCTTTGCCGAGAATGCGGCCGCTCTGGGTGGACTTCTCGCCGACATAGGGCGCCTTGACCGCGGCGCTCAAGAGATTGAACTGCACGACCGGAACGCCGCCGGCGATAATATCGTTGAGGGCGCCGGCCATCGAATCGCCTGGGACTGAGGTCGCGACCCCCTGCGCGCCCGCATTAACAATGTTCTGCACGAGCTTGAGCTGGCCGTCGGGAGCGGCGCCCTGCTGTTGGGCTACCTTGAGCGTGACCCCGAGATCGCTGGCGGCGGCCTGAGCGCCGTCGATGATTTGCTGGATGAACGGGTCGCCTTGCGAGTGGGTGACGAAGCCGATCGTTATCTTGTCATCGGCCGAAGCCGAGACGGACGCGACGCACCACCCCAACACAAGAGTCGCGCATGCAAAATATCTGCCCATGGACGTCACTGTCTCCTCCCCCGCTGAGTTCTGCTTCGTGAGTCCGGATCTGGAAGTCTTCCGAAACCGGGCGTAGCCACGGAATTCCTATCACCGCCGCCGCGGATTTCGGAAATGCGGGCCGCGCGCCATCAGCGCCATAAATTGTTGACGCACGGCCATGCGCGTGGGCGCTCATGAAGGCTCGCGCCTGATTGACACCCCCGACCGCCAATGGTCTTATGATCGCAACACGGCGGAGCGCGGAAGCCAGAAGGCCCGCAACGGACTCTGCAGGGGGAGGAGCAATGCCATGCGTGCAATGAAGTGGTTTTCCGCGGCCGCGCTGGCCGGGGCGCTCGCCTTCTCTGGTCCTTCAAACGCCAAAGACTACAAGATCGGCTATTCGGTCTTTTGGGGGACCAATCCGTTCCTGGTAACCATGGTGAACGGCGCCAAGAAGGCGGCGGGGGAATGGAAAGCCAAGGGCGTCAACATCGACCTGCTCGTCACCAACGGCGGAGACGACGACAAGGCCAAGCAGGTTTCCGACCTGGAGGATCTCAGCGCTCAGAAAATCGACGGCGTTTTGATCTTCCCCGGCGACAGCGTCATGGTCGCCGAGCCGATCAAGACGATCTTCAACGCCCAGAACATTCCGGTCGTAATCACCGACATCGGCATCCGGTCGGGCAAATACATCAGCCTGATCATCACCGACAATCTCAAGGGCGGCCAGCAGGCCGGCGACTATATGGCGTCGCTGCTCCCGAAGGGCAGCAAGGTCATCACCCTCGATCACGCGCCAACGAACGACAACGGCCAGACACGGCGCAAGGGCTTTGAGACGAGGTCGGCGGAACTCGGGTTGGAAGTCCTGAAGGAGCAGCCGGTCGCACGGCTGACGTTCGACGACTCGCGGAAGGCCATGGAAGACCTTCTCGTCTCCGAGCCCGACGTGAAAGGCGTTTTTGCATTCAATCAGCTCGTGCTGCAGGGCGCCTATCAGGCGCTTGAGCAGGCGGGAAAGGCCGGCCAAGTCAAACTGGTCGGATTCGATCTCGATCCCGTGTCCTATCAGATGGTCAAGGACGGCAAGATCGACGCGCTCGTCATCCAGGACCCGTTCAAGATGGGCTACGAGGGCATGAATACCGTCGTCACAAAACTTGAGGGCGGCGATGTCAAAGAGTTCATGGGGCTTGGCACAAAACTGCTGACCAAAGCGAACGCCGCCGATTTCGCCAACGATCCGCAGGTCACCGGCAAGTGACGGCGTCGTCCGTTTCGCCATTCCCAACAAACCAGCGCCGGCGCGCCCGCGGAGCGGTCGGCCGCGGCCGGTGATTGCCGCGGCTTCCCGCAAAGCTCGTGCTTGAACCCGCTGTCGCCGACTCCTCTTTGGAGCCGAACGCGAGCGACGTTTTGCTGCGATGTAAAGGTCTGACCCGCAGCTTCGCCGCGGTCCGGGCGCTTCGCGGCGTCGATTTCACGATCGCGTCCGGTCGCGTCCGCGGCCTTGTCGGAGAGAACGGCGCCGGGAAGTCGACTCTCGCCAAGATCATTGCCGGCGTTCACGCGCCCGCGTCCGGAACCATTGAGCTTGAGGGTCGGCCAGTGCGTTTGAACGGCGCCGAGCAGGCCTTGGCGCAGCGCATCGTGACCGTGCACCAGGACATCAATCTCGTCCAGACGATGAGCGTGGGCGAGAATTTGCTGCTCAACAACGAGCCTACCTACCGCCTCGGGATTATTCGCCGCAAAGCCATGCGCGCTGCGGCGCAACGCCTGCTCGAGAAATATGAGATCGCAGTCGATCCAGACGATAACGTCGGCTCGCTTCCCAACGACCTCAAAAAGATGGTGCAGATCGTCAAGGCGGTCAGCCTCGACCCAAAAATCCTCATCCTGGACGAACCGACGTCCTCGTTGACCGACGCACAGATCCGTGTCGCCTTGCGCCTCATCAGGCAGCTTGCGTCGGAAGGCGTCGGCCTTGTGCTCATCTCTCATTATCTGGCGGAAATCTTCGAGGTATGCGACGACCTGACCGTGATGCGCGACGGCGAGGTCGTCGCCGACAGCCGAGTGAGCGAAACGACATTGACGCAAGTCGTCGCGCAAATGGTCGGCCGCAAAGTCGAGACCTCGCGCCGTACCGCGAGGGTCGGCTTCGAAGATAGGTCGGCCCCCCTGATGGGGGTCGAGAATCTCAACTCGGGAAGCATTCTCCACAACGTGAGTTTCAAGCTCGGAGCCGGCGAGGTTCTTGGCGTCACGGGCCTCGCCGGCTCGGGACTTCGGGAGCTTTCGAGGGCGCTGTTTGGGGCGTCGGGCCCGCGGGCCTCCGGCCGGATTCTCATTCAAGGAACTCCGGTCCGCGCCGGCGATCCGTCGGCCTCGCTTGAGAGCGGGATCGCGCTGCTCACGAGCGACCGGCTCGGCGAGGGAATCTTGCCCAACTTCACGCTTGTCGAGAACATCTGCCTTCCGATCCTGTCGCGCTTTGGCCGTGGCTGGCGGCGCGCTGGATTTCGCGGAGATGGAGCGCACGGCGGAACGAAACATGCAGCGGCTGCGCGTACACGCCCCTGGCCCATCAGCTCTGGCGCGCCAGCTTTCTGGAGGCAATCAGCAGAAGGTTCTGTTCGCCAAATGGCTGGAGACGAAGCCAAAAGTCTTCGTGATGGACGAGCCGACGATTGGCGTCGACGTCGGCGCGAAGGAAGAGATCCGCAAGATCATCGATGAGATCGCCGGCGCGGGCGTCGGCGTCGTCCTGGTGACGACGGAGCTCGACGAACTCGTCTTGCTGTGCGACCGCGTGCTGGTGATGTTTCGCGGCGCCATCATCGGCGAGCTCTCGGGCGAGGCGGTGAACCGCGAGCGCATTCTGCGCGCCTCGGCTTGCGGCGAGATTGAGGCCGCCGCGGCGTGACGACCGTCTCCTCGCCAAATCCCGAGCGGTTGGTCGGCGCCTCACGCTTTCTCGCCAGCCTCAAGCGCTCCTACAGCCTTATCCAGGCGCTCGGCGTCCTGGCGATCCTGATCGTCGTGATGCAGATCGCGAACGACCGTTTCCTGTCGCCAGTCAATGTCGGAAATCTGCTCGGGCAGATGACGATCATGCTGATCGTCGCCGCCGGGATGACGATCGTCATGATCGCGGGCGAGTTCGACGTTTCCGTCGGGTCCGTCGTCGGATTGTCGGCGGCGGTCGCCGGCTGGATCATGGTCCGATGGATTCCGGCCCCGAGCGCCAGCGATCATCCCTGGTGGGTCATTGTTCTCGGACTTGTCGCGCCGCTCTTTGTCGGGCCCATTCTCGGCCTCTTCGTCGGCTTCGTCGTCACGAAGGCGAGAATTCCATCGTTCATCGTGACGCTTGGGAATGCTGATGATCGCCCGGAGCCTCACTCTGGTCGTGACCCAAGGGCAACCGATCCCCGATATTCCCCTGGTTGTCCGGTCGTTCGGGCAAGGCCGCTGGGCGCAGATCCCGCTGCCGATCGGCGTCGGCGACTATCTCCATACCGGCTCGCTTTCCAGCTTGTTCGTCTGGTTCCCCATTCAGAATATCGTCTGGGTGGCCGCGATCGTTTATGTCGTCGGATGGTTCGTGCTGGAGCGCACGGTTTTCGGCAAGCGGGTGTATGCGGTCGGCTCCAACCGAACCGTCGCAATCCTGTCCGGAATCCGGGCGGACCGCGTCAAGATCCAATGCCTGATGATCGTCGGATTCACGGCTTCGCTCGCCGGCGTCGTCAGCGTATCGCGTCTGGGCGCGGTATCGCCGAATACTGGCGAGGGCCTCGAGTTCGAGGTGATCGCCGCAGTGGTCATCGGCGGCACCGGCCTTTACGGCGGACAAGGCAATATTCTTCGCACAATCATCGGCGTGATCATCATCGCGCTGACCAGGAATTTCCTCAATCTCGCCCGTATCGCGATCTTCTGGCAGGGCTTCGCGACTGGCGCGATCATTTTGGCCGCCGTTCTGCTCGAAGCGCTCGCAGCGTCGGATTTCCGAACGGCAATAACGAAAGTGTCGATGGCGACCTTCGCCTCCGTGATCGCGCCACCGTAGGAACTGCGGGAGGGGAGACCCCTCCCGCACATGTTGCAATCACAGCCAGGCCGACGCCGGGATCGGGAGCGGATCAGACGGGACCAACGTCGCGACCGAGACATGCGGCCAGGACAAGCCGTTGAAGTTCAGGATGACGGTCTGGCTATACTGGATCTGTATCGAGGTCACTTTGATGATGCGCGGCCCCGTCAGCTGAATGGGCGGATCGAGGAGGAATGACGGCACTGGAAGTCCGAACGGCGCTCCGCGGGGTTCGACCGTCGTCGGAGGGCTCCCGTTGGGAAAGTCGATGTGAAGTTGGTGCTCCACCGTTTCGATCCAGAACACCGCATCCAACGTGATGGCGTTTGCGTTCGGGGTCGTGCCGGCCGCGTTGCCGAGAAGGAACGCGATATTGTCGGTTCCTCCGCCGAACAACGGCGCCGCCGGATTTGTGCTAATCACCATCGTGGTCGTGGAGAGAATATTCTGGACCGAGATGGCCTTCCTGAGCATTGAGTTCGGGTCATCCAGCAACCCTTGGGTGATTGTGCCGGCATTCGTCCAGGGCGTCAGATCCTGCGGAATGCGAGCGGTGCCTTGAGCCGCCGCGGTCTGGCTGGGAAAGCGAATCTTGTTGCCGCCGCCAACCGGGAACGGAGTGATGTCGACAGCGTGTATGTTGGGCGGCCCATTCGTCGCGGGGAGAACCACGCCTTGCGCCACAATGGTGGTCCCGTGCGGGATCGAGGCCATTCGAGCGACGGATATGGGCTCCTTCGGGTCGTCCGTAGCGGGGACGCTCAGCCAAATTCCCGGCTCGAAATGAATGCCGGTCGGTGGGGCCGGATTTGTTACATCGTTGATCGACTGAACGTACGGCACGCCATTGAGAAAAATGTCATTCTGGAGCGAGCCGCGGTTGGGGACCGATCCCAGACTGTCGTTGAACGACAGCGTCTCCGAAGTCAGGTTGAGTTCGAGAAGGTTATCGCCGGGCGCTGGGATCGGCAGCGGAAAAGTCTGCTTTTGCGGCCGGAAGATTGTGTTGAAGCCGACGCCGCTCCAGGTCCCCACAAAGGCGGCAAGCGGGCCGAGTGGGGGAGGAGGCGGCGCCGCGGCTGGAACGGCAAGGCCTTGCAGGGCCTCGGGGGCCCTTGGACGAACTTCGTGGATCTTGAAGCCGGTCGGCACGGAAAAGGCGGATTCGAGACGGTCTGCCATTCTGATCCTCCATGAATTGTAATATTTGTTGAATGCAAAAATCGTTTGCCGGAAACTTGAACCCGGCAGTGAAGGTCTATCCGCCGCTGGAAAAGAGGCTGTGACGCCGGTCACACCGTGGACCACAAAAAACGAGCGAGCGGGGTCCGGTCGCGCGCGCCTCGCCGGACCCGTCGCGTCTCACGGTCGAGGTCGAGATCGCCCGCGTGGAGCCGCTCGGTGGTTATCATGGTGACCGCGCGCGGCGCGTCCGAGGCCCGTCGGTCGGCGTGGACGACTATGTTGTCAAACCACTCTCGTCGCCCGAACCGATGGCTTGCGTGCGCGCTCCTCAGACGTAGCCGACCCGAGCGGATCGGGCGACACCAATGAGTTGAACTTGTTGTATCTGTGCTACTTTGCCTATCTAAGGCTAGCCTCAAGTCCCAAGACGACGAGACGACGAGACGACGCTAAACCGGGTCGCAAGCGCCTGAAACGATTGGGACGCGGCGATAAACCGGCGGAAATCGCCGTGTCGGCAACCTGCTCTGGTTGCAGTCAGCGGTAAAAGTTAGGCGTCTCGTCCAGAATCACCCGGGTTCTGGCTTTGGAGCGCCAAGCCTGCAGACAAGCGTCTGCTGTGGCCGAGGCGGCATATCCGTCCCAGGCGCTCGATCCCGTGGGCTTTCCCGTCCGGATTGATTCAACCCAGCCTGCGATCTGGTCCCGGTACGCGGCCCTGAACCGCTCCCGCCAATCCGGCTCGATGGCGAACATCTCCTGTCCGGCTTCGCGCGTCGTGATAGGCGGGTTCGGGGCCAGCATGATCGCGCCGGCTTCGCAGACCATTTCCCCCCTCACGTCGTAGCCGTAGGTCGCGTCGACGAAGGCTTCCACGTCGACGACGACCGCGGACTTGGTCTCCAGGACGAGAAACTGAGGCTGGCGGCCAGGCGCCTTGCTGCTTGGGCGCGGACTCATCACCGATACCCAGGCGAAATCGTCTTCAAGGAGAAAGCGCGCGATATCGATCTCATGAACGGCGGAGTTCGCAATCACCAGCTCCGACGTCAGATATTCCGGCCCGACAGCATTCCTATGCACGCAATGAAAGAAAAGCGGTGCGCCCAACCGGCCATGAGCGAGCGCCGCTTTCATGGCGAGATAGCCCGGATCGAAGCGGCGCATGAAACCAACCTGCACCAGCCGGCGCCCGCCCTTCATCTCAGCCGAAACCACGGCGCGACAGTCTTCGAGCGTGGAGGCGATCGGCTTTTCCACCAGCGCAGGTTTCCGGGCCTCGATACAGGCGATGGCAAGCGGCGCATGTGTCGGATCAGGCGAACAGACAAGAACCGCGTCAATTTTCGGGTCGGCGACGATCTGCTCCGCTGTCTCGACCACCCGCGCGTCGCCGCAAGACCGGGCGACAATTCTGGCGCGATCCATGTCCTTATCGTGGATAGCGACGAGTTCAGCGCCGCCAGCGCTCGAAACAATCGTTCGAGCATGATCGGCGCCCATGATTCCAGCGCCAATGAGACCAATACGGACTGTCAATTTCTTCGAGCCTCCCCTAAATTCGACCACGACCGCCATCCCTTCAGAGATATCTACCCCGCCGATGCCTGCGGCAGAACCCGGTCGGCCATTTCTGGAGTTTCCGGCTCCAGGCTTCCCGAGATTCGTGTCTGCGGCTCGCGAATGCCGACCGGCGCTTCGTCCTTGAATCCGGCGAAATTTCCTGCTAGCGACACCGCCTCGCCCGCGCGGAGTTTCTCTGCCAGGGCGATCCCTGGGTGTTCGCTGTCGGCGTTCTTGCGCCGGTCCGCCGAAAGGCGGTTTTGAGGATCGCGTCGACGCGCGGCCCTCATCCGACAGGGGCGCCTGATCGTCAACTCGAACCCAAGGCCGGCGCCGCCCGCATCCGGGCATTTCAGGAGAACCAATGGCAAGCACCCAAACCTTTGCGCCCACGCGCGAGGATTTCACCGCGCTATTGAACGAGACCTACGGCGCCGACGAGGCGTTCGAGGGAACCGTGGTCAAGGGCCGCGTCGTCGCGATCGAAAAAGACATGGCCGTCATCGATGTCGGCCTCAAGACGGAAGGGCGCGTTGCGCTCAAGGAATTCACCAACCATGGTCGGGACGCAGCCCCGGGCGTCGGCGACGAGGTCGAAGTGTATCTCGAGCGGATCGAGAACGCGCTTGGCGAGGCCGTGATCTCGCGCGATAAGGCGAGGCGGGAAGAGAGCTGGGTCAAGCTCGAAGAGGCCTTCGAAAAGGGCGAGAAGGTCGAGGGCGTCATCTTCAATCAGGTCAAGGGCGGCTTTACCGTCGATCTCGACGGCGCAGTCGCCTTCCTTCCGAGGAGCCAGGTCGACATTCGCCCGGTCCGGGACGTCGCGCCGCTCATGAACGTTCCGCAGCCGTTCCAGATTCTCAAGATGGACCGCCGGCGCGGCAATATCGTCGTCTCGCGCCGAACCGTTCTGGAAGAGAGCCGCGCCGAGCAGCGGCACGAAATCGTCGCCAATCTCGCGGAGGGCCAGGTCATCGACGGAACCGTCAAGAACCTCACCGACTACGGCGCGTTCGTGGATCTCGGCGGCATCGACGGCCTCCTGCACGTGACCGACATCGCGTGGCGCCGCGTCAACCATCCGAGCGAGGTGTTGAACATCGGCCAGCAGGTCAAGGTGCGCATCATCAAGATCAACCATGAGACCCACCGCATCTCGCTCGGCATGAAGCAGCTGCAGGAGGATCCCTGGTCCGCGATCGAGAGCCGCTACCACGTCGGCCAGAAACTCAAGGGCCGCGTCACCAACATTGCCGATTACGGCGCGTTCGTGGAGCTTGAGCCCGGGATCGAGGGCTTGGTCCATGTCTCGGAAATGTCCTGGACCAAGAAGAACGTCCATCCCGGCAAGATCGTGTCCACAAGCCAGGAGGTCGAGGTTCAGGTGCTTGAGGTCGACGCCTCGAAGCGGCGCATCTCGCTTGGTCTTAAGCAGACCCTGCAGAACCCGTGGGAAGCCTTCGCCGAGAAGCACCCTGTCGGATCGGTCGTCGAGGGCGAGGTCAAGAATAAGACCGAATTTGGCTTGTTCATCGGTCTCGACGGCGACGTGGACGGGATGGTCCATCTCTCCGACCTCGACTGGAGCCGTCCGGGCGAGCAGGCGATCGAGGACTACAAGAAGGGCGATAAAGTCAGCGCCAAAGTGCTCGACGTCGACGTCGAGAAGGAGCGGATCGCCATCGGCGTCAAGCAGATGGCCTCCGATCCGTTTGCGCCGAAGAAGACCGGCGACGAGGGCGGCGAAGGCGACCTGCACAAAGGTTCGGTCGTCACCTGCGAAGTCCTCGAGGTCAAGGATGGCGGCATCGAAGTGAAGATCGCCGGCACCGATCTCACCGCCTTCATCAAGCGCAACGAGCTCGCCCGCGACCGCGGCGACCAGCGGCCCGAGCGTTTTTCAGTTGGCGAGAAGGTCGACGCCCGCATCACCCAGTTCGACCGCCGGGCGCGCAAAGTCGCCGTCTCGATCAAGGCTCTGGAAGTCGCCGAAGAGAAAGAAGCGATTGCGCAATATGGCTCGGCCAACTCGGGGGCCTCGCTCGGCGACATTCTTGGCGCCGCGCTGAAAGCCCGCGACAAGGGCGAGAAGGCGAAATAGCCGTCGCTCAACGTTCAGGAACAAAAGGCCCGCGCGGAGACACCCGAGCGGGTCTTTTGTTAGCGGCGCGCTGGCGGGTCGAGCGGGTCGGATCACGGACTTGTGTAGTGGGGACCCAGTCCGTTATACTGGCATGTCAGCGCTAAGCAGAACTGCCGATTGGATGTCGCTGGTTGCGATTCCGGCGATGCGGCTTTCTGGAAGAATGCGCGAACGAGATCGGCGCTCGACGTCGGCCGGGCCTTGACGAAGCCAGCCGATTGAGCCGACCGATAAGCAAACGGGAGGAAGACCATGAATCACCATCGCGTTGCCGCCATCGCCGCCGCCTGCGGCATGATTACCGCCGCGTGCGCATTTGCTGCGCCCGCTTACGCCGCCGGCCCGGAAGTTGTCGCCGGCCCGTCCGCCGATCCGCAGTGCTTTGCGCCGTGGACCGACAAGACGAAGTTTTTCAAGTTCCCGGCCAAGAAAGGACCGTACCGCATCGCGCTCGCTAACGGCTTTATCGCCAACACCTGGCGCATCCAGATGATTCAAACGGCCAAGGCCTTTGCGGCCCAACCTGACATCGCCGCCAAGCTCAAGGAGTTCAAGGTCGTCTCGACGGGCGAGGATGTCGCAGCGCAGATCGCGGCGATCAACAACTTCATCGATTCCGGTTTCGACGCCATTGTCGTCAACGCGCAAAATCCCGCGGCCTTTAAGCCTGTCATCAAGCGCGCCAACGACGCCGGCGTGGTGCTGGTCGCCTTCGACAACATTCTCGACACGGAGGATGCGATCAACGTCGACGTCGACCAGAAGGGCCTTGGCGTCTACTGGGCGCAGTGGCTCGACAAGCACCTGCCCAACGGCGGCAAGATTCTCGAAATACGCGGCGTTTCGGGCACCTCCGTCGATCGGGACCGTCACGACGGCATCCATGAGACGCTCGATAAGACCGGCAAGAAATGGGACATCGTCGAAGTCTACGGCAAGTGGGACGACCCGACGGCGCAGAAGGTGACGGCGGACGCCATTGCCGTGCAAAAGCATTTCGACGGCGTCACCGCGCAAGGAGGCGATACCGGCGCCGTGCAGGCTCTTCTCGACGCCAAGCACCCGATGGTGCCGTTCGGCGGCGAGACCGAAAACGGCTTCCGCAAGTTCTGCGCGAAACTGTCGGGCCAGGGATTGCTGTGCTCGTCCGGCGGCACCGGTCCGGCCCAAGTCGCGGTTGCGATCAAGGTTGCGATCGCGGCGCTTGAAGGGCAGGTTGTGCCGCAATCGGTCAAGCTGCCGCTCGCAACCGCGGAAGATCCAAACTTCAAGGACGGCGAGAACTATTATGCGGCGCAATCCGACAATTTCTTCGTCGGCAATTCGTTCCCGACCTGCAACATCAACTTCACCGCTCAGGAAATCATGGGGCAGTCGAAAGACAACAAGTAGTCTTCGTCAGATGTAAGCGCCGCGGGACGTCAGGTTCCGCGGCGAGCGCATCGAGGCCGCCCGGCAGCGGCCTTTAGGGTGGCATTGCGGGCGAGGTTTGGCGGCGTGACGCAAATGGAGCCGACGGCCCCGCCCGTTCTTTTTATGGAGGGCGTGTCCAAGCGTTATGGCGGCGTGCGGGCGCTTGCCGACGCCAACCTGACCGTCTTCGCCGGGCGGATTCACGCCATTCTCGGCGAGAATGGGGCCGGCAAATCGACGCTGATCAAGATTCTCTCCGGAGTTGTCGCGCCCGACGCCGGCCGCATTGTCCTCGACGGCTTGGAAGTGGCTTTCGATTCGCCCGCCGCCGCCAACCGGGCGGGCATCGTCTGCATCTTCCAGGAGCTCTCGCTCGTCCCCCATCTGTCGGTCGCCGACAACATCGCGATCAGCAACCCGCCGAGTCGATTTGGCCTTATCGACCGTCGCGCCCAGCGGCGCCTCGCTGAGGAAGCGCTGACGCGCGCTGGCGCAACCGATATCCATCCGATGGCGCTGGTGAAGGATCTGCCGCTGTCGCGCCGTCAGATGGTGGAGATCGCCAAGGCGCTGGCGCGCAAGCCGCGCGTCCTCATCCTCGACGAAGCGACCTCCGCCCTCACCGCAGCTGACGTCGCCAAGGTGTTCATCGTCCTCAAGCGTCTGCGTCAGGAGGGACTGGCGCTCCTGTTCATTTCGCACCGCATGCACGAGATCGCCGAGCTCGCGGACGAGTGCACTGTGTTCCGGAACGGCGCCAATGTCGCGACCTACGCCGCCGGGACAAAGTCCGACAACGAAGTCGTCGAGATGATGATCGGGCGCGAGTACAGCCACGTTTTTCCGCCGAAGCCCGCCGTACGGGCCAAAGGCGCAGCGCCGTTGCTCGAGGTGAAGCACCTGAGCTGGTTGGATCGCCTGCGCGACATCTCGTTTACCGCCGAGGCGGGCGAAGTCGTCGGTCTCGGCGGGCTGGACGGGCAGGGCCAACGCGAACTGCTGCTCGCGCTGTTCGGCGTCCTGCGCGGAGTCTCGGGCGAGATCGTCGTCGGAGGATCGCGCGTCTCTCCTTCGAGCCCGCATGCGGCGAAGGAAAAGACGATCGGCATGGCCCTCATTCCGGAGGATCGCAAGACGGAAGGCCTGATGCTGCCGATGTCGGTGCGCGAAAATCTCTCGTTCGCCGCGCTCCATCGGGTTTCGAGCGGCGGCGTGATCGACAGCGCCCGAGAAAAGAAACTGGTCGGAGAGATGATCAATCTCCTGGCCATACAAACGGCGGGAACCGACATCGCGGCCGGCGCGCTCTCGGGCGGCAATCAGCAGAAGGTTGTGATCGCGAAGTGGCTGATGGCCGAGCCGCGAATCATTTTGCTCAACGATCCGACCCGCGGCATCGACGTCGGCACCAAGCAGGAAATCTACCTTCTGCTACGCCGCCTCGCCGACTCCGGGGCCGCGATCGTCTTCTATACCACCGACTACGACGAGTTGATCGGTTGCTGCGATCGCGCCCTCGTGCTCTACGACGGCGCGGTCAAGCGGGTGCTCGAAGGAGCGGAAATCACCGAACGCGCGCTGATCAGCAGCGCCCTCAACATCGCTGGCGATTCCGAGATCGCGGTCGCCGGGGCTCTGGTTCGATGAGCGACTGGCGTTATCGGCTGGCGCAGAATCGCGGCACGCTCCTCGCCTTCGGCTTCTTCGTCATCATGTTTGCGATTTATGCGAGCAATCACCCGGCGGGGTTCAGCGCCAATGTCGTGCAGACGGCGGCAAACAAGGGCGTGCTGCTGGCGCTGGTGGCGATGGCGCAGACTTTTGTGGTCATCACCGCCGGCATCGATCTTTCGGTCGGCATGGTGTTTGTCCTGAGCAATTGCCTCGCGTCCTGGATCGTCGTCGGGACGGCGGGAAGCGCTGCGCTTGGCGTCGCCGGCGTTCTCGTCGCGGGTCTCGCTTGCGGCGCTATCAACGGTCTCATCGTCATTTACGGCCGCCTGCAGCCAATCGTCGCGACCATCGCCAGCGGCGCGGCGTTCTTTGGCGTCGCCCTGCTGCTGCGTCCGGTCCCGGGCGGCGACGTTTACGGGCCCTTGGCCGACGCGCTGACGGGCGCCTGTTCAGCGGCGTGCCCGCGAGCTTGGTCGCGCTCGCCGCCGTCGTTCTCATCGTATGGATTCCCTATCGCCGATCCGCGATTGGCCGGGCAGCCTACGCGGTCGGCTCGTCGGAGACCGCGGCCTACATGTCGGGCGTTCCTGTCGACGCCGCCAAGTTCTGCGCCTACCTCCTCTCGGGTCTGACCGCCGCGCTCGGTGGCCTCTTTCTCACGTTTGTGACCTATTCCGGAGAGGCGTCGGCGGCCAACGGCAACACCTACACCCTCTTCTCCATTGCCGCCGTCGTGCTGGGCGGCGTGTCGCTATTCGGCGGAACGGGCAGCGCGATCGGCGCCATCTTCGGCGCGCTGATGTTTCGAACGATCGGCGACTTGCTGTTCGTCTTCAATCTCGATCCCCTGTGGCAGCCGCTTTTCCAGGGCGTGGTGCTGCTCGCCGCGGTCTGCGTCGGCTCGGCGCGCCTGTTCCAGGTTCGCAATCGCCTGGAGCTGTTCGAATGAGCGAGGGGATGCAACCCAGTTTGAGGCCGGTCTCCTGCGCCGCGTCGATCCGCCGGTCGCGATCGCCTTCGGCTGCATCCTTGCGATGCTGCTGCTGGGTTCTCTCTATTCGCGCAGCTTTCTCTCGCCGGAATACCTGCTGCAGCAATTGAAGGTCGCCTCGTTCCTCGGCGTCATCGCCACCGGCACGATGATCGTCATCCTCCTCGGACAGATCGATCTTTCCATTCCCTGGGTCGTCGCGGTCGGCGGCATGATGTCGACGGCTGCGACGGGATGGGGTCCGATCGGCGAGGCATTCGCCATACCGTTCGGCGTGGCTTGTGGCGTTGCGCTTGGCCTCGTCAATGGCTTTGGCGTCGCCTATCTGCGCATTCCCTCGATGATCATCACGCTCGCGGTCAACGCGGTCGCGCAAGGCCTGATGGTCCTCCATACCGGCGGCTTCTCGCCCCAGGATTCGTCTTCGCCCGCGATGCGCGTCCTGGCGACCGGGGACTTTCTGTTCGGCCTGCCGAATGCCCTCGTCGTATGGGCCATCGTTGGGGCGGGCGCGATCTTCCTCCTCAATCGAACGACTTTCGGACGAGCCGTCTATGGCATCGGCAACCGCGAGCGAGCCGCATATCTCTCCGGGATCGACACCCAGCGCGTCGTCCTCATCGCCTTTGCGATCGCCGGCGGCCTTTCCGCCTTTGGCGGCGTGCTGCTCGCGGGCTACGCCAGCAAGGCCGCGCAGGCGATGGGCGACGCCTATCTCCTGCCGGCGATCGCCGCCGTGGTCCTCGGCGGCGCCTCGATCCTCGGCGGGCGCGGCAGCTATATCGGCACGGTCGCCGGCGTCATTCTCATCACGCTGCTGCAATCGATCCTGTCGGTCGTGCAGATGTCCGAGGCCGGACGGCAGATCACCTATGGCGTCGTGATCATCGCCATGCTGCTGCTCTATGGGCGCGAGGGCAGGGCGCGGTAGCGGCGATCAGGCCGCGTCGACCATTGCGGTCGTTCGCTCTTCGCCGCTATGGAAGTTGCCCGGACACGTCTTCAGGCGCTCGCGGAGGTCGGCGATCAACCACCGGCCGGCGCGGCCCGGCGCGCGACCGCGCTCGTTCACGACGTAGATGGGCAGGGTGAGCTTGTCCCAATTGACGATTTCGAGCCTCTTCAGCCGCCCGGCCGCAATGGGCTCCGAGACCATGTGGGCGGGCATGTTGCACCATCCGAAGCCGGCGAGGAGGAAGTCGAGGCGCGTCGAGAGATCGGCGAAGCGCCAGATGTGACGGCTGACGATCCCGCCGAAAATGTTCTGGGTCAGCGGCGTGCGATCCGTCAGCACCAGCTGAACATGGGGCTCGAGCGCCTCGCGCGGCATGGGTTCAGGCAGGGCGGCAAGAGCATGGCCCGCCGCGACCACCGGGGTCATGGCGACTCGGGTGATGAATTCAATCGAGAGATCGCTCGGACTGCCCGCCGCGATCGGGTAGATCGCGAGCCTCGCCGCCCCGTTCCTGAGCCGCTCCTCGGAGCCGCCGAGGCTCTCCGTGAAGACGGTCGCCGGGAGAAGCGGGAAGGCGTTGCGGAGCGCCTTCAGGCTCTCCATCAGGAGCGGGATCGGGAACATCGCGTCGACCGCGAGGGTGAGTTCCGGCTCGACGTCGTCGGCCATGCTCTGGGCGCGGGCCCGTAGCGCGCCGGCCGCGACGATGAGCGCGCGCGCGTCGCTAACCAGCGCCCGCCCGGCGTCGGTGAGCTGCGGGGTTTTGCCTGAGCGGTCAAACAGGACAAGGCCAAGCGTGGTTTCCAGCGTCTGGATCGACTGACTGACCGCGGACTGAACGCGGTCCAGGCTTCGCGCCGCGGCGGAAAAGCTGCCGGCCTCCGCGACCGCGACCAGAATGCGCAATTGGTCGAGAGTGAGAGGGTCGATCATCGGCTTGGTCCCATGTATCGGCGAAACCGATAAGACATAGCACAATTTTGCCGATTGTCATGATGCATCATTGCCGCCACATTGAAGGAAGATGGAAATTCATCCAGTCAATGGATGTGAAAATTGAAGAGAGCTCGGCCATGAGCAAGCCCAAAATCGCAATCATTCTTTCGACGACGCGAGCCGCGCGGTTCGGGCATAAGGCAGGGGAGTGGCTTTACAACATCGCCAAACACCGACCCGACATGGATGTCGAAGTGATCGATCTTCGGGACTATCCATTGCCGTTTTTTGACGAAATCGCCAGCAACGCGTGGGCCCCGAACTCAGAACCCGGAAGGGGTTCGCTGGCAGCACAAGGTCGCGCAGTACGACGGCTATATCTTTGTGTCCGCTGAATACAATCATGGGGTTCCCGCAGTCCTCAAGAACGCGCTCGACTACGCCTATCCGGAATGGAACCGAAAGGCCGCGGCGTTCGTCGGCTACGGCGCCGTCGGCGCGGCGCGAGCCATCGAACAATTGCGGCTCATCAGCGTCGAGTTGCAGATGGCCCCCACCCAGGCGGCGGTGCATCTGGCGGGCGGCGACTTCATGGCGGCGCTGCGCGAAGGCAAGCCAATATCCGAGTTCGCATATCTGAGGCCGACCGCCGACGCGATGCTTGACCAGCTCGTCTGGTGGACGAATGCGCTCAAGGTCGCGCGCGAGGCAAGCGCCAAAAAGGCGAGCGTCGCCGCCGAGTGAGCCTCGGCAATCATGGGTCCGTCAATCGTAAGCCAGCGCGCTCGAACGGAGCGCGGGCAAGTGCGTCTGTCCAATCTTCCGAGGAAAAGCGAAAATGACTGTCAGCGTCGACCCCAAAACCGTCAACCGCCAGGCGCCCATCGGAGCCGCCGCTCTCGCGCAGCTGTTCACCGAGGCCCGCACCCATAACGCGTTTCTCGACCGGCCTGTGCCGGTCGCCCTACTGCGCGAAGCGCTCGAGCTTGCAAAGATGGGTCCGACCGCGGCGAACCAGCAGCCTCTGCGGGTTCTGTTCTTGCGCTCGAAGGAGACCAAGGAACGGCTGCGCCCCGCCATGGCGCCAGGCAATCTCGAGAAGACGATGGCGGCGCCGGTGGTCGCGATCACCGGCTACGATCTGGAGTTCTACGAGCATCTGCCCTTTTTGACGCCGCAGCGCGACTTCAAGAGCATCTTCGCCGGCAATCCCGAGCTTGCCGCAAGGAGCGCCGCGCAAAGCGGCACGCTGCAGGTCGGCTATTTCATCCTGGCGCTGCGCGCGCTCGGCCTCGACGCCGGCCCGATGGGCGGCTTCGACGCCGCCAAGGTCGAGGCGGAATTCTTCCCCGAAGGGAAAATCAAGGCGAACGTCATCATCAACATCGGCTACGGCGACGATTTGAAGCTTTTCCCGCGCAATCCGCGCCTTTCCTTCGAACAGATGGCGACAATTCTTTGAGGCCGTCCCGCGGCCCAATCGCATAAAGAGGCGCGCATGACAAAGGTGCTTGGTTCTCTATTACTCAAGCTACGGCCATATCGAGCAGATGGCCTACGCCGTCGCCGAAGGCGCGCGCGCCGCGGGGGCCACGGCCGACGTCAAACGCGTCCCTGAAAATGTCCCGGAGGCGGTCGCCAAGGCGATGTATTTCAAGGTCGACCAGCCCGCGCCGATCGCAACGGTGGCGGAGCTCGCCAACTACGACGCGATCGTCGTGGGCGCGCCGACCCGGTTCGGTCGCATGCCCTCGGCGATGGGCAGCTTCTGGGAGCAGGCCGGCCAATTGTGGCTGAGCGGCGCGCTGCACGGAAAAGTGGGGGGCGCGTTCACCTCGAGCGCGACGCAGCACGGCGGCAACGAAACGACACTCTTCTCGATCATCGCCAACCTGATGCACTTCGGCATGGTGATCGTCGGCCTGCCATACAGCCACGCGGGCCAAATGACGCTCGAGGAGATCGTCGGCGGAGCGCCGTACGGCGCGACGACCATCGCAGGCGGACAGGGCCAGCGTCAGCCTACCAAGATCGAGCTGGACGGCGCCCGCCATCAAGGCGAGCTCATCGCCAAGACCGCGGCCAAGCTTTCATCCTGAGGGCCTTTGCGGCCCCAGGCTTTTTCTGAAGAAAGGAACCACGCTATGAGTTCGACGACTTTGCCCGCCTCCAAGACCGCGATTGCGGTGATCCCTCGCTCCTTCGCTCCGGCGCTACAATCCATCCTGCGCATCGTGACCGGATTGGCGTTTCTCGAGCATGGAACAGGCAAGCTTCTCGGCTTTCCCGCCGCATTGCCGTTCATCGACAAGATGCCGACAGGAATGCTCTATTTCACTGGCGCGATGGAGCTCGTCGGCGGGGTTCTCATCACTCTCGGCCTGTTCACCCGCCCTGTCGCGTTCGTCCTCTCCGGCTTTATGGCGGCCGCCTATTTCATGGCTCATTTTCCGATGAGCTTTTTTCCCGCGCTCAATTTCGGCGAGCCTGCGCTGCTTTATTGCTTCATCTTCCTGTTCCTGGCCGCGGCCGGGCCGGGGCCTTGGTCGCTCGACCGGGAATAGCCAAAAGTCAGGCCGGGCCGGGATCAATCCCGGCCCTTTTTTTGTCGTGTGCGGCGGCCCGTTTACTCAGGTCCGCGCAGGTCGTTCGGCTTTGGGGCGGCGGGCGCGTCCGACCTGAACACGCCAAACGGCAGGCCGCCGAACATCAGGGCCAGATCTTGCGCGGCGCTCGCCACCGAATGCAGGACGCCGCTCTGACGCGCGGGGGCGGCCGTAGCGCAGGCGCCGCGGCTCTGCGCGGGGCGGCCGCAGCGCCGGCTTCGGGCGCAGGCGCCGCCGGCGGCGCGACATTCGGGATCGGCATCGGCGGCAAGGGCGCGCTGAGCTCCGCGGCCCGGGCGAGCAGCGTTTCGTCGTCAAGCTTCCCGGCCGCCGGGATTTCCGCGAGCGCGAGCGCTCCCGTCGGGGCGCCGTCGACGCCGTGGGTGATGACCTGCGGCAGGACGTTCTTAATCATGCCGGCGAGACCGGGCCTGCGGCTCAGTGGCGATGAGGGGTCGACAGTCCATGTCGCCTGCGACGCGAGTGCGACGACGTCGGCGGGGCGCGCCGGCGGCAGAGGAGCGTCGGCGAGCGCAACCGCGAGGGTGAGATCGCTCGGCCGCCGCGGCGGCAGCGGCGCGTTGATCTGCGCCGCTGCCGGCCCGTGCGGCTTGGCGGGAGACGCGTCCGATGCGATGTCGGGCTGTTCCAGCGCGGCCACCACTTGCGGCTTGACGGGAGGCGTCGGCGCTGACTCCGGGCCGCTGGCATAGGTCGGACCGGTCGGCAGGTTGCGCTTCGCGCGCGCGACCGCGTCCGGTCCGGCATCGGCGATCTGCGGCGCGGCGGCCGGCGTTGGGGCAGGGGCTGGCGCGCTGGCGTAGGTCGGTCCGGTCGGCAGGTTGCGCTTGGCTTTGGCGACGGCGACTGGCCCCGCTTCGGCAATCTCAACCTGCGGAGTTTGCGGCCCGCCTCGGCCGCCGCGTCCCACGCCTGTCGCCGCCGCCTCCTGTCCGGCGCCTTCTTCCGCGTCGTCGGCGCCGCCTCCGAAGAGCCATCCGAAGATCCCGCAATCCGCCGCTCGCAACCTGGACCTGGCCTCCGCGGGCTTCGATTTCGGCGCGGGCTTGCTCGTAACCCGGCATGGGCTGGCCATCGGCGGGAATGAAGACGGTCTTTCCGTCCGGGAACAACCGCGTCAACGCGTCTCGGCTCATTCGCGGCCAATAGCGCACCGAGCCGCTGTCGATATGCACCCAGGGCGTCCCGCCGGTCGGATAGAACCCGACGCCGCCCGCCTCCATGCGCATGGCGATGTCGCGAATGCGCGCGGTGCCGACATCGACGAAATGCGCGTCGATAGCCTTGCCTTCCATGTGTTGCGAATGCTCGGCGACCTGACGCGAACGCTGGCGCAGCATGGCGTTGGTCCGCGGCGAGCGGTAGCCGGAAAGAACGTCGATCGGCTGCGTCGACCCGGATTCGCGGTAGACCTCCCACACGATGTCAAAGAGGTGGGGATCCATCTTCGTCGGCTCGTTGAGCCGCCAGTCGCGCAGGAACCAATTCAGCTTGTCGAAAGTCGCCTGATCATAGACGCCGTTCACCATATAGGTGAACGAGCCGGACTCATTGGTGTGGTCGTTGGAAAAGCTGATGGTCCGCGTGTCGCCGTTTGCGACCGCCGACTTAGTGGCGTTCGGGCTGAGCAGGGCCACGGTCAGCGCCGCCGCCACCGCCAGCCCAGACGCCGCCTCGTTGCCCCGGCCAACGTTCAGTGTCGCTTTGAAAACCGCCAACAACCAATCCTTCCGATACGCGGGACGCACGACCTGCGACCCGGCGGACGAGCACTGTCCTTGAGAACGCTTACGCCTTTGGCTGGCCTTCTCCCGCCACTCAAAATGCCGCGCATGTCCCTTGCGCGCCTGCTCGGCCGCCCGCGTTGTGACGATTGCGTCACAGTCGGGCAAAAAGCGATCTGTTACGCCTATAGACCGATGCGGCCGCCCTTTCAATCTTGACTTTCCCCAGCGAGAACGGCAGCCACCTTCTGCGTCAGGCCGTAGACGTCCGGCTGCTCATGCAATTCGCCAGATTCGTCAACGAATTCAGTAAAGTACTCGATGTGAATGGGGAGCGGTCGGGGCAGAAATACTGTTCGTTCCGCCCCTCCGATCATGCCGCTGATTCGCTCCGCCGGCCACCCGGTCGCCTCGCCTCCCATGACCAGTTCGGCCAGGGTCAACGGATCCTCGACGCGGATGCAGCCATGGCTGAAGGCGCGCGATTCCTCGTCGAACAGCTCCCGCGAAGGGGTGTCGTGCAGGTAGACCGAATGGTCGTTCGGGAACATGAAAGCGATTCGCCCAAGCGCGTTGGCTTCGCCGGGCCGTTGGCGCACGGTGAGCCGGCCGCCGACCGTTTTGACCTCATAGCCGCGACGGCTCAGATAGCCGGGATCGGCCGCAAGCTTCGGCAGCATCTCTTTCCGGATGATCGAATCGGGCACGAGCCAGGACGGATTGATCAAAATGTAGCGCATGACATTGGAAAAGATCGGCGTTGGCGTATCCGGTTTGCCGACGACGACGCGCGCCTGATGGACGATCGTGTCGCCTTCAAGGACGGAAGCGGTGAAGTCGGCGACATTGACCTCGATCCGTCGCTCCCCCATGTCGCGCGGCTCCCAGCGCCACATTTCCATATTGGCGAGGATCGCGGCGCGCTGGCGCGCGAGGCGCCCAAACGCGAGTTTCGCATCGGCGGAAGCGGTGGCGACCCCGCCATTCGAAGGCCGGCGCCCGCGCCCGGCGGCCTGAGAGCTTTGCGCATATTCGCGACCGGCGTGACGGCTCCCGTTGGCGTCCGCGACTTCGACAAGAGCCTTCAGCTCGTCGCGAAGCGCTCGATAGCCCTGATGCGGCGGACTGAAATCCTGAAGCCGGGCGGCGGGATCAGCGGCGGACGCGGTTTCGGCCAGCGCCGCGCCGGGATCGGCGACGCTCGGCGCCGCGGTGATCATCGGAGATATGCGCGAAGGCGGGACCCGCGATCCGCTCGCCTGTTCGGCGTAGACCACGACGGCCGATGCAATGGACGCCTCAGCCTCGGCCAGGACGTCGGCGGCTAGCCCGGCGCCGAGATCGCTGGGCAGCGCGAAGCCGGAGAGGTCGAGGCCGTCATCCCTGGCCCGCGCGAGTTGCAAGACCGCCGCGCGCCCTTTGTCGGTCAGACCGTCTTCGTCGACCCACACCGGCTCGTAGTCGCGCGCCGCGTAAAAGGCCGCAATCGGCGGCCCGTGCGCCGCGCCAATCGCCGGCGCCGAGCGGGTTGCGTCGATCGTTCCGAGCGACAAGGTCGTCCGTTGCGGCCTTGAGGGCGGCCTGGAGAGGAGAGAGCGAGGGGGCGGGCGGCGCCGGGGACGCGTCCGGCGGCTCTTCGCTATAGGCGCCGTCAAGCGAGGCGAACAAAGCGAATGCGTCCGATTTGAATTTCGGGTCGAGGAACAGGACCAGATCCGGGGCATCTATCCGCCGGGCTGCGTAGAACGTCTCCAGCAGCGGTCCCACGGGGCCGAGCTCGCCGAATTTCGGCGCCGTTTCGGGCCCTACCATCGGGATCGGCGTCGGGCGATTTACCGAGACCCAGCCCGGCGGCCGGCGCAGCCTCGGCGCAAGCGACCGCCGCAGCCAGCGCGAACGAGGCGGCGCCCAGCGCGGCGCCACGCGAACCACTCACGCAGGTTCCGGAGCCTGACCACGTTCAACCTTCAATCCACCGTTTGGCGAGGGCCGCCGCGCTGCGCGTAGCCGGCAAAATTTAACTAAATTTGATAGTGTTATCGATCATGTCCGCCCGGATTCGCCTGCACTATGCCGCGGCCTCGCCGAGGATGTCATCAGCAATTCCGATGTCCTTCATCTTGCGATAAAGAGTCGACCTCCCGATGCCGAGCTTGCGCGCCATCTGTGACATTTGCCCTCTGTAGTGGGCGAGCGCAAAGCGTATCGCTTCGGCTTCGATGTCCTCGAGCATGCGCACGTCTCCATTGTCGTTGATGAGCCTCAGCGAATGGGGATCGCGCGTCTCGAAATTGGCGGGCCTTGCGCCAGCGAAGGCCATTGGATCGGCAGCGACCGGCGGCGGGGCGGGGGGAATGCGCACGTCGTAGCCGCCGACCTGAGCCGCAATTTGCGGGAACTCCGCAGGGGTCAGCTCATCCCCGTCGGCGAGCACGACGGCGCGGAACACCGCGTTTTCCAACTGGCGGACGTTGCCCGGCCAGTCATAAAGGCTCAACAGCGCAAGCGCCTCGTTCGAGAGCCCGCGGATTCGCTTGCCCTCCTCAACGCAGAAGCGGGCGAGAAACCGCATCGCCAGATCCGGCACGTCGCAGGCGCGCGCCCGGAGCGGCGGGATCGAGATGGGAAAGACATTGAGCCGATAGAACAGGTCCTCGCGGAAGCGCCCGGCCTTCACAAGTTCGATCAGGTTCTGGTTGGTTGCGGAGACGAGGCGAAAATCCACTTTCACCGGCCGGCGCGAACCGACGGGATCGATCTCGCCCTCCTGCAGGGCGCGCAGCAGCTTGACCTGGGCGTCCGGGGGCAGTTCGCCGATCTCGTCGAGGAACAGCGTGCCGCCGTTCGCCTCGGCGAACTTGCCCATGTGCCTTTCGGTCGCGCCGGTGAACGAGCCCTTCTCGTGCCCGAACAAAATGGATTCGACGAGCATCTCGGGAAGCGCGCCGCAGTTGACGGTCACGAATGGTTTGCCGCGCCGCTCCGAGCTCCCCTGGATGGCGCGCGCCATCAGCTCCTTGCCGACCCCGGATTCGCCTTCGATCAGCACCGGGAATATTCGACCTGGCGGCGCGCTCGGCGAGACGGATGGTGCGCGCCATCGACTCGGCGCGGGTCACGATGTCGCGGAAGCTGAGCTCGCCCGCGTTTCGCCGTGTCGCCCGGCGCAGTTCGTCCTCGAGCGCGTCGACGCGCAACGCATTGCGGATGGAGACCTGAAGGCGCTCGGCGCCGACCGGTTTGACGACGAAATCGACCGCGCCCGCGCGCATGGCGGAGATGACCGCCTCGATCGAGCCATGCGCTGTCTGCACGATCGCCGGAATCGCGATATCGCGCTGACGCATGCGGGCGAGCACGCCCATCCCGTCGAGATCAGGCATGACGAGGTCGAGGATCAGGAGATTGACCGGCGGCCGGTCGCCGGCCTCCAGGCGCCGAAGCGCCTCTTCTCCCGACTGCGCCGTTTCGGACTCGTAGCCGAATCGTCTGGCCATCGCCTCGAGCAGCCGGCGCTGGATGGGATCGTCATCGACGATAAGAATGAGTGCGGCCATTGTCATCCTGTGGCGGCCTCATGAGCGCCGCGCGTTGCGCCACCCTCGGACATCACGGTAAATGCGGTGTTAATGCCGTCCCGGCTTGATCCCCCTTCTCCCCAAAAGCGCCGCTTTGTCGGCGCGTAGCACCGGCAGACGCGCTATCAAAAGCCCGATGAGGCCTCGTCGATGACCGTTGCCGTTGAGTTCCCTGGACGCCGCCGTGGCGCCGCCGCCCGCGGCGGCCGATCTCGGCGCGTTGCCGCAGTGGCGGCTCGACGATCTCTACGAAGGCATGGATTCGCCGCGTTTCGCCGCCGATCTTGAGCGCGCGCGGCAAGAGGCCAGGCGGTTCGCCGACACCTATCAAGGCACGCTTGCGGGGCTTCTCGATACGCCCGGAGGCGCCGAGACGCTGGCTGCGTCGATCAGGGCCTACGAGTTGCTGCAGGACCTGATCGGGCGGGTGATGGCTTACGCCTCTCTTCTCTACGCCTCCGACACCAGCGACGCGGCGCGGGCGAAGTTCTACGGCGACGCGAATGAGCGCGTGACCGCGCTCGCCGGCGATCTCCTGTTCTTCGAACTCGAGCTGAACCGCATTGACGACGCCAAGCTCGATGCGGGCATGAGCACGCCTGCGCTTGGCCACTACCGCGCGTGGCTCGAGGACATCCGCAAGGAGAAGCCGCATCAGCTTCCCGATGAGATCGAGCGCTTGTTTCTCGAAAAGTCGGTCTCTGGCGCCGCGGCCTGGAACCGGCTGTTCGACGACACGACGGCGGCGCTGCGTTTCGACTTCGACGGCGAGAGCCTGACGCTCGAACCTCTGCTCGGCAAGCTGCAGGACCCGGACGAGAAGAAGCGGGAAACCGCGGCCAACGCGCTCGCCGCGACCCTGGGCGCGAACTTGCGCGTGTTCGCCCTGATTACCAATACGCTCGCCAAGGACAAGGAAGTCTCCGACCGATGGCGCAAATTCGAGGACGTCGCCGACTCGCGCCACCTCGCCAACCGGGTCGAGCGCGAGGTTGTCGAGGCGCTGGTTGCGGCGGTCACGAACGCCTATCCGCTGCTCTCGCACCGCTACTACGCGTTGAAGGCGCGGTGGTTCGGCAAAGAACGGCTGGCCCACTGGGACCGCAATGCGCCGCTGCCCGACGCTCCCCGGCGGGTGATCAAATGGGAGGCGGCGCGCGACACGGTGCTCGACGCCTATCACGGGTTCTCGCCGCGCATGGCCGACATCGCGCGCCGCTTCTTCGACGAAGGCTGGATCGACGCGCCGGTCAGGCCGGGCAAGGCGCCCGGCGCCTTCGCCCATCCGACCACGCCGTCGGCGCACCCTTATGTGCTGGTCAACTATCTCGGCAAGACGCGCGACGTGACGACGCTCGCCCATGAGCTTGGCCACGGCGTGCATCAGGTGCTGGCCGGCGCCAATGGCGCGCTGATGGCGCCGACGCCGCTGACGCTTGCGGAGACGGCGTCAGTGTTCGGCGAAATGCTGACCTTCCGCTCGATGCTCGCGACGATCGCCGATCCGGCCGAGCGCAAGTCCATGCTCGCCGCCAAGGTCGAGGACATGCTGAACACCGTGGTGCGGCAGATCGCGTTCTACAAGTTCGAGCGCCTCGTGCATCTTGAGCGCCGCAACGGCGAGCTGACGGCCGAGCGGATCAACCAGTTGTGGATGAGCGTACAGGGCGAAAGCCTCGGCCCGGCGATCGAGCTCAAGCCGGGTTACGAGACCTACTGGGCCTATATCGGCCATTTCATTCATTCGCCGTTCTACGTCTACGCCTACGCATTCGGCGATTGCCTCGTGAATTCGCTGTATGGCGTGTATCAGCGCTCGCGCGAGGGCTTCGCCGAGCGCTATCTCGCCATGCTGTCGGCGGGCGGAACGAAGTCCTACGCCGAGCTGCTCAAGCCGTTCGGCCTCGACGCGCGCGATCCAGCTTTCTGGAGCATCGGCCTTGCGGTGATCGAGGGAATGATCGGCGAACTGGAAGCGATGGGGTAGGGCGATCGTTTTCGACCGACGGTAGCGTTTTGGCACCTCGTGATTTGGTGTGAGTGAAAGGAATCGCCTCCTCGATTAATTGCAGACCTTTCCCCAGAATTCTCTGTGCCCGTCAATAGACGAACAGCATCTGTACGTATGCTGGTAGAAACTACCATCGGGTAAGACTAGGAATTGCCGATACCTAATCCCGATTTTTACGACTCCGGGCTCAGTGACCCGCCAGGGCCTGCTTTGACCCATGAAGTCTGTGTACTGACCATTGGCTGCGAACGTACCACTTCCCCCGACGTTCCAGCAGAGCTTCTTGCCGACAAGATCTTTTTCGGTCACAGGTCGGCCATCCGTGGGCCAACCCAGGGCGGGTCCGGGCCAGCCCGGGTTGGAGGCGGTCTGAGCTTCCGCGTGTCCCATCGACAGTAGGAGCGCCGCTGCGCTCGCGACCGCGATACATGCTGACCCATTTTGCTGAGATGAAGATAGTCCCCGCATATCTGTCCCCGACTTAAATCTAAAAATTTTGCGGCGCCCCCAATCGTCTCGCCGGCCAAAAGCTTTACGGTTGGCGATTGCATAAACGTTGTCAAGTCAGGATGGAGAGAAGATCGGCGGCCGCGTCTTCGCGAGCACAGGTTCGATGGGCTCGGCGATGGCGCGTGAATTCCTTGGGCGCAACACCTATATCAGCGCATTCGCAATGGTCGGGATGGGATCGTGACCCAAGACAACGAAGCCAACCGCCTCAGCGCGCGGGCGTCGCGATATGCGCGCCTTGGCGTCAACGCCGGCGCGTTCGCGGCTCGAGTGGGCGTCAACCGGCTGCGCGGGGGCGGGCGCGAGACGGACGCCAGGGCGCTGGCGTCCGCCCTCGGCACGATGAAGGGCCCGATGATGAAAGTGGCCCAGCTCCTGACGACGATCCCCGACGCGCTGCCGGCGGACTACGCGGCCGAGCTCATTCGGCTGCAGTCGCAGGCGCCGCCGATGGGGGCTGGCTTCGTGCGCCGGCGCATGCAGGCTGAGCTCGGACCCGGCTGGCGCGAACGCTTTTCCGAGTTCGATCTGAAGCCTGCCGCCGCCGCCTCGCTCGGCCAGGTGCATAAAGCGCTAAGCCTCGACGGCGAGCCGCTCGCCTGCAAGCTGCAATATCCCGAGATGGCCTCCGCCGTCGAAACGGATCTCTCGCAGCTCGATCTCCTGTTCTCGCTGCATCGCCGCATCGGCGCGGCGATCGACACTCGTGAGATCGCCCATGAAATCCGCGAGCGGGTGCGCGAGGAACTCGACTACGAGCGGGAGGCGAAGGTCGCCGAGCTCTATGGCCTCATGCTCGCCGACCGGCCCTTCGTGCATGTGCCCAGGGTCGAAAAGTCATTGTCGACCCGCCGGCTTCTGACTTTGCAGTGGCTTGACGGCGAGCCGCTGATTGCGTTCGAAGACGCGCCGCAGGAGGCGCGCGACGCGATCGCGGTCGGCCTTTTCGACGCGTGGTGGCGTCCGTTCCTCCGATACGGACTGATCCACGGCGATCCGCATCTTGGCAACTACTCCGTGGTCGCGACGGGGGAGGGCGATCAGCGCCAGGTCGAGGGGGTCAATCTCTTCGACTACGGTTGCGTGCGCATCTTCCCGGCGCGCTTCGTGCGCGGGGTGGTCGAGCTCTATCTGGCGCTGCTCGAGAACGACGAGGCGCATATTGCGGAAGCCTACCGGATGTGGGGCTTTCCGAAGCTAAACCGCGGCACGTTCGAGGCGATGACCATCTGGGCGCGCTTCATGTGCGGGCCCATTCTTGACGATCGGGTGCGGAGCGCCGCCGACGGCGTGAAGCCGTCGGACTACGGGCGCCGCGAGATCGGCCAGGCCATGCGGGCGCTGAGGGCCGAGGGCGGCGGTCTGCCGGTGCCGCGCGAATTCGTGTTTCTCGAGCGGGCGACGATCGGTCTCGGCAGCGCGTTCCTGCGCCTCGGCGCGAGGCTCAACTTTCACCGGATGTACGAGGACGCGATCGCCGATTTCGACGAGGCGGCCGTCGCGAAGCGGCAGGCCGGCGCGCTACACGCTGTGGGACTGAACGCGTGAACCGGAGTCGGCTCTATCCTACCGGCTGGTAGGGCCGCCGAGCGCGACGGCGGATCACCAGCGCCAGAATCGAGCCGCCGAAAATGAGGGTCGACGACGGCTCCGGAACGGCGCTGGCGTAAAGCGGACCGGCGGCCAGCGCCAGGGAGCTGCCGCCATACAGGCTCCAGCCCGGCTCGCTGTCATAGTAGTCCTGCAGCCGAAGCAGCGCTTCGGTGAAATAATAGTCGCCGAAGATCAGCGCGGTATCGACCTCGCTGTTGTGCGGGTCGTCGCCGGTCCCGTCGATCAGGACCGCCTCTCCGCTCGTGGGCGCGAGGTAGGAAGTGGTCAGCGAACTCAGGATGTTGGCCGCCTCGCCGAGGAAAAAGTTCCTCGCGCTGGTCGTCGTCGCGTCCTGGCTCAGCATCATCAGGCCGTCTGCGGCGATGGCCGCCGCCGACGTGTCGCGCGGGGTCGTCGGGCTCGCCGGCGCGCTGAAATCCCAGTAGGGCACGTCGTTCGCCGGCATGTTCTTTACGAAATACGTCGCAAGCTTCTCGGAGGCGGTTAGGAAAATGGGATTTCCTGTCAACTCGTACGCTTGCGCGAAGCCGTATATGCCCCACGCCTGGCCGCGCGCCCAAGTCGACGTCGCAGAAAGGCCCTGCCAGGTGAAATTGCCCAGAAACGCGCCGGTCGTCGGATTGAAGTCGGCGATCTGGTCAGTGCTTCCATCGCTGCGGATGAGATGAGCCATCGAAGTCTCGGCATGAGTCTGCGCATCCGTGCCCCAGGCGGAATTGCCGCCGTTCGTTGCGCCCCATTCCAGCGGCCCGAGCGTCATCATATTGTCGATGATGACGGGATATTGCCACGTGCCCCAACTCCATGACCGCACCGCTCCGACCGTCGGATTGTACCGCGTCGCGAGCGACCCGGCGGCGGTGAGCAGCGTGGATGCGTAACTGGCGTCGCCGGTCAGCCGGTAGCCGTTGCCGAAGCTCGTCCCGATGATGAAGCCGACGTCATGCGTGTCTGTTTGCGTCGCCTGGGAAGCAAGCGGCGCGGTCCACGCGCGCGCATCAGTCTCCCATTGCGCCGAGCCTGTCGCCTGATACAGGAGCCAGAGTTCGCCGGGAAAGAATCCGCTGGTCCAATTGCTGGCGCTGACAGTTGACCAGGTTCCCGTCTCGCCCCCGTAACTGGGAAAGGATCCCGGCGCGAGCGAATTCACGGTTTTCTGAGCCTGCCCCTCGATGAACGCAAGATCGGTGGCGACCTGCGCTTTGCTCAGTGGGGCCGCCGCAGCTGGAGCGATGGTCATGGTCAAAGCCAACGTTCGCAAAGCGAGATGGCGCATCGTGGCCCCCGTCTTTTCTTTTTGCGCGGAGAGCGAATGACGCCCCCGCAGGATAAGACTTCCTTATCGCTCCGAACGTCAAGAGGCCTTGCTGCGCCGTCGGCTCTGTCGCTGGCCGTGCGTTCGGGGTAACCTGCGCCGCAGGCCTCGAGACCCCTGCGCGCCCGCGACACGAATACAGAAATAGGGAGAGACAGCATGCGCCGCACCCAGGTCGCGATCATCGGCGGCGGCCCGGCGGGGCTGCTTCTCTCGCATATGCTGCATCTTTCTGGCATCGACAGCGTCGTGCTCGAGCGGCAGACCATGGCTTATGTTCTGAAGCGCATTCGCGCCGGGGTCCTCGAATACGGGTCGGTCAAGCTCTTGCGGGAAGCGGGCGTCGGGGAGCGCATGGACCGTGAAGGCCACATGCACGACGGCAGCTGGATCGTCTGGCAGGACCGCGAGCCGTTCCTCATCGACACCAAGAAACACACCGGCAGGCCGATGTGGTCGCACGGCCAGACGGCGATCACCGAGGAATTGTACCGGGTGCGGGAACGCGACGGCGGCTCCATAGTCGAGGAGGCCCAGGACGTTCAGCTCCACGACGTGGCCAGCGCCACGCCGAAAGTCGCCTACAAGAAAGGCGGCGTTTCGGAGACGCTCGAATGCGACTTCATCGCCGGCTGCGACGGGTTCCACGGCGTCTCGCGGCGAAGCATTCCTTCAAGCGCGATGCGAATCTTCGAGCGCAGCTATCCTTTCGGCTGGCTTGGCGTCATGTCGGAGACCCCGCCGGTCGGAGGCGTGATCTATGCCCGGCACGAGCGGGGTTTCGCGCTGGCCTCGCTGCGCAGCGAGATGCTGAGCCGCTATTATATTCAATGCGATCTCGACACCGAGATCGGCGATTGGCCGGACGAACGGTTCTGGGAGGAACTGAAGCGGCGGTTTCCGGCGGACATCGCGAACAAAATCGTGACCGGCCCGTCGATCGAAAAGTCGATCGCCCCGCTTCGGAGCTTCGTGGCCGAGCCGATGCGCTACGGCCGGCTTTTTCTCGCCGGCGACGCCGCCCATATCGTTCCCCCGACCGGAGCGAAGGGCTTGAACCTTGCGATCTCGGACGTGTTCTATCTGCAGCGCGCGCTGGCTGCGCATTATCGCCAGCACGACGACCGATACCTGGAGAGCTATTCCGACATGGCGCTGAGGCGGGTCTGGGCGTCGGTGCGCTTTTCCTGGCAGCTCACCAAGCTCTTGCACGTCTTTCCCGACGATGACGCACTTTGAGACCCGTATCAAGACCAGCGAGTTCGACCATCTCCAGACGTCGCAGCACGCTCAGGCCCTCATGGCCGAGCAATATGCGGGGCTTCCGTTCGAAGATTGACGCGCCTTCATCGCGCGTTGGGTCCGTTTGGCTTACGGCACGCGTCATCAGGGCTTGGGCGGTGTTTCTGAAAAAGAGATTTCTCCTTGCCATGCGGGGCTCATGCTCGTTATACAATTCAGAAAGCGGACGCGCGAAGGCGGATGCCGCGTCGTGCACAGGGAGCGCTCAAGAGGGATCGCCCGGGCGATATTCCTCATTCGACACGCCCAAGCCCTTGGAATCGCTCAAAAAGGCCATGGGCTGGTCTTGCAAAAAGTTGGCATGGATTTGGGGCTGGCGCCGTGTCTGCTTGGGGTCGGCGCCACGGCCGGTTGGCATTGGCGCCATTCAGAGGCGGGAGAGAACCGGCAGCCTCGGCGCTATGGCGTAATTGAGCTGGATCAGGATGATCAGCGCGAGCCCGAGCGGCACGTTCACAAGGCCGATGAGCGCGCCCACCGCATAGAGCGACTGAGCGATGATGACCCGCCTCCGGAAGGCGCCCGTCAGCTCCTTGGGCGCGTCCTCACGAAGCAGCTTCGCCCGTTCGGCATAAGCCCAGGTGACATAGACGGCCACCCCGAGCAGGGCGATGTTGGCCCAGTAAATCAGGAACGCAGTGCGGTAGGTCAAGAAATCGGCCAGCAGCCGGGTTGTGAACGGCAAGACGGTGATGATTGCGAGAAAGGTCAGGTGCAGCCAGGTCAGGTCGCGGTTTGAGCGCGCGAGCTGGCTGAGCTGCGTCTGTTGCGCGACCCAGAAGATGCCAAGCGTCAACAGGCTGAGGAGCCACGGCAAGAGCCGGTGCGACGAGGCCGCCAGCCCGCGGAGCAATTCCGCCTCCGAGTGGATATCGGCGGGCTCGGGCGAGCGGAAATCGAGCACCAGCACAGTCGCCGCGAAAGCGAAAATGCCGTCGCTCAGCGCCTCGATCCGGCCGACGTCGCCGCCAGCGAAGGCATTGTAATGGTTCTTCATGAAGCGACCATCGCCTCGGGGCTGAATTGGGTCAACCGCGAGCCGGTCAAGAAGCTCAACTTCGGACTCTGGAGACGAGGGTCGTTTGACTGTGAACCGGGTCGATTCGAAGATCATCCGCAAGCCTTCGCCCGAGGGCCCCGCCGAGCCTGCGCTCGCAAACGTCAGAAGGGGTTCGTGAAGGAGCAGCCGATGCCGCAGCCGTTCCATTTGCGCGTTCCCGACAGCGAACTCGTGGACTTGCGCGAGCGCCTCGCGCGCACCCGGTTTCCCGATTCCGCGCCGGGCGAGCCTTGGTTCTACGGGACAAGCGTCGACTACATTCGCAGCCTCGTCGAATATTGGCGCAGCCAATTCGATTGGCGTGCGCAGGAGGCGCGGCTGAACGCCTTCCCGCAGTTCAAGATGGCGCGGCCGGACTGCGATCTCCACTTTTTGCATGTTCCCGGAAAGGGACCCGAGCCGACCCCATTGCTGTTGATGCACGGCTGGCCGGGGTCGGTGTTCGAGTTCATGGACTTCATTCCCCGCCTTGCCGATCCGGCCAGCTTCGGCGGCGATCCGGCCGACGCGTTCACCGTCGTGGCGCCCTCGCTGCCGGGCTATGGCCTCTCGTTTCGCCCCGGGCAGAAGCGCTTCGGCGTGGAGGAGATAGCGGATTGTCTCGTCGATCTGATGAGCGACACCCTCGGCTACAAGCGCTTCGCGGTTCAGGGCGGCGACTGGGGCGGCATCACAGCCGCGCGGATGGGTTACGCGCACGCGGATAAGCTGATCGGCATTCATGTGAATTTGCTAGCGGTTCGCCGCGAACCGGACCGGATAAAGAATCCGACTCCCGAGGAGCGTATCTTTCTCGATCAGCTCAACCATTGGCTCAGGGAAGATACCGGCTATACGTGGATTTAGGGCACCCGCCCGCAAACCCTGAGCTTTGGCCTGACCGATTCCCCGGCGGGACTCGCGGCGTGGATCGTGGAGAAATTCCGGGCCTGGTCCGATTGCGGCGGCGATGTCGAGAGCGTCTTTACGCGCGATCAGATGCTCGCCAACATCAGCTTCTACTGGTTCACCGGCGCAATCGGGTCATCGTTCTACCCCTATTATTTTCGCCTTCATCGACCCTGGATGATCCCGGAGGGCGCCGCCGTCACGGCGCCGACCGGTTACGCCCAATTCCCACGCGAAATGCTTCGGCCGCCACGCTCGCTGGCCGAGGCGATGTTCAGCGACATTCGCCGCTGGACGGTCATGTCGAAGGGCGGGCATTTCGCGGCGATGGAACAGCCTCAGGCACTCGCGGAGGACGTGCGCGCCTTCTTTCGCCCGCTGCGGGCTGAGTCTCGGACACGCGCGTGATAAGAATTTCAGGACCAAGCGGCGGGTCTCGTTTCGCCCATGGGCGCGCCGCCCGTTCGCTCAGCGATGAGACGCGCGATGTGGGCGCGCAACTCACCAACTCCCTCGCCGGTGCGCGCCGAGGTGAAGAGAACATGCGGAAAAGCCGCGACATGCTTGCGCAAGGCTTCGAGCGTCGCATCAATCCGCGCGCCTTGGTCGGCCGCCTTCACTTCGTCGCCCTTGGTCAGCACGACCGCATACGAGACGGCGGCCGAGTCGAGCAGGCGCATCGTCTCGTGATCCCCGTCTTTCAGGCCGTGGCGGCCGTCGACCAGCACGAACACGCGCAACAGATTCGGCCGGCCGCGCAGATAGTCGCGCGCCAGCTTGCCCCAGGATGCGGACTTCAGTTTGGACACTGCGGCATAGCCGTATCCTGGCATGTCGACGAGCGTCGCCGCCCCGTGAAGGTCGAAGAAGATGAGTTCCTGCGTGCGGCCGGGGGTTCGGGAAACGCGCGCCAAGGCGGTTTGGCCGGTCAGCGCATTGACGAGCGAGGATTTGCCGACATTCGAACGCCCGGCGAAGGCGATCTCCGGTGCTCCAACCGGCGGCAGGCCATCCGAACTCGCTGCGGCGAAGACGAACTCGCAGGGGCCGGCGAACAGCTTTCGCCCCGCCTCCGCCCAGTCGGCCGCAGGAGCGCTCATGTGCTCGGCGTGTTGGCCGGCGACTTAGTGAACTTGGCGAACATCTTGAAGAGGTTGTCCCACAGCTCGACCTTCACGCCAGCTTTGGACATGATGTAATATTGCTGGATCACCGTCAGCGTGTTGTTCCAGGTCCAGTAGATGACGAGACCGGCGGGAAACGTGCCGAGCATGAAGGTGAAGATCACCGGCATCCAGGCGAACATCGACTTCTGAACCGGATCGGCCGGCTCGGGGTTCATCTTCATCTGGAAGAACATCGATACGCCCATGATCAGCGGCCAGATTCCCAGCGCCAGGAAATGGCCAAAGACCGGCAAGACCGTCGGATCCCAGGGGATGAGGCCGAACAGGGTGAACACGTTGGTCGGGTCGGGCGCGCTGAGGTCCTTGATCCAGCCGAAGAACGGCGCGTGGCGCATCTCGATAGTGATGAAAATCACTTTGTAAAGCGCAAAGAACACCGGAATCTGGATCACCATCGGCAGGCAGCCAGCAACCGGATTGACCCCCTCGCGTTTGAACAGCTCCATTTGCTCCTGCTGCTGCTTCACCTTGTCGTCGGGATAGAGGTCTTTCAGGGCGGCAATCTGCGGCTGGATCTTCTTCATCTTCGCCATCGACTGGTACGAGCGGTTGGCGAGCGGGAAGAAGGCGAGCTTGACCAACACGGTCACGATCAGGATCGCGACCCCGAAATTACCGACGTATTTGTAGATCGCATCGATCAGCCAGTACATCGGCTGTGTAATGAAGTAGAACCAGCCCCAGTCGATCATTAGATTGAACTTATGGATGCCATACTTCGACTGGTAATCGTAAATCGTGCTGACCTCTTTCGCTCCGGCGAAGACGCGCGTCGTGTTTGCGTACGATTTTCCCGGAGCGATTGTCTTTTCTGCGCCGAGGAAATCGGCCTGGTAGTCCACCGGTTGGCCGGCGCCGCTCGCCGAATAGCGGGCCTCGATCGGCGCGGCCTGCCCAGGAATCATGGCCGAAGCCCAGTACTTGTCGGTGAAGCCGAGCCAACCGCCGTCGCCCTTGTACGCCTCGGCCTTCCCGGTCGCCTTATCGATTGAAGCGTAGGTCGGCGCATGCTCCTGGTCGCCAATCACGCCTTCGAAGCCCTCGTGCAGCACCGAATAGCCGGCGACCTGGGGCATGCCGTGACGCAGGACTAGGCCATACGGCTGAAGCGTCGCCGTCACGCCGCTCGAATTCGCAACCGAGTCGAGTGATCGTGAACATGTATTTGTCGTCGACCGCGATGACGCGCTTGAAAACGAGGCCTGCGCCGTTGTCCCAGGTCAGCGTCACCGGCTGGTCGGGGGTCAGCGTCTTGACGTCGGCAGTCCAGACTGTTTCGCGATTGGGCGTCTTGACGCCACTCCCGCTGACGAACCCCGTCTCGGCAAAATAGGCGTTGGGCGCGCCGCTCGGCGAAAAGAGGCGGATCAGCGGGCTCTTCTTGTCGATGGTCTCGCGATAGTCCTTGAGCACGAGATCGTCGAGTTGGCCGCCCTTGAGGTCGATCGAGCCGCCCAGGCTCGGCGTGTCGATGATCACCCGGGGGCTCGCAGTCAAGGCCTGGCTGACCGTTTCTTCCCGGGAGGCGGGGGGCGCCGCGGGAGCGCCGTGCGGCAAAACAGCCGCCGACTCCGTCTGTCCCGAGGCGACGCTTGGCTGAGTCTCAGTCTTCGGGACCGGATTATTCGCTTGCAGCTGCGCCTGGTGCTCGCGCTGATAGGTCGGACCCGCGTAGAAATATTGCCACGCGGCCATCACCAGGACGGACAGCGCGATGGCGAGAAAGAGGTTCCTCGTGTCCTCGGTGTTCATGTTCGCCTGTCTTTGCCTCTCGGCGTCCTGTGGTCCGGTCCGCGCTGGCGATTCTGCGTTTCGCCCCGCGCTGCGGCGCGGAAGGCGCCGCGCAGATCGTCCACGAGCGCTGCGAATTGGCGGGTGAGCGCCTCGCGCCGGGCCATCAGCACGTAATCGTGATCCCTCCGAGCCTCAAGTGGCGTGGCGGCGCGCAGCGCCTCTTTCAGACGCCGGCGGACGCGATTGCGCTCTACGGCGCCGCCAACCGATTTGGTGATTGTGAGCCCGATTCGGGCGCCCGAGGCCGGCGCCGCCGCTTCGTCTCGGCGCCTGGACTGCAAAGCGAAGCTATCGACATGAATGCGACGTCCGCGCGATACGCGCTTGAAATCCGCACGTTTGGTCAAGCGGCCCAGAGGATCGCCGACGGCCTCCGGCCTTTTGTCCCCATGCAATGCGTTATGGCTCCATTCCGCAACGCCCGGCGCGCGAGACGAAGGGTCAAGTGAGCCGCCGCGGCCCTGCGCTCCAATCAGGCGGAAAGCTTCTTGCGGCCCCGCGCGCGGCGTGCGCTCAAAACCTTTCGGCCGCCGACCGTCGCCGAGCGGGCGCGAAAGCCATGCCGGCGCTTACGCACCAGCTTGCTGGGTTGATAGGTCCGCTTCACTTTCGAATCTCCAATCCGTTCCGGCTCGCACGCGCAAACCAGCGCCCGGTAGCGACAGCCTCGCACAGCGACGAGCCGACGGGAATAATGTTTGCGCCGCTCTCGCGGCGCATCAAGCGGCGGCTTATGCCGCGACGAACTGCGCAAGTCAATCGCGAGTCCTGACTCGGGGCATACTTAGACTTCCCGACTTGGCTGGCTCTGTTCGAGATTTAGCGGTACTTTGCCGCGGCATTCGGCAAGAGCTGCCGTGGCGGTCTGTGGCTTGTTGTAGAGGTTTTGTCGCAGCGCGTGGCGACGCGTTCGGCGATTTTGTTGATCGTCGCAGGGGCAGGTCTGCGCGATGGCGTAGAACTAGACGCCGCTCCGTTGCAGCGTTCGACGGCTCCTGAGCTGGCTGGGGCGATCGCGCGGCGGGGATGCAGGTAGATGAGCGATTTTGGCGCGCGCGTTCGTTCAGACTCGGCCATGAACTCCGAGCGCCGTCGATTTGAATGGCTTGACGGCGATCAGCGCACCGAAGGACAGACCGTCTATGAGCGGCGGCGCGCCGACCGTGTCAAAGCGCTGGCCTGGCAGCAGGATGAAAAGCACGAGATCGCCGAGGGCGTCGGTGAGGGCGAGGATTTCGCTCGTCATGCCGCCTTTGGAGCGGCCGATGGCCTGGCTTGCGAGTCCCCCTTTTGAGCCCGTCCGCGGCGGTGGACCTTGACGATGATGGCGTCGACCAGGGCGTATTCCATATCCGTCTCGTCCGAGCTGACCTCAAAAAGCCGGACGAAGACATCGGCCTTGCCCCAATCCCGGTATCGCCTGAACACGGCGCTCGACCGCCGAACGCCGCGGGGCGATCCCGCCACGGGCTGCCCGTGCGCACGATCCGCGGCACCGCTTCCAGCGATAGCCGGGTATCGCCCCCGCTGCGCCCAGGGTCAGTCGGCTTCGCGCGGCATGAGGCTCCATCTTCCAGCATTGGGCCTCAGTCAAACCCAATTCATCCACCCGTAGCTCAAATTACTGAGCAAGCTCAGTTCGGGAATCTGATTTCCAACTGCCCTAGGCTGGGGTCAGACGACGGCCAAAATGCCGCCGTCGACATAGATGATCTGCCCGTTGACGAAAGCGGAAGCCGGGGAGGCGAGGAAGACGATGACCCCGATCAGGTCGTCCGGCACGCCCCAGCGCGCCGCAGGGGTGCGGGCCTTGACCCAGGCGTCGAACTTCGCGTCATTCATCAGGGGTTTGGTCATTTCGGTGGCGATATATCCGGGGCCGATCGCATTGGCCTGGATGTCGTGCGCCGCCCATTCGGCGGCCATCGATCGAGTCAGCATCTTGATGCCGCCTTTGGCCGCGGTGTAGGGCGCGATGGTGATGCGGGCGACTTCGCTGGCCAGCGAGCCGATGTTGATGATCTTGCCGCCGCGCCCGCGCGCGACCATCCGCCGCGCGGCTTCGCGGCCGACCTGGAACGCCGCGGTGAGATTGGTCTCGATGACGCGGCGCCACTCGTCGGTTTGCAAGTCGAGCATCGGCTTGCGCAACTGAATGCCGGCATTGTTGACGAGAATGTCGATTGCGACGCCCTCGTCGTCGAAACCGTCGAAGGCGCCGCGGACCTGAGCGTCGTCGGCGACGTCGAAAGCGCGCGATGAGACGCGATGGCCCGCCGCTGCAAATGCCTTCTCCGCAGCCGCGAGCTTCCGCTCGTCCCGGCCATTGAGCACAAGCGCCGCCCCGGCCTCGGCGAGGCCTCGCGCCATCCCGAGGCCAAGCCCGTCGGACGAGCCGGTGACGAGGGCGGTCTTGCCCGTGAGATCGAAGAGCTTGGACGCTGTCATCGCTCACTCCATAGGGGCCGGCCGGGCTGCCGGGCGCAAGACTTGGCTCACAACGCCAGTTCGACACGGACAGGCGTGTGGTCGGAGGCCTTGTCGCGCCCGCGCATCTCCTTGTCGATGACCACATATTCCAGCCGGTCGACCGCCTGGGGAGAAAGCAGCAGGTGATCGATGCGAATGCCGTTGTTCTTCTGCCAGGCCCCGGCCTGATAATCCCAGAATGTGTAGAGGCCGCCGGCGTCGGTCGTCGCCCGCAGCGCGTCGGTGAAGCCGAGCGCGAGCAATTCCCGGTATTTCGAGCGCGTCTCCGGCAGGAACAGCGCGTCGTTGACCCAGTCCTCCGGGCGCGCCGCGTCGCGAGGCTCCGGGATGACGTTGAAATCGCCGGCCAAAACCAGAGGCTCCTCGTATTCGAGCAGCATCCGCGCGTGAATGATGAGCCGCTCCATGAAGCCGAGCTTGTAGGGATATTTCTCGGAAGCCGCCGGATTGCCATTCGGCAAATAGATGCAGGCGAGGCGCACGACGCCGCTCCCCGCCGGGATCACCGCCTCAATATAGCGCGACTGCGAATTGTTCTCGTCGCCCGGCAGGCCGCGTGCGACCTCGAACGGGCGCCTCGAAAGCACCGCCACGCCGTTGAACGTCTTCTGGCCGTGGGTCTCGATCGTGTAGCCGAGCTCCTCGATTTCCAGCCGCGGGAACTGCTCGTCGAGGCACTTGATCTCCTGCAAGCACAGCGCGTCGGGCTTCGCCTCCTTGAGATAAGCGAGAAGATGCGGAAGCCTTTGACGGACGGAATTGACGTTCCAGGTCGCGATGCGCAAGCGGCGTGCTCCTTGAGCTGAACGGAGCCGACAATCTGCCACGCTTCGCTCAACATAGGGAGGGTGCGCGCCGCGGCGCTATGCAGTTTTGAACCTCTGTGCGAGCGCGACTTGTCAAACTGGCCGAAAGCTGGGCTCATGGAGCAGCGCCGCTGGAGCAGCGCTGCGCATCTGACCCCGCGTCCACGAGCCTCGCTTCGGCGCTCCCGGACCGCCGAGACGACTTGGCGCCCGCCTTTTTGCGGGACTTGCCGATGAACGGGCTCAATCGCGGCTAAAAGAGCCTGCAGACCACGGTTTCCCGGCCATTGGTCGTGTCAAGAACGATTGGGCAGGATCGGCTCGGGGCGGTTATGGTCCCGAGCGGCCTAATGCCGTTCACCCCATAAAAGGCGTTAGCTCCAGGGACCGCAGGATAGAGCTCGCCGATGGCGACGTCATTCGGAGACCAGTCAGGCGTTTGATTGGGCATCCACGGGTGAAGCTGAGCCTGATCGGCTTCGGCGTTCGCGTCTGCCCCGTTGGCCAGGGCAGGTGTCGCACCCATGACGGCGAAGATCGCCGCAGATGATAGGAGTCCGGTCAAAACGTATTTCATGTCTTTCCTCCAAGTATTTGTGAGACATACTACTCGCGCTTATTTGTTGGGCGAGCGTGCATACATACGCATTGATATCAAACAGTGCAGGACCGCATAGACGCCCAAACTGGCGCGTTAGCGCTTCCGCTGTTATTAAAGCCATCCGTAGCACGTTAACTTGTCATGAGCGCTGCAATTATGAGGCTTTACTTTGACAAGATATAAAAATTCTTTACTTATTTTCTGTCAGTCTAAAAACTAAAATCTATTACAAGTAGGCGACAAGTCCATTTTGTAGAGTCCTTGCGCGCGACGAGCGGCGGTGTTGGCCACGGTCCATTCTTTAACCGTGAAATGCGGCGACCAACGTCAGCGTCGTAATCACCCCCAACCCGCGGATTCGGCGGCTTTCGACGGGTAGCGCATATTCCCCCTGCCGAAGGCCGCGATGTCGCTTCAAGACTGGGCTGAAGCGTCACGCCTGCGATTGTGCTAGGGGCTGCAACGTCGATCGGACGAGGTCGGCGCCGGGTTCAGTGCGTGTGGGCCGCCTCACGCTTCGGCGCGCCATGGGTATTGGGAATCTTGTCGGCGAAGGCGGTCACGAATTCGGCGTTATGGTCGGGGTCGCCGTCAGACGCCCGCAGCGATTCGTCGACGTAAGCGGGGCCTTCCTTGTCGGCGAGCACCCGCCGCAGAATCGCCCTGTACCGCAGCGCCAACGCCGCCCATTGCGCCGCCACCCTGGCGAAGTCGAAGGCGCGCCAGGGATAGAAAACGAGCGGATTGACGATTGGCATTCCGTGTCGGCGCTGGGTCCGGACCTTGCGGCGGACATAGCCGAATTGCAGCGGATGCACCCGCTCGATCCGCGACGACCCGGAAAATACGGTCATCGCATCGACAATCTTCTTCGGGTTGATCCCGCTGGCCATTGCGCGGCGAAGCACTGCCTCGACATGCGCGTCAGAATAATAGCGCGCCCAGGCATCGCGATAGACGCCCCGCCACGTCTCCGCCGACATCAAAGGGTGATCGGCGCACACATGCTCGAGATCGTAATTGTTCATGTCGGGTTCCATTCGCGCGCCCTTGAGCGCGAGGGTCTTGTGGTCCTCCGAGCCGGGCAGGGGGGTGAGGAAGAAGAACTCGAGGATATCGATCGGCAGTTCGCGCTTGATGGTCTCGATGTCGCGCGCGATCGATTTCGGGCGTGTCGGTGGGGAAGCCGAGAATATAGCCGGCCCAGGTCATCACTTTGGCGTGTCGCCACGCCTGCAGCATGTCGCCGATATTCCCAGATCTTGTTCTGGCGCTTTTTGGCCCCCATCAGCGATTCGGGATTGATGTTCTCAAGCCCGATGAACACCGCGTTGCACCCTGCGCGCGCCGCCTTTTCGATGAAGCCGGGAATGCGGTGGCAGAGCGTGTCGACCTGCAGCAGGAGCCTGATCCTGAACCCCTGGTCCTCGCGCAATTCGATCAGGCGGTCGAGGATCGGCTCCCAATTGCGGTTGCGGGCGAAATTGTCGTCGGTGACAAAAAAGCGCGTGATGCCCTGCGCGGCGTTGGCGCGCACGATCGCCTCGACGTCGTCGGCGGTCCGATAGCGTGATTTGCGCCCCTGGACATTGATGATCGTGCAGAAGCTGCACTGAAATGGGCAGCCGCGCCCGGCGTCGAAGCTCGTGTAATGTCCAGCCACCCTGGTGACGACTGGGCGAGGCAGCACCGGAATCGCCACCGCCGCCATATCGGGCATGTCATTGAGATAATTATAGAGCGGCTTCGGAGCGCCGCTATCGATTTCCTGGAGAAACGCCGCCAGGCGGCCTTCGCCCTCGCCGGCGTAGAGGATCATGCCCAGCGCTTGCGCTTCCTTCAAATCCGCCGGCAGTCCGGGCAGCATGGCGATGCACCCGGAGACATGGAAGCCGCCGACCGCGACCGTGACGCCCCGACTCCGAAACTCACGGCCGATATCGAGCGCCCGGGGAAATTGATTGGACTGAACGCCGGTCAGCGCGACGAAGCCGCCCCCGGCGGACAGGAGGCGCTTGGAGATCGCGGGAATGTCGACGATGGTGTTGCATTCGTCGACCGCTTCGATCTCGATGTCGACGTCGTGACCAAGCGCGCGTTCCTCGGCGCATTGCGCGAGCAGGCCGTAGAGACTGGCGAGGCTATTCGAGGGAATGGTCGAGCGCCGCCACTGGATGACGTAGCCGTCTTCGTCATAATGCGACGGCTTGATGAGAACGATCGGAAACTTGCGCTTGGACATCGACCGCCTTTGAGAAAGTCGAACCTGCCTCCCGACTGAGCCCGCCGCAGGTTCGCCCTCTTAGCGGGCTCGGGGCAAAACTCCAAATCGAAGGTGAGCTGGAAATGGCGACCGACGCGCGTCCTATCGCATTCGGTGCTAATCCCAGCGCCGGTGCGCCCACATCCATTGTTCAGGCGCCTCGCGGATGAATGTCTTCGAACTGGGCCTGAAGGGCGGCGGTCGCAGCGATCGCGTCCGCCGCGCGGTCGTTGGTGTGAGGGACCGGCACTTCGGTCGCGCGGATCACGAAGCGCACGTTCGGCAGGCGGAAGGCGACCCCTGCGAAGAGCGGCAGGCCGGTCGTGCGCGCAAGCAGCGCGGGAAACGAATTCGAGCGCGCCGGATGGCCGAAGAAGGGCACTTTTGGGCCGCGGTCGTCGCGCAAGTCGGCGAGGAAGGCGGGGTAGCCGCCTTCCTGGGCCCGGCGCAGGAGGGTGCGCGCGGTGACCGGCGTCTTCGGCAGAAGCCCGCCCTCGTAAAGGAATGCCCGCAGCTTCTGGGTCTCCGCGTCGACCAGCGGATTGCTCAGGCGCTGATAGACGCCGGTGATCGGCGCGCCGATGCGCTTTCCCGCCGCGGCGACGATCTCCCAATTGCCAAGATGCAATCCGCAGACGATGAGCGGCCCCTTGCGGGCGAGCGCGTCGAATTGCTCCTCCGGCTCGAAGCGAATCCGCCCTTGGTCCACGATCTCCTTGAGATGGAACGATTTGGCGAAGGTGCGGCCGAGATTCTCCCACATGTCGGCCGCGAGGCGCTTGTGCTCGTTAAGCGAGAGTTCGGGGTAGGCGAGCGCCAGATTGCGCAGCGCGCGCTCCTGCCGGTAGAGATGCGGGGCGATCAAGCGCCAGCAGAACCCCGAGGCGTGCGACACGAAGTCGAGCGGCAGGGCGGTGGCCATCGCCTGGACGACCCGGAATCCGGAATATTCCAGCGCATAACGCAGGCGTTTCGTGAAAGTCATTCCCCGGCCAGCCCATCGGCGCACGGCCGAGTTGGCTGATTGCGACGTGGCGCGAGCCGCTGTCAAGCCAGAGCCCCGGTTCTGGATTGCCACGGAACAAAGTGAGACCGCGGCCTGCCTGACGATGCGGCAGTGCCCCAACGCGGTTTGCCCATTCCCGGGGTCTCCGAACTGGGCTTGCGACCATTTGTCCGATCGACGGGCTTTCTTCGCTTCCGCGGAGGCTATAATGGACTGGATTCAGGCAACCGCGCCGAGAGGCGACACATGATGGAAATGGCTGGCGCCCCCCAAGGCCTTGCCGCTCCGCAGGAGCTTAGGCAAGACGATGAATATGGGCGGGTGCTCGAAAGCGCCACGACAGCGATTGGCACGGCTGAGACCTTCCGCTCGCCCTATCCGCATATCTTTTTTCGCAATTTCTTCCCTGCCGACTTCTATCAGCTGCTGCTCGAGCGCTTTCCGGCGCGGGACAGGTTTGTCCAGCTGAATGGCGAGGCGACCCGATGGCAATACAACCTCTACGACGAACGGTGTGATCCCGGCACTGAGGAGGGCCAGTCGGCCTGGCGAATTGTTTCCCGGGTTCTGACGTCCCCGGAGATCGAGGCGGCTTTGCGCGTCAAACTGGAGGAGGGATTCCGGATCCGCGCCAACGGCAGCCGCGACGAATGGCCGATCCCGATGTTTCCGAGGCCGGTGGTCTATTCCGACCTCGACGGCTACGCCATCAAACCGCACGCCGACACCCGCCGCAAAGTCCTCACCATGCAGATCTACCTGCCGGCGGACGAGACCCAGCGCGAGCTTGGAACGACGATCTACAAGATCTCGCCGAGGGGCGTGTTCTCCTGGAAGTCTTACGGCCTGGCGAAGGAGAAGACCCTGCCATTCCTGCCGAACGCCGGCTATGCCTTCGTCGTCATTCATCCCGCCTATTCGCTGTTGAGGTCGAGCTGGCACGGCCGCGAGGCGATATCGGTCCCGGTGGACAAGCCGCGCCTGTCGATCCTCAACACCTACTATCGCGAGCCCACCGAGTCGGCCGGCGCGGGCATGTAGCGGCGCCCAGGCCCGCAAAAACCCATTCATCGGCCGGAAGACAATGTGTTAGAGCAGGCTCGACGCGAGCGGCTTCAACGCGCGGGCGAATGCGGGACTGCGTTCGGGGCCTCGGCGCGGCCAAAGGGGAGGGACCAATGAGCGAACAATCCAAATATCTGATGGGCGAGGACCGCATTCCCCGCTCCTGGTACAACATCATCGCCGATCTTCCCTCTCCCCCGCCGCCGGTGTTACATCCGGGCACCGGCCAGCCCGTGGGCCCGGGCGATCTCGCGCCGCTTTTTCCGATGGCGCTGATCGGCCAGGAGGTAAGCGGCGAGCGCACGTCGAAATCCCGTCGCCGTCCGCAACATCTACCGCATGTGCCGCCGACGGCGCTCTATCGCCTGCGCGGCTTGAGAAGGCGCTCGGAACGCAAGCGCGCATCTTCTACAAATATGAGGGCGTGAGCCCGGCCGGCAGCCATAAACCCAACACCGCCGTCGCCCAGGCGTTCTACAACAAGGAGGAGGGCGTCAAGAAGTTGTCGACCGAAACCGGGGCCGGGCAATGGGGCTCCTCGCTTGCCTTTGCGGGCGCTTTGTTCGGCCTCGAAGTCAAGGTGTACATGGTCAAGGTTTCCTACAACCAGAAGCCCTACCGCCGGGCGCTGATGGAGACGTATGGGGCGACATGCATCGCAAGCCCAAGCAGCGAG
>CAWIUD010000029.1:0-38169 GCA_963839185.1 uncultured Alphaproteobacteria bacterium | reverse complement strand
ATGCGGTCTGATGGCCGTCCCAATGCATTGTCGTCGTTGGGGTGATGTCAGGCAGGTAGAGGCTGACCGAGACCAGGGACAGCGGGTCGACGGCGAAGTCCACCGGATCGCTCAGCGCCGGCGCTCCGGGCGGGATGGCGATCGACGGATTGCCGCTGAAGGTGATGGCGTGATCCGAGCCGGGCTTGATCGCCCCATTGTCGGCCGCGAGCGCGATATGCGCCGCGCCGATATTGAGTGGCGTCGTCCCGTATTCGTTCCAGAGCACAATTCGCACTCGGCTGCCGCCGATGCTAAGCCGCGCGTTCTGACGGATGGTCTGTTTCCACAGCGAACTCGGCAGTCCGAGCGGCACCGGGAAATCCGCCGTCCAGAGCGGTTGGGCGGGCGCTGTCCATGAGCCAATCCAATTGCCGCCGTTCGAGTCCGCCGCTTGAGAAAGCTGACCAAACCCGACAGCCCCTGCCAAGATGGCCGCAAAGCAAGTCGCCCTCCAGCCTAGGGTGACGCGAACGCGAACGGAATGCCTGCTCATGATTTCCTCCCCTATTTCGATGAATGATTTTGCGAATTGCGCCGCGAAGACCGCAGACTGCTTCGATCTTCCGCAGCGGGATCACGATAGTCAATGCAGGCCGCTCATATTTTTTTGGGAACGACGAGCGCATGCTGGCCAATTCGTCGATTGACGCCGCGCCCTTGCTAGCCGAACGGGACAGGTGGACATTCGCCGCGAAGCGGAGGCGAAAGGGATGAACAGAAGACAGATTCTCGAGATCGTCGCGACGTTTCCCTTCGTGGGCCGCGCGCTTGTGGGAATGTCGGCGGCGGCGACGCCCTCCCCTGCCCGGGTCCGTCCCGGAGAAAGCGGATGGCCGTCCGAACTGAGCTGGAATCAGCTCGGACGGGAAGTCGGCGGGCGCCTGATCGAGGTCCGCTCGCCGCTCGCCGCCTGCGTCGACGCGCCATCCGGCGCCGACTGCCAACGCGTGTTCAAGGAGCTCAAGAACCCCTATTATCTCGGCGACGAGGTGGGGCTGACGCAGTCGCTCGGCTGGGTCGGCGCCTGGACGTCGCGGCCAAGCGTCTACGCCGTCGCCGCCGAGAGCGCCGCCGATGTCGTCGCGGCGGTCAATTTCGCCCGGCGCAACAATCTGCGTCTGGTGGTGAAGGGCGGCGCCCACAGCTACCAGGGAACGTCGAACGCGGCCGACTCGCTGCTCATCTGGACGCGCCACATGAACGCAATCGTGATGCACGACGCCTTCGTGGCGACCGGATGCGCAGGGAGCGCCAAGCCGCAGGCGGCCGTATCGATCGAAGCCGGCGCCATCTGGAGGCAGGCCTACGATGCCGTGACCTCCAAGGGCGGGCGTTACGTCCAGGGCGGCGGCTGCATGACGGTCGGCGTCGCCGGCCTGATCCAGGGAGGCGGCTTCGGCAGCTTCTCCAAAGCCTACGGCATGGCCGCGGCGAGCCTGCTCGAAGCGGAAATCGTCACCGCCGACGGCGACGTCAAGATCGCCAACGCCTGCACCAATCCCGACCTGTTCTGGGCGCTGAAGGGCGGCGGCGGCGGGTTCGGCGTCGTCACCCGCGTCACGGCGCGCACGCACCCGCTGCCCGAATTCTTCGGCGCCGCGTCCGCGACTTTCAAGGCGACCTCGGACGACTCCTATCGCCGCCTCATCACCAAAACCGTCGAATTCTACGCGCAAGCGCTTTTCAATCCGCATTGGGGCGAGCAGATCCTGATCGGACGCGGCTACGTCGTCTTTTCGATGGTCTTCCAGGGCCTGGATCAGCAACAGGCGGAAGCCGTCTGGCGCCCCTTCTTCGATTGGGTGACGGCTTCGCCGCAGGACTTTACGATCGTATCGGCGCCTAAAATTATCGCCTTCCCGGCAGGGTATATGTGGGACCCCGCGATGCTGAGGCAGGTTTCCGGCGTCGTGATCGCCGATGATCGCCCCGGCGCGCCGTCCGACAACATTTTCTGGGCCGGCAACCTCGGAGAGGCGGGCGCGGTCTGGTACGCCTACCAATCCGCCTGGCTGCCCGCGGCGCTGCTTGAGGCCGATCAGCGCGAACGATTGGTCGACGCGCTGTTCGCGGCGGCGAAACATCAGGGCGTAGCGCTGCATTGCAACAAGGGCCTTGCCGGCGCGCCAGCGGACGCAATCGCCGCGGCGAAGGATACGGCGATGAATCCGGCGGTCACGGACGCTTTCGCGCTTGTGATAAGCGGCGCCTTTGGACAACCCGCCTATCCAGGCGTCCCCGGCCATGAGCCGGACGCGGCGGCCGCGCGGAGCGAGGCCGCCACCGTTGACAAGTCAATGGACGAAATCCGCAAGCTTCTGCCGCGGGTCGCCTCCTATGTGTGGGAGACCGACTTCTTCCAGCCGAACTGGCAGGACGCTTTCTGGGGCGAGAACTATGCCCGGCTTCGCGCGGTCAAGGACAAATACGACCCGGACGGCCTGTTCTTTCTGCACCACGGAGTCGGCAGCGAGGGGTGGAGCGCCGACGGCTTCACGCGGACTGGATGATTCGTGGACAGCCGCCCCGAAGAGGCGAAGCGGCAATGTCGCGGCGACGTTCAACCGCCAGATGCGGCGTTGTCGCGAGACTTCCTCCCCGCCCGAACGCCCTCGTTTTGCGCTGCGCGCCCCTGGCGCGGGCTTGGCGCGACGAACTGCCGACGCCGGGCGTTGCGGCGCAGACGTTCGTCTCGTGACGAACGGAAGAAGTCCTGTTCGCCTGCGAAAACATCAACCTCTCGAGCCAGACATAGCGCCTCGTTCTTCGCGGCCTCCAAAGTGGGAAATCGGAGCGAAAGGGCGTGGTAATCAAACTCGACTCTGAGCGAAAGGAACATCCAGAGGCGTTTTATTCTGATCGGATAACCAGAAAGACGCAATTCTCCGTCTTCATGTTGAACCCACTCGGGAGGCTTTTGCAGATAACTTTTGGGAAGCGCGTTTTGGCAAGTCATGGCCGGTGAACCTGCTGGTTAGCTTCGAAAACAAATGAACTCGCCGCCGCATTGCTATGTTCCGGGACCGCCCGCAGCCTCGACACAAATTTAATTGTCGTCAACTCTATTCAGCAGTCGCTCCACAGACCGAGGGGCGATGGCTAATCCGCTACATCCGCCTGTACCGATGGCATGGGACTCCGCGACGCGGTAAGATCTCGGAATTCTACTCAGACCGCGCCGCGCTGAGCCGATATTCTTACATTTTAAGATGGATACTTCGCCTGGCTGTCGAGGCGCTTTGGAGCGTCCGAATACCTACGCGCCAATCTTAAGCAGCTCCCTTCCTGGTTCGTCAGGGACCGGCCATTGATCTGCTCGGGCTGTCTTCAGCGCGCGCGTTTATGCGCCGGCGCAACCGAAGAGGGCCTCGAGCCCGCCGGAGCACGATCCCAGCGCCCCGCGTCCTAACGCGCGTTCGTTTGGCTTACAGCTCCGGCGGCGGCGGTCGAGGCAATGGAGAAAGCGTAAAGCTTGGAGGCGGTTGTGCTGCTGCGGTATCCAGCGCCCCAATAGAGCGTGTCGTTGAAGATCGCCGGCGCGCTCTCTAGCGCGACGCCGGTATTGTACGACCACAGGATACTGCCCGTCATCGCGTTGAACGCGACCATATAGCCCGAGGTGGAACCTGCGAACGCCACCTGATTCGTGAACGATATAGGGCCAGGCGCCGAGCTGCCATATGACGGGTCCGTCAGGTCATTGCCAAAAGCCTGGAGCTGCCAGATCATATGGCCCGTTCGTAGGTTAATACCACCCCAGGATCCGGCGTTCCATGTGTAAGGCGGGACCGTGGGCGATCCGGCGAGCAAGTTGTTAGAATGGAAATTGTTGTCGATTGCGACGAGGCCCACGCTATTGTTTGTGGTATTGATTGCGGTGCCCCATTTGATTTGGCCGGCGCCCACCATGCTCTGCCAAAAAAGGCCCCCATTATAGGGGTTTATGCCCCAATACACTCCGCTCTTCTGCCCCGCGCCGAGCAGATAAGAACTGCTTACCCCGCCACGGTCATCGGGCACGCCAATGAAATCAGGAATACCGATCAAATTTGGAGCCGACGCGAAGTCGACGTCGGCCGGGTCCGGGCAGACTGCTAAGCGCTGCTTGCAGGCGCCATTATCGATGTCCACAACCTGAAACTTGCGCGACCAGTTCAGTTTTCCCGTAGTCAGATCGAGCGACAGAACCGAATTGATGTGATCGGTCGGATCGAGACAGCTATTCTGTGAGGCGAGATTGCTGCCGGCCTTTATGACACAACCCACAACGGACGAGGGCATCGTATAATTGTTGCCGGTCGCGACGATGAGCGAATTTGCCTCGGCAAATATGACCGGCTGACTGTTCCAGATTGCGGCGCCGGTGTAGCCGGTAGGCGCCGTATAGAACTGCCAGAGGATGTTCCCGGTGGTCTCATTGAGGGCGACGACGCTGCCGCGGAAAGTAGGCTGCACATAACCGCCGTTGGGGTTGCCCTCCTGCGTCGATGTCACGCCGATGTAGACGACGCCGTTGTAAATCACAGCTGAACCATGTATGAAGGTTGTCGGGTCGGCGTCGATTGCCGTTTTCCAGACCAGCTTTCCAGTCGTCCGGTTAACCGCAATGACAGTGGCGCTATTGGTGTCGCCCAGCACGATCTCGCCTTGACTGCCGATCGCCGGACTCGAACGCGAACCCCTGAAGGCGATAGGCGGGCCAGTGCCGGTATACGTTGAGATCGGATTGCTCCAGATGAGAGCGCCGGAGTCCGGGTTGACCTTGTAAAGCATATTGGCCCAATCGGTCACGTAGAGCCCGCCCGGCTCCACCGTCGGGGTCGCGGATATGGAGCCAACAGTCGAAAAGGTCCATCTTACGCTGAGTGTCGGGGCCGTCACAGTGTTGAGTTGTCGTGGTCCCGACGCGCTTACGGCGGCACGGGTGTTTTCCATATTGCCCCCGGCGAACGGCCACGCAGCGGGGGTCTGCGCGTGGGCGGAACCCATCGCGGCGAAGGCGCCCAGAATCAGAATTTTCCCGCACCGGGCACGCATTCGAAAAGCCGCGCGCCACGCGGGCAATGACGTCGTCAACACTGATCAACCCCCAACGAATGTTGAAACTGTTCGGTCGTCCCACTCCAACCGACATTCGCCGGATGACAGCGTTAGCAGGCTGAGACTGCGCCCATAGCTAGACCGTAGCAAGACCAAAACGTGGGTCTCCAGCTCGCCACGGACTGGGCGGCGAAGGCTGGAGCCCAAACGGCTTCAGCCGAAGGAAACGCATTCGGGCTGGGCGCCCCCGGATTTGCCGCTAACGTACATTCATTGTCCGCCAGCGCGGGCGGTGACGGCGGTCGAGGCAATGGAGAAAGCGTAAAGCTTGGAGGCGGTTGTGCTGCTGCGGTACCCGGCGCCCCAATAGAGCGTGTCGTTGAAGATCGCCGGCGCGCTCTCCAGGTTCGCGCCGGTATTGTACGACCAAAGGATACTGCCCGTCATCGCGTTGAACGCAACCATATAGCCTGAGGAGGACGCTGCGAAAGCCACTTGATTTGAGACCGATATGGCGCCGGGGGTCGAGCTGCCGTTAGCCGGGTTTGTCCGGTCGTTGCCAAAAGCCTGAAGCTGCCAGATGATACGGCCGGTTTTGAGGTTGATGGCGCCCCAGGAACTGGCGTCCCAATTGTATGGCGGGACGGTAGCTGATCCAGCGAGCATGTTACTGAGATGCTGAGCGTTAAATAGCGCGACGAGGGCCACCTGATCGCCGGTATTAATTGCGGTGCCCCCTTTGATTTGGCCGTTGCCGACCATGCGCCCCCAATAAAGGCCGCCATTATATGGATTAATCCCCCAATACACTCCGGTCTTCTGGCCGACGCCAAGCAAATAACCTTGGCTTAGGCCGCCGCGGTCGTCCGGCACGCCGACGAAGTCGGGAACAGCGGCCAAGTTGGGCGCCGACGCGAAGTCGGCGTCAGCGCCTATCGGCGGTTGGCAGACCCCGGGCGGCGCGTCGCCGCCTGTCTCGCAATTCGCAAGCACTGTGTCGGCAGCCTCAAACTTACGCGACCAGTTCAGGCTTCCAGTGGTGAGATTGAGCGACACAACCGAATCGATGTGGTCGGCGGGATCCAGGCAGCCATTCTCTAAGCTGAGATTGCCGTCGGCATTCAAGACGCAGGTCGCGACGGATGCCGGGACCGAATAATTATTTCCGGTCGCGACGATGAGGGCGTTTGCCTGGGGAAACACGACAGGCTGAGCGTTCCAGATGGCGGCGCCAGTGTAGCCAGCAGGCGCCGTATAGAACTGCCAAAGGATATCGCCGGTGGTCTCGCTAAGCGCGACGACGCTGCCGCGGAAGGTCGGCACAACATAGACGCCGGTGCGAGAGCCCTCTTGCCCCGACGACACGCTGACATAGACGATGCCGTTGTAAATCACCGGGGAGCCATGAATGAAGCCTGACGGGCCGGGTTCAACCACCGTTTTCCAGATCAATGCTCCAGTCGTCCGATTCACGGCAAAGACGGTGGTACTATTGATGTCGCCTAATACGATGTCGCCCTGGCTGCCGATCGCCGGACTCGAGCGGGAACCCAAAATGCCGTTGGGCGGGCCGCTATCGGTATAATGGGCGATCGGGTTGCTCCAGATCAGCGTCCCGGTGTTGAGGTTGATCTTGTAAAGCATATTGGCCCAATCCGTCACGTAGACGCCGCTTGGCTCGACCGTCGGGGTCGCCGATATGGCGCCCACAGTAGAAAAGGTCCATTTTACGGTGAGTGTCGGGGCGGTGACGACATTGAGCTGTTGGGGGCCGGCCGGGCTCACAGTGGCGCCGGTGTTTTCGACATTGCCTCCGGCGAACCACCATGGGTTGGGCGGCGTCTGCGCGTGGGCGGACCCTATCGCGGCCAAGGCGCCTAAACTCAGAATTTTCGCGAATTGAGCGCCCGATCCAAAAGCCGCGCGCCGCTCTGGGAATAAGGTTGTCGACATCGTTTAGCCCTCCAATCTGCAGATTGTTACCTTTGGTTCTCACAAGTGTACTTAGGATTACATCGTTACCTATCGATTGGACGTTGCATTGAATGAGGGCTGCGACTGTGACGCGCGTCACACTACGGTTAACAGCAATAACCAAGAAATATTTGTTGGAATCGCGGCGCCCCGGCTGAACACGCCCGATGACACGAATGGAAGCCCACCTCCCCGCCCTGTTGCACTCAGGCGAGGCCGCCAGAGTGTTGGATTCGCTCCCTAGCCATCGCGAGCCGCTGTCTCGAGGCGACCACAGCGTCGCTGGAGTGCGCAGGGTTTGTCCGAGATCCTTGGGCGCCGCGACGCGGGAGACGCACAGCGCTGGCGGTGAGACGAGCGTCTTGGCGGCCCCGGGTCGAAATCGCGCCTCAGCGCCTCTCGGCTAACCGGTCGGATTCGCCATGACGCGGAGACGTTTCCTTCCTAAAACTCAGGAAGTATGTTACTATAATTTCGATATATCAAAAAACGACGAATGTGCTTTCGCGCCTCCCCTGTTCGGGCCTCATCCCCGCCAGCGGAAATCAGGAAATCAGGCGCGAGGCATTTTAGAGGGCCGTAAGGCCCTGAACAGGCTCAAAACGGCGATGGGCAGGCCTTCCAAAATGTTGGCATGGATCTGGGATTTGGCGCCACGCGGACTTGGGGTCGGCGCCATGCGGACTTGGCGCCGGCGCGCTGAAACCCGTCACCCGAGGCGGCGCATGGTCCAAAGCTCTGCGCCCATGTCCACGAGGTAAAACCCCCGCCTGGAGAGTTCGCTGAAGGTTTCGAAATCGCTGGATAGGACGGTCGCCCATGTGCCGGGCTTCGCGTCCTGGATCTGGTGGCGGTTTTGCGGATTGAAGTGCCGCATTGGATCTCCATCCTGTTTAGGCTCCCGAGCCATGCTTCCCTAACACAGGATATTGCGCTGCACAATAGCCTTGCTGCGGTGCACAATATTGTCACAAAACGGCCAGATTAGGCGCCGGGGTCGGTCAGGGCCGTTTATCCACGAGCCGCGCTAGCGCTGGGATCGTCGAGGCGCTAATGGTGCTCGCCGGTGCGGACGCCCGACGAAAACGCGCTCGGACGGATCCCGCGCAGACATTGGTCGCCCCATCCCATGCGTCGCTATCGGATTGCGGTCATTCCCGGCGACGGAATCGGCAAGGAGGTCATTCCCGCCGGCCTCCAGGTTCTCAAGGCGCTTGCCGAACGCGAAGGCGGCCTCGAATTCACATTCGACCAGTTCGACTGGGGATCGGATTATTACCGCGCGACTGGCCGCATGATGCCGCACGACGGCCGCGAGCAGATCAAGGACCATGATGCGATCTATTTCGGCGCCGTTGGCGCTCCGGACGTGCCCGATCACATCAGTCTCTGGGGCCTGCGCCTGGCGATCTGCCAGTCGTTCGACCAATACGCCAATGTCCGCCCGGCGCGCGTCTTGCCCGGGATCGTCAGTCCGCTACGACACGTCCAGGGTCCGGAACTCGATTGGGTGATCGTGCGCGAAAACTCGGAAGGCGAATATGCCGGCGTCGGCGGACGCGTGCACCACGGCCTGCCTTCCGAAGTCGCCACGGACCTATCCGTAATGACGCGCAACGGCGTCGAACGGATTTTCCGCTTCGCCTTCGCGCTGGCGCGCATGCGTCCGCGCAAACAGCTGACCATCGTAACCAAGTCGAACGCGCAGCGTCACGCGATGGTGATGTGGGACGAGATCGGCGCCGAAGTATCCCGCGAATTCAAAGACGTAACTTGGGACAAGATGCTGGTCGACGCCATGACCGCGCGCATGACCATCAAGCCAGCGAGTCTCGACACGATTGTCGCGTCGAACCTGCATGCCGATATCCTGTCCGATCTCGCGGCGGCCTTGGCAGGCTCGCTCGGAATCGCGCCGACCGCCAATCTGAACCCAGAGCGTCGGTTTCCCTCGATGTTCGAACCAATTCACGGGTCGGCGTTCGACATCGCCGGGAAGGGGATCGCCAATCCGATCGGCTCGTTCTGGAGCGGAGCGATGATGTTGGAGCACCTCGGCGAAAAGGCCTCGGCGGATCGGTTGATGCGGGCAATAGAGCGCGTCGCCTCCGACCCTTCGCTCCACACGCCCGACCTCGGAGGCAAAGCGACCACCGGCGCCGTCACCGACGCGGCGATCGTCGCGATCCGCGGCGAAAATCTCTAGCCGGATTTCCCATGTCGTTCGCAACCTTCGCCCCATTTGAAGCCGCGGGCGTTCGCGGATTCCTGCACAGGGCGGGCCACAGCCAGGAAAATGGCGCGGTGCTGACGCACGGGGCTGGAGGCAATTGTAACGCGCCGTTGCTTCTGGCGGTCGCTGGAGCCTTGCAGGCCTCGGGCGTGACCGTGTTGCGCTGCGATTTGCCATTCCGTCAGCAGCGGCGTTCCGGACCGCCTCGGCCAGCCGATGTCCATTCGGGATCGCGCCGGGCTTCGACTGGCGGTTGCAGCGTTGCGCGACATCGTAGGCGGCAGGATTGTCCTTGGCGGGGTTTCCTACGGCGGCCGGCAGGCGAGCCTCCTGGCCGCCGACGAGCCCGAACTCGCGCAGGCGCTCCTGCTGCTCTCCTATCCGCTTCATCCCCCCGGAAAGCCAACAGAGTTGCGCACCGCCCATTTTCCAAAACTTCGCACCCGAAGCGTCTTTGTCCAGGGCTCCAGGGATCCCTTTGGCTCGATCGAGGAAATGGAAATGGCGTTGGGGATAATCTCAGCTCCCCATCGCCTGGTCGTGGTCGAAGGCGCGGGGCACGATTTGAATCGCGGAGGGTTTGATCTCAAGCCGATGATCGACGGCGTCGAGGCGCTCCGGAGTCACCCCGAAATCGAAGTCGGCAAGTCGGTGGTCGACGGTCGACGCCAAACCAGGTAACCGGGGCACATTCCCGGGCGGTTGGTCACTTCGGGGCGGAGGAGGGCCGCGAGGTTGGGGATGTCGGGACCGGGGATGCCGAGACGGCGGCCGAGATAGTCGAAGAAGGGATTTTGAGTTTCATGCGTACTGCGGAAGCGGGGCAGTCGCCGGGTGGAGCCGATCGATCGCGCCCGCCCTCCGCGGCGGGCCGGCGCTACCCCTTCGCCTTGGTCGTCGCCTCCACCCGCATGATGCGCTCGCCCATGTCGACCTGGTCGCCGAGGTTGGCGACAAGATCGCGGACGATTCCGGCGTGCGGCGCGGTCACGGCGTGCTCCATTTTCATCGCTTCAACCACCGCCAGGCGCTGGCCCGCCTCGACCCTGTCGCCCTCCCCGACCGCAAGCGCAACAAGGCGCCCGTTCATCGGCGCGCGGACTGCGGCGTCGCCGTCCCCGGCTTCGCCCGCCGCCTGCTCAAGCGGGTCGACAAGGGTCACAAACGCCTGCCGCCCGCCCGCGAAAGCGTAGACGCCGCCCGCGGCCTCGAACAGGGTGATCTCGGGCCCGACAATGCGATCCTCGCTCCCATCCTCCGACGAGACGCAGCCGCTCCGGCTTTCCATCAACCAGCACGTCGACCCCGACCTGCCGCGGGCCCATGAGCTCGAACGAATCCGCGACTCGCCAGGGATCGTACGGCTGGAGCGGCGAGACGGCCGCCGCGTCGCGCTTGCTCAGCAGCAGCCTCGCGGCGGCGGCGACCGCTGGTTCGTCCGCCGGATGAGGTTCGGCCCCGAGGCGCGCAAGATTGGCGTCGATGAAGCCGGTATTGATCGAACCGGCCGCGACCTCGGGGCTGCGGAGAAGCGTGCGCAGGAAGGCGAGATTGGTCTTCGGTCCGACAACGACGGCGTCGTCGAGCTCCTTGTTCAGCAAGGCCAGCGCTTCGGCGCGGGTCGGCGCATGAACGATGAGCTTGGCGATCATCGGATCGTAGAAAGGCGTCACGCTGTCGCCGGCGGCCACGCCCGTATCGACCCGGACGCCGGCCAATCCTTCCTCGCCCTTGAGGCTCATCATATGGATGCGACCCGCCGAGGGCAGAAAGCTATGCTCGGGGTCTTCCGCGTAAATCCGCGCCTCGATCGCCGCCCCGTCGCAGGCGATCTGCGCTTGGGCAAGCGGCAGCGGCTCGCCGGCCGCGACGCGGAACTGCCATTCGACGAGGTCGAGCCCGGTCACCGCCTCGGTCACGGGGTGTTCGACCTGGAGGCGCGTGTTCATCTCCAGGAAGAAAAAATCGCCGGGTCCGAGCCCCCGAGAGGCGTCGGCGATGAATTCGACCGTCCCCGCGCCGACGTAGCCCGCGGCGAGCGCCGCCTCGGTCGCGGCCTTCGCCATCGCGGCGCGGGTCTCCGGCGGCAATCCCGGCGCGGGACATTCCTCGACAACTTTCTGATGCCGCCGCTGCAGCGAGCAATCCCGCTCGAAGAGATGGACGCAACCCCCATGCGCGTCGGCGAACACCTGCAATTCGATGTGGCGGGGCGAAGCGATATATTTCTCGATCAAAACCCGCCCGTCGCCGAAAGCGCCCTGCGCCTCGCGGCTCGCGCTCTCGAGCGCCGCGTCGAACTCGACATGCGCGTCCACCCGCCGCATCCCGCGGCCCGCCTCCGCCGGCGATCGCCTTGATCAGCACGGGATAGCCGATCTCATAGGCCTTCTCGCGCAGGAACTTCGCGTTCTGGTTGTCGCCGTGGTAGCCCGGGCACGACCGGGACGCCCGCCCTCTGCATCAGCGCCTTGGCTGAGTTCTTGAGGCCCATCGCCCGCATCGCGTCGGGCGGCGGACCGACGAAAACGATGCCCGCGCTCGCGCAACGTTCCGCGAATTCGGCGTTCTCGGAAAGGAACCCGTAGCCCGGATGCAGGCATTCGGCGCCGACCTTGCGCGCCAAGCGCCAGGATCGCGTCCTGATCGAGATAGCCGTTCGCGCCCTCGCCGATCTCGTGGACCTCGTCGGCGAGCCGCGTGAACAGCGCGCCCCGGTCGGCGGGCGTGTGCAGGACGATCGAGCGGATTCCCATCCGCCTCGCTGTGCGGATGATGCGGCAGGCGATTTCGCCGCGATTGGCGATGAGAACGTTGGCGAACATGGACGCCCTCCCGGAGCGCCCTGTCTACCGAACGACCGCCGGAATGGCGAGCGCGCTGTTGGCCGCGATTGCGCTTTCCGCCGGGGACGCCAAAGAATGACACAATGCGACGTTAGAATTGTCGCTCCCCCGACATAGCAACAAACGGAACGACCCGGCGATGACCCTGATCGACAGAGCGCGCGCCTTCATCGGCCTCGACGACCCTTCGCCCAAGTGGCCGCCGCAACGGCTTTCGCTCGCCCTGCAGGGCGGCGGCTCGTTCGGGGCGTTCACCTGGGGAGTCCTCGACCGGCTCTTGGAGGAGCCGGACATCGGCTTTGACGCCGTCAGCGGAGCGAGCGCCGGCGCGGTGAACGCGGTGCTGATGGCCTCGGGCCTGCTCGACGGCGGACAGGCGGAAGCAAGAGCGCGGCTTTCGCAATTCTGGCGGCGGATGAGCCAAGCGGCGGCGCTTCTACCCAGGCCAGCCGCTTCACCGTTCGGCGCGGGCCTCGAACTCGCGGTCCGCTGGATGTCGCCCTATCAGTTCAACCCGTTCAACTTCGATCCCTTGCGCGAGGCGCTCATGGCGACGGTTGATTTCGAGCGGTTGCGGAGCCGCTCGCCGGTCAAGCTCCTGCTAGCGACGACTCGCGTCCGCGACGGCAAGCTCAGGATTTTGACCAACCGGGAGCTGACGGTCGAGGCGGTCCTCGCGTCGGCGTGTCTGCCGCTTCTGCATCACACGGTCGAAATCGACGGCGAGGCCTATTGGGACGGCGGCTACGCGGCCAACCCGCCTCTGATCCCGCTGATCAGAGCCTCGGACGCCGACCATGTGCTCGTCGTCCAGGTCGCCCCGACTTCGACGCAAGAGCTGCCCCGGTCGGCGCAGGACATCGCCAAACGCATCGAGCAAATTCAATTCAACGCCACGCTCAACAGCGAACTCGAAGCCCTGAAATACGGAAAGATGGTCGGCGCCGCCGGAAAGTTGCGCCGGCTTCGGATCGGCCGCATCTCCGCGCATGAGGAATTCGAGGGATTGGCGGAGCAGAGCGCGGGGAATCTCGACTGGGACTTTCTCGACCGCCTGCATCAAAGCGGCCGCGCCGCGGCCGACCTCTGGCTCAAGCAGGGTTTGCCGCAGGGCGCGCCTGCTGCCGAACCGATGGAGCGCCGAAGGAGTTCGCCTGGCGCAGGGCGATTTGCTTTAAGGTTGATCCGTCGGCCGCCCGGCAACCGATTTCGGAAAAAATAATATCCGCTTGCCAATTGACCCTCGATTATTCGATAATTCAGAATATGGGCAAGCGCTCGGAACGGCAGCAATTGACGGAGGACTGCCTTTGATTGTGGAATCGTTCGGCCGGTCATTTCGCGCCGACTAAGGGCTTGAGATCGCTCGAAACGGCAATGAGGGCCCCCTTGCAAAAGGTTGGCATGGATTTGGATTGGCGCCGCGTCTGCTTGGGCTTGGCGCCGGCGGCGTCTTGGAATCGGTTCATCGAAAGACGGCGTCTCTCCGCACCGATTCCCTGTGGGCGCATGTGCCTAGTACGTCGATAATTGCATTGTATCCCATCTAATGGTATGATATTAATTGTACCACCACCTAATGGCTTCGGCTGGGCTTGGAGATGGTGAACGAAGACATTCGCGCCTCTTTCGGCTCGCTCGTTTCGCAGACGACGCGTCGCTGGCGGCGGGCGGTCGACCGCCAACTCCATCCTTTCGGCCTGACCGAGGCGACGTGGCTGCCTTTGCTGCGAGTCGCACGGGCGCCAACGCCGCTGCGCCAGAAGGATCTCGCTTCGTCGCTCTCGCTCGACGGCTCGTCGATCGTGCGCATACTCGACGCCCTTGAGACTGGCGGGCTTATTGAACGACGCGAAGAGGATGGCGACCGGCGGGCGAAATCAGTCGTGCTGACGCCAGCCGGCCGTGAAACGGTGCGCCGGGTCGAATGGGCTGCGCGAGAAGTCCGCGACCACGCGCTCGCCGCAATCAGCGACGCCGACCTCCGCACGACGACGCGAGTTCTCGAACACGTTGCGCGACTCCTCGAAGATCGAGAGGGAGCGGACGAACCATGAACAAGCCGTTCGTCCAGCCCGCCGTCGAGCGTCGCCCCGCCGTCCGCCAGCCCCGCGCCGCCGCTTTGGCTGCTCGCGCTGCTGACCCTCAGCGGCACGTTGGGCATGCACATCTTTGCGCCGACGCTGTCGCGCGTCGCGCACGACCTCAATGCGAGCGTCAGCGCTGTCGAGTTGACGATCAGCCTCTACATCCTGGGACTTGAATTCGGCCAGCTGATCTACGGCCCCCTATCCGATCGGTTCGGACGGCGTCCGGCCCTGATGGGCGGCCTAGTGCTCTATGCCGCCGCGGGCGCCGCGGCGGCGCTTGCGCCCGGCGTCAGGACGCTTGTCGCCGCCCGCCTGCTTCAGGCGCTTGGCGGCTGCGCGGGCCTTGCGATTGCGCGCGCGATGGTCCGCGACACCGCGCCCCCGATCGACACGGCCCGAAGGCTGGCTCTACTCAATATGATGATCACGCTGGGCCCGGGCGTCGCTCCGATCCTTGGCGCGGCGTTGGCGCAAACGGCGGGCTGGCGTTCAATTCTTTGGCTGCTCTCGGCGCTTGGCCTGGCCCTGCTCTTGTTTGCGTGGCGACGGCTTCCCGAAACCGCGCCGCCCAGCGCAGGCACAGGCGGCGCCGAGGTCGTCAAGAACTATGGCCGCCTTCTGAAATCTCCGGTGTTCCTCGGGTTCACGATCGGAGGCAGCTGCGCCACGACGTCGGTCTATGCGTTCATCGGCTCCTCGCCGTTCATTCTCGTCGATCAGTTGCATCGGCCAACCAGCGAGGTCGGCTTCTGTCTCGCCATCGTGATCGCTGGCATTTGGCTCGGCGGCGCCTTGGCCAATCGCCTCGTGTCCCGCACGCCCATGTATAGGCTTCTGATCGGCGCAAACCTGTTCAGTCTCGTCGCGGCGACGGCTCTGCTCGCGGCTGTGTTGAGCGGCCGGCTCAGCGTCGTGCTGTTGATTGCGCCGATTTTCCTTTTTACCGTTGGCGCCGGAACGGCGTCGCCAGTCGCTTTGTCGGAGGCGGTCAGCGTCAATCCCCAGGCGATTGGGGCGGCGGCGGGCTTTTATGGCTTCACGCAAATGGCCGTCGGGGCGATATGCACGAGCGCCGCAGGCCTCGCGGGGAACCCGGCGCTGGGCGTCGCCATCGTCATTTTCGTAGCGAGCCTCATCGCGCAAATATCGTTCTGGCTTGCGGTCAGCTGGCGCGCCCCGCCGCCCTTGAAGCCGGACTGAGCGCTTGCGACTCGGCGCGGCCCGGCTTCGTCGCCATCCCGATTGCGCGCCGCCGCCTGCGCCGCTAAAGCGAAGCTGCGAACCTTTCTCCTTAACGGACCTTCCGCTTTTGGGCGTCGACGCGCAATCGGACGCGCTCTCCGCGCGCGACATGTTGGCCGCCGCCGCGCGGGAGGCCGGGGCGATGGCGCTCGGCTATTTCCGGCTAGGCGCGAAGACGTCCGCACAGGTCGAATCGAAGCCTGGCGGCTCGCCGGTGACCGACGCCGATCTGGCCGCCGATTCGCTTTTGAAGCGGCGCCTGCTCGGCGGCGTTCCCAGAAGCCGGCTGGCTGTCGGAAGAGACCGTCGACGATTTCGAGCGCCTGTCGCGTCGAAGCCTGATCATCGTCGACCCGATCGACGGCACGCGGGCGTTCGTCGCCGGCGATCCGCGCTGGGCGGTGTCGGCCGCCCTCGTCGTTGACGGCCGCCCGATCGCCGGCGTCGTCCACGCGCCGGCGCTCGACGAGACCTACGCGGCGGCTCGCGGCGCGGGAGCGACCCTCAACGGCGTCGGCGCTCCGCGTTTCCGGCCTCTCCCGCCAGTCCAAATTTGTCGCCGCCGGCCCGAAGCTCATTCTTCAGGCGATGGGGGAGAAGCTCGGAGCGATGATCGATATTGCGCCGCGCGTGCCCTCGCTCGCCTATCGCCTGTGCATGGCGGCGAGCGGAGCCCTCGATTTCGCCGTCGCGGCCGAACACGCGCACGACTGGGACATCGCCGCCGCCGATTGCGTGCTCGAAGAGGTCCGGGCGCAACTTGTCGATCCGTCCGGCGAGCGGCTCGTCTACAACGCAAGACAGGTGCGGCGAGGGGCGCTTCTCGCCGCGCCGCTCGCCTCGACGCCCAACTTGATTGACGCTTTTCGCGAGGCCGTCGCCTCTTGGCGACATAAACTCCAGGATGTGCTCGGACGGCTTGCGTTTTTGCCGCCGCGAGGGCAAAGGCCAGCCGCGAACCGGCGCGCCGGCGCATGGCCAGCGTTCCAGGGAGAACCATCATGGCGTCCTCCAATCCGAAGGGTCCAACCGAAGCGAAGCCGCAGCTTCTGCACCTCGTGTTGGGCGGCGAACTGAAATCGATCGACGGCCACGAATTCCGCGATCTCGACAAGGTCGACATCGTCGGCCTTTTCCCCGACTACGCCAGCGCCGAGCGCGCCTGGCGGGCGAAGGCGCAGGCGACGGTCGACAACGCCCAGGTCCGATACTACGTCGTCCATCTCCATCGTCTGCTCGAGCCGGACCTCGTTCCTCCGGCCCGGACGGCCTGAGCGCCGCATGGCGAGACGTCCTGGGAGATCGCGGCTTGCGCAGGAGACGATCGGCTCCCTGCTGGCGGCCTATCTGCGCTTCGTTCAACGGACGAACACAATCACGACCGTGCCCGCCGACATCGACGCGGCGATCGCCGGGGAGACGCCGCTGATCACGGCGATGTGGCATGGCCAGCACCTGATGCTGCCGCTCGCGTGGCCGGGCGCGATCGACCGGATGGCGGCCCTATCTCGCGGCATGAGGACGCCGGCGCGCAGGCTGTCGCCCTGGAAAGGCTCGGCGTCACGCCGGTGCGCGGCTCGGGCGGCCCGGCCGACCGCGCCTATTACAAGGGCGGCGCGCCGGCGATGCGCGAACTGCTGCGGCAGCTCGAGTCCGGCGTCTCCGTCGCGTTGACCGCCGACGTGCCCAAGGTCGCGCGCGTGGCGGGTCTCGGCATCGTCACGCTGGCCAAGCTCTCCGGCCGCCCGATCGTGCCGACGGCGGTGGCGACCAGCCGGCGCGTCCAGTTCCACACCTGGGATCGCGCTTCGCTTGGATTGCCCTTCGGGCGCGCCGCCGTCGTCATCGGCGATCTCATCCGCGTCGCGCCGGACGCTGACGAGGCCGCGATGGAGGCCGCGAGGCTCGCGGTCGAGCGGGGGCTCGACGAAGCGCACGAGCGCGCCTACGCCATGTTCGGGGCGCGCGATCCCGGCGCGCATCTGAGACCGGCATGAGGACGCCCCTGTCGCTGCAAATCTATCGGCTGCTGTCGCTGCTTGCGACGCCGATCGCCGGCCCGCTCCTTTGGCGGCGGCTGAAGCGCGGCAAGGAGGATGCGCAGCGCCTCGGCGAACGGCGCGGCCTGAGCCGCCTTGCTCGGCCGCCGGGGCCGATCGTCTGGCTGCATGGCGCAAGCGTCGGCGAGGCGGCGTCGCTGTTGCCGTTCGTCGAGCGCATCACCCGCGCGGGCGCGACCGCGCTGGTGACGACGGGCACCGTCACCTCGGCGGCGCTCCTCGCCCAGCGCCTGCCAGCGGGCGCGCTCCATCAATATGCTCCGCTCGACAGCCCGCTGTTCATGCGGCGATTCCTCGCCCATTGGCGGCCGGATGCGGCGCTCGTCGCCAATCCGAGCTTTGGCCGAACATGATCGTCGAGCTCAAGCGCGCGGGTCTGCCGCTGGCGATGGTCAACGGACGGATCAGCGAGCGGTCGTTCACCCGATGGATGAGGGCGCCGCGCTTTATCGGCGCGCTGCTGTCGAAATTCGATCTGTGCCTGGCGCGCAGCGCGCGCGACGGCGAGCGACTGGAGCGCTCGGCGCCCCCGATTGTGCTCGTGGCCGGCGACATCAAGTTCGACGCGCCGACGCTGCCGGCCGACCGACGGGAACTCGCCGAACTTTCGGGGCTCGCCTCGGGGCGCCAGATCTGGATCGCCGCCTCGACGCATGAAGGCGAGGAGCTGATCGCGGGCGAAGCGCATAAGCGCCTGAGCCAGGTCTTTCCCGACGCGCTGACGCTCATCGCCCCGCGCCACCCGGAGCGCGGCGAAGGGATCGTGCGCCAGCTGGAAGCGCTCGGCCTCGTCTGCGCCCTGCGCTCCCGCGGAGACGCGCTCGGGCCGCGCACCGCGGTCTATGTCTGCGATACGATCGGCGAACTCGGATTGTTCTACCGGCTGGCTGGCGTCGTGTTCGTCGGCAAGTCTTTCGTCAGCGGCGGCGGACAGAATCCGATCGAACCCGCCAAACTCGCCTGCGCCATCCTGCATGGGCCGATGGTCGAGAATTTCGCCGACGTCTACGCCGCTCTCGACGAGGCGGCCGGCGCCGTCGCCGTGGCGCGCCCGGAAGACCTCGGCGAGACGCTGATCGCGCTCTTCGCCAACGCGGCGCGGCTGCGCGCGATGGCGCGCTCGGCCGGCGACGCGGTCGAGCGCCGGGCGGGGGCCGTCGACCGCTCGATGCGGGCGCTCGCGCCGCTGCTTCCGAGCGCCGGGGCTTCGCGTTGAGGGCGCCTGCCTACTGGGCGAAGCGGAAGCCGACCATGCTGGCGAGGGCGCTTCAGCCGATCGGCTCGCTGATCGGCCGCGCGACCGCGCGGCGGATGCGCGAGGCCGGCGAGCGGGCCGGGCGCCGACGATCTGCGTCGGCAATTTCGTCGCTGGCGGGGCGGGCAAGACGCCAACGGCGATGGCGCTGGCGCGGATGCTGATCGCCGAGGGCCGGCGCGTCGCCTTCCTGTCGCGCGGCTATGGCGGCGCGAGCCGCGACGAGCCCAAGCTCGTCGACGCCAATGTCGACAGCGCGAAAATCGTCGGCGACGAGCCGTTGTTGCTCGCCAGGATCGCGCCGTGCTGGGTCGGCGCCGATCGCGTCGGAAGCGCGCGGGCCGCGGTCGAGGCGGGCGCGAACGCGCTCGTGCTCGATGACGGCCTCCAAAATCCCGCGCTTCGTAAGGACCTCGCCTTCGCGGTCGTCGACGGCGAGACCGGCTTCGGCAATCGACTTTGCATTCCCGCGGGCCCCCTGCGCGCGCCGCTCGCCGCCCAGGCGCCCTATGTCGCGGCGCTGATCGCGATCGGCGGCGACGAAACAGGCTTGGAGGCGATTTCGGCGTCCGTGCATGGCAAGCCGATACTGCGCGCCACGCTCGAGCCGGACGCGTTGGCCGCCGTGCCGCTGATCGGCCGCGAAGTGCTGGCCTTCGCCGGCATCGCGCGACCGGAAAAATTCTACGCGACCCTGCGCCGCATCGGCGCGCAGATCGTCGCGACCCGCGACTTCGCCGACCACCACCCCTATGCGCCGCGCGAGATCGAAGCGCTGATCGAGGAAGCCGCGCGCCGCGGCGCTCTGTTGGCGACCACCGAAAAGGATTGCGTGCGCCTCAGCGCGGCGCACGCCCGCGCCGTCGTGACGCTGCCGGTGACTTTGCGTTTCGAAGAGCCGAAGATCGTGGCGCGGATGCTGCGCCAGGCCTTGCGCGGCTGACGGCGCCGGCAAAAAGAAAGCCGCCTCTCGGCGGCTTTCGCTTGGCGTTAAGAGGGCTTTTCTACGCAGCGACCGCCGCCCCGCGTCGTTGCCTTGCGCGATAGCCGAGGAACGCGATGCCGCCGAACCCGAGCAGCATCATCGCCCAGGTCGAAGGTTCGGGAGTCGAAAACCGCATTGTAGTTCACCGAGAGGTCTTCAACCAACGTCGGGTAGCCGCCGGTCTGGAGGGTGATGTCGTGCAGGTACTGCGCCGGTCGGCCCGAAGACGCTGATCGTGTTATCGAAGATGTTCGACACGTAGTAATCGGTGCCGTCGTAAGCGATGCCCGTGTTGCCCGAAGTGTCGTGCCCGGTGATGAACCCGGCCTGAATTAGGGTTCCGGTCGTTGTGTACACGTCATAAGTATTGGCGCCCCGTCGCCGCCGTCATACTGATTCGATATCAAATCACCATGCGCGTATTCAAGGCCATCGCAGTATGAGGTACAGAGCGACAGCGGGATCGTGTTCAGGAGAGTTCCGGTCTGGCTATACTCGTAAACATTGTTCGTTCCGGAGTAGTCCCCGATATAAAAATGCGAGCCGTCCCAGGCCATCGTCGCGAGTTCCGGACGCGCCAGGAACCGTAAACACTGTTCCCAGATCTGTATTGGTCACAAAATTATAGGCATATACGCCGTTCGTGCTGGCGCTTGTGTAGTACAGAACGTTCCCGACCTGAACCACTCCGCGACCGTTGAAGCCATTGGGCGCAGTTATCGTGTCAAGCAAGGTTCCGCTCAGATTCCACTCCTGCAGGATTGGCGGGCCGTTGGTCGCGCTGTCGCCCCAAATGGTGCCAACCGATCCCGCGTAGGCCTGCGAACCTGTCAGGGCAACTGAAGCAAATACAATTGCGCTCGCGGTAATCAATGTACGACGCATCTTTAACCTCCCCTTGGACAATGTTCCACCGTTATCACAGCTAACCCTAGGTAAAGAAGCTGTCAAGCGAAAACCTCGAATTTGGTCTGGGTGTTTTGGGTTGCCGGGCGCCTGCCTTTGCGCCTCCCTTGATTAGGCGCGTCACCAACGTGAGCGAGCGGGTGTAACTTTTTCCCCTGCGCGCCGCGGCGGCCCGGACCGCCGCGCAAAAACGTCGACGACGGCCAGCTCGGCCCCGAGCCCGAGCCGGCGGATGAGATCTGCCTTCTCCGCTAAGCGCCAAGCGCCAGCTCAAAGGCTGGTCGGCGGAGTGGCGTAACGTCGAGTGAATCATCCAGCAGGTCGCAGGTTGAGCGCCAGAATGTCACCGGAACAGATATAACATTGCTACCATGTATTGTAGCAAATGTCTTCGCCGCTTCGCAAGCTCGGTTGGCTTGGAGCGACGCGATCGGGCGATCGGCGATCAGGCGATCAGGCGATCAAAAAAGACAGGCAAGTCGCTGATATCATTGGGGCGCGGACAAAGCAGCCGAAAGGCGCGCAGGCCGCCGCGCTTATGGCAGCCGGATCGTCGCCAGCGCGAGGCAGGCGATCCCCTCGCCGCGGCCCGTAAATCCCAGGCGCTCGCTGGTCGTCGCCTTGACCGCGACGCGGGCGACTCCACCCCGGCGATCTCGGCGACCCGCGCGCGCATCGCCTCCCGGTGCGGGCCGATTTTCGGCGCTTCGCACACCAGCGTCGCGTCGAGATTGACGATGAAGCCGCCGCGCGCGCGGACCCGGTCGGCGGCGTGCGCAAGGAAGATCTTCGACGCCGCGCCCTTCCACTTTGGGTCGGACGGCGGAAAATGCGCGCCGATGTCGCCGTCCGCAAGCGCGCCGTAAATCGCGTCGGCCAGCGCATGCAGGGCGACGTCCGCGTCCGAATGACCGGCGAGTCCGGCCGAATGGGAAACGCGCACCCCGCACAGCCAGACATGATCGCCCGGCGCGAAGGCGTGGACGTCGAACCCCTGGCCGACGCGCATCTCGCTCGCCGCGCCGGCGATCCGCGCTTCGGCGGCCCGCAAGTCCTGCATGGTCGTCACCTTGATGTTGGCTGGATCGCCCTCGAACACGTAGGCCGGCGCTCCCGCCCATTCGGCGAGCGCGACGTCGTCGGTGAGGTCCGCAATCCCTTCCGCCGCCGCGCGCCGGTGCGCCGCAAGTATGAGCGGAAACGCAAACGCCTGCGGCGTCTGCACCGCGCGCAGCCGCGAGCGGGGCGGGCTCGACAGCACACGGCCCTGCGGGTCGACTTCCTTGATCGTGTCGCTGAGCGGCGTTCCCGGCGCCGCGGCGCCGTGCCGCTCTGCCGCTTCGATCGCGCGCGCCACAAGTTCGGGCGAGGGAAAGGGCCTCGCCGCGTCATGGATCGAGAACCATGTCGGGCGCGCGGCGGCCAGCGCCTCCAGTCCGGCGAGCACGCTCTGCTGGCGCGTCGCCCCGCCGATCGCCGGCGGTCCGATCGCAGCCTTCGACTGCGGGCTCAGATCGGCCAGCGCCTGGTCATAGAGCGCGCGGTCGTCGGCATGAATCACGACCGCGATGGCCGCAAACGGCCAGGCGGCGGTCAGCGCGTCCAGAGTTATTGCGAGCAATGGCCGGCCGGCGCAGGGCAGATATTGCTTCGGCCGCTCCGCGCCGAGCCGATGGCCACGGCCCGCGGCGACGACAACGAGCGCTACGCGCTTTGATGGCATGGCGCCAGGCTCCAACGCCAGGGTCGCGCTAGCAAGCGCCGCGAGCCTTGACTTGGGCTTGGCGCACGTCGATTGATCGAGGCTGAAGCCGCCGACGGAAAGCGTCATGCCGCTCAAGCTCATTCTCGCCAACAAGGCCTATTCGTCGTGGTCGCTGAGGCCATGGATTCTGCTTGCGCATCTGAAAATTCCGTTCGAGGAGGTCGTGATCCCGATGGACGAACCGGGGACGCGGGCGAATATGCTCGAGTACGCGCCGTCGGGAAAATGCCCGTCGCTGCGCGACGGCAAGATCGCCGTCTGGGAATCGCTCGCGATCATTGAGTATATCGCCGAGACCTATCCAGAGAAGGCCGTCTGGCCGCGGGCGAAGGCGGCGCGCGCGCACGCGCGCTCGCTCGCCAGCGAAATGCACGCGGGTTTCTCCGCGCTCCGGCAGGCCTGTCCGACCAATTTCCGCCGGCCAGTCAGGGCGATCGCTCTCAGCGACGAGGTTCGCGCCGATGTCGCGCGGATCGAGGGCGGCGTGGGCGCACGCGCGCGAGACGTTCGGCGGGGCGGGCTCGTTTCTCTTCGGCCGCTTTTCGGCCGCGGACGCGATGTTCGCGCCGGTCGTCAACCGCTTCCACGTCTATGACGTCCCTGTATCGAGGCCCGCGCGTGCCTATATGGAGGCGATCATGGCGCTCCCGGCTTGGAAAGCCTGGATCGCAGACGCAAGAGCCGAGCCTTGGAAAATTGAACGCTACGACGCGATCTGACGGGGCGCTTGGCCATTGAGCGAGCCGAACGAAAACGGCGCCTCTCATAACGAGGGCCACAACAATCGGCACGGGCATGCCCGGCCGCGCGTTCGCGACCTTGGCGGCCGGCGCATCATCGCCGAAGGGCTGGAGCGCAACCTTTGGAGCGACGTCTATCACAACGCGATGACTGTCTCCTGGCCGGCGTTCATCGGATCGCTCGCGGCAGCCTTCGTGGCCCTCAACTTCGCCTTCGCGCTGATCTATGCGCTGGGCGAGGCGCCGATCGCCAATGCGCGCGAAGGCAGCCTCGCGGACCTCTTCTTCTTCAGCGTCGAGACGACGTCGACCGTCGGCTACGGCGATATGCATCCGCAGACGATCTTCGGGCACATCATCGCGACGGCGGAGAACTTCGTTGGCCTGTTGCTGCTGGCGATGATGACGGGCCTCGTGTTCGCTCGCTTCTCGCGCCCGCGCGCCCGGATCATCTTCGCCAGGAGCCCGGTTGTCACCAAGCATAATGGGGTCGACACGCTGATCTTCCGCCTCGCAAACGCGCGAAGCAACTTCATCACTGAGGCGAACGCCAAGGTATGGATGCTCGTCGCAACGGTCACCGAGGAAGGCAGGCGGCTGCTCGGCTTTCAGCCATTGAGGCTGATCAAATCGGAAAACCCGACCTTCGCCTTGAGCTGGACGTTGTTCCACCCGATCGAGGCCAACAGCCCCCTGTTCGGGATAGACGAGGAAACGCTGGCCGCCAGCGAGACGAATTTTGTCGTTAGCATCGTCGGATTCGACGAGACCTCCGGCCAGACGGTGCATGCGCGAGATGTTTTCGCCGCGCAGGACATCCGCTTCGGGCATGAATATGTCGACATCATCTGGATCGATGAGCGCGGTATGCGGCATATCGACTACGCGAAAATCAGTGAGACGAGATTGGTCGGAAGCTCAACAGACGAAAAGCATTCGCCGAAAGGGATTATAAATTCAGCAACAGATGCGCCTGAAAAACGACAGGACAACAACGCGAATGACTCCGTCACTTTCCGTAAAGTCCGTAGATCGGAATAGCGGCTTGACCCCAATGTTGCAAATAAACAACATGATACAGCCATGTACAGACGGTAAGCATTCGTTGAATGAAATTATGGAATCGGCAAGAGATTTGCCGGCACTATGTCGTGTGAACAACGTGCACAACGTTGGCGCCTTTCGCAAAGTCGAAAGCTGGGACTGGGGAATCCAAACGAGATGGTGCGGATAAAAAGCACCCTGAGCGCCAAGAGCGCTGACGGGGAGGCGAACGCGGCCGAGTGGCGCAGGCTCCTCGGGGAGCTCAACACGCGCCGGCGCGCCGCGGCCGGGGGCGGTTCGGCCAGGGCGCGGGAGCGCCACGTCGCACGCGGCAAGTTGCTGGTGCGCGAGCGCGTCGCGTGTTTGGTTGATCCGGGTTCGGCATTTCTAGAAATCGGCGCGCTCGCCGCCTTCGGCATGTACGAAGGCGACGTTCATGGCGCCGGGCTCGTCGCCGGGATCGGCCTTGTCCACGGCCGGGAAGTCATGATCGTCGCCAACGATCCCACGATCAAGGGCGGCGCCTACTATCCGATGACGGTCAAGAAACATCTGCGGGTGCAGGAAATTGCCGCTGAGAACAATCTGCCGTGCGTCTACCTCGTCAACTCGGGGGCGCCAATCTGCCGCATCAGGCCGAAGTCTTTCCTGACAGGGAGCACTTTGGCCGGATTTTCTTCAATCAGGCGCGCATGTCGTCGGCGGGAATCAGCCAGATCGCAGTGGTGATGGGGTCCTGCACGGCGGGAGGCGCCTACGTGCCGGCGATGTCGGAGGAAACAATCATCGTCGAGAAGCAGGGGACGATATTTCTCGCCGGCCCACCGCTGGTGAAGGCCGCCACAGGCGAGACTGTGACCGCTGAAGAGCTTGGCGGCGGCGACCTGCACACGCGCGTGTCGGGCGTCGCAGACGCGCTTGCGCGCGACGACGCTCATGCGCTTGCGCTAGCGCGTCGGGTGGTCGCCAATCTGAACCGCTCTCCCAAAAGGACGATCGAGTGGACAAGGCCGGTCGAACCTCTCTATCCGGCGGAGGAGCTGGAACTTATGGTCCCGGTCGATCTCCGCAAACAGATCGACGGGCACGAGATCATCGCGCGCATCGTCGACGGATCGGAATTCGACGCATTCAAGCCTCGTTACGGCACGACCCTGATCACTGGGTTCGCGCGCCTTTCAGGGATGCTGATCGGCGTCATCGCCAGCAATGGCGTGCTGTTCTCCGATAGCGCGCTCAAGGGCGCCCATTTCGTCGAACTCTGCGTGCAGCGGCGCGCGCCGATCCTGTTCCTGCAGAACATTTCGGGCTTCATGGTCGGGCAGCGCTACGAGGCGGGTGGGATCGCGAAGGACGGCGCCAAGCTAGTCACCGCCGTTGCCTGCGCCAACGTGCCGAAGATCACGCTCATCGTGGGCGGGTCGTTCGGCGCCGGCAATTATGGGATGTGCGGGCGCGCCTACGGACCGCGGTTCCTCTTTGCCTGGCCGAATGCGCGCATCAGCGTAATGGGCGGCGAACAGGCGGCGAGCGTCCTGGCGACGTTGCGCCGCGAAGCCCTGGAGGCGGAGGGACGGGAGTGGTCCAAAGACGAAGAAGAAGCGTTTAAGTCGCCGATCCGCGCCAAATACGAAAGCGAAGGTTCGCCGTACTACGCGACCGCCCGCCTGTGGGACGACGGGATCGTGACGCCGCGGGAAACGCGGCGCATCCTCTCGCTTGCATTCGCCACCACGCTCAACGCGACCCTAGAGCCTACGCGGTTCGGCGTCTTTCGTATGTAACCTCGGACAAGGAGCAAAATAGCCACATGAGCGTGCCCAGCTTTCAGCAACTGATGTTGCCGACATTACGAATGATTGGGCAGCGATACGACGAAATCAGCGTCGCGGGGCTCGAGGATGAGGTGGGCAAGGCGCTGAGGATTCCGTCCGAGGAACGACAGCGCATGCTGCCAAGCGGGCATCAGACGGTGTTCGCCAATCGGCTGAATTGGGCGCGGTCCTATCTCTCCAAAGCCGGGCTCATCGAACTGCCGCGTCGCGGCTACTGCCGGGCCACGGAACGCGGCCGAAACCTGCTTGCCGAGGGCGTAAGCGAGATCGACGTCGGACTGCTCGACCGCTATCCGGAGTTCCTCGCCTGGCGAACGCAGCATAAAATCGACGATCCGGTAGACGAACCCCGGACGCTGGAGAATCCAGAGGAATTGATCGCCTCCAGTTTCGAGTTCTTAAATGCCGAGCTCGCTCGGCAGATCGTCGCGCGCGTTCATTCATTTACGCCGGCGTTTTTCGAACGCCTCATCATCGATCTTCTGGTGCGCATGGGCTACGGCGGCGGCCGACTCGAAATGGGCCGGGCGCTCGGGCGCGTCGGCGATGGCGGGGTCGACGGCGTGATCAAGGAGGACGAACTCGGCCTCGATGTGGTCTACGTGCAGGCGAAGCGGTTCGATCCCGACAAGGGAGTTGCGCTGCGCGAAGTGCGCGATTTCGTCGGCGGCCTGGAGGGCTATCGGGCGACAAAGGGGGTGCTCGTCACAACCTCGTACTTCCCCAGCACCGCTTACGACTTCATCACCCGCGTCTCCAAGCGCGTCGTGCTGATCGACGGTCAGGAGCTCGCCAATCTGATGATCCGCCATCGTGTAGGCGTCAGGGTCAAGGACGTCTATGAAGTCCGAAAGATCGACGAGAATTACTTCGTCGAATAGATGCGTCTCGCCAATCGGGCCGTCGATAAGGTTCGAGTTACGGATTGGCCAGCTTCGTTGGAACCCATAGCTGGGCTCGCGCGTTCACATAACGGTCAAGCGAGGAGGCAGCCATGGGGTTCGGTCGCGGCGCGCTCTTGTGGTTATTGGGAGTTCCGATCCCAGTCATCATCCTGATCGCGCTTTTCTGGCATCATTGACAATGAGGCGGGCAGGGCCGGTTTGGGCGGCCCTGCCCCGAGGGCTTTTCGGGGACTGCTGTTTCCCCCCAGTAGATGCAATCGGATGGACGCAGTAAACGCCATCTTTCGGCAAACGATTCCCAAGCGGACGTGGCGCCAACCCCAAACAGATGTGGCGCCAATCCAAATCCATGCCAACTTTTTGCAAGGGGCGCCCATTTCGGTTTTGAGCGATTCCAAGGACTTAGTCGCGTCCGGATGGCCGAATGCTGCTGGCGCGTCCGTTTCTCGACCCTCTCCTTTTGTGAATTTTCCGTTTCAAGGGCCAAATTCTGAATTGTAGAATACCGGGGTTCGATTGTCAACACAATGTTTTTTTTCCGAATTGGGCGCTGGTCGACCCGCGATCGACCTCAAAGGAAACTGCTCTAACGAATCGATTCGCAGGTCTGCGTCGCCACGGGCGCGCTACTTCTTTTGTTTGGAGCCGCGCGCCATAAGGCCGAGGGCGAGCGCCAACGCGGCGGCGGCCACCGCCGCTTGCTTCGGCCCGAGGTTGGGAGCGGTCTGCGCCAGAAGCGACACGAACTGAGGCAACGTCGCATTGGGCGGCGGCGCGGGTCTCGGCCGGGGCTTGAAGGTGAGCGGCAGCAGCGCGAGGAGCCCGAGAACGAGCGCGATTCCCGCGACGATTGCGGCTGCGGCGACCGGCCCCCACGACGCGTCGAGCCAGAAGAACAAAGTGGCGAATAGCGCCGCGATCGCAAAGAGAAAGAACACCGCGGCCACGAACGCAAACGCGGCGGGAATGGCGATCCGCCGAACGGCGGCGTTGGCCTGCTGCTGGGCGAATGCGGCAATCTGGTTGGCCATCGACCTATCCGCGGGTGAGAAGCGCGAGGACAAGACCGGCGGAGAACGCTATGCCGACCGCAGCGAGCGGATTCTTCCGGATGGCGGCGCCCAAATGCTCGGTTGCCTGGGCCAGCTCCTCGTTGCCAGCGAGAAGCTCGCGGCCTTGCCGGTAGAGGTTCGAGGCCGCTTCGGCTGCCTTCGCTCCGGCCTCGTCAAGGTTTGCCCCGGCGACGATCCCCTTGGCGCTGTCCACCGCCTGCTGGGCATGCTTGGCGGCGGCGTGGAAGGGCGCCCGCACCCAGCCTTTGTCCGCCCTTCGCTTCCTCGGCGCTGTCTTCATCGTCTTGTTTAGACATCGGCTTCCTTTCCGTCGCGGCGTCCTGGCCTGACCGTCGGCGCAATGAATATCGCGAGACGACTCTCGGGAGTCGCGCCAAACGCGTTCCGCCGTGTGGCTACTGAACGGAGGTGAGGGTCACCGTCGTCACGCCCGCGGCGACATTCAGGCCGGTCTGACCCTGGATCGTAATGGGCTGAAGCGAGAAGGCGCGGCCGGTTCCTCCGACCAGCGCGTTGGCCCCAAGGCCGGCCCCGGCGGTCGCCTGGGCGCCGACGCCAACATAGGTTCCAGCCAGGGCTCCGTGCGGGACTCCCGACGCCGGCGCGACGACGGCCCAGATCAAAGTTCCTTGTTGGACCGCCCCAAGCGCGACGCCGAATTCGTCGATGCGGCCAGTGTAGTTATCAGGGGGACCTCCGGCGTCCGGTGTGAACGTGCAGTTGATGACCTGTTTTTGCACGAGAATCATGCCGACCCCGGCAGACACATCGCAGGTCAGCGAGCCGACTTTCACTTGCGACTGCGCCGACGCCGGAGAAGCGACGAGAGCGCTCAACCCTGCCGCCAAGGTCAAGCACGCAACATTGCGATTCATCATTTTCGAAACCCCTCCCGGGCGCGCCGCCCACGCGCCGATCCTGCGGCGCCAAGAGCCTGGCGAACGTAGCTTCGAATGTTGATGGATGTCAAAACGCGGTGTCCATACGATGGCGGCGAAGCCGCGCCAGGACAAATCCCGCGGACCGCGCTCCATGTATTGGAATTTACCACTCCGGACAACGCATCGCCTCAAAACGGGCGTATGTTCCCGCGTGTCGACGCGAGGCTCTTCGCCGTCAGTCCGAAGCAGCAAGGAGGGCGAGGATGAGACGGTCGATAGCTGGCCGGGTCGCGTTTGCGATCGCACTCGCGGATCTTGCTGGGGCTTGCCAAACCGAGGCGCAGCGCATTCCCACGCTGACCGCGGAGGCCGCAAGCCAGCTTCCCGCGAACCAGCTGCCAAGAGTGTTCAAAGACCCGAACCCCCTGTTGGCCTACCCTTACAACATTCACGAAACCGATGGGCTGAGCCGCAATCCCGACGACTGCGCCAAGTGGGGCTGCGTCGACGTCGGCGGCGGATATTGAGGTCTCATTGGCAGCGATCACTCGCACCGGACCCTGTACCAGACGTAATTACACTCTTCGCCAGTGTCGATTGCCCGCTTCTCTCTTATGATAATCCTGGTTTGTTGGAATAGATTCGCGAGCGGCCCCACGCCGGCGGCCTTTGGACAAGCAGCCTCGACCGTATCGGCGTAGTCCGCGCAGGCCGGCCGGTACGAACCGTACGGGTCGGTAAAGTACCCACGCAAGTCGGTCGCAAATGAGGGCTGACTCCCCGCGAAGAGGAGCGCCGCGCCGCCGATGAGCCGCAAAAGTCTGTGTCGCATTCCCTCGATTCCCGAAGCGCGATTGCGCGCGAGAGCGAGATTGCGACCAAGACAGTGAAGATTCGGCAAATACACGGTCAGGACGGCGCGGGCGGATCGCTGCGGCCGGCGCTGGGCGGGCCTAGCGCCGCGTTCCGCGCGCCCTCCCCTACTCCGCCGCCACCTTGGGCAGGTGGGCGAGCGAAGCTTCGAGCGCGGCCGGATCGTAGTCCTCGTCCTTGAGCTTGCCCGCGAAATAGTCGGTGTAGGCCTGCATGTCGAAATGGCCGTGGCCCGAAAGGTTGAAGAGGATGGTCGGCGACTTGCCCTCCTCGCGCGCCTTCAGGGCTTCGTCCACCGCGGCGCGAATGGCGTGGGTCGTCTCCGGCGCGGGCACGATGCCCTCCGCGCGGGCGAACATAACCCCCGCCTCGAAGCAAGGGTTCTGGTGGTAGGCGCGCGCCTCGATGAGGCCGAGTTCCTTACAGTGGCTGACCAGCGGCCGCCATGCCGTGATACCGCAATCCGCCGGCGTGGAAGCCCGGAGGAATGAATTCGGACCCGAGCGTATGCATCTTGACGAGCGGCGTCAGATGGCCGGTGTCGCCGAAATCGAACGCGTATTTGCCGCGCGTCATCGAGGGACAGGCGGCCGGCTCGACGGCGATCGCCCGCACATGGCGCTTGTCGCGCAGCATCTTGCCGATGAACGGGAAGGCGATGCCGGCGAAGTTCGAGCCACCGCCCGCGCAGCCGATCACGATGTCGGGATAGGCGTCCGCCTGCTCCATCTGCTCGATCGCCTCGAGGCCGATGACAGTCTGATGCATCAGCACGTGGTTGAGCACGCTGCCAAGCGCATATTTGGTGTCATCATGCGTGCGGCGACTTCGACCGCCTCCGAGATGGCGATGCCGAGACTTCCGGGCGAGTCCGGGTGGGCGGCGAGGATCGCGCGGCCGGAATTCGTCTCGCTGCTTGGGCTTGCGATGCATGTCGCCCCATAGGTCTCCATCAGCGCCCGGCGGTAGGGCTTCTGGTTGTAGGAGACCTTGACCATGTACACCTTGACTTCGAGGCCGAACAAAGCGCCCGCGAAGGCAAGCGAAGAGCCCCATTGCCCGGCCCCGGTTTCGGTCGACAGCTTCTTGACGCCCTCCTCCTTGTTGTAGAACGCCTGGGCGACGGCGGTGTTGGGTTTATGGCTGCCGGCCGGGCTCACTCCCTCATATTTGTAGAAGATGCGCGCGTTCGTTCCGAGCGCCTTCTCAAGCCGGCGCGCGCGATAGAGCGGCGTCGGGCGCCACATGCGGTAGATGTCGCGGACCGGCGAGGGGATTTCGACGTGCCGCTCGCCGCTCACCTCCTGGCCGATCAGCGCCATCGGAAACAGCGGCGCGAGATCGCCCGGGCCGACGGGCTGGCCTGTGCCGGGATGCAGCACCGGGGGCGGCGGAGATGGAAGATCGGCGATGATGTTGTACCAGGAGCGGGGAATGCGATCCTCGCCCATCAGATATTTCGATTGCTCGCTCATTGGTCCTCCCCTTTGGCCGCGCCGAGGCCGCCAAGCGCAGCTCCCGGATTGTCGCGTTTTTTTGAAGCTTCGCTCGCGTCGAGCCTGCTCTAACACATTGTCTTCCGGCCGATGAATGGGTTTTTGCGGGCCTGGGCGCCGCTACATGCCCGCTCCGGCCGCCTCGGCGGGCTCGCGATAGTAGGTGTTGAGGATCGACAGGCGCGGCTTGTCCACCGGGACCGATATCGCCTCGCGGCCGTGCCAGCTCGACCTCAACAGCGAATAGGCGGGATGAATGACGACGAAGGCATAGCCGGCGTTCGGCAGGAATGGCAGGGTCTTCTCCTTCGCCAAGCCGTAAGACTTCCAGGAGAACACGCCCCTCGGCGAGATCTTGTAGATCGTCGTTCCAAGATCGCGCTGGGTCTCGTCCACCGGCAGGTAGATCTGCATGGTGAGGACTTTGCGGCGGGTGTCGGCGTGCGGTTTGATCGCGTAGCCGTCGAGGTCGGAATAGACCACCGGCCTCGGAAACATCGGGATCGGCCATTCGTCGCGGCTGCCGTTGGCGCGGATCCGGAATCCCTCCTCCAGTTTAACGCGCAAAGCCGCCTCGATCTCCGGCGACGTTAGAACCCGGGAAACGATTCGCCACGCCGATGGCCCTCCTCAGTGCCGGGATCACACCGTTCGTCGTAGAGGTTGTATTGCCATCGGGTCGCCTCGCCATTCAGCTGGACAAACCTGTCCGCGCGCCGGAAAGCGCTCGAGCAGCAGCCGATAGAAGTCGGCAGGGAAGAAATTGCGAAAAAAGATATGCGGATAGGGCGAGCGGAACGTCTCAGCCGTGCCGATCGCTGTCGTGGCGCTTTCGAGCACCCGCCCATATTCATCGTCTCGCCCAGGCTCCTGCGCAGCGGCAAGTCCTTGGGCGGCGCCAGCCATTTCCATCATCTGTCGCCTCTCGGCGCGGTTGCCTGAATCCAGTCCATTATAGCCTCGGCGGAAGCGAAGAAAGCCCGCCGACCGCACAAATGGTCGCAACCCCGGTTCGGAGACCCCGGGCATGCGCAAACCGCGTCGGCGGCACTGCCGCATCGTCAGGCGGCCGCAGTCTCACTTTGTTCCGTGGCAATCCAGAACCGGGCTCTGGCTTGACAGCGGGTCGCGCCGCGTCGCAATCAGCCGACTCGGCCGTGCGCCGATGGGCTGGCCGGGGAATGACTTTCACGAAACGCCTGCGTTATGCGCTGGAATATTCCGGATTCCGGGTCGTCCAGGCCATGGCCACCGCCCTGCCGCTCGACTTCGTGTCGAACGCCTCGGGGCTCTGCTGGCGCCTGATCGCCCCGCATCTCTACCGGCAGGAGCGCGCGCTGCGCAATCTGGCGCTCGCCTATCCCGAGCTTTCGCTTAAAGAGCACACGCGCCTCGCGGCCGACATGTGGGAGAATCTCGGCCGCACCTTCGCCGAATCGTTTCATCTCAAGGAGATCGTGGACCAAGGGCGCATTCGCTTCGAGCCGGAGGATCAGTTCGACGCGCTCTCCCGCAAGGGGCCGTTCATCGTCTGCGGATTGCATCTGGGCAACTGGGAGATCGTCGCCGCGGCGGGAAAGCGCATCGGCGCGCCGATCACCGGCGTCTATCAGCGCCTGAGCAATCCGCTGGTCGACGCGGAGACCCAGAAGCTGCGGGCATTCCTTTACGAGGGCGGGCTTCTGCCGAAGACGCCGGTCACCGCGCGCACGCTCCTGCGCCGGGCCCAGGAAGGCGGCTACCCCGCCTTCCTCGCCGACTTGCGCGACGACCGCGGCCCAAAAGTGCCGTTTTTCGGCCATCCGGCGCGCTCGAATTCGTTTCCCGCGCTGCTTGCGCGTACGACCGGCCTGCCGCTCTTCGCAGGGGTCGCCTTCCGCCTGCCGAACGTGCGCTTCGTGATCCGCGCCGCCGAAGTGCCGGTCCCCCGCACCAACGACCGCGCGGCGGATGCGATCGCTGCGACCGCCGCCCTTCAGGCCCAGTTCGAAGCGTTCATCCGCGAGGCGCCCGAGCAATGGATGTGGGCGCACCGGCGCTGGGATTAGCACCGAATGCGATAGGACGCGCGTCGGTCGCCATTTCCAGCTCACCTTCGATTTGGAGTTTTGCCCCGAGCCCGCTAAGAGGGCGAACCTGCGGCGGGCTCAGTCGGGAGGCAGGTTCGACTTTCTCAAAGGCGGTCGATGTCGAAACGCAAGTTTCCGATCGTTCTCATCAAGCCGTCGCATTATGACGAAGACGGCTGGTCATCCAGTGGCGGCGCTCGACCATTCCCTCGAATAGCCTCGCCAGTCTCTACGGCCTCCTGGCGCAATGCGCCGAGGAACGTGCGCTTGGTCACGACGTCGACATCGAGATCGAAGCGGTCGACGAATGCAACACCATCGTCGACATTCCCCGCGATCTCCGAGCGCCTCCTGTCCGCCGAGCGGGGCGTCGCGCTGACCGGCGTTCAGTCCAATCAATTTCCCCGGGCGCTCGATATCGGGCGACAGTTCCGCAAGGTCGCGGCGTCGCTGTCGCGGTCGGCGGCTTCCATGTTTCCGGGTGCATCGCGATGTTGCCCGAACTGCCGGCGGATTTGAAGGAAGCGCAAGCGCTGGGCATGATCCTCTACGCCGGCGAGGGCGAAGGCCGCCTGGCGGCGTTTCTCCAGGACATCGACACGGGGCGCTCCGAAGCCGCTCTATAATTATCTCAATGACATGCCCGATATGGCGGCGGCGGCGATTCCGGTGCTGCCCCGCCCAGTCGTGACCAGGGTGGCTGGACACTACACGAGCTTCGACGCCGGGCGCGGCTGCCCCTTTCAGTGCAGCTTTTGCACGATCATCAATGTCCAGGGGCGCAAATCACGCTGCGGACGCCGACGATGTCGAGGGGATGGTGCGCGCCAACGCGGCGCAGGGGGTCTTCCGCTTTTTTATCACCGACGATAATTTCGCCCGCAACCGCAATTGGGAGCAGATATTCGACCGGCTGATCGAGTTGCGCGAACACGACGGGTTCAGCCTCGCTCATGATGCAGGTCGACACGCTCTGCCACCGCATCCCCAGCTTCATCGAGAAGGCGGCGCGCGCCGGTTGCAACGCGGTGTTTATCGGCCTTGAAAACGTCAACCCCGAAATCGCTGATGGCGGCCAAAAAGCGCCAAAACAGGTCTAGGAATACCGCCGACATGTTCCAGGCGTGGCGGCGCGGCAAAGTGATCACCTGGGCCGGCTATATTCTTGGCTTTCCCGGCGACACGGCCGGATCGTCGGAGGACATCAAGACCATCAACGGGAACTACCGGTCGATATGCTCGAATTCTTCTTCCTGACGCCCCTGCCCGGCTCGGACGACCACAAGGCGCTCGCGCCGAGGGCGCGCGGATGGACCCCGAATGAACAATTACGATTTGGAACATGTCACGCCGGGCATCCGTTGATGTCCGCGGAGACTGGCGGGGCGTCTATCGCGGTGCCTGGGAGCGCTATTATTCCGACGCGCATCTCGAGGCAGTGCTTCGCCGCGCAATGGCGAGCGGGATCAACCCGAAGAAGATTGTCGATGCGATGACCGTATTTTCCGGGTCGTCGCGGATCGAGCGGGTGCATCCGCTGCAATTCGGCTATGTCCGCCGCAAGGTCCGGACCCAGCGCCAACACGGAATGCCAATCGTCAATCCGCTCGTTTTCTATCCCTGGCGCGCCTTCGACTTCGCCAGGTGCGGCCCGATGGGCGGCGCTGCGCTGGGATTACGGGCGATACTGCGGCGGGTGCTCGCGGGCAAGGAGGCCGCCGCTGCGTTCGACAAATCGCTGCGGGCGTCTGACGGCGACCCCGACCATAACGCCGAATTCGTGACCGCCTTCGCCGACAAAATTCCCAATACCCATGGCGCGCCGAAGCGCGAGCCGGTCCACACGCACTGAACCCGGCGCCGACCTCGTCCCAATAGACGTTGCAGCCCCTAGCACAATCGCCAGCGTGGAGTTAACTTCAGCCCCAGTCTTGAAGCGACATCGCGGCCTTCGGCCAGGGGGAATATGCGCTACCGGTCGAAAGCCGCCAAATCCGCGGGTTGGGGGTGATTACGACGCTGACGTTGGTCGCCGCATTTCACGGTTAAAGAATGGACCGTGGCCAACACCGCCGCTCGTCGCGCGCGAGGACTCTACAAAATGGACTTGTCGCCGACTTGTAATAGATTTTAGTTTTTAGACTGACAGAAAATAAGTAAAGAATTTTTATATCTTGTCAAAGTAAAGCCTCATAATTGCAGCGCTCATGACAAGTTAACGTGCTACGGATGGCTTTAATTAACAGCGGAAGCGCTAACGCGCCAGTTTGGGCGTCTATGCGGTCCTGCACTGTTTGATATCAATGCGTATGTATGCACGCTCGCCAAACAAATAAGCGCGAGTAGTATGTCTCACAAATACTTGGAGGAAAGACATGAAATACGTTTTGACCGAATCCTATCATCTGCGGCGATCTTCGCCGTCATGGGTGCGACACCTGCCCTGGCCAACGGGGCAGACGCAAACGCCGAAGCCGATCAGGCTCAGCTTCACCCGTGGATGCCCAATCAAACGCCTGACTGGTCTCCGAATAACATCAGCCATCGGCGAGCTCTATCCTGCGGTCCCTGGAGCTAACGCCTTTTATGGGGTGAACGGCATTAGGCCGCTCGGGACCATAACCGCCCCGAGCCGATCCTGCCCAATCGTTCTTGACACGACCAATGGCCGGGAAACCGTGGTCTGTCAGGCTCTTTTAGCCGCGATTGAGCCCGTTCATCGGCAAGTCCCGCAAAAAGGCGGGCGCCAAGTCGTCTCGGCGGTCCGGCAGCGCCGAAGCGAGGCTCGTGGACGCGGGGTCAGATGCGCAGCGCTGCTCCAGCGGCGCTGCTCCATGAGCCCCAGCTTTCGGCCAGTTCGACAAGTCGCGCTCACACAGAGGTTCAAAACTGCATAGCGCCGCGGCGCGCACCCTCCCTATGTTGAGCGAAGCGTGGCAGATTGTCGGCTCCGTTCAGCTCAAGGAGCCCGCCGCTTGCGCATCGCGACCTGGAACGTCAACTCCGTCCGTCAAAGGCTTCCCCACCTCCTCGCCTATCTCAAGGAGGCGCAGCCGGACGCGCTCTGCTTGCAGGAGATCAAGTGCCTCGACGAGCAGTTCCCGCGGATGGAGATCGAAGAGCTCGGCTACAACGATCGAAACCCACGGCCAGAAGACGTTCAACGGCGTCGCGGTGCTTTCCAAGCGTCCGTTCGAGGTCGCGCGCGGCCTGCCGGGCGACGAGAACAATTCGCAATCGCGCTATATCGAGGCGGTGATCCCGGCGGGAAGCGGCGTCGTGCGGCTCGCCTGCATCTATCTGCCGAACGGCAATCCGGCGGCTTCGGAGAAATATGCCTACAAGCTCGGCTTCATGGAGCGGCTCATCATTCACGCGCGGATGCTGCTCGAATACGAGGAGCCTCTGGTGCTGGCCGGCGATTTCAACGTCATCCCCGAGCCCCGCGACGCGGCGCGCCCGGAGGACTGGGTCAACGACGCGCTGTTCCTGCCGCGAGACGCGCTCGAAATACCGGGAATTGCTCGCGCTCGGCTTCACCGACGCGCTGCGGGCGACGACCGACGCCGGCGGCCTCTACACGTTCTGGGATTATCAGGCCGGCGCCTGGCAGAAGAACAACGGCATTCGCATCGATCACCTGCTGCTTTCTCCCCAGGCCGCCGACCGGCTGGAATATGTCGCCATCGACAAGGAGATGCGCGCGCGCGACAAGGCCTCCGACCACACGCCGGTGCGGGTCGAACTCGCGTTGTGACCGCCGAGTCTTGCGCCCGGCAGCCCGGCCCGGCCTCTATGGAGTAAGCGATGACCGCGCCCAAACTCTTCGATCTCACCGGGCAAGACCGCCCTCGTCACCGGCTCGTCCGACGGCCTCGGCCTCGGGATGGCGCGGGGTCTCGCGGAAGCGGGCGCGGCGATCGTTCTTAACGGCCGGGACGAGCGGAAGCTCGCGGCCGCGGAGAAGGCGTTTGCGGCGGCGGGCCATCGCGTCTCGTCGCGCGCTTTCGACGTCGCCGACGACGCTCAGGTCCGCGGCGTCTTCGAGGGTTTCGACGCCGAGGGCGTCGCAATCGACATCCTCGTCAACAATGCCGGCATTCAGTTGCGCAAGCCGATGCTCGAATTGCAAACCGACGAGTGGCGCCGCGTCTCGAGACCAATCTCACCGCGGCGTTCCAGGTCGGCCGCGAGGCCGCGCGGCGCATGGTCGCGCGCGGGCGCGGCGGCAAGATCATCAACATCGGCTCGCTGACCAGCGAAGTCGCCCGCATCACCATCGCGCCCTACACCGCGGCCAAAGGCGGCATCAAGATGCTGACCCGATCGATGGCCGCCGAATGGGCGGCGCACGACATCCAGGCGAATGCGATCGGCCCGGGATATATCGCCACCGAAATGAACAAACCCCTGATGAACGACGCGAATTCGACGCCTGGGTGAAAGCACGTACGCCCTGCGGCGCGCTGGGGCGTGCCCGACGACCTTATCGGCGTCGCCGTGTTTCTGGCGTCCCCGGCCTCGCTTATCGTCAATGGGCAGATCCTCTATGTCGACGGCGGCATTTTGGCCGTCATTTGATCCTGGTTGCGTTGCTCCGCGCCGCGTCGGCGGATATCCTGGAGGGCGGCGGGCGGCGCGGCTGGACGACGCCTGAATGTCGACGAGAATTGACGGGATGGAGTTTCTCCCTTCGACCTACGAGCGCCAGCAGGCGGCGATCCGGGATGAGCGCGCCCGGCGCCGCGATCGGCCGGACCTACCGCGCGTCGCTTGCCGAAAGGCTTCGCACTGCGACGCCCGCCATCCTGTTCG
>CAWIUD010000028.1:0-42224 GCA_963839185.1 uncultured Alphaproteobacteria bacterium | reverse complement strand
CTCTTGCGGATTGGTTTTGTCGTCGAGCCCCACGATCTCGACCTTTTTGCCGAGGAGGCCGCCGGAAGCGTTGATCTCATCGGCGAGATATTGGTACGTCTTCAGGCCGACTTCCCCGATCCAGGCGCCGCTTCCCGAAAGCGTCGACGATACCCCGATCTTGATCGTGTCGTCCGCCAGCGCTGGAGCGGCGATCAGCGCAAATGCCAGCGCGATGCCGGCCACTTCGATCTCATTGTGTCCTCCCTCTCCGCGGGTTCCAGTCCCGCCATTTTCGTCTGCCCAACGATATGCCGTCCGCCGCGATTGTCCAGCCAATAGCGTGGATGTACTGACGCGCCGTCGCAGTTCCCGCTTTCGGATAGGTCGCGTGGTCTGGTCGCGCCAAAACGGTGATGCCCGCGATCTGGATGGCCGCGTAATGTCCGATTGCGTTGAAAGTCTACAAATGACCGATCAGGTAAATCTCGATTTCGCGCGCCGGACCTCACCCGCGTGGGTCATCGTCACGATGGCGCATGCGACGGCCACACACGGCCGGATCGTCCGCGCGGCGGAACCCCGCCGGATATTCACTTTTCCGGTCGTGATTCCCGAAAAATCGGGTTTTCCAACACAAATACGTCTTGTCCTCCCGGACGGTCTTGCCGCCTGACGAGAGAGCCAACAGCAGACTCGGACGCAAAGTCGAAGTACAGGAAGCTAATAGACAGCAGCAAACATGATCTATTCCGGGGTCGCCTCGCCGGACGAAACTCTTCGACGATACGGCCCTGTCGAGAAACGAGGATGCGATCCGACAGGCTCATAATCTCCCGCAGGTACGACGAATGACGATCACGGCGAGCCGCTCTTCGGCGAGCGTTGAGAATCAGAAGATGGATTTCGGCGATCGCGCCGACGTCCACCCCGCGCGTCGGATCGTCGAAGATCATCAACCTTGCGTGTTTGGACCATCGCGCGTGTCCGGGCGCGACCAAGCGCTGCCGCGCCAAAACTCGCGAGCCCGGACATGAGTAGATCTCCGACGCTGCCGCTTCCGCATGCGAGCGTGCGACATGACGCCAGTCGCCGATTTCTCAGCATTGGAGTCGAAAGTCATGACAAAGCGAACTTCCTGGCCGGCCCCGTTGCGCTGGCAATGGCGGCAGGCGCGGTCCTGGCGCCTTCCGTCTTAACGCTGCGGTCATGCATGGAGGCGCCGGTGGTGGCCACGGCGGCGGCCATGGCGGCGGCGGTTTCCACGGCGGCGGTTTCCACGGCGGCGGTTTCCACGCGGCGGCGGCGGTTACCACGTAGCCCACAACTACCACGGCGGCTACCGCGGCGGCGCCGGGGTATGGCGGCGGCGGTTACGGCGGCGGCTATGGGGGCGGCGGTATGGCGGGCGGCTATGGCGGCGGTTATGGAGGCGGCGGCTATGGCGGCTACTACGCCGGCGGCTGCGGACCCATGCAGGTGGTTCTTGGGCTTCTGCGGTCCCTACGGCTACTGAACCGCGGCCTCGACCGCAACGGCGGAAATCCGTCTGAAAATGAACTGACTGAAAGGGCGCCAGGTGCATTGATGACAAAACCTGTTCCGCCTCCCGCGGCGATCGCCGGCATTGTCGGTTTGACTGTCGCCTCCAACGCCTTTGCCGCGTCCGCCGCCGATGCCGCCCTGCCGAGCGCGGCCGACATCCAGCGCATTCAGGAGCGCCAGTCGGTCTTGCTTGATGGCCCCGCATCTGGCCGGCATGAAGGCAGGCCTGAAACTCAATGAGGAACAGGCCAAGAACTGGCCGGCCTTCGAAGCCGCGATCCGCTACGCCGCCAAGGCGCGCTCGGATCGATGGCTGGCAAGCGCGCGAGCGTATGGCTCGAGACCAACGCCCCTCGCCCATCGAGCGCATGAGCATGATGGCCGATCATATCGAAAAAGCGCGACGGACCTGCGAAAGGTCATCGACGCCAGCAAGCCGCTCTATGACAGCCTTGCCGACGCCCAAAAGCGCGATTTCGGTCCGTTGATGCGCGAGTTCAAAGTGAGCAGGAAACCGCAGTCAGGTCCGTAATCGCGTAGCGCCCGCTAGCGCGGTTCCCGCCGCTCGACGGTGACCGTCTGCGGGCCGTCGACGCGATAGCGGACGCCAGCCCAATCGATCGTGCGAGACAAAGGCGCGCAGGCGGCGCAGGCGGCGTGCGCCATCCACCATAAAGGTCGAAGCACGCGCTCCATTCGCCAGCGCCGCTTCTCCTCACCCGTGTGGCCTATGTCCGGCCACAGGGCTTTCTCGATGCGCCGGCGCAGGCGGGTGCGCGCCTCCCCCATCGCCGCGATGAAGGCGAGCACGATCCACGCGCCCGGCGATCCGGCGGCCAAGTCAGGCAGCGCCAAGACGAACACCACAGGCGGGGCCCAGAGGCAAAGAAGCGCCGCGAGCCAGGTCCGGGGTTCGTGCATGAAGACCAGCCGGTATTGACGCACGCCGAAGGCGAAGAACTCGCTCCACGAGCACGAAACGGGCGTGAGCAGAAGGCATTGGCGCGGAGGGTAGGCGGGAATGCCCGCTCGCCTCAGCGCTTTCGTCAGTTGCAGGTCGTCGCTGATGGCGTTCGCCCAATAGCCGCGGACCCCGATCGAATCCAGCGTCGATCGCGCCATCGCCATGCTGCCCCCCCAACATAGATGCAGGGGAAGGCCGCCGCGCGGCAGCGTCGCGATCGATGCATTCGCCGCCGCGAGGCATATCGAGCTCAATCGGCGGTCGGCCGGGGCCATCCACCGGTAGCCGGTGACGACCGGATGGCCCGCGTTGACCGCCCCGGCGATGAGACGCGGCAGCCATTGGGGCGTCGGAAGCGTGTCAGCATCGATGAAGGCGACGAACTCATCCTCTGGCCTCAACCGATCGAGAGCGGCAAGCTGGTTCCAGACCTTCTGTCCCGCGTTCGCGGAAAGGCCGGCGACCGTCACTTCGATCGGCGGTCCCGGCTCCGAAGCCGCGGAAACAAGGATGCGATAGGCGGGGTCCTGCTCGCTTTCGACCGCGCCAATGATCCGGAACGACGAGTAAGCCTGCGCCCTAAGCCGCGACAGGAAACCGGCGAATTCCGGGTTCCCCTTGACCGGAAGGATCACCGCGACACGCGGCTCCGCCCCAGGGATTTCCGGTCGCGGAAGGCCATGCGCATAAGCCACCGCCGAGAGGGTCGAAAAGACGTTCTGGGCGCACCAGAGACCCAGCGCGACGCTCGACACGACGTTTGGTTCAGCGACAATCATCTGCGACAGCCGACCACAAGCGTCCGCTCAGGCCAAGACGGCGCACGCTGTGGCGCGAGATCTTTTGCGATGACCGCGGGGCAGGCGAGGCGATGTCGAGACCCTCGCTACCGGCGCAAAGTCAGCGTTCCTCCGCTCTTCAGCCCGCCTGTTCACGCGAGAACGCATCCTCCCGCGCGCCGACCATGTATTGCACCAGCTCCTCGGCATTCGTCCGCGCGGTGATCTTTTCGGCGACCTTTCGTCCGCGATGCATGACGATGACGCGGTCGGTCACCGCGAAGGCGTCGGGCAGGACGTGGGTGATCAAGACGACCGGCACGCCGCGCTCCCTCAAGGTCCTGATGACCTCGAGCACTTTGTGCTGCTCGGGAACGCCGAGATTGTTGGTCGGCTCGTCCATGATCATCAGGCGCGCCTCCCAGTAGACCGCCCGGGCGATCGCCACCGCCTGGCGCTGGCCGCCGGAGAGCTTCTCGATCGGCTCGGAAAGCGTCGGAAAACGGATCTGCAGGGCGTCGAGCGTCCGCCTTGATTCCTCCCGCATATGCTTGTCGTCGAGCGTCCGGATGAGCCCGCCGAGGCGTCGCGTCCTGACCTCTCGGCCAAGGAAAATATTGGCGCCGACGTCGAGATTGTTGGCGAGCGCCAGATCCTGATAGATGGTCTCGATACCAGCGCGGCGCGCCTCCATCGGGCTTGCGAATTGCACCGGTTCGCCGTCGAAGAGGATTTCGCCGTCGTCGGGCTCGTGAACCCCCGACACGCACTTGATCAGCGTCGACTTTCCCGCGCCGTTGTCGCCCAGCAGGCCGACGACCTCGCCGCGCGCCACGTCGAAGCTCGCATTGTCGACCGCGACCAGGCCGCCGAACATCTTGGTCAGGTTGCGGATCGACAACAGGGGCGCGTTCATCGGGCGACCATTCCTCGCGTGCGGCCGGTGATGAGGTCGCGCGACTGGTCGATCAGCACCGCGACGATGACCACCGTTCCGACCACGATGAACTGCCAGAAGGCGTCGACGTTCAGCATCACGAGCCCGGTCGTCAGCACTGCGATGATCAGCGCGCCGATCACCGTTCCGATCACGGTTCCGGCGCCGCCGAACATGCTGACCCCGCCGATGATGACCGCGGCGATGGAGCTCAACAGCAGGGGATCGCCGATCACCGCCGATCCGGCGGTGAAGCGGAGCGTCGAGAGAAACCCGGCAAAGCCGGACGTGGCTGCGGACAGCATGTAGAGCGCGATCACGCGGCGGTCGACGGGAATGCCGCTGCGCACGGCCGCATCCATGCTGCCGCCGATCGCGTAGGCATGCCGCCCGAATTGCGTGCGGTGCAACAGGAAGATCGCCCAGGCGACGACGAGCGCCGTCGCCACCACCGGGTAGGTCAGGATGATGTCCATCCGCCGAAGAAGCTCGCCGCTCACCTCTGGCCGAGATAGAAAATAGAACCCGCCGCCTTCGCCCGGAATGTAGTAGAGAAGCGCATCGTTGCCATAGGCGCGGATGCCCGCCGGCAGGCCGATCACGGTCGTGTTCTCCGACAACGCAGATAGGCGACGCCGCGCACGATGAACGAGGTTCCGAGCGTCACGATGAAAGCCGGCACCTTCAGCTTGGCGATGATGACCGCCGTTGATGACGCCGACCGCCGCCGCGCCGCCGACGCGCCAGCGGCCAGACCGAAGAGGACCGCGAGCGGCAGCGGGGCGCCGCGTTGAAAGCCCGCGGAACGCGAGCGCCGAGAGCACCGAGGCGAGGCTCATCACCCATCCGACCGACAGGTCGATGCCCGCCGCAATGATCGACGAAGGTCTGTCCGAGGCCGAGCAGCAGCACCGGAATGATGGCGACGAGAATGTTCTGCGAATTGCGGACGGAGAGGAAATTGACCGATCCGCCGGTCGAAACGCGGCACAGCGACAACGAAGAACAGGACCATGACGCCAAGAAAAACCCACGCCCAGATGCGGCTCAGGAACAGAACCGCGCGCTGAGCCGGCGTGCGTTTTCCCGACGACGCGGCGGACGCCCGGCGCAAGCGTCAGCCTTGAGCGCGCTCGCTCACCGGCCCCTCATCCATCGGCCCCATCCGAGCCATAGCCTGCAATACGGGGCCTGGAACGCCCGAGGCGCGTCCGGCACGCCGGAGAGGGTTTCGGGCGCGGGGACGCGGTCCATCGACGCGCGAGCGCTACTTGCCCGGCACCGAATAAATGAAGCGGGCGATCGCAGATCCTTGACGTTCGCTTGTCGATGATGGCGAAGCCGGTCTCGACGCGGCTCGGAAAGCTGGTCACCCCCGCGGTGTCGGCCGAGCGAACATCACCGCGAGATAGCCCATGTCGAACGGCTTCTGCGCCAGAACCATCGACACGACGCCCTTGTCCATGAGTTCAATGGCGAGTCTTGGTGGCGTCATAGGCGACAACCTGGACCGTGACCGCCAAGGCCCGCGTTGACCACCGCCGCGCCCGCGCCCTGGGCGCTGAATACGTTGGTGCCGAAGACGCCGGCGAGATTGGGCTGCGCGCCAGGACCGCGGCGGTCTGTTGCGTCGCCTTGTTGGGATCGTCCAGATTGTAGTCAGGGCCGAGCACCTTGATGTCCGGGAAGTTCTTCGCCATCTCCTCCTTGAATCCTTTTTCGCGGCCTTCAACCGAGCTGACGTTGGGATTGGTCGAGTTGATGTAGACGGTTCCCTTGCCGCCGATCGCCTTGGCGAGCCCGCGCGCCGAGATGCGGCCGCCCTCGGTGTTGTCGGAGCCGATGTAGCTCAATGGGAATTTGACCGGGCCATTGGCGTAGTCCCCGTCGCCAAGGTACGTGTCGACCGTGATCACCTTGATCCCGGCGTCGGCGGCGGCTTTAAGGGGCGCGACCATCTGATCCTTGTCGGTCGGCGCTGTGATGATGTACTTGAGATCGCCGCGCGCAATCATCGAATTCAGGATCGGCGTCTGAACGCCGACGCCCCATGTCGGGGGAATCTGCGTGACGACGTCGATGCCGAGATCTTTCGCCGCCGCCTCCACGCCGAGCTGCATGACCTGATAGAAAGGATCGACGACTCCAGGCAGGAAGCCGATCTTGAGCTTCTCGGCCGCTTCAGCGCCCGGCGAAGCGAAAGCCAGAGCCAGCCCCGCCGCCATCGCCAGATGCAAGTATTTGCGCATGGTTTTTTCCTCCCTCGACAGATTGTCAGCCTTCGTCGCATGACTGGCGTCGAACCCGCTTCCGCGCCCGCAACAGGCCCCGCAGAACGCCGAGCGTCCTGCGCTATGGCCGGCCTCAAACGTCACGAGGAGCCTTGCGCCGCCCGCGGGTTTTCGCGACAGCAAACAGCTTATCGAGGCTCTAAGGCCGTGCGAATGTCAAGCGGACGGAACGGACCTCAGGCCCGCTGGCGTTGAAGCGCGAAAGCAGGCAGATAACATGCGGCCGCGGCCGAAGCCGCCGATCGAGAGCGTCGAATTGCAGACCGAATTCGCCACGTTGAACGTCCGCCACGTCACGACGTACCGCTACGCGCGGCCGGTCGAGTTTGGCGAGCACCGCATGATGATGCGTCCCCGCGACGGGCACGATCAGCGGCTGCTGGCCTCCGACTTGCGCATCGATCCCGAGCCGAGGCGGCTCCGTTGGCTCTACGACGCGTTTGACAATTGCGTCGCGATCGCCTCGTTCTCCGGACCCTCGACATCCCTACGGGTCGAGAACCGGTTTTCGGTTGAGAGGAGCGTGGACGATTCGCCCGGCGGAGAGATCGATCCGCGGGCGCAAGCCTACCCGTTCTCCTATCTGCCGGAAGAATTGCCGGACATCGCCCGCACGATCGAGCGGCTGTACAGCGATCCCGCCGGCGATCTCGATCGCTGGGTGCGCCGGTTCCTGTCGCCCGCCGGGTCGACGCAGACCAGCCATCTGCTGATGACCCTGACCTACGCGATCAAGGAAGGCTTCTCGTACGAGCGGCGCGAGGAATTCGGCGTTCAGTCGCCGCGGCGAACCCTCGATCGGCGGCGCGGCAGCTGCCGCGATTTCGCGGTCCTGATGATGGAGGCGGCGCGAGCGCTCGGCATCGCGGCGCGTTTCGTCTCCGGCTACGTCTATGTGCCGACCGACGCCGAGGAGCCGGTCCGGCTGGGCGGCGGGGCGACGCACGCCTGGTGCCAAATCTATCTGCCAGGGTCAGGCTGGCTCGAATTCGATCCGACGAATGGCCTTATTGGCGGAAAAGACCTCATTCGCGTCGCGGTCGCGCGCCATCCCGCGCAGGCTGCGCCGCTGACCGGCACTTTCTTCGGCAACAGCGAGGACGAGCTCGGCATGGATGTTTTCGTCGAGGTGACGCAACCAAACGACGCGCCGCGTGTTAGTGTGGCGGGCCGATAAATCCTTAGCCTCCGGAGAACTTGCCGCATGATCATCCGCGCCGGATACGCGATCGCCTTCGAATGCGCCGCCGTGACGCCGATGATCCTCCACCTCAATATCCATCCGTCGCGGACGGGCGATCTGTTGTCGGCGGACGTGGTTCGCACGGACCCCGATCGTCTGACCGAGGCTTATCTCGACCTTTTCGGCAATCGGGTGACGCGGGTCGAGGCGCCGGGCGGCCTCATGACGCTCCACAATGACTTCACGATCCGCGACAGCGGCTTGCCGGACGAAACGCCCGAAGACCGGCCTTTGACGCCGGTGGCCCAACTGCCGAGCGAGGTTCTCGTCTATCTCCTGGCCAGCCGCTATTGCGACAGCGATAATATCTCCGACTTCGCATGGTCCCGGTTCGGCGGCATTGGCGGCGGGACGAAGCTCGTGCAGGCGATTTGCAGCTTCGTCCACGGTCACATACGCTTCGACTACGGCGCGGCGAACCCGCGGCGCACCGCCTCCGACGGGCTTCGGGAGCGCGTCGGAGTTTGCCGCGATTTCGCGCATCTCGCGGCGGCGCTTTGCCGCTGCATGAACGTTCCGGCGCGCTATTGCACCGGCTACCTCGGCGACATCGGCGTCCCTCCGCGATCCGGCCCCGATGGACTTTTCGGCCTGGTTCGAAGTGTTCCTGAATGGGGACTGGCACACGTTCGACGCGCGGCATAATGCGCCGAGGATCGGGCGGATCGTCATGGCCCGCGGGCGGGACGCCGCCGACGTGGCCATTTCGACCGCGTTCGGCAACGCGTTGCTCAAGCGCTTCGAAGTCACGACCTACGAAGAGCCATCGCCAGCCTGATCGATCAAAGCGGCTGATGTAGCGAGGCCGCGTCGTCCCTGTTCCGATCCTGCGCCGGCGCCCCGACAAGCGGCGTTTCCGCCGGCCTCAGCGCCAGCGCTACGCTCAGCGCGAGGCGCTATTTGCCCAACCGCGAACGGGAAAGTTTATGTCGCCGGAGGCTCCGGCGTCGGCGCGGGGACGTTGACCATCTTCGGCCTAAACACGCCTTAGCGGCATTCAGCGTGTTGAGCGCATCAGCGCCGGTCCGATCGGTTCATGACGAGACCAGTCTCCCGGCGCGAAGGTCGGCGAACGCCTCGGCGATCTCCTCCCGCGTGTTCATGACGAAGGGCCCGCCCATCGCGACCGGCTCATCGATGATGGGGCTCGCGAAGACGAGAAGGCGGGCGTCTTTCGCCGCCTTGACGGTCAGAATGTCGTCGCTCCCGCCGCCCGAGGACGGCGCCGCCCACGCGACGTCTCCGGCTTTCGCGGGCCGCCCTTCCCGGCCGAGCAGAACCTCGCCTTCGAGGAGGTAGGCGAAAACCCGATCGCCCGCGGGAAGCGGCACGTCGAGCGCCGCGCCGGCGGCGAGCTTCAGGTCGAACAGGGTCAGCGGCCAGGTCGAGACGTGCGGGACGACGAGATCGCCGAACCGGCCCGAGTAGATTCGCGCTTCGACGCCCGGCGCGCGATGAACCGGCGCGTCCTGCTCGAGGACGTTCTGATAGCGCGCCGCGACCCGCTTGAGCCTCGCAGGGAGGTTCAGCCAAAGCTGCAGGCTCTGCACGCCCTCCGGACCTGGCATTTCGCTGTGTAGGACGCCACCGCCCGCGGTCATGAATTGCGCGTCGCCCGCTTTCAGCCGCCCCGCCCCGCCGGTGTGATCCGCGTGGATCAGCGCGCCGGCGAGGACGAAGGTCACTGTCTCGATGCCGCGATGCGGATGGGTCGGGAAGCCGGCCGGGGGCGCGAACCAGTCCTCGGCCATCAGCAGGAACGGACTGTGCGCGGCGACGTCGTCCGGCGCGATGACGAGCCGCGCGCTCTGAGTGGGTCCGCGGGCCTCGCGGGGACTGGCCCGGTCGACGCTTTTGATCGAAAGCTGCATGCGTCAGGCTCCTTGCCGCGCGGTGGGCCTATCGTACACGAACCGGGCCGAGCTTGTCTTGAGGCGGGTGTCCTCAGCCCTTGCGCCTGACAAGAAGCCAGACCGGGATCAGGCCGGCCGCGCCAAATCCGGCCATCGTCCACCAGGCGAGTTGATAGGCGTGGAGCCGCTCCGCCGCGCCCTGCGGCGACCCGATAATGGCGATGAAGACGGCGACGCCGACCGCCATCGCCGTCTGGCGGATCATGTTGATGACGCCCGAGCCGGTGGCGAACGACGACGGCGGAAGCGCCGCCGCGCCGACGCCCATCAGCGTCGGCATCGTGAGCCCGACGCCAACCCCCATCAGCATCATGCGGGCGATGAGCGACACAGGATCCGGCTCAAGCCCGGTCCGCGCCGCGAACAGGACGATGCTGACGGTGAACGCGCCAAGCCCTAGCGCGGCGACGCTCGACGCGCCGAAGCGCGCGATCAGGCGGCTCGCGACCAGCAGCGAGGTCGTCGGGACCATGAGCGGCCCCGGCGCCAGCGCAAGGCCGATCTTGAGGCCGCTCCATCCCCACGCCGCCTGCTCCCAAAGAACGATCGACAGCAGCATCGCGCCGAACGCGACCGCGAAAGGGGCCATCGCCAGCACCGCGCCGCTGAAATGAGGAATGCGGAAAAGCGCCGGGTCGACGAAGGGATCGCGCGAGCGGAAGCAATGCGCGACGAAGGCGCCGAGAAAGATCGCCGCCGCCGCGAAGCTGACGGCGACTTCCGCCGACCGCCATCCCCAGTCGCCGAACTTGACGATGCCGAAAGTCAGCGCGGCGACGCCGAGGGTCACGAGCGCCGCCGCCCACGGGTCGGGCGGCGAGACGGCATGGCCGGGGATCGCCGGCAGCTTCCGCCAGCCGATGATCAGCGCGGCCGCCCCAATCGGCAGGTTGACGAGAAAAATCCAGCGCCAGCTGGCCGTGACCAGCAGACCGCCGACCAGCGGCCCAAGCGCTGCGGCGAAGCCGCCGACCGCCGTCCAGGTTCTGACCGCGTGGCCCCGCCGTTCGGGCGGAAACGACGCCAGAATGAGGCCGAGCGACGTCGGAGTCAGCAGCGCCGCGCCGACTGCCTGCAAGACGCGAAAAGCGATCAGCGCCTCGACCGAGCTGGCGAGCGCGCAGGCGCCGGAGGCGATGGTGAAGATCGCGACGCCGGCAAGGAAGCTCGCGTTGCGGGGATACCGCTCCGAGAGCCGCCCGAAGAAGACCAGAAGCGCCGCATAGACGATCGCATAGGCGTTCAGAATCCACGACAGCCGTTCGAGGCTCGGGACCGCGAGGTCGCGCGCAATGTCGGGCAGCGCGACGTTGACGATGAAGAGGTCGAGATTGGCGAGCACGATCCCGGCGCAGGCGATGGCGAGAATTTGCCCCTGCGACGCGGCGCGGTTCTTGGCCGTCGCGGGCGAGCGATCCAGCGTCAGGGCGGCTCCCGCAGCCTGGCTGGCGGAGACCGCGAGCACCGCGGGGCGACACCATCTTGGTCATAAGCGGCCTCTCCTATCAAAACAAAAGCACTTACGTTATGTTCGCGAACGGGAACCTAGTCGATCTTTCCGATCAGTTCGGAGAGCTTCGTCTGCCGGAGACTGGCCTCGACCGCGTCGTTGGCCGCCGCAAACACCGGCGGCAGAAGCGTTTTCATCGCCTCGTTGACCACGCAGCGAGGGTTTCCATGCGAACGCTGGGCGAAAAGCCCTGCCCCGCCGCCGACGGCGCGATGAATGTCCTCGAGCGTGATGTCGTCCGGCGCGCGGAGCAGCGCCACGCCGCCATGGCGTCCCGGCCGCATCTCGACCAGCCCATGCCCGGCGAGATCCTTCAGAATGCGGCGCACGAACACCGGATTGGTCTTGAGGCTCTTGGCGACATGCGTCGAGTTCGCGCCCTTCGCGCCGCGAAAGGCGATCACGCAGAGGATCTGCGTCGCGCCGGCAAGGAGACTGTTGGCCGCCATAAACAAAACCATACAAGGTTCATTATCTTTGTCAAGCGCGGGACGAGGATCGTCGAGCTTCAGCAAAGTCCCGACCTGACGAGGCGACGCTAAACCGGGTCAGAAACGCCTGAAATCGTTGGAGCGCGACGCTAAACCGGCGGAACGCGCCGGCGCCCACGCCACGGCGACGAGCCGCCCGCCCCTATGAACGGCGAGGCGGAGGCGTCGCCCGTCCCTCAGCGTCGCCGCCCCTTCGCCGAGGTCGACTTCGATGTCGCCATAGTCGAGCGGCGTCCCGTCGAGCGGATGAATCGCTTTGTAGACCGCTTCCTTGCAGGCAAACACAAGGCGGCGCGCGACGCCGTCTCCTCGCGTCCGCCGCCGTCTCCCCGGCGCTGAGGACGAAATCGAGGAGATCGGCGGGCAGCGCTTCCGCCGGCTCGACGTCGACGCCAAGGCCAACGACATGGGCGCGACGCGCCGCGGCCGCGATCGCGAACGCTTCGTCGTGGGCGAGCGACCCCACGATCCCCTCCGGCCAGAGCGGCGCGCCGGACGGCGTCCGCGGCAAGCAGCGTCGAAGCGTCAGCGCCGTGGTCGGCGAGGAGCTGGCGCGCCGCGATCCGCGCCGCCCCGCTCGCGCGCCGGCGGGCGAGCGGAGACGCCTGTCGCAGCCGGCTGATCGGGGAAGGCAGCCTCGTCGCCCGTCCGGATGCGGCGCGCGGCGATGAGAATCCCGCGCCTCGACAGCGTCTCGCGCAGCGGCTCGAGATCGAGCCCGCCGTCGCGCGCCTCGGATGAAAGCGCTGCGAGGCTCATCCTCGTTGCGTTGCGGCGGAGCGCAACAGCCTTGCGGGATTGCCCCGCCAGCGCGAGCCCGCCGGCGCGACCTCGCCCTTCATCAGGAAAGCGTCTGCGTCGAGCCGCGTCCTCTCGTGCATCGTCACGCCATAATGGACGAGCGATCCAACGCCGAGCGAAGAGCCAGCGCCGATGCGCACATGATCGGATTTGAACACCCCCTCCTCCAGCGAATGCGCCTGGATGAGGACGGCCTGATTGAGGTTGGCTTCGTCGCCGATTTCGACGAGGGTGCGCTCGGAAAGCGCGCAACCATCGTCGAACACCCTGCGGCCGATCCTGACCCCGAGCAGGCGGGATATCGCGTTGCGCATCGGCGTTCCCGCGAAGAGCGAGGTCAGCGGCGTGTCGGACAGTTTCCAATGCCGCTCGACGCGCCAGAAGGCGGGGTCGTAGACAGTGGCGATTTCGGGCCTCAGGCGGCCGAACCCGAGCGACGCGCGCTCGATCAGAACGAAGATAGCGAGCGCGAGGACGAAGACAGCCGCCGCCGCAAGCGACATCGCGGCAATGTTCGTTGCGCCGAACAGGCTGGCGGTCAGCGCCAACAGGTAAATCGCAATGAAGGCGATCAGCCAGCGGGACGCCAGCAGCGCCGCGATCGACACGAGATTGCTCCGCGTCTTCCGCGCAAGGCGGCGACGCCGCTCAGCGGGATCGATGCGGCCGACAAGCTCGAGGTCGCGGGACGCGGCGCGCGGAATCTCGAAGCACGGTGAACCCAGGAGCCCGACGTTTTCGCGGACCGGCCCGTCGATCGGCGCCATCACCTTGGTCGCCGAGCAGGCAATTCGCGCCGGTTCTCACGCCGGGCGGCACGTAGACGTCGGTGCCGAGAAAGTTGCGGTCGCCGACCCGGCAGGCTTCCAGCTTGAATGCGCTGCTCGACAGGGAGACGTTTCCGAGCCTGAGACCGTCAGAAGCCACCGTGTCGGCGCCGACCGTGCACAGGAACGGATTGTCCTGGCCCTGATCGCTGCCGAAGTTCGAACCGGCGAGACCCCCTCCCCCGACCCGCCAGCCGACGAAGCGCAGATAGGGTTCGATGAAGACGCTGTCGCCGAGCATCAGGTTGAAGAACGGCGAATTGCCGAATCGACTCCACGATCCGCTGAAGACCGTGATGAAAGCCGTAGAGCGGATAGACTTTGCCCTCTGCGAGGAATGCGTTGGCGAGGCGCGGCGCGACGTAGAGCAATGCAAGGCCCACGCCGAGCGAAGCGAGATAAAGGACGAACGCCGTCGCCGCCGCGACGGGAGCGAGCATCCTTGCGGTCTCCCAGGCGGACAGCGCGGGAACGCTGACCCGGCTCGCCCAGAAGCCGACGCCCCAAACGAAGAGCGCCTCCGTCAGCGCTGCGGCGACCGCCAGAGCGAACGCGAGCTGCGCCGCGGCGAACAGCCAGCGCCGGCGCGGGCGCGCTCGGAGCTTCCGCCGCCAGGCGGAAATTGGTCGTCGTCTCCTCCGCCGGCGACCCATGATAGCGCTTGCCGTCAGGCACCCGCTGGCCGCTCTGCAACGACGATGAATGCCCAAGCTGTCCGAAATCGCCGACGCTCGAACGGATATCGAGCACGCTCGCCTCGCCGACAAACCCGTTCCTGCCGATCCGGATTTCGCCGATATGCAAGCGATTGCCCTCGGCGGCGTAGCCCGGCATCAAAGCGCTCTTTGAGATGACTGCGTCGTCCCCGACTTCAAACAGATCGGCGGCGACCGGCACAGAGCGCGAAGCGATCAGCGCATTGCGGCCGATCTTCGCGCCAAGCAGGCGCAGATAGGCGTTGTAGAGCGGCGTTCCGGCGAAGGCGTTGGCAGGCGCCGAGTGGACCAGCAGCTTCGCCGCCCAGAAGCGGAAATAAGCAAAGCCCCATATCGGCACGGCGCCCGGGCGGACGCGGCCGAGAAGCAGCCATTTGGCCCCGATCGCCAGTCCGTTGTGGCCGAGGAACCAAGCGACCGCGACGATGAGCGCCCGCAGATACAGTTCGACCGGCCGGTCGAGCGCGCCATAGGTCCATTGCAAGCCCGCCAGGCCCGCGCCGAAAGCGAGAGCCCCGACAACGAGGTAGAACGCCACTTGCAGCCCCCCGCAGCCATAGTAGGCGAGGTTCGAGGGCTGATGCGCCTCGGCGAATTCCGGCGCCTCGACTGGAACGGGTTGAATGGCGTCGACCGCCCGGGCAAGGCGGCGAACGGTGGTGTTGGCGTAGACGTCCCGCATCGCCACTTGGGTCGAAGGCGATATTTGCCGGACCTTGGCGCAAAAGCGCGCCATCAGCAGCGAGTGCGCGCCGTATTCGTTGAAGAGATCCCCGTCGATGGAGACGTCGTCGATCCCGAGAATCTCGGTCAGCGCCCGGCAAAGCAGGCGTTCGGTCGGCGTTGACGGCGGGCTCAGGCTTGCGCTGAGGCGCAGGCGGGCAGTCTTCGGCGCCGGAAGCCGTTCCCGGTCGGCCTTGTTGCTGACCAGGGTCGGGATGAACGGCAGCGGCTCCAGATAGGCGGGGGTCATGTAGCTCGGAAGCCGCGACCGCAGCAGTGCGACCATCGCGCTCCTGTCCGGAGGGGCCGACCCGTGCTTGACCGAATAATAGGCGATGAGCTCCGGCGCGCCGGGCTCGGGCTCGAACGTCGTCACCGCGACCTGCGCCACTTCCGGCGTTTCGAGCAAGACCGACTCGATCTCCGTCAGTTCGATGCGGTAGCCCCGCAGCTTGATCTGCGTGTCGATGCGTCCGAGAAACTCGATCTCTCCCTGCGCGTTGATCCGCCCGAGATCGCCGGTGCGGTAGATGCGGCCCGAAGGATTGTTCGGCAGGGCGAGAAAATCGTCGATGAATCTCGCCGCGGTCAGCTCCGGTTGATTGAGGTAGCCTTCAGCGACGCCGATTCCGGCGATGCCGATCTCTCCCGCCTCGCCAAGTTCGAGCGCGACGTCGTGCTTCGGGTCGAGGATGACGACCGAATAGGTCGGCAGCGGGCGGCCGATCGTCACCGGCTTGCCGGGAGCCATGAGCCCGAGGGTCGCCGTGACCGTCGTCTCTGTCGGCCCGTAGCTGTTGAGCAAAGCCCGCCCGGGCCGGCCCCAGCGCCTGACCAGCGCCGGCGGACAGGCTTCGCCGCCGATCAGCAGGACGCGCAGCTTCGGCAGATCGCGATCGATCGACGCGAGCAGCGTAGGCACGCAGCAGAGGCCGGTGACCGAGCGCGATTCGAGGCGCTCCGCGAGTTCTTCGCCGAACAGGCTGGTCGCCGCGGTATTCGGGACCAGCGTCGCGCCCGCGACCAGCGGGACCCAGATTTCCTCGATCGAGAAATCGAAGGCGACTGACATTCCCTGGTAGACGCGATCGCCCGGACCGAATCCGTAAGTCTCCGCAGCGACGCGCACAAAATTGCAGATGCTTGGATGGCCGACCGCGACGCCCTTGGGATGGCCTGTCGTCCCCGAAGTGTAGAGAACGTAGCAGAGCGCGCCGGACGCCGGCGGGCGCTCGCTCTCGGTCAGCGGCGCGTCGTCCAACGCTGCGATATCGGCGCGCATTCCGTCGAGGTCGAGCCTCGGCGTTTCACAACCGGCGAACCGGTCCGCAAGCCGCAAATGCGCAACGACGAGCGACGCCCCGGCATCGGCGAGAATGAACCGGATGCGTTCCGGCGGATGGTTGGCGTCGAGCGGCACATAGGCCGCGCCGACCTTCAAGAGCGCGAACAGCGCCGCATAAGCTTCGATTCCGCGGTCGAGCATCGCCGCGACCCGGTCGCCTGGCCTCACCCCGTTGTGGAGAAAGAAGCGCGCCATCTGGTTCGCGCGGGCGTTCAGTTCGCGGAAGCTGATGTCGAGGTCGTCCGCGGAGACCGCAGTCAGGTCTGCATGGCGCAGGCACGCCTCTTCGAGCACCGCCTCGAGGCGTTCCCCGTAGCGCCATCGCAAAGGCGAGGCTTCGGCGAGCACCGAGAGCTGCGGCGCCTGTTGAAGGCGGCGAAGGGTGGCCAAGGCGCTGCTTTCGCGTCTCGGCCGGCGAATGCTTGGCGCTGTAATCGACATCGGACCAGGACCGTTTCTCTTGTTTTGGACGCAACTTTCCGCCCGGCGCGCAGCAGCCGCGCCGGTCACGCTTCACTCTCAGGCAATGCCGTCAGGGACCCCCCGGGCCATGAGCTGCCGCGTTCCGGGTGGTAGGCCGCATTGCGGCTGAACGAGGCCTGAACGAGCGTGAAAGCGCCTCCAGCGCTCCGTTGGCCGGCGCTCCAATGGAGGACGCATCGTTGGCTTTGGGCAGCGGCCTGGACCTGGTCTAGATCATTGAAACCATTGAAAAGCTCCCAGCCGAGGTCGAACCCGCGAGCAGACCCTCCCTTGCCGGACTCGACGACCGGCAGGGGGACGGAGTCTTCGACCGCGCTTGATTCGGCCGCTCTGGCGGAGCGACACTTTCAGGGGCCGATTCGGCGTTGCGGCTTGGGTGATTCGAGAAGACCCGTTCCAGCCCGGGATCAAGGGGCGCGTCATGCCAAGCCTTCGTCAAACGAGACTTGCGACCGGCCTCGTCCTTTATGCGTATGTGACGCTGCACTTCGCCAATCACGCGCTCGGCAACATCTCGGTGAGCGCGATGGAGAGCGGCCTCGCGATCCAGAAGCTCATCTGGGTCTCGCCTCCGGGCTTGACGATCCTCTACGCTTCGTTCGCCATCCACATGAGCCTGGGATACTGGGCGCTCTACGAGCGGCGTCAGTTTCGGTGGACCCGGCTGGAAGCGACCCAGCTTGTTCTCGGCCTTTCCATCCCGTTTCTCCTGGCCGAGCACATTATCGGCACGCGCGTCTCCCACGGCCTGTTCGGAACCGAGAAAGGCTACGCGGAGGAGCTGCTGAAATTCTGGGTGCGCTCGCCGCTCTCAGGAGTCGCTGCAGGCTGTGCTTCTGCTGATCGTCTGGATTCACGGCTGCCTTGGCGTCCATTACTGGTTGCGGCTCAAGCCTTTTTATCCACACGCCAAGAATTTGCTTCTGTCGGTCGCGGTATTGCTGCCGGCCCTCGCGCTGCTCGGCTACTACCAGGGCGGCGAGAGGACGCGGCAATCGGTCGAGGAGCCGGATTGGCGGGCGCGTCACATGACGCCGGATCGCATCGGGACCGATGCCCAGAACGCCGCTCTCTTGAACGATCGCAATGGCGCACTCGTCGCTCTGGCGGCGGCGCTGGCCGCCACGGCGTCCGCCCGAGGCCTGCGCCGCTGGCGCCAGCGGCGCAAGGGCCTCATCAGGCTGACCTATCCCGACCGCTCAATCCGGGCCCCCCGCGGATTGAGCGTGCTTGAGGCGAGCCTTCTCAACAATATTCCTCACGCGCATGTTTGCGGCGGGCGCGGTCGCTGCTCGACCTGTCGCATCCGCATCCTCGGCGGCATCGACGCACTCCCCGAGGCGAGCGCAGACGAGAGGGCGGTGCTTGAACGCATCGGCGCGGACGCCGGGGTCAGGCTCGCCTGCCAGCTCAGGCCGACCGAAGATATCGCGTTCGTACCCCTGCTTCCCCCGCATGCGACGGCGGTGGACGCCTATCGAACCGGACCGGCGCGCTCGGGAGACGAACGCTATGTCGTCGTCATGTTCGTCGATATGCGCGGATCGAGCAGGCTCGCCGAAGGGCGGCTGCCCTACGACACCGTCTTCGTCATCAACCAGTTCCTTAACGCCGTCAGCAGCGCGGTTCTGAGCGCCGGAGGCGAGCCCAATCAGATTCTCGGCGACGGGTTGCTTGCTCTGTTTGGCCTCGCGGGCCGGCCCGAGGCCGCATGTCGGCAGGCGATCCTCGCGAGCGCCGCGATCGCCATCAATGTCGAGAAGCTCAACCGCGCGCTCGCTCACGGCCTGCTCGAACCCATTCGTTTCGGGATCGGAATCCACGCCGGAGTGACCATCGCCGGCGACATCGGCTATGAGCGGCACGCGCAGTTCACGGTGATCGGCGACCCGGTGAATGTCGCGTCGCGCCTTCAGGACTTGACCAAGCCGTTCGGCTGCGAAGCGCTGATGTCCGAGGAGGTTTACCGGCGCTCGGGCCTCGGCCCCGATGATCTGCCCCAACACGAAGTCGACGCTCGCGGCCGAGACGGAACGGTGAAGGTGCGAAGCGTCGGCAGAGCGGCGGATCTTGCCGCTTTGATGGCCGCACGGACGCCCGCGGGATGAATTCAAGTCGCGCCGCTTCCGTCATCTGCGAGCGACCCCCGGGTCAAGCCCGGGGGAAGCAATCCAGAGGGTCGTCGGGCGCTCTACGATTCCTGGATTGCTTCGTCGCTGCGCTCCTCGCAATGACGGCGGTGGCGCTACGTGGTCGGCGGCTCCGTCGCCGCCCGGTCCAAGCGAGCGCTGCACCATGACCGAGTCCGTCCAATGGCCGAACTTGAACCCGATTGAAGGGAGATATCCGACCTGGCGGAAGCCGAACTTCTCGTGCAGCCCGAGCGAAGCGCCGTTGGCGCCGTCGATATAGCCGATCATCTGGCGGAAGCCGGCCGCGGCGCAAGCGTCGATCAGCGCGGCCATCAGGCGAAACCCAACGCCGCGCCTCAGATGGTCGTTATGGACGTAGATCGAGTGCTTGACGCAATAGCGATAGGCGGGGCGCTTGCGGAACGGCACCGCGTAGGCGTAGCCGACGACGGCGCCGTTCTCCTCGGCCACGATATGCGGCATCTTGCGCCGATGCATCGACTTGCGGCGGCGCTTGAGATCGTCGGCGTCGGGCGTCTCGAAAAACTCCACCTCGACGCCCGGATCGACGCCCCGCCGGATGTGGTGCAGGTAGATGGCCAGCATCGCTTCGACGTCGCCGTCGCGCGAATCGCGCACGGCGATCGGCCTCCGGAGTCGGGAGCCGCCGCGCCGCCATCCGCCGAGGAATTCAGCTTGGCGTCCATCGTCGCTCCCCGCTGATCCTCATTCGCTGACGACGTAGGTGTAGAAGCGCGCCGCGCCCGACGGGTCAACCTCCCGATAGAGGCCCTGGATTTCCGACTCAAAGCCCGGAAACTCGTTGGCGGCGCGCTCGAACATCTTCAGGTATTCGACCATCGGCTTTGCCCGCCCGCCGATCCGCTCGCCCGGAACGATCGTGGCGATGCCTGGGGGATAGACAACCCAAAGCGTCGTCGCGATCCGGCCGTCGAGGGCCTCGAGGGGAAGGTAATCGACATTGTTGCGCACGAGATGCCGCGAGGCCTCGTGCGGCGTCATCGCCATTTCCGGCAGGTGCTTGGCGGCGAACTGCGCTTTTTGCAGCTCGCTGACCCCGGCGTCGCGGAAGAACGCGTGCATTTCCCGACACAGGTCCTTGAGCCGTTTGCCCCGGTAGCGGAGAGGCCGCTTGGCCACGAACTCGGGCATCGCGTCTTCCAGCGGCACGTTGTCGTCATGCAGCCGCTTGAAGGCGACCAGCGCCGAAACGAGCGTGCCTGCCTTGCTCGACTCGACGCCCGGCGTCAACAGGAACAACAGCGAATTGAGATCGTTCTTCTCCGCCACCACCCGGTTCTCGCGCAGATATTGCGCGACCACGGGCGCAGGCACGCCATGCGGTTCATAGGCGCCGGTCGCGCGGTCGAAACCCGGCGTGAGCAGCGTGAGCTTCGCCGGATCGGTGATGGCGAACCCCTCTTCGAGCGACTTGAAGCCGTGCCAAGCCTCGCCCGGCGCCAGCGCCCAAAACCTCGGGTCGCGGGCAAGCAGATCGGTCGATACGCTCTCCCAGGGCACGTCATGCGCCGATCCCTCCGTCGCCGCGTCGCGAATTGAGACCCGTTCGGGCACGAAGGGATCGAAGAACCAACGGCGCGCGGGGTCCTTCTCCTTCTCGCCGAATTCGCGCCGCACCGCGCGCAGCTTCTTGCGCAATTCGATCCCGAGCCGGATCGTATCGTCCCACAGCACTTCCCCCGATCGCCCCTTCATCATCTGCGCGCCGACGTCGAGCGAGGCGAACAGCGGATAGAACGGCGAGGTCGAGGCCTGCTGCATGAAGCCTTCGTTGAAGCGGCGATGCTCCACCCGCCGCCGCTGGCCCTTGATATGGCGATCCCGCACATGGATTTGCGACGCCTGCGAAAAGCTCGCGAGCTGCTTGTGCGCCGACTGGGTCGCGACGATGCCGGGCGAGGCTTCGCCAAGATCGCGAAGACCCATGGCGAACCGGCGCTCGTAGAGCGGATGAAACTTCATGAAGCCCGCCCAGGCCTCGTCAAACAGGATGTAGTCGCAGAGGTCGCCCGATCCGCTCAACGACGCGTTCGGCGTCATAGATTGTCCCGTCGTAAGTGCATTGTTCGATCACCGCGGCGCGGAACGGCCGCTCCCGCTTCCAGGCGTCACGGTCGGTCACCAGCGGGTTGGACCGGATGCGCTCGCGGATCGTCGTCTCGTCCAGGTCCTCGGGGCGGATCGGGCCAATGAGCCCGTATGCGTTGCGGTCGGTCGACAGAAAGATCGGAATCCCGCCCCCATCAACAGCGCGCCCTGATGCGCGGCTTTGTGGTTGTTGCGGTCGAACAGCACAAGGTCGCCCTCGGCGATGAGGTTGGTCAGCACGATCTTGTTCGAGGACGAGGTGCCGTTGAGCACGAAATAGGTCTTCTCCGCCCCGAAGATCGCCGCCGCCTCTTTCTGCGCCTGCAGCGCCGGCCCTTCGTGGGTCAGGAGATCTCCGAGTTCGAGAATCGAATTGTCGAGGTCGTCGCGAAAGATCGCCTCGCCCAGATGCTCCATGAAGATGCGTCCGATCGGGCTGCGGCTGTAGAAAACTCCGCCGTTATGGCCCGGGCAGGTCCAGAGCTGGTTGCCTTCTTCGGCGTAGTCCACGAGCGCCCCGAAGAACGGCGTCTTCAGCGTCTCGGCATATTGCTTGAGGCGCGAGACCAGGTTCCTGGCGATGAACTCCGGCGTCTCCTCCGCGAGGAACACATAGCCGTCGATGAAGTCGAGCACCTCCACGGGGATGTCTTCGAACCGCTTGCCCCGCACGAGGACGACGATCGGCATATCGAGCCCGCGCTTGCGCATCAGGTTGATGAGCGAAGCCGCCTTGCCCTCGATTCCCTTCTTGCCCCAGTCGACGACCATGCAGCCGATCGCAGCGTCGGTCTGCACCGCGATCTCGGCATCGTCGAGACGTCGCGCCCGGATGACCTGGAATCCCATGCGCTCAATCGCGGCGATGATCTGATTGACCCTGTGGCCTTCGAGATCGTCGGCGTCAAATATCGGGGCCGAAAACAGAAAGGTGAACCGCTGGAAAAAATTCATCGTCTCATGGTCCAGGCCGCTCGCGCGTGACGCGCCTCTCGGCCGCTTCAGCTAAGACATTAGCCCCATGACAGAATCATGAACGACACCCCCGCGCAAGCGCGCCGCGCGTTGTGTAAGCGACGGCGGACCGGCGCGACTTGACGGGTGCGCGCGGCGGCAGGCTAAGCTTTCGTCGCCGGGCCCTCGCTCGCCATAGGAGTGACGTGTTTGAGCCGTGTGATCCTGACCCTGAACGCCGGTTCGTCGTCGCTGAAATTTGCCGCTTTCGATGCGACGGCGGCATTAGGCCTGCTGGCGTCAGGCCAAATCGAAGGCCTTGGCGCGAAGCCGACTTTCCACGTCAAAACTGCGGGAGGAGAGGAGAGCCAGTTTCCGCTAGAACCGGCCGACGCCCACGCGGATCATCACGGCGCGATGAGCGCGATCCTCGTGTGGCTGGCAAAAGCGGGCCTCGACCGCGCGGTGGCCGCGGTCGGTCATCGCATCGTGCATGGCGGCCCTGACTACGCGAAGCCGATGCTGCTCGACGCAGACAGCTTGGGAAAGCTGCGCCTCCTCATTCCGCTCGCGCCGCTCCATCAGCCCCATAACATCGCTGGCGTCGAGGCCGCGCTTAAAGCGTTTCCGTCAACGCCGCAGGTCGCCTGTTTCGACACCGCCTTCCATCGCAGCCATCCCTTCGTCGCCGATAGCTACGCTCTCCCCGCTCGTTCTACGATGAGGGCGTCAGACGCTACGGCTTCCATGGCCTCTCCTACGAATATATTTCGGGCCGGATGAGAGCGATTGCGCCCAGAGTTGCGGCGGGCCGGGTGATTGTCGCGCATCTCGGCAACGGCGCCTCGATGTGCGCAATTCGCGACGGGCGCTCGATGGCCTCCACGATGGGGCTCACCCCGCTCGACGGTCTGCCGATGGGCACGCGTTGCGGTCAGATCGACCCTGGCGTCCTGCTCTACCTGATGTCCGAAAAGTCAATGACCGTGGATGAGGTCTCCAATCTCCTCTACGAAAACTCCGGCCTCAAGGGCATGTCCGGCCTTTCGCAAGACATGCGCGAACTCGAAGCCTCCGACAGCCCGGGGGCCCGGGACGCCATCGCTTATTTCGTCGCCCGCCTGCGGCGCGAGCTCGGAAGCCTCGCCGCCGCCCTCGACGGCGTGGACGCCGTCGTCTTTACGGCCGGCATCGGCGAACATGCGTGGCGCATCCGTGAAGCCGCGCTGACCGGCATGGACTGGATCGGCATCCGCTTGGATCGGGACGCCAACCGCGCCGGCGCCGAGATCATCAGCACAAAGTCGTCGCCCACGACCGTCTACGTCATACCCACTGACGAAGAGCGCATGATCGCCGAACATACGGTCGCGACCGCGGGCGTCGCTTAAGGCGAGAACGCGTGAGCCCTCGCTAGGCGCCACCGATCCCGCAACCCGGCGAGGTCGGCGTCGTCGAGCGGGGCCGCGCGCTCGAAGACGACCGCGCTGACTCTGTTCTCGAGATGAAAGACTTCGCCGGAACGGCGGAACTTGGCGCCGATCCCCTGCCCCGCCAGCATCTCGCCCGATGGGACGATCACGGTCTGCTGGTCGTCGGGATTGAGATGGGTCTGGATCGGATCGCCGACGATGATGACGGCGCAATCTTTCAGGCCGGCGGCGGGCGGGCCGTCAACCGTGTCGACGTCCGGCATCGTCACGCCCGCCTTCTCCAGAGGCGCCGCAGCGTGCCGGGCATCGAGCTGCCACAGGTCGTCGATCAGCTCGCCGCTGAACGTGTAGCTCGAGCCGAGGCCGCACACCCGATCGCCGGAGTGGGCGCGTTGGTCGACCCAGGTTTTGAGACGTCGGAGTTCGGCGAGATCGGCGCGCGGCGCACGCGGCAGGCCGGCGATTGGCGTGAGGCCTAGAGGATTGAGCGCGGCGGCGAGCGGCGAAAAGGTGAGGAGCCCGAGCGCGGCCAGTGCAGCGACCGCGGCGCGCGGCGCCTTGACGAAAGCGAGCATCAATTGAGCCGCGACCGGCGCGGCGAGCGCCGGCGCGACAAGATAGAGATGATGAATATAGGGCGTCTGGACGCGCAAAAAGAGCGCCGAAGCGACGGCGGCCGCGCCGAGCGTCATCCGCAATAGGCGGCGATCCCTGGATTTCGCCCAGAGGGAAGCCGCGGCGCCGATCGCGGCCAACGCCGGCAAGAGGCCGACCCAGTCGCCGAGTTGAACGCGGAAAACGTCCGCGGGCTTCCGATAGGCGGCGTAAGCTGACCCATAGTCGTGCGCGGCGAGATTGGGCAGCCAGTCGACAATCACCGGGCTCGCGAGCGCGAGCAGCGTCAGGACGCCGAGCGCCCCGGCCTGCGTTGTCTCGTTCCAGCGGAAGGCGCCGCCGCGCTTCGCTGCGATCAGGCCGGCCTCGACGCATATTGTCGCCGCGACGCCCGCTGCGGCGAAGGCGTACCACCGGCGAAAGGCGAACATCGCGAACAATGTCAGCGCCAGCGCCACGGCGACGCGCCGGACCATTGGCGCGATCCACGCATCATGCCGCTTCGGCAGCTGAAGGAGCCGGACCAGACGGTCGGCGAGCCGTAGGGCGCAGACGACGAGGACGATCCCGCCGACGTCGGGCATGCCGCGCGCGGCGACCGCCATTCCGGCAGGATAGACGGCGAAGACGGCGGCGAGCCCGAGGGCCAGGATCGCGGTCGCGGGCCTCGCCTCCCGCGCCAATCCGGAGCGGCGGGCAAGATCGCGCGACAGGATCGCAAGCGCAAAGGCCGCCGGCGCCGCATAGCAGACGATCAGGGCGAAGCTGTAGACGGCTCGCGACGTCGGCGCGGTCAGCGCCAGCGCAAACCCTGGCGCGAGCGCCGCCGCCCAGGAATAGTCCTGCGCAATCAACTCGATGCTCGCCGTCATGAGAAGCGGCCAGTTCCCGGCGCCGGCCAGCCTCGCAACGACCATCGCGATCCGCCGGTAGGTCATGAAATCGGCGATCATCAGATCGCGCGACAGTGACGACGATCGCGAACGCATAGCCGCAAAGCGACGACGACGCTTCCGGCGAACAGCGCGCCCGCGGCGGCGGAAATGCGAGGGCGCTTCGTCGCCGTCCGCACGAGCCACGCGGCAAGGCCGCCGCCGAAAGCCAGCATGGCGAAACCGAAAAGCTGAAGCCTCGCTTCCGGGTCCAGGGTTGCGCCCCAAAGCGTCAGGCTGGCTCCCGCCAGCGCGGCGAGCGTCAGCTTGGCGAGCGCCGCGTCCTCAAGCGTCCAGGCCAGCGCAAGGACGCCCAGGCCAGCGGCGCCGGCAAGCGCCGCCGCGATGAACGCTGGCGCCTCCGGGGCGATTCGCCCGACGAGACAGCCGACCGCCCCCGCCAGCACGAGCCCCGCGGAGCCGGCGATCGGCCGGGCCGCAGGCGAGGGCGGGCGCGCTAGCGCGGACGGAAGGAAAGCAGACATGGCGGAAGGATAGGAAGAGACCTTTAAGGCGAGTTTGCCGGACCTTGCGGAATCCGCATCCGGGTTTCGAATTGACCCAGCGATCGGCGCACCAGCACCCCCGCCCCGCCAGGTGAACGACCTCAAAGCACAACCTAACTATGTCCGACCGAGGCGCGGCACGATCACAACGCCGCCGCGATCTCCTCCCTTAGGCCGTCCGCGCTCTGCGTCGCCAGACCGAGCGCGTGAAGCGTGTTGGCGACCGCGCCGACCAGGTCCGCGTTGGAGGACGCGCGCATTCCGTTGGGGAGGGCGAGATTGTTCTCAAAGCCGACCCGCACATGGCCTCCGAGCAGCGCCGCGGCGGTTGCGCAGGCCGCTTCCCGGCGACCGAAGGCGCAGACGCTCCACGATTCGAACCGCGGCGCCTCCGGCGCCAAAAACGGCAGGATGTCGCGCGGCTCGGTCGTGCGCACGATCGAATAGCGGCCGAGAACGTAGAGAACGGCGAGCGAATCGAACGGGATCAGCCCCTGCCGGCGCATCGCGGCGAGGCGTTCCGCCTCGTCGGTGGAATAGAGGATGATCTGCGGCCAGATCCGCATCTGCTTCAGCCGGCCCATGAATTCGCCGAACGCCGGTTCGTCGGCCTTGGCGGGCGCGAGCTCGCGCAGCGCGAGCGACACCGCCTCGGGATTGGTCGCCAGAACCACCGCCTTCTGCTCGGCTGGCGAATAGCGCCCGAGCAACTCGCTGGTGATCTGCACCAGGAGCCGGTCGCCGACCGCGTCGCAGATCCGCGCGATCGCCGCGCGGTAGGTGTCGGCGTCGAGCAGATGCCGGCCCTCCGCGTCGCGCACATGCAAGTGGATCATCGACGCCCCGCGATCGAGGCATTCAGCGGCGGCGCGGGCGAGCTCGTCGGCGGTCAAGGGAAGCGCCGGGTGGTCGGCCTTCGTCCTGCGCCCGCCGTTCGGCGCGACCGCTAGGACGACCCGTCTGCGCGCGTCAACCTCGACCACCGTCCCGCCTTTCCGTCGCTCCCTCCGGGCGCGTAGGATGGCTTGAAACCCGTCCCTCCCGCCACTCGCCGTGTGAACCGCTTATGACGCATATTCTGCATCGCGCCGCAAACGCTGTCATGCCGGTCGCCGTCTCCGGCTCCGGCGTCGAGATCGTCGACGCCGACGGCAAGCGCTATCTCGACGCTTCCGGCGGGGCCGCCGTCTCGTGCCTTGGCCACGGCCATCCGGATGTCCTGGCTGCGTTGCACAATCAGCTGGACCGGCTGGCTTACGCGCATACCGCCTTTTTCACCACCGACGCGGCAGAGCGCCTCGCCGACCGGCTGATCGAGGACGCGCCGCCCGGGCTCGATCACGTCTATCTCGTCAGCGGCGGTTCGGAGGCGATCGAAGCGGCGCTCAAGATGGCGCGCCAATATTTTGTCGAGATCGGCGAGCCGGAGCGCAGTTGCATCATCGCCCGGCGTCAGAGCTATCACGGCAACACCCTGGGAGCGCTCGCCGCCGGAGGAAATGCCGGGCGGCGCGCGCAGTTCGAGCCGCTTCTCATCCAAACTCACCATATCGACCCCTGCTATCCCTACCGCCTGCGCCGCTCTGGCGAGAGCGACGCTGACTATGCGGCGCGGGCGGCTCAGGCGCTCGAGGACAAGATCGTCGAGATCAGCCCCCAGCGCGTGATCGCCTTCATCGCCGAAACCGTAGTCGGCGCCACCTTGGGCGCGGCGCCGCCGGTCGGCGACTATTTCAAGCGCATCCGGGCGATCTGCGATCGCCATGGCGTGCTCCTGATCCTCGATGAGGTGATGTGCGGCATGGGCAGGACCGGAACGCTTCATGCCTGCGAGCAGGAGGGCGTGGCGCCCGATCTGATGGCGATCGCCAAGGGCCTCGGCGGCGGCTACCAGCCGATCGGCGCCGTGCTGCTGGCGCGGCGGATTTTTGACGCTTTCGCCGGAGGGATCGGGCGCCTTCCAGCACGGGCACACCTACATGGGCCATCCGATGGCGGCGGCGGCGGCGCTGGCGGTGCAGGAAGTTATCAGGCGCGACAAGCTTCTCGCCAATGTCGTCGAGATGGGCGCGCGGCTTCAGCGACGTCTGGAGGAGCGCTTCGCCGACTGCCCGTCGGTCGGCGATATTCGCGGGCGCGGGCTCTTTCGCGGCCTCGAACTCGTCCGCGACCGCGCGAGCAAGCAGCCGTTCGACCCCGCGCTCAAACTCCATGCCCGCGTCAAGCGCGAGGCGATGGCGCGTGGGCTCATGGTCTATCCGATGGGCGGCACGATCGACGGCGTCAACGGCGATCATATTCTGCTGGCGCCGCCGTTCATCGTGAAGGCGGATCAGGTGGATGCGATCGTCGAGCGCCTCGGCGACTGCCTCGACGCGGCGCTCGCCGGCGCGGCCTAGCCGTCCCAAAGTCGCGAACCCGCCACAGAAAGAGCGCAGTGCTCGCGGAAACGCGGCGCTTCCGCTGGAACGCGCTATCTCCCAGTATCAGCCTCGCGCCGAATGCGATTCGGCGCTCCGGTCCGGCGAAAGTCGAAAGGTCTAAAACTTTATGGCGCACCGCTTCCGCATGGCTCGCGCTCAGTCTTTGTTCCGCCCTCGCCGCGGCGCCCGTCCTTCGCCCAGGATGCGCCGGTCCAGCTCCATCCGCCTTCGGCGGCGGCGGAAAAATCGGCCAAGCCCGCCAAGGCCCCGGCCGCGCCGCTCAGCGCTGCGGAAGCGGTGGCGCGCGCCAACGCCTGGCTTGACGCAGCCCGGGTCATGACCGCGGACTTCGTCCAGATCGGTCCGGACGGCAAACGCTCCGAGGGTCAGCTCACCGTGGAGCGCCCCGGCCGCATGCTGTTCAAATATGTCGCGCCGGCGCGCTTCGAGATCGTGGCCGACGGCCGCAGCGTCGCGGTCATTGACCACAAGCTCAACACGCAGGACGAGTACTACATCGCGCAGACGCCGCTGAAGTTCCTGCTTGCCGACCATATCGATCTCGCGCGCGACACGAGGGTGCTGAGCGTCGCCCAGGAGGGCGATGCGGCGACCATCGAGATTGAGGACAAGGCGGCGCTTGGCGGCAGCGCGCATATTTCCCTCGTTTTTGATCGCTCGACCTTCGCGCTGAGGCAATGGACGGTCATCGACGCGCAGGGCTTCCAGACCGTCGTGACCTTGTTCGACATCGATCTCGACCACCAAGCCGGACCCGGCGCTGTTCCACATCGACGAGTTGCCCGCCAACCAGCCCGGCAATCGCAGAAAGTGATGGCGGCCGCCCTGTGGGAAAGTGCCGGGGCGCCTCTTGCGCCCGCCGCCCCGCCCGGGAATGTGGCGCTCACTCGATCTTGGGGCCGCGCATGACTTTCTCCGTCGCCACGTGGAACATCAATTCGGTCCGTCTGCGCATCGATCTGGTGACGCGCTACCTCGCCGAGCACCGGCCGGACGTCTTGTGCCTGCAGGAAACCAAATGCCCGGACGCCAATTTCCCGCGCGGCGCATTCCGTGACGCCGGCTATCCGCACATCGCGATCTGCGGACAGAAGGGCTACCACGGCGTCGCCGTCGTTTCCCGCATTCCGTTCGCCAAGTTTTCGACCCGCGATTTTTGCTCCAAGGGCCACGCCCGACATCTCTATGTCGTGCTCGGCGGAGAGGCGGAAGGCTTGGAGCTGCATAATTTCTACGTCCCCGCCGGCGGGGACGAGCCGGACCCCGAGATCAACGACAAGTTCGCCCACAAGCTCGCTTTCGTGGACGAGATGGCCGATTGGGCGAAGACGGAGCGGCCGGCCGCGGGCCGGGCGATCCTGGTCGGCGATCTCAACATCGCGCCGCTCGAACACGACGTCTGGAGTCACAAAGCGCTCATCAAGGTCGTCAGCCATACGCCGACCGAGGTCGAAAAGCTGAAGCTTGCGCAGGCCGCCGGCCCCTGGGTCGACGCGCTGCGCAAGTTCGTCCCCGATGGCGAGAAGCTCTATACGTGGTGGAGCTACCGCTCGCCCGACTGGTCGAACGTCGACAAGGGGCGGCGCCTCGACCACGTCTGGGTCAGCCCCGCGCTCGGCGAGGCGGTCAAGTCCATGCGCGTTCTGCGTGACGCGCGCGGATGGGAGCGCCCCTCCGACCACGCGCCGGTGAAAGTGGAGTTGGCGCTATAGCGGGGTGATTCGCACAAGGCTGCCAACGGGGCGGAAAAAATCGCGGGCTCTTGCAAGGTTGCGGGGTCTCTCGGGTTCGCCGGGAGCCTCACGCTCAAGAGCCGTTCTACCGGTTTTGCTCTGGCAATTCGCGGTCGGTAGGCTATCGTCTCGCTCAGGCGCGAAACGACCTTGGACAGCGAGATTTGCCTATGGACCCCCATCTGGTCGACCGCATCTACGAATGCGCATTCATGCCGGACGAATGGCCGAAGGCCTTGGGCGAACTGGCCGCGATCGCGACCGCGCGTGTCGGCTTCCTGTTCGTTTCGAAGGGCGAAATTCACCGCTTCGTCGGCTCGTCGGCTTTCGGATTGGAAACGATCAGACCATTGATCGAGAGCGGCCTGGTCGCGCGATCCGAACGGTTCAGGCGCCTTCTCGCCGCCCGCCATTCGGGGTTTCTGACCGAGGCCGAAATCTTTCCGGCAGGCGATGTTGCCGACGACCTGACCTACCGCACTATCTTGTACCCGCGCGGGTTGGGACACGCGGCGGCGACCGCGGTGGCGCTGCCGACGGGCGACAGTTTCACCATCGCGCTCGAGCGCGAATTCGCGCGAGGGCCGGTCGAGCGGGATGCACTCGACAGGCTCGACGCAATTCGGCCAGACATCGCCCGCGCCGCGACCATGTCGGTCCGCCTGCAGCTCGAACGGGCGCGCGCGACCACCCAGGTTCTGGAGGCGCTCGGTCTCGCGGCCCTGGTCTTCGACGAGAGCGGCAAGGTCATTGCGGCCAATCCCCTGATCGAAGCGATGACGGGCGAGGTCCGGTGGCTGGCGCGCGACCGCCTGTCGCTGAGCGACCGGAGCGCCGATCTTATGCTCCACGCGGCTATCGCGTCGATCGGCGCAGCCGAGGGCGCGACCGCCCGGTCCTTTCCGGTTCGTGGCGTCGATGGGTCCGCCGCAATGGTCGCCCACATCGTCCCGATCCGCCTGTCTGCGCGGGACATTTTTGTTCGCTGCGCCGGCGTCCTGGCGCTGACTCCCCTGTCGGCCCTGAACGCTCCTTCCGTGGCGATCGTGAAATCGCTGTTCGACCTCACGCCGGCCGAGGCGAGGGTGGCCCGTGATCTCGCCGAGGGAAAGACGGTTGCGGATATCGCCTCGGGCGCCGGCGCGTCCGAGAGCACGATTCGAACCCACGTGCGCGCTGTTCTGGAAAAGACCGGCTGCAATCGACAGACCGATGTGGTCGCATTGCTCGCCGGTCTCTCGGCGACGCGCTTGAGGCCGATCTGACCGCGCCAAAATCGCTCCGGTCTCATCAGAACTGTGGAGGCGGCCTCGCGTCGGGCGCGTCATGGTTAGCGCCGGACGATCGGAGCGCCACTCCCAACCCAAGGCTCCGATCCCTTTACGAAGCGATTTGGAGCTCGAAAATGATTAGCCTCACCAAAAAATCCATTTTGGATTCTGTCCTCGCTGCGAGCCTCTGCGCTGTCTGCGGATCCGTCGCCAGCGTCGCCCATGCCGCCGGTTATCAGATCACTGTCGGCGAAGGCACGTTCGGTCCGGCCGGAAACATTCCCTATCAAAATGGCATCATCCAGCAATACGCCACGGACCTGGATGGGCCGATTGATGTCCCGCAGTCCGCTGCATTCCAGTATTCGCCCGCCAATAACTCAATCAACGGGATTGCGGGCGACTATAATGTGAGCGCCGAAGCCAGCAATGCGCACGGCGGCACGGCGCACGCCTATGCGTTCGGAGACGGGGGCTTCTCTGGCTACTCAAACTCGACCGATCCACAACTCGGGATTCCTTACCCGCAGCAGGGATACACAGGAGCGACCGCAACCGTAAGCTATGGTTTCCAGCTGGTTGGGCCGTCGTCCGTCACGACGATCCCCGTGATCTACAACGCCAACGCCTATGTCAAAACTGTGGGCGCCGGTACTGGGTCCGTCTATCTTTTTGTTTACAGTGATCCTTACCAAAAGCTCGTAGACTGGGAACTCGTGGGCGGAGAGAGCTACCAAACGGGCCCCGGCGAGACGATCGACCTTTTGCCGAACACGCTCTATGTGGTTCGCGAGATGGCAACCGCGTACGGTCACCTGCCCTATGAGGAAGGCCCATACGATCCGAGCCAAGACAGCGGCTCCGCCGACGCCTATGTCGACCCGACATTTGCGCTCACCGGCCAATATGCGAGCCTCTACCATTTCGAAGGGCTGCCGGACGGCGCCCTGGCGGACGGCGTTCCCGAGCCCGCGACCTGGGCGATGATGCTGCTCGGTTTCGCAGGGTTGGGATTCGCGGGCTATCTAAGGGCAGACCCGCCGCGTTCGCCTCAACGTTATTTGCGTGCAATCGTTTGAGACCGGCGGACGCCCAAAAGAGGGCGTAAGTGGACGTCTTTGAGACACTCGCCCACGTCACTGGACCTCGTTTGCGACAGGCTGGGTAGTCTCTTGAGACGCTTGCGGCTCAGGCCGCCGTGGCGCGTTTCCTCGAGAAAGCCGAGCGCGACCATTTCGCAGAAGGCCCGACTAGCGATGTTCTTGGCTGGTTGCGCCGCGGCCCTGCCGCGAAGGCCTCTGGCTCCGGCATGGACAGGCCGCGGGAAAGACGATTGTATCGCACCGCCTGACGAAAGCGCGACGCGGGCGTGGGGAAGCGACGGTGTGGCGACTGCTCAGACTCCTTGTCCTCGCGGTGATTGCGATCGCGATCTTCCTGCTCGGCGGGGGCGCGTTCCTGTTCTATCGCGCGATGCCTGCCTATTCCGGCGCCGAACAGCTCCCCGGGCTGTCGGCGGAAGTTCGCGTTTGGCGCGATTCCTACGGCGTCCCGCATATCTTCGCCGCCTCGATGGACGACGCCGCGCGGGCGCTTGGCTACCTGCACGCCAGCGAGCGCCTGTTCCAGATGGAGATCCAGCGCCGCGTCGGTCAGGGACGCGTAGCCGAGATTCAGGGCGCCGATCTTCTCGGCGTCGACAAGTTCATCCGCGCGCTCGGTTTCTATCGGGAGGCCGAAAGCAGCTTTTCCTCGCTGTCGCCGTTCGCGCAGCGCCGCCTGCAGGCCTACGCCGACGGGGTCAACGCCTTCCTCGACAGTCACAGAGACGCCCTGCCGCCCGAATTCCTGCTCGCCGGGGTTCGCCCCGAGCCCTGGAAGCCGGCGGATTCCCTAGTCTGGGGCAAGCTTCTGTCGCTGCAGCTCTCCCACAATTATCAGCTGGAATCGCTGCGCATTCACCTGAGCTCAAAAGATCGGCGAGGAGCGAACAGGCTGGATGTTTCCAGCCATGAAACCCGGCGCTCCGGTCACGACGCGGCCTCAAGTCGACGCTGAACACGCACCCGGCCAGGACTTCCGCAATCGGATCGGCGATCTCATCGGGATCCGGCGCGGCGCGTCGAACGAATGGGTCGTCGCGGGATCGCGCACCGTGACCGGGAAACCGATTCTCGCCAACGACCCGCATCTCGAGCTCGGCGCCCCGATCCTTTGGTACCTGGTCCGCATCGTCACGCCCGAGGGCTCGGTCAAGGGGGCCACTGTCCCCGGAGAGCCGATTGTGCTGCTCGGCCAGAACGACAACATCGCCTGGGGCTTCACCAGCGCCGATACCGACGTGCAGGATTTGTTCATCGAGACAGTCGATCCCACCGATTCCGTCGAAATATCTGACGCCCGACGGGCCGAAGCCTTTTGACGCCCATGACGAGACGATTCACGTGAAGGACGGGGCGGACGTCAAACTGACCGTGCGCGCGACCCGGCACGGGCCGGTCATGTCGGACGTCAGCAAGGACCTCGCGGGCATCGTCGAGCCCGGCAAGGTCGTGGCCCTCGCCTTCACCGGGCTCGGCGATCACGACACCACTCCCGAAGCGATGATGCGCCTCAATGCGGCGCGAAACTGGAACGACTTTCTCGACGCGCTCCGGCTCTATCAAACCCCAACGCAGAACATTGTCTATGCGGACAGCGGCCGGCGATATCGGCTTTTTCAGTCCCGGTCTTGTTCCGATCCGCAAGTCAGGCGATGGCCTCACGCCGGTGGACGGCGCGTCGGGGGCCTTCGACTGGATCGGCGTCATCCCGTTCGAGCAACTGCCGCAAATGCACAACCCGGAGATCGGCTTCGCCTTCAACGCGAATAATGCGAATGTGCCTGAGGAGGATCAGGCGAAGTTCGGACGCGACTGGGAGGAGAATTTCCGCGCGCGGCGCCTCCAGCAGTTCTTCGACACGATCGACAAGCACAGCCTCGAGACCTCTGCGGCGATGCAGGCGGACCATCTGTCGCTCGCGGCCAAGGATTTTCTGCCCCTCATCGCCAAAATCGTCCCGACCGACGAGCGGGCGCGACAGGCGCAGGCGCTGCTCGCCAGCTGGAATGCGGTGATGGACAAAGACCGCGTCGAACCGCTCATCTTCACGGCCTTCCTCGGATCGCTGCACCACGACCTTCTTCAGGAAAGGACTGGCCTGCCGCTTGAGGCGATGGGGCCGTTCGCCGCCACGACGCTCCTTTCGCTCATTGCCGAGCATCCCGCCTGGTGCGATCAGCCCGACAAGCCGGATCCGGACTGCGGCAAGGCCTTGGCGCGTGCGTTCGATGAGGGACTGGCCCTTCTGGTCAAGCGCGACGGCTCCGACATGAGCCGGTGGCGGTGGGGCGCCGAGCACGAAACGCTGTTGCAACACAAGGTCTATAGCCACATTCCGATCATCGACCGGCTCACCGACCTCAGCGTCGAGTTCGAGCGGCGATTTCTACACGCTGGACCGCGGCGGCGCGTTCGAACCGCCCGCGAAAAAGCCTTTCGCGCGCACGAACGGCCCCGGATTTCGCGGTCTCTATGATCTGTCCGACCCGGAGAAGTCGCGCTTCATGATCACCACCGGCCAGTCGGGCCATATTTTCTCGCGCCACTACGGCGACCTCGTTCCGCTCTGGAACGACGTAAAGTCGATCACGCTGACCGGCTCCGAAGACGATCTCAAGAAGTCTGGCGCCCGCGAGCTGACGCTGACGCCGTGAAGGCCCTCGGGGCGCCGCGCTGACCCCTGCAATCCTTGCGCGCTGCGGCAAATGGCCTCACGTAAGAGTTCCTGAAAATAAGGAACTAGGCTATCATGCTTCTGATTAATTGAATTCGTCGACGCTCAAGCTGTTCGCCACCTCATGCGGCCCGTCCCCGCGGTCGCCGCTCCGATGGCCGTAATCGCTCTTGGCAAACGGTTAGTCATTGGAAAGGTTAGAAATCGCAATGGGCGGGTCTTGTCAGAAGTTGGCCTGGATTTGGGATCGGCGCCCCGTCGGCTTGGGATCTGCGCCGCGCTGACTTGGGGAGTGGCGCGCGCTGGCTTGGGGAGCGGGCGACGCTCGACCGGACCGTGCGAGCCGCCGCACGCCGCCTGAAATCTCGGGCTTTCCCCAATTCGCAAACCGGCGACGGCCCGTCGCCTCAGTCTTATGATGTGGACCGAATGCTTGGCGCCGCAGGTCGGTATGGTGGTTCGGGTTCTGCAGATATCGGCCCTGATCGCGATTGTGGCCGTCGCCGCTCTGATCGGACTTGTGCGCTACATGCTGAGACCGCGGCGCGCGCGACTCGATCCGACAGCGACGGGGCTGCCGGTTGAGAGCATGACAATCCCATCGTGCTCGGGGGAGACGCTCGCTGGGTGGTATCTGGCCGGCGGGAGCGGCGGCGGAGTGCTTCTGCTGCACGGCGTCAAGTCAAACCGCCTCACCCACGTCGAGCGTTTGCGGCGGCTCCAGCAAGAAGGCTATTCGTGTCTGGCGATCGATTTCCAGGCGCATGGCGAGAGTTCCGGCGCATGCATCACGCTGGGTCAGAAGGAATCCCTCGACGTACGCTCGGCGCTGGAATGGATGCGGCGACGCTTGCCGAACGAGCGCCTGGCGGTGCTGGGCGTGTCGATGGGCGGCGCAGCAACGTTGATCGGCGAGACGCCGGTCGACGCCGAGGCGGTCATCGTCGAATTGGCGTTTGCCGACCTTGCCTCCTCCGTCGGTAGCCGCCTCGGGCGCCTGCTCGGCCCAGCCGGACGAGCCGCGACGCCGGTTGTGCTTCTCGCCATGCGCGCCGCCGCCGGCATCGAAGCCCGGCGCCTGCGGCCGATCGAGACGATCGGCCGTCTGCATGCGCCGATCCTGGTGCTGACCGGCGCCGACGACGTGAAGACGACCTTGGAAGAAAGCCGCGCGCTGTTCGATCGGGCCAATCCGCCGAAGGAATTCTGGGCGGCGCCCGGCGCGGCGCATATTGACCTCGCCTTCGCCGGCGGTGAAGCCTATTGGGAGCGCCTGCTCCGCTTTCTCGGCTCGACCTTGCGAGTTCGCCACGCTTCTCAGAAGCTTAAACCGCCAAGGTTTGTCGAGCCGGGTTGAAGATGAGCGTGACTCGTCGCGAACGGAGGGCGGGTCGCCATTGCCGCACCCCCGCCCCAATCGTGCACTAGCCGCCGAGCGAGACAATCATTAGAGTAGGGGCGATGACTGAACCGCGACGTTTGCTTATCGTGGATGATGACGTCGACCTGCGTCACGCTTTGGTCGAGCAGCTGGAGCTGCACCCGGAGTTCCAGGTCGAGGCGGTCGAGACGGCGACGGCGGCGCTCAGGTCGGTCGCGGCTGGAACCCCTGACCTGATCATCATGGACGTCGGTCTGCCTGATCTCGACGGGCGCGAGGCGGTCAAGCGGATGCGTCGCGATGGCTATCGCCGGCCGATCATCATGCTGACCGCGCATGATTCCGACGCGGACGCGGTGTTCGGCCTCGACTTCGGCGCGAACGATTATGTCGGCAAACCGTTCCGCTTCGTGGTGCTGCTCGCCCGCATCCGGTCGCAGCTTCGTCAATACGAGGCCAGCGAAGACGCGGAGTTTCAGGTCGGACCCTATACGTTTCGTCCTACCTCGAAGAACCTTGTCGACGCCCAGGGCGTCAAATTGCGGCTGACCGAGAAGGAAGCGGCGATTTTGCGTTATCTGCATCGCGCCGAACAGCAGCCGGTTGCTCGCGAGACGCTGCTCAAGCATGTCTGGGGCTACAACGCCAATGTGACGACCCATACGCTCGAAACGCACATCTATCGTCTCCGGCAGAAGATCGAGCACAATCCGGCAGAGGCCCAGCTTCTCGTAACCGAAAGCGGTGGCTACAAGCTGGTCGCGGGCTGGGCGCCCGGAGGGCGATCCGGGTGACGCTCGACGACGACGTCGCACGGCTCACGCGCACGCACCCTTTCCATTTGTTGCCGCGCGAGGCGGTGCAGCTCATCGCCTTTTCCAGCGAAAAACAAAGCCTTCGGGCTGGCGATACGCTGTTTTGCTCGGGCGAGATCGCCAACAGCGCGTATTTCGTCCGTTCGGGCGCGATTTTGCTGCTGGAAGACGGCGCCAAACCCGAGGGCGTGCGGAAGGTCGGCTCGGGCGCCCTGGTCGGCGAGACGTCGCTATACGCCCCGGTTGCGCGCCGGACCGGGGCGCGCGCGGCCGAGGACACGGTGGTGATGCGGATTTCGCGTGAAACGTTCCGCCGGGTCCTGACCGAGTTTCCCGCTGCGGCAGGCAAGATCAGGGCGACGCTCGCCGCGCGCACCCACCGGTTCATCAACCAACTCGAAGCCGCCTACGGCAAATCGCCGGAGCCTCCCGCGGTCGCCCGGCCGAGGGCGGCGCCTTGACAGGCGAGACGCCGAGCGGCGCCGCCGCCCTGCGGGCCCCGACCTCGGAGGACATCGATACAATCGCTCAGGCCGTGTTCGCCGAGCTCCCGGCGTCGTTTCGGCGTCTGTGTGAAGGGCTTGTCATTCAGGTCGTCGACTTTCCTGACGACGAAACGCTGGACGAGATGGGAGCTGAAAGCGAATTTGACTTGCTGGGGTTGTTCCGCGGGCGGGGACTCGCCCAGCGGGGGGCGGTCGAGGAGACCGGCGAACTGCCGAACATGATCTGGCTCTACCGCCGGCCGCTGCTGGATTTCTGGTGCGAGGGCGAGGACTCCCTTGGCGAGGTCGTGACGCACGTGCTGGTGCATGAGATCGGTCATCACTTCGGGCTGTCGGACGCCGACATCGAGGTGATCGAGCAATCGGCGCGGTGATCGATTCGTCCCGATCGGGCGGGACGAGGCGCCGAAGGCCGGGAAAGGGCCGGATTTCGGGGCCTTCACAAGGCCGTCACGCTAGCTGTAGACTATCGCGTCGCACCAATGGGAGCGGCTTGGGTTAGACGTGCGGAGGAGCGGAGCGTCTTCGTGACGGTTCATGTTCAAGCGGTTACGCCCGGAAATTGCCCGGCGCTGGTATTGAACGCGGACTTCCGCCCGCTGAGCTATTACCCGCTGTCGATCTGGTGCTGGCAGGACGCGATCAAGGCGGTATTTCTGGATCGGGTCAACATCCTGTCCGAATATGAGACGCTGGTCCGCAGCCCGAGCTTCGAAATGCGGCTGCCCTCGGTCGTCTCGCTCAAGAGCTATGTGAAGGCGACGCGCTTTCCAGCCTTCACCCGGTTCAACGTGTTCCTGCGCGACCGGTTCACCTGCCAATATTGCGGCCAGCGCGAGGACCTGACCTTCGACCATGTGGTGCCCCGCTCCAAGGGCGGCGTGACCACCTGGGAGAACGTCGTCGCTGCCTGCTCGGACTGCAACCTTAGGAAAGCCGACATGCTGCCTTCGGTCGCCCGCATGTGGCCGGCCACCAAACCGTATCAGCCGACCGTACACGACCTGCACCAGAACGGCCGCCTGTTCCCACCCAACTATCTGCACGAAAGTTGGATGGACTTTCTCTATTGGGACAGCGAGCTCGAGGCGTAATCTTTGGGACGGGCTCAAGCGCTCGCGACTTGACGGCTCGGCTCGGGGCGCCGCCGGCGCCAGAACAGTGAAGCGACGATCGCAAAATTGAATGCGTTCCACAGAACTCCGTTGAAAAACGCCATGCGGTAAGAACTGGTGAGATCGAAGATCACCCCGGAAAAGTAGCCGCCGAACGCCATGCCGAAGATCGTCGCCGAGACGACCAAACCAATCGCCGAGCCCGCCTGGCGAGGCGGCAACAATTCGCGGCAGATGACGGCATACATCGGAACAATTCCGCCCTGAAACAGCCCGAAAATCCCTGAGACGACGAAGAGCGAGGTCAGGCCATTGAAATAGAGATAGAGGAGCAAGGCGATCCCTTGCATGAAGGAGCCGATGAGGAGCGTCGGCGCCCCGCCGATCGCGTCTGCAACAAATCCGGAGCCGATGCGTGAGATTATCCCAAGCATCAACATCAGCGAGAGCATCTGCGCGCCCCGCGCGACGCCGTAGCCGAGATCGCCGCAATAGGCGACGATGTGGACCTGCGGCATCGACATCGCGACGCAGCACGAAAAGCCCGCAAGAACGAGCAGAATCAGCAGCAGGCGCGGCGATAGCCGGCGTCGGCGCGCGCCGCGCGTGTGCCTCCTCCGCTTCGGCGAATGCTTTGGCTGACGGGCGACGGCGCATCACCAGGGCCAAAGGCAATACGGTCGCAGCGACGATGACCCCGATCGCCGCATAGGTCGTTCGCCAGCCGATGAGGGGATGGTCAGCACTCATCAGCAGCGGCCAGATCGCGCCGGCAAGGTAATTCCCGGACGCGACCACCACCACCGCAAGCCCGCGCCGCCTGACGAACCAATGAGAAATATCCGCCATCATCGGTCCGAAACCCGTGCCCGCGCCAACGCCGATCAGCACATGAGCCAGAGAAAACACGAGGAGATTGGGTGCGTAGCCGCCGAGCACAAACCCGACGCCCAGGCTCAGGCCGCTGATCGCCATCGGAACAACGATGCCGCGACGATCCGTCATCCGCCCCAAGGCAATCGTGGCGAAGGCGAGCGCCAACATCATCAGCGTATAGGGCAACGCAGGCTGCGGAACGATCGACGCCGAACTCAACCTGCGCCTGCGGCAACACAACAATGATCGCCCACATTCCCGCCCCGACCAATGTTGCAATCAGGAGCGATAGCGCGAGGCGCGTAAAGGCGTACGCGCCGTCCGGCGCGTATCGATCAGCACCATTGATCGATGCGGGCGGAGATCGGATCATCGTTCGAGGTTGCGGCACGCAGTTGCCAATGGCAAGCGCGGCAGCGCGGTGAGAAAACCGGCTGGCCGCCGAAATCAAGTCGACATGTCGGCCGCTAAAACACTCTATATATGTTGAAAGACTGCTTTCGCCGCGTTTCTCGCCTACGTGACGCGACGGTCACGGATTCGTCATTTGCCAACGCCCCAAGCGGTATGTGGACCTTCTAAAGGCCTAATTGCGGCCTGCGCGGGTCTTGGTGTAGGTCTCATTCTTCGCGGCGCAACGTAGAAAAGAGCGCCGCGCGTTGGGGACAATCGTGACGAAGCCTAGTACGCCGCTTTTGGATCAAATCGACTCGCCTGCCGATCTCAGAAAACTCGATCCAAGCGATCTCGCTAAGGTCGCCGAAGAACTGCGCGCCGAGACAATCAGCGCGGTTTCGGTCACCGGCGGACATCTCGGCGCCGGCCTTGGCGTCGTAGAATTGACAGTGGCGCTGCACTACGTGTTCGACACGCCCACGGACCGTATCGTGTGGGACGTCGGTCATCAGACCTACCCGCACAAGATTTTGACCGGGCGGCGCCAGCGGATCCGCACGCTGCGCCAAGGCGCCGGCCTTTCGGGCTTCGCCAAGCGGTCGGAAAGCGAATACGACGCGTTCGGCGCCGGCCATTCCTCGACCTCGATCTCCGCCAGTCTCGGGATGGCCGTCGCGCGCGATCTCTCAAACAAAAAAAATAATGTCGTGGCGGTAATCGGCGATGGCGCGATGTCGGCGGGCATGGCCTACGAAGCGATGAACAACGCAGGCGCCTTGGGCTCGCGGCTCATTGTCATCCTCAATGACAACGACATGTCAATTGCGCCGCCGACCGGCGCGATGTCGGCCTATCTCGCCCGCCTCGTATCGAGCCAAACCTACCGTTCCCTGCGTGGCGCGGCCAAGCAACTGGCGCGGCGCTTGCCGAAGTTCTTCTACGACAAGGCCAGGCGCACCGAGGAATATGGCCGCGCCTTCTGGACTGGCGGAACCCTGTTCGAAGAGCTCGGTTTTTATTACGTCGGCCCGATCGACGGCCACAATCTCGACCACCTGCTCCCGATCCTGAAGAACGTGCGCGACATGCACGGCGGCCCGGTGCTGGTGCATGTCGTGACCAAAAAGGGCAAAGGCTACCCGCCGGCCGAAGCCGCTGCCGACAAATATCATGGCGTTTCCGCCTTTGACGTCATTACCGGCGCCCAGGCGAAGCCGAAGAGCAATGCGCCGGCCTATACGAAGGTGTTCGCCGACGCGCTGGTCGACGAAGCGCGCCGCGACGACAGGATCGTCGGCGTCACCGCCGCAATGCCTGACGGAACCGGCCTCGATCGCCTGAAACGCGTGTTCCCCGACCGTGTTTTCGACGTCGGGATCGCCGAGCAGCACGCGGTGACTTTCGCGGCCGGGCTCGCGACGGAAGGATTCAAGCCATTCTGCGCGATCTATTCGACCTTCCTGCAGCGCGCCTACGACCAGGTCGTGCACGACGTGGCGATCCAGAAGCTCCCGGTCCGGTTCGCCATCGATCGCGCGGGACTGGTCGGCGCGGACGGCCCACCCACGCTGGCGCCTTCGACGTCGCCTATCTCGCCTGCCTGCCGAACATGACGGTGATGGCGGCGGCCGACGAAGCCGAGCTTGTGCACATGGTCGCGACCGCGGCCGCGCATGATTTCGGTCCGATCGCGCTGCGCTACCCACGGGGCGAGGGCGTCGGCGTCGATCTGCCGGCGCACGGCGAGAAGCTGCCGATCGGCAAAGGGCGAATCCTGCGCGAAGGCTCGCGGATCGCGATCCTGTCCTTGGGCGCGCGGCTTGCCGAGGCGCTGAAGGCGGCGGAGGAGCTGGCGGCGCGCGGCCTCTCGGCCACCGTCGCCGACGCCCGCTTCGCCAAGCCCCTCGATCGCGAACTGATCCTGCGGCTCGCAGCCGAGCATCAGCTCTTGATCACCATCGAGGAAGGTTCGATCGGCGGCTTCGGCTCGCATGTGCTGACTTTGCTGAGCGAAGCGGGCGCGCTTGAGAACGGGCTCAAGGTCCGTACGATGACGCTGCCCGACGTGTTCCAGGAACATGACAAGCCCGAGCGCATGTACGCCGCCGCCGGGCTCGACGCGAAGGCGATCGTCGCCAAGGCGCTTGCCGCGCTCGGCGAGATCGAAGCGAAAACTTCAAGCCTCATTGCATGACGACCCCGGCGCCCCGGACGAGGATGAGCAGCCCCAGTCGAGCGGTCGCGGCAATCTCTTCGCCCTAATAGCCGTCGTCGTTATCATCGCGCTCGGCTACTGGGCCTTCAACTTCATCGATCAACAGCGCAAACTGCAGAATTGCCTCGATTCTGGGCGGCGCGACTGCCAGCATCTGGTCGCTCCCGAGAGGTAAAGGCCGCCTCGTCGCTGGGCGCGGCCCGCGCGTGCGATCGCAGTTTCATTGCTCTACGGCGTGTCGGCCGATATCTTATGGGACGGCGGGCGGTCCGGTTGGACGACGCCTGTATGTCGGCGAGAATTGGCGGGATGGAGTCTCCCTTCGACCTTCGAGCGGCCTCGGCCGGCCGCGATCCGAGATGAGCGCGCCCGGCGCGGCGATCAGCCGGACTGGCCGCGCGTCTCCGGCGAAGGGTTGCGCACTGCAACGCCCGCCATCCTCTTCG